>QBMK01000004.1:156007-218157 GCA_003249035.1 Pseudanabaena sp.
GGCGCGGGTGTGGGATGTCAAAGGGAATCTTATTGCCGAACTAAAAGGGCATACAAGTTCTGTCAATAGTGCGAATTTCAGTGCAGACGGCAGCAAAATTGTCACCGCTTCCGCTGACAAAACGGCGCGGGTGTGGGATGTCAAAGGGAATCTTATTGCCGAACTAAAAGGGCATACAGATTGGGTCATAAGTGCGAATTTCAGTGCAGACGGCAGCAAAATTGTCACCGCTTCCAATGACAAAATGGCGCGAGTGTGGGAGATTGAAAACGACTTCGATCGCCTATTAATCGGTCTCTGCAATAACCTCCACGACTATCTCTCCACCAATCCCAATGCCACCGACAGCGACAGACAGATGTGTGGCATTTCTCCAAGGCAAAAGTAAAAAGGTAAAAAGCTAAATTGGCAAGCGTCTTAGTCGATATCGCTCATCAGATACGATCGCCAAAGCACCTACTTTTAGCTCCTCAGAGCAACTTTCTAGAACACCTTGCAATCTACTCAAAACAAACAGAGGTGATGTATTTTTTAACCGAAAGATAATCACACTTGGCAGATCATCCTGACTCGCAGCCATCAAATCACCAAAATCCAAATCGAAAGTTAAGATTACCCGACCTTCAATTTTTGCTTTCTCAATAATCAAAGGATCTGGCAAACATTGCAAACCCTCTTCCCTCAAGTGTTTTGCATCGTAACCCATTTCCCTCAACGACTTCACAACCGTTTGGGAAACTCCCATATCTGCCAAAAGCTTCACGCACTCATCCCCACAAAACTCCGCACCTCCTCATTCGCCAAAAAAGCAGCATACAAGAGACTTGCCTTAATATCCTCCGCATCCAGATCGGGATACTCGCTCAAGATTTCCGCATTCGTTAAACCATTCGCAATCAAGCTTAATACCAAAGAAACCGTAATTCGCATTCCCCGAATACAAGCCCTACCGCCCATAATTTGCGGATTGAACGTAATGCGATCGAGTGGCTTTTGCATACATTTATAATTCAAACTCGGTTTGAGATTTTTATAGCGTTAGACGAATTGTACTACTTTTTCAATAGTTGACTCGCATTGCCGAGCTAACCGCTCAACCACTAGAGTCGGTATCTTTTGGAGATAAATTTAGCGATCGCTAAGGTTTTTGACAATGCATCAAACTTCTGCAACTTCAAGCCCATCCCAGAGTTTAGATATGGGGTGAGTTCTACAGTTCATAGCATCATCCCATCCACACTGAAAGCATTTCACCGCATTGTCTAGCTTTTGTTCTTAGCTTGCAGCTTCTTGATGACCACACAACTTTAGCAAAACGATATATCGAGCAACGCGATCGAGGATAATGGAGCGCAATAACTCATATTTCTTTTGATTCAGTATCAGTTTATTGAAGCATTCACATACAATTATGCATGGATTAGATACATCAGTGAACGACATCAAAACAAGCCCACATTCTTTGGAATCTACTATTCAATTACCTTCAACTCAAATCGTTTCTGCATTCGTCGCTCAGGCATACGATCGCTTTAACTCCATTGATGACGGAAAGGTTGCAGACTACATTCCTGCCCTAGCCAAAGTCCCATCCGATCTGTTTGGTATATGTGTGGTTGAGACAAATGGCACTATCCATAGGGCTGGAGATGCAGACTATGAGTTTTCGATTCAAAGTGTGTCCAAGCCTTTTGTATTCGCTTTAATTTGTCATGCGATCGGGGAAAATGAGGCAAGGGATAAGCTTGGAGTCAGGAGTACTGGGCTGCCATTTAATTCGGTAATTGCCATTGATCGCATTGATGAGGGAACAAGTAATGCAATGGTTAATGCTGGGGCGATCGCTGCAACTAGCCTAGCTCCAGGCGAAACCGCTGCAGAAAAATGGCAATTTATTCACGATGGGCTATCCCGATTTGCAGGTCGAAAACTTACACTAAACGAAGAAGTTTATCAGTCGGAAGCGGCTACTAACCAAAGAAACCAAGGCATAGCCAAACTACTACAAGCCTACGATCGCATCTTTTTTGACCCAATTCAGGCAACTGATATTTATACCAAGCAGTGCTCTTTAAATGTAACGGCAAGGGATCTAGCCGTCATGGCAGCAACCTTGGCAAATGGAGGCGTAAATCCGATAACCTCAGAGAAAGTTATTGATGCTATTCATTGTCAGCATGTCTTAGCCGTCATGGTAACAGCTGGTCTGTATGAAAACTCTGGAGACTGGTTATATGAAACTGGGTTACCCGGTAAGAGTGGAGTCAGCGGCGGCATGGTTGTAGCTTCTCCCAATAAAGGCGGAATGGGAAGTTTTGCACCACCCCTTGATGAAGCAGGTAATAGTGTAAAAGGTCAGCTTGTCACTAAGTTCCTTTCTCAACAATTGGGATTAAATCTATTTGCCTCTGAGCCAAAATAGATTCAGATTTAGGGACTTACACAAAATAATTGATCCCAAAAATATGGCGACGGGCTTAGCCCGTCGCCATATTTTTGGGTTTGATATGGATCGCTTTTTCTTTGGAGTTGCCTTAATTCAAATATTACCTTTCCTCTTTTGATTTAATGTTCCCTTGTTGCCCAGATTGGAAGTTTTTTGTGAACTATTTTAAAAATACTATGATGAAATTGTTGCATCTGGAATCTCTCCCATTGACTTAAGCATGGGCTGCATAGTCAGTCCTTGCACAAATACAGAAAAGGCGACTACTCCGAAGGTAACGGTAATAATTTCTGAGCGATGGGGAATCTCCATTGGTAGCCCTAGTGCCAAGGCAAGACCGAGTGCTCCTCGTAAACCGCCCCAAAACAAAGCATGTTGATGTGTCATTTTTACACGCAAATTAGAGAAAGAAAATAGCGCACATAATGGATAGATAGCTAAAGCTCTACCGATCAGTACCACCGCGATCGCTATCAAAATTGAAACAGCAAAAAGTCCTAAATTCTCTTGAGATTCTTGAATGCCAAGCAAGATGAAAATTAGTGAATTAACCACAAATGTCGCATAATCCCAAAAAGACTCTACTGACTCCCTACCTTTTTTGGAAATGGAACCAAGGAAACCTAAATTTCCCACCATTAGACCTGCTGTTAACGCTGCAAGCACCCCTGAGCAATGAAAATGTTCTGCTAGAAAGAAAGAACCGTAGGCTGCAACCGTTGTAAAAGTAATCTCGACTAGGGGATCTTCTGTTTGTCCTGCTAACAAGAGTAGTCCACCTGCGACTACAGCACCACTGAGAATACCGCCACCAATGGTTGTCCCTAATAAGATAACCGTGCTAGGGAAGTCGGTGGGTTGTCCCATCGCCAAAGCAACTGCGATGCCAAATCCTACGGCAGCAGTACTATCATTAAATAGACTTTCAGCTTCTACTAATAGCCTTAACCTACCTTGCACGCCAGTCTCTTTAAATGTCGCGATTACTGCTACAGGGTCAGTTGCCGTAATTAAAATTCCGAATACCATTGCGATTTTCCACTCCCACCCCGCCAAGTAATGCATTCCCGTGGCGATAATCCCAGCGGACATCAACACTCCCACCGTAGAAAGAAGCAGAACAACTAAAAAATCTTCTTTTAACTCTTCCCAGCGAATATATAGAGCTGCTTCAAACACAAGTGCAGGCAGAAAAATCACAAAAATTAGTTCTTTAGAGAGTCCAACATCACTAGATGATGGAATAAAGGCGATCGCAATTCCCGCGACAACTAAACCAATTGTATAGGGTATCTTGATTAGTCTTGCGACCATTGCGACGATTGCAGCTACAAATAGAAAAAACGCAATTTGCTCAATATTTAAATTCATTTATAGTTTTGTGGCAATACAAATTACCGCTCCTCCTATCCTTTGGTAAGCATTTTAGCAGTCATCTTCCCTTGACCTCTAACTTTCCATTTTTTACTTTGCTAAGGTCTAATCTTTGTGGCAAAGCATTATGATACTTACCTTGATACAATAATCTCGATTATTGTCCCAGAACGCTAGTCCAAAACTATGCACTTTCAGTGCAAGGCTTTAGCTGAAACCTTTAAAGCAGTCACTATGATTTCTTTACAGAATTTTAGCGTGAGTAAAACCTGTATTGTCATCACAGTCACATTACTAAAAACTGGAAACCTAAATAGAGTTTGGATGAAACTACAGATTTAGGTTTCCAATCCTAATGCATGGCAGCACTAGAAGCAGAGCGATGGCTATCAGCGCAAACCTAAAAGATAAAGGCGGCACGAAGTGCCGCCTTTATCTTTTAGAGATGTAAATGCTGAATTACAGTGTTTACATCTTTGTCACCACGACCAGAGCAATTAATGATAATGCGCTGATCGGCAGTTAATTGTGGGCAGAGAGTTTCTAGATAGGCGATCGCATGGGATGTTTCCAGCGCAGGAATGATTCCTTCTAATCGTGAGAGGCGTTGAAATGCATCGAGAGCTTCTTGATCAATGACGCTGTAATATTCAGCACGGCCCAAATCCTTGAGATAGCTATGCTCTGGACCAACACCTGGATAATCTAATCCAGCACTGATGGAATGTGCTTCTTGGACTTGTCCATCTGAATCTTGCAATAGATAGCTCATTGCGCCATGTAATACCCCAACGCGCCCAAGCGTTAAAGTTGCGGCATGGAACTCGGTATTTGTACCTTTACCTGCTGCTTCCACACCGATCAAGCGAACGCTTGGCTCATCGACGAACTCATGAAATAGCCCCATCGCATTAGAGCCACCACCAACACAAGCAAGCAAAATATCTGGCAACCCGCCCCATTTCTCTCGACTCTGGCGACGACTCTCCTTACCAATCACGGCATGAAAATCTCGCACAATCATCGGGTAGGGATGGGGGCCAGCGACGGAGCCGAGAATGTAATGGGTATCGACGACATTAGTTACCCAGTCACGAATTGCTTCAGATGTAGCATCTTTGAGCGTACCAGTACCAGCCTTAACGGGACGCACCTCTGCACCCATGAGCTTCATCCGAAATACATTCAGCGATTGGCGCTCCATGTCCTGTACGCCCATGTAGATCACACAATCTAGACCAAAGCGAGCGCAAACTGTTGCCGTCGCCACGCCATGCTGTCCTGCACCTGTCTCGGCAATGACGCGCTTTTTGCCCATGCGGATTGCGAGGAGGACTTGAGCTAGGGCATTATTGATTTTGTGCGCACCCGTATGGTTGAGATCTTCACGTTTTAGATAAATCTGAGCAGTTCCATAGTGCTGAGTCAATCGCTCTGCAAAGTACAAAGGGCTAGGTCTACCCACATAGTCCCGCAAATAGCCGTTTAGTTCATTGTTAAAGTCTGGATCGTTTTTGTAATGATAAAAGGCGGTTTCCAGTTCAGCAAGGGCGCTCATAAGGGTTTCGGGGACATATTTGCCTCCAAAAATGCCAAACCGTCCTAATGAGTCGGGACGATTGACGAGTGTGGGTTGTGTAGTCGTTTTGGGTGCGATCGGCGTTGTGGTCATTGCGGTGGGTCTTGACTGATGAGTTAGCTACTATTAAAACTTGCTTGTGGTGCTTGTGACACTGTATTTAGGATAACAAATTTTGAAAGTGCCGCTTCGCGGCACTTTCAAAATTTTCACTGGTTTTTAACTCAGCGCAAAGCGCTGTAACATATAGCAAAAAAAGAGTTAGCTAGTATAAACCAAAACCCCAGAAGATGAGTTGCGGCGCGAAGCGCCGCAACTCATCTTCTGGTTTTATGTCCTGAGCAAGACTTGCTTTGCTAAATACCAAAAGATGAATCAGTTTCATGAATCAAGAAGACATCCGATCGCTAGAAATTGTAAATTACCCTGTAGCAGGAGTTGACGAAGTTGGGAGGGGTTGTCTTTTTGGCGAAGTTGTGGCGGCAGCTCTGATTTTGCCAATTGATAAATTTGCTTCTTTAGAAGATCTAGGTGTGACTGACAGCAAAAAGCTGTCACCCCAACGGCGCGAAAAGTTAGATCTGATCATTCGTGAAGTCGCGATCGCTTGTGAAATTGGCACAGCAACGGTTGATGAAATCGATGAAATGAATATTCTCGCAGCAAGTTTACTAGCGATGGAGAGGGCGATCGCAAAGCTAAATCCTCAACCCAAACATTGCCTAATCGATGGCAATCAACTTTTACGATTTAAACTAATTACGCCGATTCCTCAAACTACAGTAATTAAGGGAGATTCTCTATCAATTTCAATTGCGGCGGCAAGTATTGTCGCGAAAGTATGGCGCGATCGCAGGATAGTAGAACTAGCAGAAATATATACAGGCTATGATCTAGCCACAAATAAGGGTTATGGCACAGCTAAACATCGAGAAGCGATCGCGCAACTTGGCTACAGTGAGTTACACCGCAAAACGTTTAGAATTAAAGGAGTGGCTGCGAAGCAGCCACTCCTTTAATACACAAAGATTATGCGTTTAATCCACACCTCTGATTGGCATTTGGGTAGAAAATTAAAGGGAGTCGATCGCACTCCTGAGATTGCCTTAGCATTAGAAGAAATCCTCAAATATGCTCAGGAATTTGAAGTTGATGCCGTACTTGTAGCTGGGGATATTTTTGATGTACCAAATCCCACAACTGACGCAGAACGGGTTGCCTATGACTTTTTCTATAAGCTCAATCAGTTAAGTATTCCTTCAGTTGCGATCGCAGGAAATCATGACTCAGCAAATCGCATCGATAGTCTTGCGCATTTGCTATCTCTTGCAGGAGTAAGAGCTTTAGGTAGACCGAGGATTGCCGAAGAAGGGGGCGTTGTTAGTATCGATACTGCTAATGGAAAGCTTTGTGTCGGCGCGATGCCTTTTGCTTCAGAGCGGCGCTTATTAGCTGCCGAGGATGTTTGGAATAAAGATGCGGTCGAGCAGCGCAATGATTATAAAACCTTAGTAACTTATGTTTTACAAGATCTAGCTTCTGCATTTAAAACTGATGCCGTGAATGTGATGATGGCGCATATGACAGTCGATGGCGCAAAGTTCACAGGCTCAGAGGCTGCCTTTTATAGTGGTGCTGTCTACAGCCTGTCGGGACAATCAATCCCTTCAGAATGTCAGTATGTAGGCTTAGGTCATATCCATCGTCCTCAGCAGATTGCCAATGCCGCACCGACCTATTATGCAGGATCGTTAATTCAAGTAGATTTTGGCGAAGTGGGCGAAGAGAAGGGATTTAATTTGATTGAAGTGGAAGTGGGTAGACCTGCGAAAGTGCAATTTCAGCCCCTTGCTTGCCAAAAGCCACTTAAAAGAGTGGAATGTCATATCGATCAGCTTGATGAGCAATTAGAAGCGCATTGCGATTATGTTGGCTATTTGAAATTTGCGATCGCTGTCGATACGCCGCCCATCGGACTAGCAGATCGGGTGCGAAAAGTTTGCCCTCAAGCAGTAATGGTGGAGCCAAAGTTAATTGTCAATGAAGCTGCCCCAGTACCTGAAGTTAAAGATTACGATCGCTTCGATGCGATCGCTGAGTTTCAAAAATTTTATAGCGATCGGGAAAAGAACTTGTCGCCTGATGTGATTGAAGCATTCAAAAATTTGTATATGGAGTTCAGCGATACATGTAGTAGATAGCCAAAAGATTATTGACGAATAGTGGCGATGCAACGCAATGCGAGCATTAGCAGTAGTACATTGCCAGCCAACTAAGCCTCAAGGATGAACTTGTCCTAAGATTGCGCCGAGGCGATCGTAATCATCCTTTAATAAAATGCTGAGCTTACGTCCAGCTTGGACTAGCCAATTGCGATCGCACTTTCTCACCTGATAGACATTTCGTAATACTGCCGCAATTAGCTCATCCACAGGTGCATTGGTCATTTGGACTAAAGTCCTTATAAAATTCAACTCTTCAGTAAAGTTCTCGATTTCTGATTCTTCACAACCATATACGGCTTGATGGATTTGAGGAGGTTGCGCAGGCAAATGTTGATAGATATTTCCCACTGAGCTAAAACCGAGTAACACAACTTTAATTTCAGAACGGAGCATTGAAAAAATCTGTGGTTGTTGTTCACGTAACTCCTGTAGGCTCAAGCCTAGAGCCACTGCACGATGAACAGAATCAACCGGGGCAGTCGTCGCATGATAAACCACACCATAGGCAATAACCTTGCTATTCTCATCCTGTTGAGACTTCACCCAACTGCCAAAGGCTGGCATCAATGGAAAATCTAAGTTGTCAGGTTCAAGACACTGAGCGAGAAATTCAGTTGTGGAAGTTGCCACAACTTCAGCAAGATGTTTGGGATGGCGATCGCGACTAGATTGAGACAAAGGTAAAAACATTAACTCGTAGTCTCTTAAATATCAAACAAGGCATCTGCTGCTCTTCGACCACCCCAACGCTGCACGATAAGATCGTCATAGCGATCGGCACTTTCTAAAACCTCTGTCAGGGCAAATTTAAACTCGTTTTGTTGGCAAGAAGCACCAAGCAAAGTCACATGAAATCTGATATCCCCTTCATCTTCCATGCTAAAACCACCAAAGCGAAACTCATCATTCTGCTTGAGTAAATACAGCAATAAGTCAGAACTAACTTCTACATCAGTGGCAACATATGACCAAATATAAATAACAGATTCTAATTCACGGAAAGCCCTAACTTCGACCAGTACAGTTGCAGAGCCGAACTGCAAACTAAAGATCGGACTATCACTAACAGGTTTGGATATGCGATCGCAAATTTCGGGCAACCAATCAGCTACTTTTTGATAACAGTCTTGTTGTGCTTCTGTTTGAAAATTCACGACTGTAACTTTCCATTTACTTAAAATCTCATAGGATCTTACAGCATAATTTAAAGACTTCGATCTAAAGCTCTTTCCCCACCCCAAGACTCAACGATCGCATCGTCATATTTATCAGCAGTATGAAGGACTGAAGATACGGATGTCTGTAATTCGTCGCGATCGCAGGTAGAGCCAACTAAAGTTGTATGAAAACGAATATCGCCATCATCATCGATACTGAAAACCCCAAATGGTAGCTCAGAATTTTTTGTGAGTAAGAATTTCATGAGATCCTGTGTGATTTCCGCCCCCGTCACCACATAAGACCAAGTAGAAATGATTGCTTCAGTATTTCCCCAAGGTAAAACTTCAACATTTGCAGTTGCTGAACCTAGAGGTAATACAAATATAGGCATATCATAGGGTGGGGAATAGACATTCTCATACAGGTCATTTAACCATGGCTGAATCTTTTCATAACAAGCTTGTTGTATGGGTGTCTCAAACTTCATATCATTTCCTGCAATCTAAGATCTTGCTTTTATCTATTCCACATAGTGAAGACTTATCATCTTTGACTTCACAATTTTGGATTAATTTAATAATCCTGTTACAAAAGATTAATTTTTTCCGTATTCTCTGTTACGGGCTTTATGGTGATCGCCAGTTTTATCAGGATATAAAAACCATTAAAAACAAAACTATGCGAAGCAATGCATCTCATCACTTTGTTTTTAATGGTTTGTTTTTAATGATTTTTCAGGATCAAACTTTAAGCCATCGAAAAAAGTTTCTATACCGCGTGTAGTTGCGATCGGAATATTTGTGTCGGGAACTCCGATCGCCTTAGCTGCATTTTTCCAGAGATCTTCGCGATTCACTGCGTCAATGGTTTCTTTCGTTTCAAAATCATCAGGCAGAGAATTCCATCGACGATATTCATTCAGGAACCAAAGATCGTGACTTTTATAAGGATAAGAAACTGAGATGCCGTCATTTGACCAATACTTGATAGAGTTAATAGAACTAGGATTATCGATTTTCAGTCTTTTCTTGTTTTGCTGAGGACTATTTTTAAAAAGCTGAGAAAATATCTTAATCGGCTGCGATATAAGATTGCGACTCATAAAACTGAGAGCTAAAAGCGTATCCAATTCTTGAGCATTAGCAGGATCGTCACACCAGATCTGTGCTTCCATAGTTGCTTGGAGCAGCGCTTGAGTAGCGATCGGATATTTGTCCACCCAATCAGCCCGCATTGCCAAAATCTCCCCTGGGTAATTGTGCCAAATTTCTCCTATGGCGATCGCTGGGTCAGCAAGATTAGCTTCGACTAATTTGAGTGTGCGCCAGCTATCTAGACAGAGTATGTCAGCTTCGTTCTGTTTGATTTGAGGAATCATCTCATCAAATGGAATCTCCAAGATATCAATATCCTGTTTCGGAATCACATCCATTGATGCTAGCCAATATCTTAGCCATAGGTCGTAATTACTGCCTATTTCCGCGATCGCACCATTCATCGGCTTCCCAAATAACTTGGCAATATCTTGCCAAGGCGAGAAAGTAGCACGTCTAAGTTGAATCCCAAAGGGATTGAGGCGCTTAGAAACAACAATATATCCACCGTGAGTATGAAGCCGCATCAGCACATACATGGCTGTTTTACGCGGATGTCGTTTGACTAAGCCCTCATTTAGTAGTTCAGGCAAAGGGCTATAGAAATGTCCGCCGTCAATGCCCTCATCACTTGTGCCGAACTCCGTTCCTATGACGGTGCGATCGCAAATATCTTGCCACGATTTAAATGGAACTAGTTCCACATCAGTCATGCCATATTTAGCAAACAGTTTTTTGTTTTTGGCGACCAAGAGCGGTGCAACTTCAAGCGATGGAATAATGCCAAGGCGAACCGATTGCACTTCAGGGATATTCGACACTTTAGCATCAGCATTAATCTGAAATGGCTGATTAGTCAAAGATTTGGACGTACAGTTATTCAGCAATACTGTACTTGCCGCTACGCCAAGTTTAGTCAAGAGCTTACGTCTAGAAAGTTGCATACCAATTCTTCCGGCAATTTCCAAAAAATTATTAAAAGTGTTACTCCTCAACACTTTTGCCGCAATTTACTTTCAAGCCGACTATAAACAACAATATAAGACCCATTGAGGGGCTTCGCCTGAGACCATGCTTGCGCTGGGTGTGATCGTATACCGCTCGCAAATTTTTGTTTTTATCTCAGATTCAATCGCCTAAAAATGAATGAACTATATCTAGGATACGCTGACTGGATTTGCCATCGCCAAAGGGATTGGCAATATTCGCCATTTTTTCATAAGCAGTGCGATCGCCTAGTAATTGAGAAGCTGCCTCGACAATATCATCGGTTTCGGTCCCGACCAGCTTGCTTGTCCCTGCGTCAACAGCCTCTGGGCGCTCAGTGGTAGAACGCAATACTAATACAGGTTTACCGAGGCTTGGCGCTTCTTCCTGCAAGCCACCTGAGTCACTCATGATCAGATAGCAGCGTTGCATTGCCCCAACCAATTGTTCATAATCTAGAGGCTCAACTAAGAAAATGCGCGGATGATTGCCAAGTTTTGCCATTAACGGCTCTCGCACTACAGGATTTAGATGCAGCGGGAGTACTAGAGCCACATCAGCAAAATCTGCCAAGATCTGCAACCAAGCTTGGATAATTTGTTCTAATGGCTCTCCCCAATTTTCACGACGATGAACTGTGGCTAAGATCACTCGATGGGCTGCCCAGTCTAAGCCTTTGATCTCACATATAGGCGATCGCCCCGAAACATATAACAAAGCATCAATTACGGTATTACCAGTATTGTGAATACCAGTTTTCACACCAGAAACTTGGAGATTATGCACTGAGGCAAGGGTAGGCGCAAAATGTAGCTGAGCGATTTGCGAAACTAGACGACGATTGGCTTCTTCAGGGAATGGATTAAATAGGTTGTCTGTGCGCAGTCCAGCTTCAACATGTCCAACAGGAATTTGTTGATAAAAGGCGGCTAGAGCCGCAGCAAAGGCTGTGGTGGTGTCACCTTGGACTAAAACAATATCTGGTTGGATCTCTTTGTATAACTTTTCTAACCCGATCAAGCTGTTGCAAGTAATCTGGGTAAGAGTCTGCTTCGGCTGCATGATCCCTAAATCATAATCTGCCTTTAGCTCAAACAACTGCATCACCTGCTCCACCATTTCTCGATGTTGTCCAGTTAAAATCACCGAAGTTTTGAACTGAGGCTTATTTCTGAACAGATGAATAATAGGAGCAAGTTTAATTGCTTCTGGACGAGTTCCTAAAGTAATACAAACGTGGAATTGAGTTGACACAATAATCCTTACTTAATGACCATTGGTGAAGCAATAGATGCAGCTTTAGGAGCTTTAGTACCACTAAATACAGCATGAATTCCTCTCAATGTGAAAATAATAATCACACAAAAAACAACATATTGGGCAAGTTGCATCGTAAAAGTGGGCGTTCTAATAAAAGATTGCCAAGCAACATTATTCGCTACGGAAGTTGTCTCCGAATGGATATCGTCAATCTCTGTGGAGTCAGGAATTGAAGGAACATCAGCTAGAAATAAAAACTCTGAATCTTGAAGTGAGCTTGTATTATCTATTTCGGAATTTAGATAATTATCCGATGTTGAATTAGTATTTGGTAAAGGCTCGGGAGCATTTATTTCTCCAAAGATTTCATCTAGATCGGGGCTAGATGTTGGAAGATTTTCTTCGCCATTGGCGCGATCGCGCAGATCGTTTCGCTCTAGCATAGGATTTAGCGGCAATAATGGTAACGGAGGTATTCTAGGAATTTTTGTTGACTCAATGATTCCGCCATTTTCGCTAATACTTAGATCGTCTTGCTCAACTATGTAAATCTCCTCAGTCCATGCAGGTTCGTCAAATCCTGTTTGCTGCCAAGAAACTGAGATCTTAGAAACTTCTTTAACCTCAAGGGTGACAAACAATTTCTTGAGGATTCCCATTAGTACTTGCTGATCGGGAATTCGAATCTCATCGTTTAGCGATAGCCGATCTGACTCAATCAAAATTTCCAAGCTATCGCCGACCCGTTCGACATTTGCTAACATTGCTTGAGATCTGAGCAAACGATTCATTACAAATGCGATCACCTTAACATTTCCCTGTTTGGCTTGTTCGGCTAGCGGATTTTGTGTCATGGCATCAACCTCGGATGCTAATCGTAAAAATAGTTTTCAAATCAAGCCAAATGTATCAGATTTTTGTAACTATATCTGAGCTGTCGCCAAACTCAAAAAATAAATGAGGGCGCGAAGCGCCCCCATTTACACATAATCAAATAGATAGAGATATTTACCTGTGCAGAATTTCCCCAAACCTGTAAGGTCGCGCCCCGCAGGGGCGCGACCTTACAGGTTTGGGGGTGTAATTAATTAAGCGCATCTACTTATATATGATTAGCTAAAAACTACCCCGCATAACTTGATTTAGCATGGCTTCAACTTGAGAGGCAAGCTTGGTGTTACTAATGCCCAGATGATCTAAGACGCTAAGCGATAATTCCAGCGCTCGCAAAGACTTGCCTTGATATTGATATTGCAATTGCGAGCTACTACATAGTTTATACAGACAAGCTAAATCGTATAAAGATTTGGCATAGTCAGTCATCATCCCAAATTGCTCAAAAGCGCTCGAAGCATCAACTAATGAGTCTTCGGCAGTTTCGATCGCATCTTCATCAAGGCTATCTAGACCATCGAGCAAACGATGCATATAGATGCGCCCTCGAATATGTTTAGCGATCGCAATTCCCTTCAGATATTGGTAATCCCGGAAACGCGGTAACACATTCACCCTAATGCAGATTAGGCTTGCTTCAACTTGGCGATCGCCTAGCAAAGCCTCAGCCAGATCGCAATATAAGTAGCCAATTTCAATCGTGTCAACAGGTTCTTTGAGCAAAGCGATCGCATCTTGGATTAATGCAATTGCAGTTTGCCACTGAGATTCAGCGATCGCAACTTTCGCCAGCCCCTTAAGCGCTTGCAACCGCAAAAAATTATCTGATTTGGCTAGAGCTATATCAAGAGTATTTTGAAAAAGGCTAGCCGCTTGATTGATATCACCAGACGCCAAATACAATTTCCCCAAGTAGGTGTAGCTTTTGGCAATCTCGCGTTCACCCGCTATTTCTAGACGCGCTGACAGCGATCGCTCAAAGCTCATTAGAGCTGACGGGATATCATTTATTCGTAAATAATATTGACCGATGGTGTCATCGATTAAAGCTTGCCCCTCCCGATTATTGCTATAAGCTTCATGAGCCGCTTGCAAAATATCTAAAACATCGCTCAATTCCCCAAATTCATGCGCCAGAATCGCACGTACATAGAGCAAATAAGCCTCTTGTTCGCGATCTGGATTTTGATCTAAAGTCTCCCCCGCCTGTTGGACAAGAGCTTTCGCTCTTTTCAATGATTGTGGTTGCTTTGTGGCAATTAGTTCCACGGCAAGATCGAGTAAGACCCTAGAGGTCGTGCTGAGATCTTCTGCCTCGTTTTCGCCAGTGGTTGTATTTTGAAGACATTGTTCAAAATAGGCGATCGCTAGGGTGCGATTCTGCTGCCGCAGTTGCTGCCCTTGGATCAGAAATTCAGCTAATTTCATGAGAAACTCCAAAATTATGCGTGCAAGTAGCTTATTTTTAGGCTACTTACACTTCATAAATAGTATCGTACCCAAAAAATCTATACCAAAACTCACCCTTTAGGACTATCAAATCCTAACTTTTAGACGTGCCGCGCCGCCGACACAGTCACTGATCGCTAAAATAAGCGATCGCATTAAGCGCCTACGGCGCTCTAATCTCAAACCCGAAACGCAAACAATTTTAAAAGGGGCGCAAAGCAACCCTTTTAAAATTGTTTGCAGTATTTTATCGGAAATTGACATAAGTTGCATGAAACCCTTATGACAAAAGGATTTACAAAAAAATAAATTATTGGGAACAAATCTAGTCTTTGTTTTGTCTTTAAGCTAGAGAGTTTTGACAAAGAAGGAGTGACTTAATAAAACACAAATACCTATATTTTTTACGGAACAAATTTAGTCTTTGTTCTGTCTAATTACAAAAGGGTATTCGTTGAAAAAATTTTGAACTCCTTTTGTTAAAGGATTTCATTACTTAAAAGCCTCTTGTACAAATCTCGTGTCAGATTTTCATGTAGTAAGAGAATTTAGGTAATTTAATTTTTAATTTGCAAATACTCTCCAGTTCTAACACTTCTTGAAATTCGGAGCATTTACTAGATGAATTCACTAAAAACGATCGTTGCTGCTTTAGTAGCTGGAACCACTGTCGCTATCTCTATGCCTATGATGGCTAATGCTGACACTGCTGTTGTCCAACAAAACACACAAACCTCTGTGGTTACTGGTAACAACAACGCAGTAAAGAGTACTAGTGTGCAAACAAACAGAACAGTGACTACTGGCAGATCCAATCGTTCATCAGGTGACATTGGAGTAGTTCAAATCAACGATCAGCTTACAGATGTTATGGGTGACAACAACTCTGTCACTACCAAAAACACTCAACAGAACGTAATTCGCACCAATCGCGCTAAGGTCAAATATTAGAGACTGCTAAGCTAATGTTGGTTTTTCTAGTCTTAACCAACTAATTTGAACCGCTCTCGACCTAATTAAGGCTCATCGATAGATAGAACAAACTAGTTCTTTGTTCTGTCTATCGATATACTATAGCATTTTTTTAGATGGGTAAAGATCTCGACCTAATTACTTATATGTAGATCCTTGAGACAAAACCCAGAAATCTCTACAGCCCTCTTCAAGCGACAGTATCAGCGATCTTAATTGCTGTTAACTAGATCGCCTACCCAAGATTATTGCCTATCAGCAATGGTCGAATATTTGTTATGCAAAAAATTATGGAATCTACAGAGAAGATTAATACCATGAAGAACTCCTTACATCCATTCAAGAGCTTATCGATTGTAGGCGTAGGAGCATTTTTGTGGATACTGCCTTGCATTTCGTCAGTCAATGCCCAATACCAACCGCGTACTCAACGAAATAGTGCGGATGTTTCGGGTAACTCCACAACACATACCAACGTTCAAGTGGACACTTCTGGTCGTGATAATGTCAATCAAAGATATAGAAGTGAAATTGAAGGTACTGGTGTGCAAAGCTCCACGAGCGTACAACTAAACTTTAGTGGCTGTAAAGATCAAAATTCTACTCAAACCGTTTCGCAATCGAAAACTGGGATTGGAGCAAATGCTAATGCATCAGTTTCAGTATGTAACCCAGCCCGCAAATTGAGGAATTGAGAAATGGACATAAGCTTTTCTAACTACTTACCTCATCTGCGATTGAATTCTTCACGTATTGGTTTGGGAGTCAGATTATCCATCCTCACTTGCCTTATTTCTTCTTTGCATATGTTTCCAGCCTTTGCATCCGATTTGTCTACTTCTCAGAGTAGTAACTATCAGGAAAGCACTTTAAGTATTGATCCCAATGATTTGAAGAGCAATGTCACTTTAATGATTTCTGGACAAAGTGCTAATACTACTCTTGACCTTCAAGTCCGACTCAATGGCAAGTTAGTGAATTTGGCTAAGCATAGTAAACGTGCCGAAATTTCTCTTAATAAATGCTTCGTCAATCATAGTTGTGTGATTGATATTACTGGTAACTATGCTCCATCTGGTTCTGGGATCATCACCCAAGTAGTCTCAGCCAGTAGTAATTCTCGTCAAGAGTTAGGTGGTAGCGGTGGCGTATCGCAACAAATTCGGCTTTTCTCTAGATAAAAAATATGCGTGAAAATCGACAATACTATACATAGCTGACTTTTAGAAATGTATCTCAAACCCAAAGAACTGATTTGCGGCGCGCCGCAAATCAGTTCTTTGGGTTCTAGTTGAGGCTGCTGATATTGATAGCGATCGCCATCAGCATTTATATGATTTCAAGGTATGCAGTAGAATAAATTATAGATTTTTATTAATTGCGACCATGAGTCAACCCGATAACCTTGAAGAGCGCTTTCGTGAGCTAGAGCGCGAAGTAATGGGCAACAAGCAACAAGTAAGTAGCCAAACTCACGATCCTAATAAACGAGCTGAGCCTGAATTTGTTGCGGTTAGTCAGAGTGTTGATGCAGCGAAGACTGGTTTAGGTAGTCTCATTACGTGGGTTAACAGCCTAACTGGTGCAACCAAAGTCGCAGCGATCGTGGTGATCGGTCTAGTTTCATTTACGATTCTGAGTTTTATATTTAAATTAGTAACAGCCGCGATTTCGATTGGCATTATGGCGTTAGTCGGGTTTATTTTGTATAAGGTATTTTTCGAGCCTAGCCCAACTCAATCATAAGAATTTACTGTATAAACTTTCCTATACCCAAAAACCAATAAAAACTCAAAACAAGTGTTTAGGGATTCGCACTAAACACTTGTTTTGAGTTTTTATTGGTTTTTATCTCTCAATTAAATTTAGGTATGACGTGGCGATGAAAGTACTTAATGGAGACAATCTAATCACTATATAATTAATTCGAATTACAAAAGTGCTTCTAATACTAATGATGACCATTGAAAAGAATAATGCTTAAAAATTTATAAAGTTTAGTACAATGCTTAATATTCTCCTAGGTAAGTATTTATTCTCATTGACATGACATTAGACCAATTTCCTTGGCTTACCGCGATCGTCCTACTGCCCCTCGTAGCTTCCTTCCTCATACCCATATTACCGGACAAAGAAGGCAAAACTGTCCGCTGGTATGCATTAGGTGTAGGCATCGCCGATTTTATTTTGATGTGCTATGCCTTCTGGAAAAACTACGACCCAAGCAGCTCGACATTTCAACTCGCGGAAAAGTACACTTGGATACCTCAACTAGGACTTAGTTGGGCGGTCTCTGTCGATGGAATCTCCGCACCTTTAGTAATCCTTGCGGGACTTGTCACAACGCTGTCGATTTTTGCAGCATGGCAAGTTAATATCAAGCCGCGCTTGTTTTACTTCTTGATGCTCGTCCTTTACTCTGCTCAGATCGGGGTATTCGTTTCCCAAGACTTATTGATGTTCTTCATCATGTGGGAAGTTGAACTTATTCCTGTTTATCTGCTCGTTTCGATCTGGGGAGGTCAAAAGCGCCAGTACGCAGCAACAAAATTCTTACTTTATACTGCCGGAGCTTCGATTTTTATCTTAGTTGCAGGCTTAGCTATGGCTCTGTATGGCAGCAACATGACCTTTGATATGGCAGAGCTAGCCCTGAAGGATTTCCCACTTGCTCTAGAGTTGCCGCTTTATGCAGGTTTGTTAATTGCTTTTGGTGTCAAACTAGCGATTTTCCCCCTACATACTTGGTTGCCTGATGCTCATGGAGAAGCTTCTTCACCTGTATCCATGATTTTGGCTGGAGTATTGCTGAAAATGGGTGGTTATGGTCTGATTCGCTTGAATATGGGCTTATTAGACCATGCTCATGTTTATTTTGCTCCAGTTTTAGCCATGCTAGGTGTGATTAATATTGTTTATGGTGCGATAAATTCCTTTGCCCAAACTAATATGAAGCGCCGACTAGCGTTTTCATCGGTTTCGCATATGGGATTTGTCTTAATCGGTCTTGCTGCCTATACAGACTTGGGAATCAGTGGCGCCATGTTGCAGATGCTTTCGCATGGTCTCATTGCTTCTGTCTTGTTCTTCCTTGCTGGTGTTACCTACGATCGCACCCACACGATGCTAATGACCGAAATGGGTTATATAGGTAAAGTTATGCCCAAGGTATTCGCTTTATTCACCGTTGGCGCGTTGGCTTCTCTCGCATTACCAGGTATGAGTGGTTTTGCTAGTGAAATTTCGATCTTTGTGGGTATGACTTCTAGTGATATCTATAGTTCCACATTCCGTACAGTGACTGTATTTTTAGCTGCAGTTGGGGTGATTCTCACACCGATCTATCTGCTGTCGATGTTGCGTCAGATTTTCTATGCTTCTGATGCCAACCCCACCTGTGATATCAATCCTTCCTGCGATATTTCGGACATTAGTCTTAAGTCACAAGGTAATCAAGAGGTGGTTTGTTTTGGTACAAATTGCGTTTTGCCTAGTGAAGCAGACTTTAGCGATGCTAGACCTCGCGAAGTATTTATTGCTGTTTGCTTTTTAGTTCCAATTATTGCGATCGGTGCATATCCAAAAATGGCAACCAATCTTTACGATGCGACCACAACAGCTATTAATTCTCAGATGCTACTTGCCCATGAACAAGTTGCTTTGATCAAGAATCCTGAAATTTTTGCCGAACAACCTTCATTCCCTGCACTTTCCGAAGTTAAGGTCAATGCAGTTTTAGCAAACAAGTAGCAGTTGATTTTTGCTCGGTTGCTATTTGAGCTCAATCTCAAACCAAAAAATTTAGGATCATTGTCTCGGAATGGACTATGCCCCTCAAAAAAGATGCCGGCGCGCAGCGCCGGCATCTTTTTTGAGGGTTTGATTTTCCCAAAGACAAAGGTTTAATATTCTGACCGTCTAATTGTTAAACAAGCCCATTCTTGACGCTTCCAGAATGTTGCGATCGTCCATTTATGGACATCAAGAGCCTCGGCAACTTTTTGTACTTGCTCGACCAAAATTCCGCTTAAAATACCCCAGCCATTTTCGTCAACGAGCTGATCGAAATATGGAACCATATCGACAATGATGTCCGCAAGAATATTGCAGGTAAATCCATTGGCACGCGCAGGCATATTGGCAATTAGATCTTGGATACTGCCCTCTTGAACCCAGATTTTATCTTCAGGAATGCCATTGAGCTGGCGGTTGTGATTAGTTGCCTTAATCGCCAAAATGTCGTTGTCGATCGCATAAGTTTGACTTGCACCAATTAGCAAAGCACCGATACTGAGAATGCCTGAACCACAACCTACATCGGCAACCACGATATTATCTTCAGGCTTTGCCCCCCATAGGCGCATTTCTAACGCTTCTAAACAAAGTTGTGTAGTAGCATGGGAGCCCGTACCGAAAGCACTGCCGGGATCGAGACGCAGAATTTTGCGATCGCTGTCAGTCGGTGGATCAATCCAAGCAGGATAAATCACCAACATATCGCCAATTTCCTGCGGGCTCCAGTGTTGTTTCCAACTAGATGACCAATCCTCATCGTTAATTACTGTTAATCGAGTTGTTGGGGCTTCGTAATTAGCTGCGATCGCATCTTGCTTTAGCCATAGCGCCAGAGCCGCCAGATCTAAAACACTAGCCTTCTCAACTGGCAGATAGCTACTTACGCGAATCTGCCCATATTCTTTTTGGCTTGCCATTCCTTGACAACCAAAATTTTGTAATCGCCAAAAAATCTGCTCTTCTAGAGACTGTTCGGCTATAACTTGGATTTCCCACCAACTGTTGTTTGAGGTGATGATCGAAGGAGACATCTGGCGCTTATGACTATGGTATGAATGATTATATTTTGAGAGATTGCGAACGCGAGAGTCGATGAATATCGAAACAATTACTAATCTTGGATATATTCTTGTTGCTTTAACAGTGCTACTTCTGCTCGCTGTGCTTCTCGACCTAGATATGCAGCATGGTCAAATAGAGTAACAGGACAGGGTTGAGCTTTTTCAAAGATTTCCACACAGAGTTCTTTTGCGGTTCGACCCACAAATAGTTGCATTGCTTGACGGTCAACTTTTCCTCTCGCGGGAATTGGTTTGCCAGTCTCAGGATCAACTGCTAAGCCTTTGTCATTAATTGTGTTGCTATAGTATTTAGCACAAATTAAATTTTGTTGGCGATCAACATAAATAATAAAGTAACCACTGGGATCAAGAGCGATCGATCGCTTGGATAATTGATCGTCAAGGATTTGGAGTTGTTGTGTAAGCGAGTTTAGTTCAGCAGTCAAATTCATTAACTTTGAGGCAAGAGAATAATATTGTTTCTAGTTACCTATGATACGACTTAATATTATGGTTTTCACATTTTTGAACTGTAGAAACTATAGCTGCTAACAAAACAGCAAAAAAGAGAGCCGGCACAATTTCTGTCTCCTTTTTTGGAGAGTGAGAAGCACTGCTTATTTTAATTGTTGGGATGAAGTTTTAGGGAAGTAGCTGATTCCTATACAATTAAAGCTAGTGGATAGTGAATATTCTGATCCAATAACTAGAGGGGTGATAGCCATGCCAGCCAAAGTACTAGATGGACGCTACAAACTGATTAAACAGATCGGTGCAGGTGGATTTGGACATACATTTATTGCTAGAGATATGCGCCGCCCTGGCTCACCAGCCTGTGTCGTCAAACAACTTAAACCTGCTAGCGATGACCCCAGCTTTATTCGCGAGGCAAGACGGCTATTTAACACTGAGGCAGAAACCCTCGAAAAATTGGGTAGGCACGACCAGATCCCGCAATTGCTTGCTTATTTTGAAGAAGACAAGCAGTTCTTTTTGGTGCAAGAGTTTGTGGAAGGACAATCGCTTTATGACGAACTGAGAGTGCCATTACCTGAGGTAGCAGATTTAGATAACGAGTCTCAAGATCGTATTCTTGAATCGCTGGTAAATATTGATGCACCAGCAAGAGACAAACAACTAAGCGAAGTTGAAGTACTCAAGATATTGAAAGATGTCCTTGAAGTTTTGGAGTTTGTTCATTCAGAAGGGGTGATTCACCGGGATATTAAGCCAGACAACTTAATTCGTCGCAAGAAAGATCAAAAAATAGTCTTAATCGATTTTGGCGCAGTCAAGGCAATGCAAGATGCTAATGCGCAAATAATTGCTAATGAAAAAGGAGAATCAAGATTTACCGTCACCATCGGTACTCCTGGTTATATGCCTAGTGAGCAATGTGCAGGAAGACCAACTTACAACAGTGATATTTACGCTTTGGGGATGGTGGCAATTAAGGCACTCACAGGATATGGACCCACCGATCTACCTACCGATCCCGCAACAGGTGAACTAATTTGGCGTGACAAAGCGCAGGTTAGTAATGGTTTAGCCATGGTCTTGACAAGGATGGTTCGCTATCACTATACACAGCGCTATCAGTCAGTGCGTGAGGTCAATCAAGGTATTACCACCTTTGCGACGATGACTGAAGTGGAACGTCAAGCGACTACGAGCAAGATCGTCAGGTCGACCATTTTAACTGGTCCAGTGCGTTCAATTGTCTCTAATGCTGAGGCTGCATCCAAAAGTTCTCAAACTCGTAGGTCAGTTCCTGTCTCGTCGCCTCCTAGTTCTAATTCAGGAGTTCTATTTCTATTTGGTGGACTATTGGCGGTAGTAGCAGTAATAGCTGCTTTTGCTTTGCCAGCGATGGTGCGAAATAATCAGCCATCAGTTATTGTGAATAATCCACCAATTCCTGCAACTAAACCGATCGCAACTGAAGCTAGTCCTAACTCAACATCGGCTAATGCTCCAGTCAATCAAGTTGTAACTTTAGAAGCTAACAAAGACTCCTTCTTTCCTAATAAAATGGTTGGAGAGGCAACTCATACTTATACAGTTCAAGCTAAGTCTGGTCAATTGCTGAGTACAGCAATTACAGGTAGTGGATTATTACTTACCGTGCTGAATCCTCAAGGCATTCCCCAGTCCAATGCTGTTAATGTCTTGAATGCTGAAGTACCAATTACTGTTGATGGAGCCTATGTAGTTCAACTAAAGGGAATTGGAGGTACTACCGAAATACCCTATCAATTAAAACTTAGTCTTAAAGATGCAGCGATCGCACAACCAACTGCTATTCCCACAGCACCTCCTTTAACTTCTCCATTAATGTCCCCAACTCCGACATCGGGGACACCTGTTCCTAGTCCTGCAACGCCAGCACCTGTGGCAACGCCAACACAAGCACCACCACAAATAGAGATCAAAATTAGAAATAGATAAAAAAGAAATGATGCTTTGGATCATTTCTTTTTTGAGAACAGAATGAAAATATATGGAATTGACTTTACCAGTTCACCTAGCAAAAAAAAGACGATCGCTTGTGCAGAAGCTTTCCTAAAAACAGATATTTTGCACATTCAGAAGTTCCATCGTTTTATAGATTTTCCTTCATTGATGGACTTTCTGACGATTTCATCTGTTTGGATTGCAGGAGTAGATTTTCCTCTGGGACAGCCGCGCAAATTAATCGAGAATCTAGGGTGGGGAGAAACTTGGGAGGAATATGTCAATCTTGTTGGGCAGATGACCAAACAGGAGTTTGTAGAAATCTTAAATCAATATCGTCAGAATCGGGCTGATGGCGATCGCGAACATTTGCGCAAAACTGATAAGTTTGCAGGAGCAATTAGCCCGATGAAGGTCTATGGTGTACCCGTAGGGAAAATGTTTTTTGAAGGTGCGCCGCGAATGCTCAAGGCAGGATTTAGCATTTTGCCTTGTCATCCAACTAACGATCCACGAATTGTAATTGAGATTTATCCTGCACTCATCGCAAGACTCACCATCGGAAAACAGCGCTATAAATCTGATGACAAGCGGAAACAAAACTCGGAAATGCAAATTTCTAGGCAAGAAATAATTAATCAGGTGCGATCGCCCATATCCAAAACTAAATTTGGCTTTGTTGTCGCAATTAATGACCAGCTTGTCTTGGAATGTACTAGCGATCCTTCAGGAGATACGCTTGATGCAGTACTTGCCGCAATTCAGGCAGCATGGGCTTCTCGCCAACCCAATTATGGAATCCCTAAAAAATGCGATCGGCTTGAAGGATGGATTTGTTCTTTATAACTTCAGGACTTACGCAAAGTGGTTATATGAAGTAAGTCAAAGAGCATTTATGATGATTTACCAGTACATTGATTCAAAACTTGATCGGCGTGTTTTGTGCAGTGACCACATTGAGTCCCCAGCATAGTTAATTCCGATAGTCTTGCGATCGAACTTACTCCCTTTCCAACTGCCTGTTGGATATCCTTTTCGGTTATGGCATGACAGATACAAACGTACATTTGCGTATTGGCTCTCTTGAAGATTAATTTTATTGCAAGTAATTGTCATTATTGATGATGGTAGTAAATTTGTCAAGTATGATATTTTGACATCCAAGTGCATAAAAATTTAGAGATCGTCCGAGGTCACTCTAAGTAGTTAGATCTAGGTTCTAACATCTGTATCATTCGCTGTATAGAATGGATAGGGTGTTTGTGAGTTTTATTTAATAGAGCCTACTTATATCCAGTACTCGAAAGTGTATTTACACCTCCTATGGTTAACTAACAAGCCACAGCAAGGTTTTTGGATTTCAAAATTGAGTCCCTATTTTGAGAATTGTTATTACTTAAGTATAATTTCAATAATTGGAATTACTATTGAAAATGCTATAAATAATCTCATATCACTAGATAAGTTAGGATATTATGCAATGCAAGGAAATTTAGATATAAAGCGTCAGCTAAACGAGGCACTTAAAGCTCAACTGACAGCAATTAACCAATTTTTTCTCCATGCACGGATGTGCAAAAACTGGGGATTGAATCAGCTTAACGATCGCGAATATAAGTATTCGATCAAGGCGATGAAGCAAGCAGATTATCTGATCGAACGAGTACTTTTTTTGGAAGGACTTCCCAATTTACAACAATTAGGGAATCTCCTAATCGGCGAAAATGTCCCTGAATTATTGCAAAACGATCTAACCATATGTACGGAGATATGTAATGGGCTGAAATCTGCTGTAGTGATTTGTGAGACTCAACAAGATTTTGTTAGCCGCGATTTGTTTGCCAAATTGTTGGAGGAGACCGAGGAACAAATCGATTGGCTAGAATCTCAAACTTGGCTGATTGAGAATGCGGGATTGCCCAATTTCTTGCAGTCGATGATTTAGCCGTTTGGCGAATTGATGCAGCATGCGATCGATTATGGAAATAGATACTTTAGAAATCAATATAGGAAAATTATGAAAGGTAGTGAGAAAGTTCTACAACAATTATCGAAGTTGTTGAGTGGAGAATTAGCGGCGCGAGATCAGTACTTTACTCACTCACGGATGTATTTGGACTGGGGACTGAATAAGCTTTACGAGCGTATCGATCACGAGATGCAGGATGAAACCCAACATGCAGCTTTATTGATTGAGAGAATTCTCTTTCTAGAGGGTACACCCGATCTATCACAGCAAGATGGAATCAATATCGGTAAAACTGTGCCTGAGATGTTGCAGAATGATTTGGACTATGAATATAAGGTGATTGGAGATTTGAAAGAAGCGATCGCTATCTGTGAAAGCGAACAGGACTATCAAAGTCGCAAGATTTTGCTAGGCATTCTCACGGATACTGAAGAAGATCATGCCTATTGGCTAGAGAAGCAACTCAAGTTGATCGAGCAACTGGGCTTGCCAAATTATTTACAATCACAAGCATAAGATTTAAATGAGGGCAGCACCAAGTGCTGCCCTCATTTTTGTTTACTATTTCTTGTTCGGGCGCGAAAGGAAATTTAATATGATAAGTTGCGATCGCTAAACTTGCTTATCCCCTCAAATCTAGAAGAGCCACTTGAGTTACTTCGTAAACCTATGCTTAGCATAGATGGCAATGCTGGTAATACAAAGCAACAGTGTAAACCAATCACCCCATAAGACATATAGGGTCTTGGTATCGCGTAAATAAACTGTTTCTAAATGAGTTTCATAGGTATTCACATTGGAAAGCCAAACTGTGCGTCCGTTGGGATCGACAAAGCCTGAATAGCCAGTATTAGTTGCTCGCACTGCCCAGCGATCGCTCTCGATTGCTCTTGCCACGTCTTGAGCATGATGTTGCGCTGACATATAGGATGCGAAGTGCGCATTATTAGACGCAGAGAGAATTAACTTTCCGCCTGCGGCAGTTTGGAAACGGAAAGTTGCGGGATATGCAGACTCATAGCAAATCCCAACTATAAAGCGCCCCCAAGGTGTATCAACAAGTTGTTCGCTCGAACCTGCATCGACTTCACCTCTGAGCGGCGATAAACGCTTAATCAAACTTCCTAATATTGGTTTAAAGGGAATGTATTCTCCTACGGGCACAAGCCTTACTTTGTCATATTGACCGAGAATCTTGTCAGAACCATCAATCAGAAACAGGCTATTGGTGTAATTATTTGGGTCTTCAGCGTTAGGGTTTCGAGTTGTGCCAAAGCCACCTAGCCAGACGGGCACGCGATATTTCTCTACAGCCCGATCAAATAGTTCTCGACGCGCATCGTAATTAGGATAGAGAAAAGAAATTGCGGTTTCAGGAGTTACAATCATTTCCGCACCTGACTGCGCTAATTTTTCATAGCCCTTGGTGTAATTATTAACGGCTATTTCCCATCCCTTTGGCTTAACAGTCAGAGCATTTGGGAAGTTCCCCTGAATGATTCCTGCTTTGATGGCTTGTCCATTACCACTTGCCATGCGATCACCTTGCATTTCCCAAGCGCCATAACCCGCGATCGCAATTAGCAAAGAAATCGCTGCGATCGCATAGCGCTGTCTTTCGCGCCAAGTTTTGTGTAATAAAATTTCTGCTAATAATCCATTAATTGCCACAATTGCGGAAGTCACGGTTTGCTGTCCAGATAGACGGCTAATTTGTAATAGCAATAAATTATGAGGACTCTGCGTATAGCCTAGTGCTGTCCAATAAAGTGGTCCCCAGCTCCAGACAATTTCTAATCCGCTAAATATTGCACAAGCAATAATTATCCGACTAGTTACATTGAGATTCTGCGTGAAAAATGACATTCCCCCTGCCCACAAGCCCGATAATACTGCTCCCCAAGCCGTAATTAACAACCAGACCAATGTGGCGATCCAAAAACTTGTCCACCAAGGCACACCCATCCATTCCATCGGATGCACGCTTGTAATCCAAAATAACGCCATACCGTGATAGCAAAATCCCCATATCGCCCCCATTGCGATCGCCTCTTTGACTTTCAGCTTTTGAGTCAGCATCCACAGAGGAATCATGGCGATCCATGCTAGCCACCATTGACTAAATGGGTCAGGTGTGAGTCCCATTAGTACACCCCCAAGGGCGGCAAACAGGAGATTTTGCAAATTTCGCATAAATAAATTAGCTCGCCTATGTCGGAAAAACTATCTGAAAGATCGCCTTTTGAGCGGTCAACTATGATCAATCTGAGCTACAATGTGGCTCAGATTGATCATAGAGTTAAAGAGTACACATGATTAATGATTCTACTGTTCGCGCTCGAATTAATGGAAAAATCAAAGAGGAAGCAACAGCCGTACTTGCTGCGATCGGGCTGACTCCTTCTGATGCTTTTCGTCTGTTGATGATTCGGGTAGCGCAGGAACAAGCACTTCCGTTTAGTTTGTTGATACCAAACGAAGAGACAGTTACTGCCATTAAGTCTGCTAGGGCTGGACAGGTTAAATCTTTCTCTAATTTGCAAGAACTAATGGGCGATCTCCATGCGGACGATTAGTCGAATCAACCAGTTTAAGCGAGATTACAAGAGAGCGGTTCGCGGAAAACATCGTGCAATTCTAGATGAACTCTTGATTGCACAACAAAACAAGGTACGATCGCTACCAATTACAGATATCGAGAATCTAGCTGAGGCTTTGCTAGATTTTAAGGGAATGGATGATTTGGAGATTTGGTTGCGAGAAAATGTTGTCTAGTTGGTTTTAGAATGGCGATCGCCCTTTTAATCTTCAAGATAACTATGTAGTCTATGAGTATAGCAAGGAGGAAAACTAATGATTGCTGAAATGAAATCTACCACTAATACTCTTTATGAAGCAGATTATTCGCTTTGGGTTCAGGAGACTGCTAAGCAATTACAAAATCGAGATTTTGACGCTCTTGATATAGAAA
This sequence comes from Pseudanabaena sp., assembly GCA_003249035.1. Classification (GTDB taxonomy): domain Bacteria; phylum Cyanobacteriota; class Cyanobacteriia; order Pseudanabaenales; family Pseudanabaenaceae; genus Pseudanabaena. The sequence goes on from QBMK01000004.1 coordinate 183,699, forward strand.
ATTTAATTGAAGAGGTTTTAGGTTTGAGTCGGCGCGATCGGAAGAAACTAAAAAGCTTGTTGAAAAGATTATTTGAGCATTTACTTAAACTTAAGTATTGGCAGTCAGAACTGGTCAGAAATGAAGCTCATTGGAAAAGTGAAGTTCTCAATTTTCGTCAGCAAATTAGAGATGAATTAAAAGATAGTCCCAGTTTAAAACCTTATTTAAGGGAGATATTTGAAGAATGCTACCAAGATGCACGTCAACTTGTCGCGATCGCTTCAAATTTGCCTCTAAGCATTTTTCCTGAAACTCCTATAGCTGATTTCGATCGGATTCTAGACATGGATTGGTTGGCTTAATGAGTTTTATTTGAGCTGATAGCGATCGCTAATCAAGTGCAGGGGCGATCGCCGATCTTGAGCAGGTTTTGGATGAAGACTGGTTTGGTTGATAAATTGGTCTAATCGGCTGCTTTTTAGCAAGTCAAAGGCGATTTCTTTGCCCCTTGATTTTGAATTATTATATTCAACAATGATACATCCATTCTAATATCACTTATGATCTACAGCTTGAATTTAAAATTATGGAATTAGTCTCTGCTTGTAGCGACATATATCTTGAATATATGTTTAGTCAATACCCTGATATCGATGCAAACATTTTATCATCGGTCGAAGCTATCTTTGAAACCAGTAATTGGGATAGTCCTGAGACTTCTCTAGATTGGAATAACTTAGCTGTTATTGATTTAATTGAATCTGAACAATCCGCAGATTTAGAGGCAAAAACAAGCCTAATCCAGTCTGCAATGAAAAAGCTAGAAAGAGGGTTTAGTCTAGACAAAAATCCTCATTGTGCTGCTCATTATGTGATCATTCAAAGTATGTTAGCAGAGGATAGCAAGGCAGTTAATCTAGCACTAAACACTGTTATTAATTCATCTCAGGTTGCATATTCATCTACTGATAGTATTCCCAAAGGTTTAGTCTATTTCCCCTTAGCAGCTAGAACTTGCATAGAGTTTGAATTGCTCGTCAATGCAGAGAATGGCTATGCTCAATCCTTCATGCTCTTAGCAGAAGCTTTAAGACGATCGCAGTTTATATTTTATAACTCGTCTGGACTTCGATTCTTGAGGCTGGCTAATCAGCTTTTTGCTGATAGCCCTACTGTTTGTTTGATGATAGGTATTGCGGAACTGATGAGTGGTCAAGTTGAAGGAATTATCCATCTACATCATGCTAGGAAATTAGCTCCATATCATGCTCCGATTTTACAAGCGCTTTATCTTGGCTATCGCGGTATTGGAGATATCAATACTGCTGGATACTGGCTAAAAACAGCAAATGATATTTGTCTAACCCAGAATGATGACACTGCTGATTGGCAATGGACAAAGTTGTCTGTGGACAATGCAAGCACCTATGTTGCTTTTGATGAAGATTTAGTCTTAGCGGTTGAGCCGAGCTTTCGCAGTATTGTCACGAGCGTTTTGGTTGGTCAAGGTGACTGGTTTGAAAGAGAGCTTGAGTTTTGGCGTAACGGTATTCAATCAGGAATGACGGTGATTGATGTGGGGGCAAATGCTGGGGTATATACATTCAGCGCTGCTCAGAGGGTAGGAGCTACTGGTTTAGTACTGGCAATTGAGCCATTTTCTCAATGTGTGGGCTATCTTAATGAGACTTGCCAAATCAACAATCTTGAATGGGTCAAAGTTTGTGGAGGAGCCGCAAGCGATCGCAATGGCAAGGCAAAATTATCCCTTAGCGCGGCAAGTGAGCTTAATGAGCTTATTTCTGAAGAAGATGGACAAACTAGAGATGCTAGTAGTTTTGAAGAAGTGGAGTGCTTTACTTTAGATAGTCTGATCGAACAACATGGAGTAAGCAGGGTTGATTTTCTGAAGATTGATGCTGAGGGGCATGAACTGCAAGTTTTGAAAGGTAGCGATCGCCTTCTCACCGAATTTGCACCAATTATCATCTATGAAAACATTGCAGGATCTCAGGGTAGTAATATACCCGTTGCCAATTTTTTGAGGAATATTGGTTATCAACTATTTCGCTATCAGCCATATTTACAGAGGCTGGTTTCTGTTGATGTTAACACTGATTTTCAGGATAGTCTGAATGTGATTGCTTTACCCCAGAACAGGTTTACTCAATAATGGTATTGTTTTAACAATTTATAAAATCCAAGAAATTTTTGTATGTCAGTATTTCTCCCAATTTTAAAGAAAAATGGTTTTTTAGATCTCATTCATATGACCGTTTGCAACGTAGGGTCACGCAAACTAGGGGATTATGACGATTATGCTAGCCAAGGATGGGGATTATTTGCCCCAGAACTAACTATTTATGGCTTTGATGCTGATGAAGAGGCTTGTGAAGTTGCCAACGCTGATCTAGAAACGAGACAAATTGACTGGAAAGAGGTACATATTCCATTAGCTCTGGGTAAGGCTGAAGAAGAAAGAACGCTTTATGTTACTAAAGCCCCAATGTGCAGCTCTCTTTATTCACCCAATGAAGCCTATTTAAGCCGCTTTTCAGGTTTACCAGAACTAGTAAATTTAGACTTTAGTTGCCAAGTTGAAACAAACACTTTAGACGATTTCTGTGAATTGGAAGAAATAAACGAAATTAACTTTCTCCAGATTGATGTTCAAGGGGCTGATCTAGATGTTCTAGAAGGATCAAGTAAAATCTTAGATAGTATTTCCGCAATACAAATTGAAGTCGAGTTCTCTCACTTGTACATTGATCAACCTTTATTTGCAGATGTTGATACCTTTTTGAGAAAACAAGGTTTTACCCTATTTGACATCTCGACTTCTTACCGTGTGAGATCGAGTTCACCAATTCGCTCTAATGTGCGTCTTGGGCAATTGCTATGGGGGGATGCTTTTTATTTCCGAGATCCAATTCAATCGAAAAGCCAGAATCCTGAGCAAATATTGAAACTCGCATGTATAGCTGATGTCCTGAGTTTTCCCGATTATGCTTTAGAATTACTCGAATATTTGACCCTGAATTATGGCAAAGATCCCAAGTATAACTTATCCAAAGTCATTATTGAAGGCTTATCTCAATTTCCTGAATTAGTTAATCAAGGATTAAGCTCTTTACCCATTGTCTCAAGAATCCAAGAATTCCTTGTTGATTTAGATGAACTTTCTTCTTTGACAAGCCAATTGCCTATCCAAAATAATACGTTGCCTCCATTATCTGTTTTTCATTCTGAAGATTATTTGCGTCATAATCATAGAAGGTTGGAACATCTAGTTAGCTTGAACATAAATATAAGTAGATCTCATGTACTTGAAGTTGGGGCTGGGATCGGTGATCACTCAGAATTTTTTATAGATCGTGACTGCTCGATAGTCATAACTGAAGGAAGACCTGAGAATGTTGAAGTGCTGCGCTCTCGTTATCCTAGACTTGATGTTAGACATCTAGACATGGAGAACCCGCTTCTAGATCCAAATGAATTATTTGATATCGTTTACTGCTATGGACTTTTATATCATCTTAATAAGCCTCTAGAAGCCATAGAGTTTATGTCAAAGCATACCAAGAATTTGCTTTTGCTAGAGACTTGTGTTTCTTTTGGCGACGAGGAAGCCATAAATTTTGTGAAAGAGAATGAAAACTATCCATCTCAAGCAACATCAGGATATGGTTGCCGGCCTACAAGATCTTGGATTTATAACCAATTGAAGCAACATTTTGAGTTTGTATATATGCCAATTACTCAACCGAATCATGAACAATTTCCTCTGGATTGGCAATTAGGAAACATCCATGAAGCAATATTCGCAAGATCGGTGTTTATTGCTTCTAGAGACAAGATTGAGAATGCTATTTTAATTGAAGGTATTCCCATGAAACAAACAAGACATTAAGGAATTAGAATTATTCATTGCTGCAAGTAGAGTTCCCACATCTGCTTATATGCTTTTTCCATATCTCTGGTGAACTGCTTAGCATTCCAAAGGGGAGCAGTTCTCTTAGATTCTTTTAGCTTCCAAAATACTTGCTTACGCAGATTTTCATCAGTGCCTAATCGAATTCCCCAGTCTACATACTCTTGATCGCTCCAAGCTATTCCTTCGGTGATACCAGCATTCATCATCATCGTGTAGCTGTTGCGAGCGGCAAACTGTTGACCTACCTTAGTTACCATCGGAATACACATCCATAGGGTTTCCATAGTGGTCGTAGCACCGTTGTAGGGATAGGTATCTAAAACAACATCTGCAATATCTATATTAGCTCGATGCTCTGCTTCTGTTGGTGCCATAGGCAGAAACCTGAGGCGATCTCCACTTACTCCTTCCGATTCAGCAATTTGCCTAAAAAACAATTGAATCTCTTCTTGGTCAGCATCCCCTTTAATCAAAAAATAACTGTTGGGTACTGCTTTGAGAATTTGCATTTGGAGCCGCACAGTCTCTGGATGCCTCTTGCATCCTCCCTGTGAGCTAAAATAAACTACTGCGTCACTAGGGATACTTAACTGATCGCGGTGTCGAGTCGGAAACAGTACTTCAAATCCATCTACGGAAATATAGGTGTTTGGCAGTCGCCAAATCTTCTCTGAATAATACTCTTGAGCATTGTCAGGTAAAACATAGGGATCAGCAATAAAGTAATCGATAGTAGGTAACCCTGAAGCGTCTAATCCTAGCCAACTCACTTGAATTGGTGCTAGCTTCATTGACATGATGTCACAACACACATCTGATGTAATACTATCGAGATCAACTAAAATATCGATTTGATCTTTACGAATTGCTTCCGCAATCTCGGCTGCATCATAACCAAAGCTATAAAATTTATCACTATAACCAGCGATAAAGCTTTTAACTGAATCAAAAGAATTAGGTTTATCTAAAAAAGAATAACCATAAATTTGAAATTGATCGTGATCATGATGTTTAAAGATCCACCTAGATAGCCATCCTACCGAATGTTTGCCCAAACAATGAGAAATATAGCCAATTCTTAGAGGTCTATTTCCCTTTTGCAGGTTAGCAAAAGAAAGTTGATGATATCCCAAATTATCGTGACAAATTTTGAGGAGTTTATTTTGAAGAGTACGATTTGCTTGGGGACAGTCTTCAATGTAAGGAAAATGGAATCCAGAGCTAAATAAGCGATTTACTTCTTTATGGCTTAAGTTTTTAGGACTTTCTGCTATTAGTAACTTAATTAATGTAGATTGTTGAGATGCCAGTTCTAGGATTTCTTCCCATTGAGTGCCGCATTGTAGAAGTACATGGAGTAATAAATAGTTAGCGAAAATTTTATCTGGCAAGTCTTTGGCTGACTGAACATAGGATTTTGCAGCATTCATAGCTTCGTTAAATCGAAATGCTGCTCTATAAAATCGTGCTAAATCTCTTAGCACATCTAACTTTGAAGCCAAACTGATATCGTGAGGTGCAGTATTTTGTAAAGCCTCCAAAATGATTATGGAGTTATCATAGTGATTAAACTTATGTCCAAATTCAGTCGCAATGTTACGCAAAAAAATAAATAGTTCGTCAAGAGAAGTATCTTGATCAATGCTTAACAACCAACTAGCTTGAGCGTTTGCAGATTGCCCTTGAAATAATTGACATAATCCTATATACCGATAGATCGAACGAATAGAAGCGATATCGTCTGTAATAGCTATCAGGTTTTGGAAAACAGCTTCAGCTTCTATATACTTGAACTGCCAAAAAAGCTCATAAGCCTCATCCATTGTAAATCTCCCACATCTGTGTATATGCTTTTTCCATTTCTTTTGCAAATTGCCTGCCATTCCAGAGTGGAGAAGTTTGGCGCGATCGCCTTAGCTTCCAAGACACCTCTTGCCTTAGTAATGGCTCTTTCCCAAATCTAACTCCCCACTCTACATATTCAGATGCATTCCAAGCAATTCCTTCAGTGATACCTGCATTCATCATCATCGTATATCCATTCCGAGATACAAATTGCTCTCCTACCCTAGTCACCATGGGAATACCCATCCACAAGACTTCCATAGTTGTGGTTGCGCCATTGTAGGGATAAGTATCCAACACGACATCTGCGATCGCTAAGTTAGCTCTATGTTCAGCCTCAGAGTTAGTGGTTGGTAAAAATCTTAATCTATCAAACTCCACACCTTCAGCCTCAGCATGGGAATAAAACAAGTCTTGGACGTTATTATTGCCTGCTAAACCCTTGATTAAAAAATAGCTGTTGGGGACTTGCTTAATGATTTTCATTTGAGATCGCACTGTTTCAGGGTGTCTCTTTCGGCTTTGTTGTGAACTAAAATAAATAATTGCATCATTTGGAATTCCCAATTCACTGCGCTCTATATTTGCCAGAGAAGACTCAAATCCATCTATGCCAAGATAAGTGTTAGGTAGCCGCCAGATCTTCTCTGAATAATATTCTTGGGCATCTTCTGGCAACACATAGGGATCTGCTATGTAATAGTCTATGGCAGGCAAACCAGAGGCATCCCACCCTAGCCAAGTGACTTGGACTGGAGCGGGCTTTAGAGACATTAAACTACAGGTATTGGAAACAGTCAGGCTGTCTAGATCGATTAATATATCTATCTCATCCTTATATATTTCGTCAGCCATAATAGTGTGGTCGCCCCAATAATCGATATCACCCCGAAAAGACTTATGCATCTGGGAGGCATACCACTGCTGCAAGAAATCATTTTGTTGAAACCAAGGGAAATAGCCATAAATTTCAAAAGAATCGCGATCATGGTGTTGAATTAGAGATCTAGCTAACCAACCTACAGAATGCTTTCGTAAGCAATTAGAAATATATCCAATCTTGAGCTGTTTATGATTGTGCTTGGATTGGAGATTAGGCTGAAACTTCTCAACTAGTTCAGGCTTAGAATAGCAAATATTTTCTTGAAATAGCTTTAGAGCTTGATTTTGCTTTGGATGCGCAACTTTGGGAATATCGTTTAAATAGGCCGAGAAGAAATAAGAGCAACATAAAAACGATTGAGTAAGGCTTGGCAGATCTTTGGGAGATTCTGCGACTAGTTTGTCCAAGACTAGCTGGTACTCAGCATAAATTGACTCTATTTCTTGCCACGGTTCTGCAGCTTGCATGATTGTCCCTAGTAAGAGCTGATAGGAAACAACTTGATCTGATAAATTATCAGATTTAGGTAAGCTCCGAGCAAGTTGGATTGCTTCTTGATGATAGCCATTCTCCGACAGCATTTGAGTTAAGCATCCTTTAGCTGTTAGGCTCTGGGGAGAGATTACTAGGCATAGTTGATTAATAATTTGCTGAGCTCTTTCAAAATTTGAGCGTTCTGCAACATAGATTAAGGTTTCTAGACAGACTTGGATGTCTTTTATGTATGGTATTAACCTAGATGTAAATTCAATACTTTCATCAAAAGGTATCTCAGACGTAAGTACATTCTGCGATAACTGTAAAATAATATTGTCATTAATCTCTAGCTTAGATTCAGTTTCTAATAATCCCAAAAAATCTAATTCAGATAGAGTCTCGCTAGTCAACAATTTTAGATGCAAAGAGAGATAGACAATCTGTACTAAATTATTAAAGTCAAGTGGGCATACTTGGCGTAAATGGTGGCGAATTATCCAAGCTGAAAAATGATTGTTAAGCTTTTCTTGATAATTAGCTTCATCTTCAAGAATTTTACCTAGTTTTTGATCGTATGATTTGTCAGGAGTGGCATTTTCTAGTCCTAATAGCCATACCATTTGAGCTTCTTCTTCTTGCTCGGACAATAATAAAGCTAACCCCAAATAGTGATAATTCTCTACAATATTTTCATTACTCTCTATAGCAGTCTCATAAAACTCTATTGCCTTTTTTAGGTCATTTCTAAGGTTCAAAGACTGCCAACTATCTAACATAATTACCTAAGGTCTAAATTTTTAATTCATTTAATAATATTATGATTCTGCCCTTCACTAATTTGATTGAGAAAAGCAGATAAAAAATCTCTCCTCAGAAGTAAATAACAAAAATCCCTCACTCGATATTTCAAGCAGAAATTTAAAAGTGAGGGATTTTTTGAGTAATGTCGTTAAAACTTAGAGACTATTGAATAGGAACAAATCCAAGAAGAGTAGTACCGATAGTGGTGTTACAGGTAGGAGCAGCATTAGTAGAAAAAGTTACAAATCTATTAGTCCCAACCGCAGAGTCGGTCGTGTTACCACCATTAACAGGAGGTAGGGCAGCTTCGCATAGAACCGCAAGTGTGGTAGCTTCATTGGAACCAGCAGGGGTAGCCACGTTAACGCCACCTGTATAGCCCTTGACTGATGCAGCATCACCGCCAACTATGGTGTCAGAGACAGTTCCAGCACCAGGAGTAGCGGTAGCTAGGGGAGCTCCAAAAACATTAACACTTTGGGTGACACCGGATGCAGTTCTACCACCGTTGCGGGCAACGCCATAAGCATAGTTCTGAGTTGTTTGAGCAACACCCAGAGCAAGAGTTACCAAGTTAGGCGCAAACTCTTGCTTTTCTAGGAAATAAGCTTGCTGAGTACGGTTCATTGAGCCAGTGTAGGTTTTGGCTTCAGACTGACGTGCTTTTGCAGCTTGGTTAAGGAAAGAAGGAAGCGCGATCGCAGCCAGAATACCGATGATGATGATAACAACGAGAAGCTCGATCAATGTAAAGCCCTTTTCGTCATTCTTCTTGTTGAGGATGTGTTGAATGAGCTTGGTCTTGAATTCAGATTTCATAATTCTTTATTCCCGTGGATGCCGAGTAAGTTAACTTGTTGGGTTGTGAAAGTAACTTACCCACAAAAAAACTGGATGATATCACCCTAAGAAAAAATATTTTTTGACAGTTAATAAAATAAAAAAATCGTTCAGCCGCAATACACTAACAATAAATTCTAAATTTCTTAAGTCCACTGTCCCATGTCTGCAAATAACTTGGGCTAAAGTTTTTTAGCTCATGCCGCCAAATTATCCTAAAAAATTCACGTCTTCATAGATTGCGGCGATCGCGCATTCAAAATTAATACTAGCAAGCTGCACTAAGTCACCTTCGCCATAAGATGTTAACTCCCACTTACCACGCTCATTTAGTCGAAAAGCTTCGACATCAACTTGTTCAGAGCTAACTAACATATATTCACACAAGCTGGTTAACTGATGATAACGCGCAAACTTACCACCTCGATTGTACGCCTCTGTACTAGGTGACAACACCTCAATGATTAGAGTTGGATAAAACACAGCCTTTGCCGAATTGCGATCGCGATCGTCACAAGTCACCAATAGATCCGGATAGAAAAACTCACCGTTCTTAGAAATTCCCACCTTCGCGTCCGAACCTAATACCAGACAATTGCGCCCTCAAACATGTGGGCGCAATAAAGCAATCAAGTTAGCAGCGATCGTACTATGGTCGACTGTCCCGCCCGCCATCTCAAATACATCACCATTGATGTACTCATACCTGATTTCTTGTCTTGCTTCCCATTCAAAATATTCTTCAGGGGAAATTCTTGGGTTATTAGGTACAGCAATCATGGTTCACCCCCAAGCCAACGGCTGAAACTTGTCGTCATTGGCAATTTCCACCGATTCGCCATTAGTCCGAATTACGAAAAAGCCTTTGCGATAAGCATAAACATCTACACCTTCATTAATTTCAATCCCTGCCACCGCGCCATAGAGGGTGTATTGAGCATACTCAGGAAACGCGGCTTTGAATTTAGTGAGGCGATCGCACATTTCATCGACATCATCTTTAGACAGGCGCGACTTGCATTCTACCGCCACCACCTTCATCCCATTTACCCCCAAAATATCAATTTCCATCGGAGCGCCCGATGCAAGAGGCGATCGCACTCTTTCCATGGTACGAGTGATTAAGATGCCGCGATCGCGAAACATCCGCACCACCGCAGGGCGGACTAACTCCTCCACAAATCGCCCCCAGCGAGTAGTGAGTCCATCCACCGCCTTACTGGTGCGTTCAACTGTTTTTTCTAGCTTGGCTAGACTAAGGGCTGCTTCGGCAGCACGGCGATCCGCTTCGGCAGCACGGCGATCCGCTTCGGCGCGGGATTGGGCAATGCTGCGATCAAATTCAGCACGAGATTGCTCTAGTGCAACATTAGTCTGTTCAAACAATTTATAAATATCCGCGATCGTAATTGCTTCTGACATGGTTAATTGCCAATAAGTCTAGTTATCCTAATTTTATCGCGCTCAAACTAAAGTCAAGCAAATTCTTTTAAAATTTTGCTAATTCTCACGTCAAGGGCAATCGCCTCCCGTGCGTTACAAAACACTTTTGCCTTAAGCCGAGAATCACTACATAACCCAATGACTAAAATATTAATATGCTCAATATAGGCGACATTAAGCGCAGCTTTGCCCTCTTCATATACGAGAGGTATCCCAGGTTGGATAATTGCCAGATTTTGAAAAAACTGATTGGTGCTGGCAAAACAGCGATCTATATATTGATTGAGTAAGTCAAATTCCACCTCCGTTTTGCCTTGGATGTCACCGAGTGTGTAGGCAATCATGTCAATGGGAGTGCGATCGCTAACAAATGGTACTGCTGAATTTTGCCAAACCTGCTCAGCAGCATCCAAAACATGATTCTGCACAAACAACCTTGTTATAAAGTCCATCGGCTCCGCTGGATCTAAGCCCAAATCCGCAAAAACCTGACTAGTCGTGGTGCGGATAAAGGGGATATTTAGATGAGAAGAGAGGGCGATCGCTAATGTGGTTTTGCCAGTGCGATGTGCGCCACAGAGACCCAGATTGCCATTAAGTTTAAACATCGTCTGGCTCGATACCCAAAGCTCGTAACCGCTCCGCAAGGCGATTAGCACGTATGCTTTCTTGTTCAGCACGGATGCTTTCCTGCTCAGCGCGTTGCTTCTGTGCCTCGGCACGTCTACGCTCTTGAGCAGTGCGCTGCTGTTCTTGCCACACTTGGATTTCTGATTGCTGTAGACGTTGGCTTATTTCCACAGGCGACAAAAATCTTTGACCATCGGGACGCGAGATGATTAACTCCTGTCCGAATGCCCAATCAAATCTAATTCCTAGCAATGGACTGACCCAATTGAGCATTGATGGAATTTGGACTAGGCGATCACCTACTCTCTGCCAGCCTTCTAAAATCAAATCATCGGGATCGTAAATGTAATATTCCTGAATGCCATAAGTTTGGTAAAAATCAAACTTATCTTCAAGGGAATCTTGCCCGCGCCGATCTTTATTGCTGGGCGAGAGGATCTCAAAAACTACCTGTGGCGTAATGTTATCTTCTAACCATTGCTTATAGGATACCCTTCGTCCTTTGGGACGACCTAGTGCCACCATCACATCAGGCGCAACCCGTTTTTGAGTGCGCCGGACTGGATACCAAAGCAAATCCCCTGCAATGAATACGTTAGGATCATCGGCAAACATGATCTCCAAGTTTTCTTTGATCATGACGATCCACTGATACTGCTCGGTATTGTCAGCCATAGGATTACCGTCACTGTCAGGATAATCGATCTCTGGAGTGATCGCTTCATCAGATGTTAGAGATTGCAGAGTCATGGATTTGCCCTCGCCAAAACCTATGCATAATTCATCAATTAAAACATAATCGTTAAAGATGAAAGCTGGCGCTAAACGCCGGCTTTCATCTTTGCAGTTAAGCTCTCAACACTCGCTTGGCTCTTGCGAGATAAGATTGGCGATCGGCTAAACCATTTGTGCCGCCATTGATGATTTTTGTAATTGTGAGGATATCATCGCGATCGGCATGATTATTGAGTTTGCGAGTGTCCCAATACCAACCTGCACTAAGGCAAGCGAGATCGAAATCTGCTAAACGTCTGGGATTGCTAATTAAGTCCACACCTAATGCTCGACCACAATCAGCATAGTTTGTTCGTCCAGTAACTTGGATCAAGCCACGTCCCTTAAAGCGCACACCATCTCCAGCTTGAGTATTACCGAGATCTCGTCGTCCCTCATAGGCTGCGCCAGAGGCATATTCCTCGTTAGTGTTAAATCCATCGCTTTCATGACCCAACTGAGCTAGGAAATGGGCTTTCCGCAATGGCGTGGTAATCGCATAGCGCTGCATTGTGGTATTCAGGTGAGGTAGTAATTTTGCAAGGCGATCGCGTTGGGCATAAGGAGCGATCGCGATCAGTTGCTCCTGCGTAATCAAACCAGATGTGTTATCTTGATTAACTTGAGCAGTGGGAGGATATAAGCCTTCATAGGGCTCTTGATCTGGGCGCCGTGGCGACAAATTATTGAGGACTCGAATCGTGCTATCAACTAGTACATCTTTAGGGTTGAAATCATCTTTGAGTCCGGTAATTAATTGCTCCAATCGTCGCGCTGCTAATTTACGATGTTCAGTCAGATTGGGTGCTTGGTAAAGCCCTTCATAGGGTTTGCGTAAAATTGGACGCAAAGTCAATCCACTCATCACCCTGATCAAGTCATCAATTCTGCCATCAGCACTATTGGTTTTCGGATCGGTAATATTCGCGATCGCCGCAACTAAAGTCTGCGCAGCTTGTTTGCGCCATGTTGTCAAATTCGCCGCAGGAAAAAGTCCTGAATAAGGCGATCTCCCTGTTGTTCGGGGCGGCAAATTACGCAAAAAGCGAATCAAATCATCGATCGCCCCATCAAAAATGCTACCTTCAACATCAGGAATCTTTGGCACGGAAGCCTGAAGAGTTAAGGCTGCTCGACTGCGCCAAGTTGGTAAATCGGCAGCAGGAAGAATACCGGCATAGGGCTGTCGATCTTCTGGACGTGCTGGCAAGTTGTTTAGCGCACGCACTAGATCGTCCACCAGTCCATCTTTTTCATTGATCGTACTTCCGGCTATCTTGGGAACCAGAAATGCAAGGGTTGCGGCAGCTTGCGATCGCCAAATCTCAACTTGTTTCATTGCCTTGATCGGGTAATTTCCACTTTGCGTAAGTAGCTCAACATAACTAAATATAAAAGCCCAAGATCTGTACCGCCCGCGTAGCGGGCGGTACAGATCTTGGCTTTGTTTTTTTAATTATGCAGAGGTAATCAACACCATCATCTTATGAAACGCCCAAAAATCAATTTAACAAAGAAGGGATAGCGGAAAAAGATTTTGCCCAAAGCACCAACTATCCATTGACGCAAGCTAATAATTGCCACAGGTAAATATGGCTCTAGATAAGACTCTAGCGCCCTAATCAATGTGCCAGAGATACCTATTGGATTAGTAAATTTGAGTGCTATCCAACAAAAAATTAAGATTACGATCGCGACAATAGCTATCAATCGGGAAATCGGTCTTTCTAAAAGATGAAGTAAATACGCAAATAACTTCTTTGCCAGCTTTGGCATGTTGGGCAATGTCAAATTCAGTTTGGAATAAATCCACCAAATCATTAGAACCACAATTGGAGCAGCGATCGCGATGTGCCAACATTGCCTGGTGAAAACTGAACTAAAACTTTCTGGCAAATTAAGGCGTTTACCAAGATTTTGCAGCGGTTCACACCATGTAATCGTCGAGGCAAAAGATAAAGTAGCGATCGCAAATGGACGTAATTTTTCTTCGACATAATCAGCGATCGCCGTCATAAATTGTCGCGAAATTTGACTGACCAAAAAACTATGTGCCTTTAAAATGCGATCGGCTTGTGGATGATTCAAAATATCTTGACAAACCTTTTGAGAAAGATCTCCATCAATATTCATTATCGTTCGCAATATCGGTGAAGGCTTTGCCTCGGACTCATTCACTGCCCGATCATTGTAATAAGTCCAAATTGCGATCGTGCCTTGCCGTTGGGCAGCCATACCGACACTAGAAGCTAATACTTGCAATAATTCTTGACTGTTAACTCTATAAATAATCTCGTTATCAACAGCTACGCACTGAATAGCCAGATCGATCTGGTCAAGAACGCTGGGGTTAAGCCATAAACTAATTTCATCATCGACAATAGCCAACCAATCAGGCGCAGCCACCATAACTCCGTATTTTGATCATGTATGCCTTATCCCAAAGCACAAAATGGCGTAGCCATTTTGTGCTTTTAAAACCCTTACTAGGTTTGCTTTTTAATTCACAAAAGTTTGACGACACCTTTGTGAATTGGTATTACTTTTCAGTAAAGAAGACTCTTTATATCTTCATCGACTGAATTATTTAGCTCGGAATGGCATCAAATCTTTAACTAGATTTACACAAGTCATAATCAATCCCGTCCATTGTTGCTGGGCATTTTCTACCGCTTGACTATGTAAATCAAAAACCAGCTTTGCCATCTTCGGATCAATTTTGCTTTTAGTTGAGACAAACAAATCATCTAGAAATTTATTGCTCAGATCTCCATCAAGCTGAAATTTTGTTTGAGCATAAATGCGTTCACCATTTAAAACTGATTGCTCCAACTCCCACAACTTGCGAAAATAGCGAATCATCGGCGCATCAGTAATCACTCGACCGTTAGCATCTTTCAGAATATTTAACGACAGTACTTTCTGAGCTAGCTCTTCATAACAAGCTTGTTCGATCTCAAATTGTTCTTTCTGTCTTGGATCGGTCAGATTTTGGCGATTGCTAAATGTGTTTTCCGCTTTCTTATAAATTTCTAAATCTTGATTGTATCGATCAAGCTCAGCTTGAGTAACTGCTGAACCTTTTTTTTGAAGCTCTTTACTGCGATCGAGGAGAGATTTTTTGAGGTCTTGCAAACCATCCTTAGTCTTATACATAATACTTTCGAGAAGATTAGCATAAAACTCTTTTGCATCAAATCTGGTGATCGGAATATAGCTAACGATAAATGTACTCACTTCCAGCTCCGTAATTTCTTCTAAAACATCTTTGATTGCTTCTCGAAATTCATGGAGGCTAGTACTCTCTCCAGCACCGTCTTTTTTTTTAGTTGGCGCTGTTAGGGTAGAAGCGGTAGGTGTCAACTGTGTAAATTGACTATTTACGGGCTTTTTTCCATCATACTTAACCAGCTTGGTATTATCTTCGGCATTACTTGTATTGCTTGTAGCTCGATCTTGCATACAAATTCCTCAGCGACAGGTCGCATAAACTAGACGCAACTAGACACGACTGAAGATGCGATCGCTACTGAAGTCAACAGAGTCTTCTGGCTCTGGAGTACTTCCACCATTTAGAAGCCCTGTAACCTTCTCACCAATATTGACTAGAGTTTTGAGATTATTAGCGATCGTCTCTGAGCCTTTCTCAACTTGCATTTCATGGAAGCCGCGTAGTTCCGCATAGGGAGAACCTGGCAAGAAATCTGAGCCCAGCTCATTTTCGATATCACCATCGATCAGGTTGATCGTTGTCTTTAAGCGATTACCTGCTCTGTGGGTAGTATCACCTTCATGAGCGACCCAAGTCACTATTTCTAGCTGCACAAGGTCAGAGAACACCTCAACCAAAGCGTCGCCAAAGTTTTTGGTTTCTTTAAGCTTGCTTTGAAAACGCGCTGACGCTGTTACTGATACAGAAGAATTTGCATACGTCATCACTTGAACCTATATCTAAAAAATGACAATTTCTGATTAATGCAGCTACCGAGATAAAATCTTTATCACTTAAAATATAGACTTTTTAAAAATAAAAGAGCTTGTATAAATCGATTTTTTATAAATCTTTTATAAATTAGTTTGGACTAAAGTAACTTAAGCGATTTCATTAAACAATTTTAATGATAGTCAGATAACTCAATTAATTCCATCGGCACAAAGCTTTCTTGTGGTAGCAGGATCAGTTGAGAGTAAATAAGTTTGCCAGTCATATCTATGCGATTGATCGCTATTCCCATCGGACGAGGTAGTTGGGCTGCATAGGAATCAGCATAATAGCGGTAGATCTGCTTAGCTGCTCTAATGATCATCGGATCGACTTTTTTGGCTACAGGTTCTGACTGGCGCTCTGGATATTCGATGCGTTGGGCGGCATATGACACAATGTAAACCCCTTAAGTTTGACTATTCTTTTGCCTTATAAAAAGCTGCATCAGGACTTTAGCTGACTTTGTTTTTTTTAGCAAGATTTGAGCTTAGGATTATACATTAGTTGATGTTTTTGGGGTTATTTGTCAGCAAAAAATGGCAAATAAATCTAATTGCTATAAGCTAGCAGCAAGTTTAATCCGAAATAACTTGCTATAAAAGGTTTGTGGGAAGTCGACATAGCCCTTATCCCGAATATTCGAGACGACATCAATTAAATAGCCGACAAATTCTGTATTGTCCAACGTTATTTCATAGCTCATGTCAGCATCGCCTTCAAAGGTGACGCGGCATAATGATATATCCATCGGTAAGTTGGCAACACGCCATACTGCCATAAACGAAACAGGAGTACTTCCTTCAATGTGTCGTTCGCCAGTGATTTCACCTTGTTTATACAGGGAAAATGCGTAGGGGAGAGCTTGACGCCTGTTTGGCTCTCGGTAGTAGGGCATGTAGATTGAAACTTCCTGAGGAGAAGCTGCTTTGAGGTCGATCGCCATAGATATTGCGTCTCTATATTGTTAGGTTAGGTATATGCCAGATTTTTATAGAAAGATTAGCAGGTTTTTTGTCTAAATTTAGAGAGGGAGCGAAGCTCCCTCTCTAAATCATTAACTCGATAGTTTAAGGAGAAACGCGATCGATTACAGTAATTTTGCCGTCTGGTTGCACTTGCCAAACGTCGTAGCTACCTTTGACATCTCCATATTCATCCAGATCAACGTTACCGCTTGCGCCTTGATAGTTAATTTCTGTACCGGCTTTGACTAGTTTGATTGCTTCGCAAACATCGCTGACTTCTTGCCCAGGTGGATTTGCCACGGCACGGATTTTGCTCTTGATGCCATCGCCAGTGCCATCTTTAGCAGCTTCAGCAGCGATCGCAACTAGAGCAGCCGCGTCATAGGAATGGGGCACAAAAGCACCCAAATCCTGACCAGTCTTTTCTTTATAGTTCTTGGTAAATTCTGCAAGAGACTTACCATCAGCACCAGGGACAGTACCGATCGCACCCGCCAAAATCAATTTACCATCGGGGGTAGTACCAATCAGCTTAGGAAAGTCTTCGGTCTTAACACCATCAGTGAGCAAAATTTTGACATCTTTGGTTAAGCCTTGCTCAAAGGCTGCTTTAATCACTGCACCGCCAGAGTCAGGATAGAGAACTGCGACAACAGCATCAGGCTTACTGCCAAATGCGCCCTTAGCCTCTGCCTCAAAAGTTGTGGCTTTAGGATCGTAGCGAGTTGGGTTGCTCTTGTTAACAATTGTGCCACCGAGTTTTTCAAAGGCTTCTACAAAGGCTTTCTCAAAGCCCACACCATAGTCATTGTTAATTACTAAGGTGGCAACTTTTCTCGCACCTTTTTTATAGGCAAGGTTTGCCAAAGCTAAGGCTTGATATGTATCAGGTGGGGCAGTGCGATACCAGTAGCCATTAAATTCTCCTTTTTTGGCTCGTTCGGTAAAGACCGGGCTGGTGCTACCAGGAGATATCATCACAACTTTGTTCGGCACAGCGATCGCAAGAGCGGCGGTAGAAACGCTGCTGGCAAATGCGCCAACAACCGCACCGACGTTATCAACCTTTACCAATTTGGTCATGGCTTCTGCGCCTGCAGGCGGATCGGTGCGATCATCTTCCTTAAAGAATGCGATTGGTTTATCGAGTACACCACCGCATTTATTGACGGTTTCCACGAGAAAATCAATAGATTTGATCATTGGTGCGCCTATCGAAGATAGGTCGCCCGTGGCGGGGAGAACTGCACCTAAACGGAGAGTGTCTTTAACACCACCACTACCTGATGAGCTTGTTGCGGGTGATGTGGCAGAGGGGTTTTTAGAGTCAGTAACTGTAGTATTAGGCTGACAAGCCACAATCCAAATTGTGGTCACTGTTGCCAGCAGGGCTAGACAGAGTGTAGAGAAAAACCTTTTAGTCATGGTTACGATGGACTACGATCATATTTACGAAGTTGCTGTAATTGTATCTGCAAAGTCTCATGACATCTACCATTGATCCACGCCGCCAAAGAGAATTAGTCCGCTTATTAGAGCGGATGGGGCTAGAGCTATCAACTCTAGAGCGAGCCAATTCCGCTGGATTCGATTGGCTATTAATCGATCAAGCTTTGGTACATCCCAGTTTCTCAAATACTTACAACAACGATCAATTAGAATTTGTGGGCGATAGCGTTCTGCGCTTGTCGGTAAGTTTGTTCTTACAAGAACGATATGGAGATCGCAAAGTGGGAGACTTAGCCGCTCTGCGATCGCATCTTGTCAGTGACAAAACCCTAGCCGAAATAGCAAGTATTTATGATTTGCAAAAATATGTTGTGGTCTCTAATGCAGCGCGGAATGATTCTCAAGCTTTGCGATCGCTCCTAGCGGATGCACTTGAGGCATTAATGGCAGCACTATATATTGCGACTCGCGACCTAGCCTATATTCGCAAATGGCTTGACCCACATATGCAACATTTCACTGAATCATTATTGGCGATTCCTGCTTTGGGAAATTACAAAGTTGCTCTGCAAGAATTAACTCAAGGTCGCTGGAAACGCTTGCCTGAGTATCGCAATGTTGATGAATCTTCAAATAATCAAAGTAATCTTTTTTGTGTAGAAGTTTGGTTTGATGATCGCTGCTGGGGCAAAGGTCAAGGCAAAAGTATTAAAGCTGCTCAACAAGAGGCTGCAGCGATCGCGCTGCAACAAATGGCTCAGTTGTAAGTAAAAAATGGGGCGATAAGTACTCCATTTTTGTTTTTTATTAAGATTTACGGTATTAAATGTATAAATACTTAGCGTCAAATCGTAAATTTCTCTGCAAATACATGACAAGCATCGTAATATTTCTTAGTGTGCTAATTTCACTGGTCTGATCATTTTTTAGATTAGTGCTTCGTGTGGTAAGAAGGAGTCAAGAGTCATTCTGATACTAATATTAATCCTAGCCGCCATAAATGCTGTGGCAGCAATGTGGCTACTACTTTATGGGCTTAATGCTTATTGGCTCACTGCTGTCCATAAGCCTAAGCTCTCTCTAAAAAAACAGCTGGTTTTCTCGAGACTTAATCCTGAAAGAGAATACCAAACAGTTCAAGCGGCAACATCGCCATCGTCAAGTTCAGGCGCGATCGCTGTCAATAATTTTGATAACTTTGAGAAATTTCGCCTCGACAAGCCTCTCGCTAATAGCTTCTCTAGTTATGTTTTGGCAGTAGATCCGCATGAAAATCATGCGATCGCCTTAGAAGATTTACCAATTGTCACCGTCCAGCTACCAATATTTAATGAGCGCTATGTTTCGCGCCGCTTGGTAGATGCAGTTTGTCAGATGGACTATCCGCGCGATCGGATGCAAATTCAAGTACTTGATGACTCCATTGATGATACTCAAGCTATTCTTAGCGAAACTGTTCAAGAATACCAAAATCGGGGTTTCTGGATTGAATATGTCCATCGCACTAATCGGACTGGATTCAAGGCAGGAGCTTTGCAAGATGCTATGCCCCTTGTACAAGGAAATTATATTGCGATTTTTGATGCTGATTTCATTCCCTCAGCAAACTGGCTCAAGGATACGATTCGCCATTATGTCGAATCTCCTGATGCTAAAGTAGCGGTCGTTCAGACTCGTTGGGGACACATCAATTCTGAATACTCTTTACTTACCAAGTTGCAATCAACTGGAATTGATGGACATTTCGCGATCGAGCAGCAGGCGCGATGCAATAACGATTATTTCCTTAATTTCAATGGTACTGCTGGGATTTGGAACCGTCAGGCAATCATTGATGCTGGCGGTTGGCACGCTGATACCCTTGCCGAAGATATGGATTTGAGCTATCGCGCTCAGCTCAAAGGCTGGAAAGTTATGTATGACAACAATATTGTCGCTCCAGCGGAATTACCTGTAGCCATGCTTGCCTTCAAATTGCAGCAATTTCGATGGGCTAAGGGTAGCATTCAATGTGCGAAAAAGTTAATTGTCCCCATCTGGAAAGCGGACCTTAGTTTGCCAGTAAAATTCCAAGCCACAATGCATTTGACAGGATATTTCGCACATCCTTTGATGCTGATCTTGATATTGCTTTCAATTCCCCTAATGCTGATTACGCCTGATAGTGCGATCGCCTTGAGGAGTTCCTTTGAGGGGATCTGGGCAATTTTTATGCTACCTGCAACTTTTGGACCACCATTTTTGTATTTTCATGCTCAAAGAGAGTTGTACCCCAAATCTTGGCATCGCCGCATCGGTCGGATTTTCCTACTAGCAGTTCTTGGTACTGGTATTTCTTGGAGCAATAGCCGCGCCGTGTTTGCCGGTTTATCTAATACAGGTGCAAATTTTCGTCGCACACCTAAGTTTGATATTAAGCACAAGAGCGATCGCTGGGAAAATAAAGCATACAAAATCCCCCTTGATGCCACTGCAGGAATAGAGATTTGCCTCTGCGTTTACAGTGCGATCGCCGCAATGTTGACAATTAGTAAAGGGCTATACATAACCTTGCCATTTATGGTGCTGTATTCGCTGAGCTATGGCTATGTTGGTGGACTTACCCTCTGGCAATCTTGGCAACAATCGCGCAATTAGAAGAAAAGGGTGCTAAGCGCCCTCTAATTTTATAATGGTCAATATGTGGTCAATTGTTATCCCAACTTATAATCGCTTGCCCATTTTACAAAAATGTTTGCAAGCATTAGAAACACAGAACTTTACGCAACCCTATGAGGTTGTGGTTGTTGATGATGGCTCTACAGATGGCACAGTGGAATTTTTGCAAAGCCATGCTGACGAATTTCCTCATGTCCGTTTATTTCTGCAAAATCATGAAGGTGCAGCGATCGCAAGAAATACTGGAATCGATGTGGCTCTAGGCGAAACGATTGTCTTTATTGATAGTGACCTCGTCGTTACACCAGTATTTTTGTCAGCCCATGCTAAGGCTCTTGCCAAGAGCGATCGCGCCTTTACGTATGGCTTGGTAATTAATACTAATAATTTTGAAAATCCGACCTCTGAAAAAATTAAAATCCAAGATATTTCCACTGCTTTCTTTGCGACTGGTAATGTGGCGATCGCCAAGCATTGGTTAATTGAAGCAGGGAAGTTTGATACTAGTTTCCGTCAATATGGCTGGGAAGATCTAGAGCTAGGTGTGCGCCTCAAAGATTTAGGATTGAAATTAATTAAATGTCCCGATGCTGTTGGCTACCATTGGCATCCTGCCTTTACGATTGACCAACTACCGCGACTTGTCGATGTCGAAGCTCAACGCGGACGTATGGGTGTAGTTTTTTACAAAAAACATCCAACATGGACGGTCAGACTTATGATTCAGATGACATGGCTGCATATGATTCTTTGGGGAGTATTGTCATTGGGTGGGTTGCTGAATGAGCGATCGCTACGTCCGCTTTTAAAATGGCTAATTGATCAAGGCAAACCCCAATTAGCTCTAGAAATCGCTAGAATTTTCTTAAATTGGTACAACGTCAAGGGCGTATACGCCGCCTATCGAGATTCACAGCAGAGCCTATGAAAGTTTCTCTCGAATTTCTTTATCACTTTCATTGCGATCGCTGCCGTAAATGGTGGAGTCGTGCCGACATCGAGCCACAAATTGGCGAAGAGGTTTACTGCCCATACTGTGGTCATGTTAATACTGTTGAAGCGGTACAAACTTTTCGCAATGCTGCACGCGGTGGTAGTTGCCTCAGCCAACGGCCTGACGAAATTTAGCGCTTTGCACTTTTAAAGTAGAGAGTAAAGTAGAGAGGTCGCTTTGCGAGCTGTCTACTTTTTTATGGTGATTTATTATGTCCACTCCAAATATTATTCTGGCGGGATATCTTGCGGGGGCAAAAGATTACATACCGATCGCACAAAAATTAAAAAATCAAAACTTATCGGCAACGGTCGTCCCTTTGAAATGGTGGGACTGGGTTCCGACTGTGGGCGGGCGATCAATTGCACCAATCCTAGAAAAGCTCGATCAAACAGTGAATCTGGAACTAGAAAAAACAGGCGCATCGAAAGTCAATATCATTGCTCATTCCGCAGGCGGATGGTTATCGCGTATTTATCTAGGCGATCGCCCTTATTACGACAAAGTTTGGGATGCAAGACCTAAAGTTGCCAAGCTGATCTGTCTAGGCACACCACAACGTAGCCTTGAACCTTGGTCACTGCCAAACTTAGGATTTGTCAATGATAATTACCCTGATGCTTTTTATGACGACATTGAATATATCTGCATCGCAGGGAAATCTGTACAGGGAAAAAAATCTACGCCCAAAAGATGGCTAGCCTATAGCAGCTATGAACTAACTTCTGGTCAGGGGGATGCCTGGGGGGATGGAATTATCCCTATTGAGGCTGCATATTTAGATGGCGCTACGAATATTGCGATCGATGGGGTCTATCATTCGCCGAGATCGGGTAAATGGTATGGCTCTCAAGAAGTAGTTGATATCTGGGCAAAATATCTGTAACCCAAATGGGGAAGTCAATACGACTCCTCTGAATGGGTGGATATAGCTATAAAAAATAAATATAAGTGCAAATATCAGCCAAAAGACTTACGAAAATCCTCTATATTGCTCGACAAACTAGTAGACATTTTAGAAAGAGGGATGTATAGTATAGAAGTGTGAGGAGCGAACAAAAGAAAAAGCCTAGGAACGAAACAGGGAAAGTAACCTAGGCTTTTTCTTTTGGTTACTGTTAATAAAAAAAGAGACCAGCTACTAGCTGGTCTCTTTTTTTTTGTAAGAAAAAACCGCTCTGAAAGCGGCTTTTTCTTATGCATCAATTCGTACGAGCACAAAGGGCGGTACAACAAGACTGATAAATTCTTTTTCTTTGTTTGCATTCCATGCGCTAAGCTCCTCGGCAGTCGGATGGCGCAACCAACTATCTTCGATCCATGACTGTACTAACTGTGTATTGTCCTCAGTCAGAGCAATTCCAACATCAACCAGATCTAGTCTTGCCCCAACCAAAATCACTCTAGCCCTTGCTGCATGGGGAGATAGCCATTCCCACAGTGCGACATCAACCATTTCCTCTAATTCATTTCTTGAATTACTCACTAAAACTCCTCGTCATCATCAATTACGCTATCAGCATCGATAATTTCTAGATACTTTGCTTTGATAGCTTTAACGTCTTGCCATGTTAGCCACTTCGGACTGCCCTGCTCACGACTTTGATTTCGTAGTAGATACGAAGGATGGAAAATTGGCATGACTAAGCGTCCTTCCCACTCATACCATTGCCCACGCACTTTACTAATCCCTAGCTTTTCTCCCAATATTGACTTGAGTGATGTCGCGCCAGTTAACAAAATGATTTTAGGATCGACGAGGCGAATTTGTTCCAGCAAATAGGGCTTGCATGTGGTCGTTTCTATTTCGGTGGGGACTCGATTGTTTGGCGGACGACATTTGACGGTATTACAAACATAGATATCTTTGTTAGTGTCAAATCCCACTGATTCTAAAATCTTGTCTAAAAGTTGACCCGATTTACCGACAAATGGTAATCCTGATAGATCTTCTTGTTCTCCAGGAGCTTCTCCAATGATTAAGATTTTTGCCTTGCGATCGCCTCTCTCGACAACAACATTAGTACGAGTTGGCGCAAGTGGGCATTTCTGACAATTGTAAGCTGCTTCACGCAAAGTGTCTAGGTTAGCAAATTGCTCACTTACTGGCACTTTGGCAACAGGTGCGGGGCTATTATTTTTAGTGGAACGCGAAGTTTTTTTCGCAGGTGGCACCTCAGTAGTAGATCCCTCTGCATGGGGAAGTTCGACCAAAGGAACCTCCGATGGAGTCAGATCAAACAGGCTCATTTGTTCTTTGTCAGTCATAGACAGGATATGCGCCCCAAATCAATATTGCTAATATCTTACCTGTGTCAGCAATGTATTTGCATTGAATCAAGAAATTACAGCATTTTTAGCAAATAATCGTAAATCTAAAAAATGCTTCCCACCTAATCTGATATGCTTTTGTCTTAACCATCAACATGAGTATTATTTCCAAGATTTGAACTAACGCGTAATCATTGCTGCTGAACTTACCCAATCTACAATCTTATTCAATAGCCTATTCGTCAGCAATTGTTTCGCGATCGCTATTTCATTATCTGTGAGAAGCTTGGCTAGATAATTAGCATAGGATGGCTTTGCCTGAGACTTGCTAAACCACCGGTTTAATAGACCAGTAGAAATTTGCATGGGCGTAGTAACTCGTTCTACTTCTATTTCAACATTTAAACCAACTTTCTCAAAAGCCGATCGCAAATTATCAATATCCCAATTTGTCATCGAGTCATCAGGATTGGTATAGATTGCTTCTTCGGCAAGTATCCAGCGATCGCCAAATTCATCAGGTAAATCGATTAATTGATATATTCGTTGCGTATGTTTGGGAATTGATTCATAGAGAGCAATTTTGCCATGAGGTTGCAAGAGATTTGCTAATTGCTGAATGCAAGCTAATTTGTCAGGCTCACGCATCAGAGTGTTATAGCCAACAATCGACTCAAACTGCATAGAGGAGATCGCTTCAGGAAGTTCTATTAAAGAACCATGCATAACAATTGGGCGTAACAGTTCGGGTAAACTTGCTGCTTGTTCTTGTAACGCGATCGCTTCAGATTCTTGATAAGTCAGTGCATATACTCCTCCTTCTGGAACCGATCGCAATGCTTCCCATGTCAGCAAACCTGTTGCGGCATTTAAGTTGAGAACTACATGATGACGCTGCAGCGATAATTTTGAGAATAGGCGATCGCGTATTTTGGCTAGTCTCTCACCCGCCTGTCCGATTGTGCGTTGCAGCCAGCGATCGCTTTTGGTGTCAGTAGGACTAAAGGTAAGGATTTCAGGCAATTCTATGACTATACCGCTTACCATTGCTGCCAATTGCGCTTCTCGGCGACGTTCCACTTGTAATTTAATCGCGGCTTCTGCGCCTTGATCTGATGGTTGATAGAATACTTGTCCTTGCAAACTGCTGGGTAAATATTGCTGCTCGATCCAATGGTCGCGATAGGCGTGGGGATAGAGATATCCTGCACCATGACCGAATCTTTTTTTGTCACGATTGCTATCCTTGAGAGGATTGGGAACATCGGATTGACGTTCCTGCTCTACGGCTGCGATCGCATCGAAGAATCCCATGAGACTATTCGATTTTGGAGCATTGGCAAGATAGAGCGTGGCTTGGGCTAAATGATAGCGACCTTCAGGTAAGCCAATGCGGTCGAAGGCTTCAGCGCAGGCATTCACGACTACCACTGCTTGCGGGTCAGCAAGTCCGATATCTTCGCTCGCTAAAATAAGTAATCGTCGCAAAATAAAACGGGAATCTTCGCCTGCATAGACCATTTTGGCTAACCAATAGAGCGCAGCATCAGGGTCGGAACCGCGCACGCTTTTGATGAAGGCGCTAATCGTATCAAAGTGAGCGTCTCCTTCTTTGTCGTAAAGAACTGCTCTTTGTTGAATCGATTCTTCAGCTACGGCTAAACTAATTGCGATCGCGCTATCTTGATCTGGTTCTGTTGTTTCTACTGCTAGTTCCAATGCATTCAGCAATGACCTTGCATCACCGTTAGCGACATTGGCTAAATGGGCGATCGCTTCTTCACTAACATTTACTTTGAGGTTGCCGTAACCTCTTTGGCGATCGCTAACAGCTTGTTCTAATACTCGACGCAAATCCTCTTCGGTTAACGGCTTTAATTGGAATAATCGCGATCGGCTGACTAATGCTTTATTCACTTCAAAGAAGGGATTTTCGGTAGTTGCACCGATGAGAATGATTGTGCCATTTTCTACCCAAGGCAGTAATGCGTCCTGTTGGGATTTGTTGAAGCGATGCACTTCATCGACAAAGAGGATCGTGCGTTGATTGTGATAGCCGCGTTGGGTTTGGGCGGTTTCAATCGCTTCACGAATTTCTTTTACACCTGCGAGGACGGCATTGATGGCGATGAAGTGGGCGTTAGTGGTGTTGGCGATAATCCTTGCTAGGGTGGTTTTGCCTGTACCAGGGGGACCATAAAAGATGAGAGATGATAGGCGATCTGCTTGGATGGCACGGCGTAGCAGTCTTCCTTGTCCGAGGATATGTTCTTGTCCGATGAATTCATCAAGGTTGCGCGGACGTAGGCGATCGGCGAGGGGGGCTTCTGTTGCGGTGATTTGCTGGCGATGGTTCTCGAATAGGTTCATGTTGGCGTGGCGATCGCGCTTTTTAAAAGATATTTGGATAATATTCGGATAGCGACTTGTTACGAATTGAGAGCTAGAGATTAGAATTATGGTATTGAAAACCAACTCAAAGTATTCACTATGCAAACATTAGCTGTTACTGAAGCTATCACAACGATCGCAGAAGCAGAGAGAAAATTTGGCTTGAGTCGTAGTGAATCGAGGGATTTTTTTACGGAATGGTCTGACCAGTTACCAGTGATTAATCCTAGCGATCGCGCCAATTTAGAGATTCTCTGGCGGCGTTATATTTATCATCGTTCTGGTGGACATTTGCTAGAAAGTACGGTGATGCTCTTACTAGTTTCGCCATTGCTAACGATTGCTGGTTTATACGATCCTCCTTTTCGGATTAAGGCGGAAGAGTCGATTGCGATCGATGTATCTGATAGTGAAGAAACTTTACAGGGGCGAATTGATGTGTTGGTATTGCGCGATCGCCTGTGGATTATTGTTTTAGAGTCAAAGAAAACGATGCTTTCGGTTTGGTTGGCTTTGCCGCAAACTCTTGCTTATTTGATGGCTAGTCCAAATGGCGATCTCCGGACTTTTGCGATGTTGACGAATGGTGATGATATTGTGTTTGTGAAGCTAGAGGGTAAACAATATGCGATGTCGCAGGTTTTGGCTCCTCTGGTTAATCGGTGTGAGTTAGAGGTGGCATGGCAAGTTTTACGCAAGATTGCAGAAATAGAAGTTTGATTTTTGGATGTTGTTAAGCAGGTTGTTTTTCTTGAACAGTTACCGAGAGTTTTAGCCCTAATTGGTTTAGTAGTTTAGCAATTGTCATTAACTCACTGGGCTGTTGGTTTGGAAATAGTTGAGAGTTGAGATCTAAATTCAGATTATTGTTTTTTGAATTGCTAGTAATATTTTGTTGAGCTTCTGCGACGTTTTTCAAAGCCAATAAAATATGTTCAAAGTCACCACCTTCTAGGACTGCATCTAAATAAGCGGCGGCTTCTAAGGGGTCTTTTAAGGATTCAATTAGGTAGGAATGATAGCTTTTATAGGTTGGCATTTTCTCTCCTCTGAAAGTCTACCCAGTAATGCTTTGCTCTGATGATATCTTTATTTTGGGTGTTTTTATCACCGCCACATAGCAAAAGAACTATGGTTTCTCCTGCTTGAGCAAAATATATTCGATAACCTTGTCCATAGTCAATCCTGAGTTCCATGACTCCTGAGCCAACAGGTTTGTAGTCTCCAAAGTTTCCATTTTCAACTCGATCGAGCCGTGCTTTAATTCTAGCTCTTGCTTGGCGATCGCGTAGTGACTCTAACCAAAGTTCAAAGGGACGATCATCCTCTTGGGTTGTGTAAAAGATCACCTCTTGCGGACGTGCTTCCATGAACCTATATTACTTATAAAATAAAACTTTTTAATTTTGTCATGGAACTGGAGAGTTTTTGTGTTTTGTTACGCGATGCTCCTGCCGCGATCGCTAAGCGTTGGTACAATGCCTCTGGTATTTGTAAAGTAACGGTTTCAGCCATATTGTTATAAATTTATAAACGGGTTCTTTTCAGTAATTCTGGCATTTGATTTAGTTCAAGTTGAGAGTATATTTCAAGGCTGTATCAAGGTTTTGTGATGGAATCGAACCGATTAATCGATAAATTGCTGATGTGGCGATCGTTGCTAAGTTATCAGTCATGATTACAGAATCAACGAGTAGTCCTGACTGTTGTCCTTCTGGCGAGTTCCGCAAAATGGTAACGCGGCTAGGGTGTCCTGCTCGAAACATCTGACTGGGAATCATGGCGACAATAATTTGGGGTAAGCCTGTTTGTAAATTGTCGGCTTGCACAATTATCGCGGGGCGAGTTTTGGCGGTTGTCAAGTCAGAATTTGGGAATAATACCAGAACCACATCACCTCGTTTAAAGTTTGGCTTTGGCTGCGTCATAGTCATCATAAATGCTCATTTCAGGGCTATTCCAATCTTCGGCAAAGGTGGCTAGACTTGTTCTCAAAGTTTCTGCTTGGGCTTTGTCGATGCCTTGGGAGGCTAGTTCAATTGTTTTAGTTTCTAGGAAAGTAACAATTACTCTCGTTCCTTCAAGTAGATTGTTTGGGTTTTCCACAAGTTCTACTTGTCCGTTGCGATAAATTCCTTCAACAGTAGTTAACATTTTTCACCTCTTTATAAATTTAATTTTTTAACGTTCTAGCGATCGCATCATGTTGATGAGCGATTCAAAATGTAGAGATAAATTTATGGTTACTTAGTTTGTCTTCATAGAAAACCTCATTTTAAAATGTGTACAAAATCAGAGAAATTTTCAGCTAATCCTAGTAATTGATTTCTTAATATTCCAGATGATGGCAGTTGGATCCTCATTCTACTTTTGGCACGGGTAAACGGAATTAAGAACCACGATGGCAGATATCTAAAATCTTCTGCGTCTACTTTTTGATTAAGGTATTCAGACTCAAATAAGTTAATATCCTCTTTATTACTTAATAGCGCACGATTACGATTAATACAAAAACGGAACCAATAATCAATATCAAGGATTAAGGTTGCCCATCCCTCAAGACCACGACAACTTTCAAGAGAAACACAACGTACCTGATTAAATTCAGGTATTTTGTTGCGGTCTTCTTCTCTGATTCCATCCCAATAATCAAACTGCATTTTTGAGAGTTGTTGAAAAGGCAGTCTCTTAGACTGTGCTGCTGCCATAATCAAATAGTCTATTGGTGCATATTTAGGCTTCTTTTCTATTATTTCTCTAAGAAAAACTTGAAGAACATGTTCGTTGACGTTATCAAAAAGATATATATCTCCCCCAAGTAACTCAGTATTTGGTTTGACTTCCCAATCTAATTCGAGGTTACTAGCCAGAGAATTATTAAAGTAACTAAGATTACTTGTTAAGCGAAGTGATACGTTAGACTTTATAATTTCGGTTTCACATTTGCGGCGATTTGCATCTCCTTTCCAGTTAGCTATCATAGCTGCACGAAGACATTGATCAGTCCCTGCGGC
Organism: Pseudanabaena sp.; assembly: GCA_003249035.1. Taxonomy (GTDB): domain Bacteria; phylum Cyanobacteriota; class Cyanobacteriia; order Pseudanabaenales; family Pseudanabaenaceae; genus Pseudanabaena. The sequence goes on from QBMK01000004.1 coordinate 213,035, forward strand.
TAATATGACATGGTTTGGATCAAAGATGTCCAATACTATGTCTCTCTCCGATTGAAACCAGTCTTGTCCTTCGTCTACAGCAACATAAGTAAATTCTCGTAAGAGTACTTTCTTAACTTTTGCAATTACATTGGGATCCTGAAGCTGCTCTCTAACTAGATCTCTGACTGCTTCATATCGGTCTGCTTTGTTTTCAGTGACGAATTGATCAAAGTCGTCGTACATTTTAAACCAATGAGCAAGTTTAAAAAGAAATTGATCGATAGTCCAAACTGTTATGCGTCCACCCGAACTCAGTCTTTGAAGTTGCATGAGTCTTTCAAGATCTCGTGCAAGCGCCCTATTAAATGTCAGGAATAGGGTTGGATCCATGTCTTCTTCAAGAAGATCATTACATGTACGGATCAGTTTTAAGGTTTTACCTGTTCCTGCAACTCCTGTAAACGCAATAAGTTTTTTTCCCAGATATTCAACCCATTTTTTACGTTCTCTATCTACAAATTTTTTCCCCAGTACTTCTAACTTCTCTTGCTCTAAGTATCCTGGTATAAGTCCCTGATAGTAATTTTTGAGAGACTTTCTACATTCATCTATCTGAAAAGATGGTTGACCAAGGACAGAATAACTTTTGTCTTTATATCCAAAAGCAGATTGATGATAGAGAATGTGATCTATGCAATCATCTAATGACGAGTCTGCGAATAAAAGACAGTGTTTAATATTTTTCCCACCGAGTTTTGGCAACAGTTCTTGTTTACTTACGTTTGGCAAATAAACCAAAGGGATGACATTATGTACTTGAATAGATATTTGCTCATTTAAGAACTGTTTAGCAGTTGTAGACTGACTGATAAGCTTGCTGGTAACAGGCGACCATTTATCTCCGTAGCGAACAAATAGATCATCTCCCTCAATAGTAATATTTTCCGATGAATGTTGCTTGATTTCAACTGATGTTACTAATGTTTCGATGTAGATCTTTTGTCTTGCAGGAATATCACAATGTGTATAGGCACCAGATTCTTCCTTGATTTTTCGCTGATTCTTTCTAGAATAATCAAAGCTTACTACTCGATGAGAAGATTTTTTGTCAAATTGAAAAATCATCAGAAGATCTATTTCATTACTTCTTCTTGTATATGGCTGAATTCCACAGATATTTAGAACATCGTATTCAGAGCTAGTTATGCCGTCAAACAACTGGTCAACAAGACGCTTAATTAATGGTGCTTCATCTTTACCGCGTATTCCGAAATTATCAATCATTGAGTTCTATCCTTATCTTCATTTCGTTAACTACAGATTAAACATAGTAATTTATAAAGTTAAATTTGGTATTCATACGCAAGCGTCCAATAATCCTTCTCAAATTTTCTCTTCTTCTGGCTTAGGCTCTCATGTGGCATAACGTAAACTGGAAAGAATGTATTGTTTGATGTATCAAGAAACACAAAGAGGTGACTAGCACCTTTATTTTTACCTTCGTTCAACCAAATCGCAAGATTTTCTGTCATTAGCTTCTCACAAGTTAGTTTCTTACTTTACTTACTCGTCAAATTTATGCGATTTAGAGATCCTAAGCAACTAATCGCTGGAGGATATCTTCGCAGGAATCTATGATAATGTCACTGAATCCAGTAACTGACGCACAGTAAAAGTCTTTTTAGGCTCAGGCAAAAGAGAAAGCGAAACTACTACGTCAACCTGTTGCCCTTGAAAAACAGGCAGATCACTTAGATAAATTTCACTATCTTTTTTTATAGTCTGTTGTACCCGAATTGCCTGCATGGCTTTATATTTGCTGCTTTTGCATACATTCTAAACTAAATCTAACGATCTAGCTCCGCCAAAGTAATTTAGCCGCTAGCCTTATCAAGCTTTTCCCGCGATCGCTGTTTTATCTACAAGGCTCTGTAGCGATCGCGCTTGATGATTGTAAAAGGCGAGCGCCCCTAGACGAGTAAAACTTATAAGCTGGGATCGTAATCAACACAAACAACTAAACCAGCAAGCAACTCTTGTAAAACCTCATCAGACACTCGACCTAACTGCTTTACAAATCGCTCTGTTGAAATACTACGAACTTGTAAAATATTTCCCGCCGAATCTCGGCTGAGTTGATTTTCTGGACTAGCCTCAATTTTCACCATAAAAAGGCGATCGCCAAATTTTTCTTGCCAACTTGTAATCGGAATTACAATTCTTAAAGGAATAGGATTAAATATTTCAGCGCTGATAATCACAACAGGACGAGTCTTCTGGATTTCTTGCCCTCTTGTAGGATTGAGATCGACTAACCAAATTTCACCACGATTAGGACTAATCATCTTCAGATTCCCAATCTTCCGTACCTAAAACAGAAAACTCTGTAAGCTCAGGTTCATTTAGAAAATCATTAGCAGTTTTCGCAATGAATGGAGAAATATACTGATGTCTCTCAGTTAGAGGCATTGCTGCAATTTCGCGAAGCGATCGCTTAGATGTTGAGAATTCTGTCGTAAAGTTTTGTCGAAGCCGCTCTGTAAATTCAAGAACTTCTTGCAGTTGGTCAATTGGAAGCGATCGCAAATTTTTTAAGATGATTTGCTCAATGTTGGCTGTACTTTGCATAGTTTTTTATTTTGCTGATACATACTATCTACTTATAGCCTATTCTATGCGATCGCCTATCCCAGCCTTCGGCACTGGTTCCGCACTATGAGATTGTTAGGCTATAATCCTTGCTTGACAAGGAGTTTAGCCAATTCAAGAACAAATCGTCGGAATCTAGATGCCAAAAGGGTTTCAGAGCTTTTTCCCACAATGCGGAACCAGTGCCTTGCCTAACCAATCCATAATAAACTGCAATACAAATCGAGCTGGTGAAACTATGTTTATAAAAGAGCGATCGCAGGTTTTACAGCCCTACTTAATTACCAAAGCCGAGCGTGGAGTTATTGGGAAGAGCCGATATGCGAAACGGCTACGCCATGAAATTAAACAGGCAAGTGAAGATCGTGAGCCAGTATTAGTTCTTGGGGAACCGGGACTGGACAAGGATAATATTGCTGCGTTGATTCATTTTAACTCCGCTTATCGACGGGAAGCGATCGCTAAGGTCAATTGCAATTTATTGCAGGCAAGTGGAGCTGATTTATTTGGAAGATCAGGGGGGAATGCGGGCTTATTGACCTACTTAGGAACAGGAACTCTCGTTTTAAATAATATTCAAGAACTACCTGTGGAGTTGATGCCTAAGATTGTAAAACTTTTAGAAACGCGAACCTATAAACCTGTTGGCAGTGATGAACAAGAGACGCCTTTAATCTGTGAAACACGCATCATCATGGTCACAGAGAAATCTCAACCTACTTGTGAATCCCATGTTAAACATTCCATCAAAGTACCTGCTTTGAGAGTCCGTAAAGCTGACATCAGACCCTATGTGGAGTATTACATTAGTTTATTCTGTCGCGATCGCAGTATTCCTAAACCCACAATCACTGCTGAAGCTTTACGCAGTTTACAAGGCTATGACTTCCCAGAGAACTTAAAGGAGTTACAATTCTTGGTAGAAAGGGCGATCGTTCAGTCATTGAATGCACCATTCTTAACAGAAGCAGTATTTTGGTCAACCCAACCCCAAGGGAAGAAATTTCGGCTTAATCTGCTCAATGCTTATCCTAGCTTGCGCCGGTTCTTACGCAGCGAATGGTTTACCGATCGCATTAACTACGGATTTACGCTCACATTTTTTGCGATCGTTGTCGCAACGTTATTTTTAGCACCCCAAACCCGCGATCGCAATGTTGCTCTTAACATGTTTTGGGCATGGTGGTGGCCATTGATTTTGATCGGATTTCCATTTGTGGGACGACTGTGGTGTGCAATCTGTCCATTTATGATTTATGGAGAAGTCACGCAAAAAATTTCGCTGTGGCTATTCCCCCGACAGCTAAAACATTGGAATCGCGATGTTTCCGAACGATGGGGAGGTTGGTTTCTCTTCGGTCTATTTGTATTGATTTATCTATGGGAAGAACTTTGGGATTTACAAAATACTGCCTATCTTTCGGCTTATTTACTGCTGTTGATTACTGCGGGAGCAATGATTTGTTCGTTAATTTTTGAGCGGCGATATTGGTGTCGCTATCTCTGTCCAATCGGAGGGATGAATGGACTATTTGCGAAGCTATCGATGACCGAATTACGTGCTCAGCAAGGGACTTGTTCCGCAGAATGCACTACCTATCAATGCTATAAGGGGGGAGCGAAGAAAAACGAAGGTTTAGAAACTAATGGCTGTCCATTGTATTCCCATCCTGCGCAGTTGCAAGATAATCGTGACTGTGTGCTATGTATGACTTGTCTTAAGGCATGTCCCCATCGATCTGTAGAGTTTAATCTCCGTCCACCTGCGATCGAGTTATGGACGACCCATGTGCCACGCACCTATGAAGTTGCATTGTTATTGCTATTGCTGGGTGGTGCATTTCTCCATCGATTGCCAGAGATTCAAACAGCGATCGCATGGCAGATTAATGGAGATGAATTCTTACCGCATTTAGCACTATCGGTGCTAATTTTGCTATTTGTAGCAGCAGTTCCCATAGCTGCCTATGGAATTATGCGATCACTTCATTTTATCATGGTTAACTGGAAGAAGAATTGCCAAGACAATCAGTTACCCTATGGTCTTAACCCCTGTAAACCCAAATCATTTATCCAGCTTGCCTACGGATATTTACCCTTAGCTCTGGGAGCAAATCTTGCCCATTACTTATATCTCTTCCTTCAAGAAGCGGGTCGAATCTTACCCGTTACTTGGGCGACTTTGGGAATGGATGGCTCAAGTCTGCCAATTTTGATCGCCCATCCTGCGGTAATAGCATTTTTGCAAGGAATGGTGTTGATTTTTTCAGTGCTATTGACATGGGCTTTAACCCAAAAGATTGCGCGTCAGTCTTGGCAATCGCTCTTGCCTCAACATATGAGTACGATGTTATTAGCGATCGCATTGTGGGCAATCATCCTGTAATCACTTATCAATAGGACTTACGCAAGAGCCATAGGGATAGAAGGATGCTTGAGTTGGGATTTTAAATAATCAGACAAAAGTCCAAATTTAAGTTGGTAGATAGTGT
>QBMK01000050.1 GCA_003249035.1 Pseudanabaena sp.
AAAACCCAAAATTGGTTCGGCGGGCTTTGCCCGCCGAACCAATTTTGGGTTTTATATGCAGGTGTTATTTAATTTTCATTCCTAACTTTAAATTACAATCTTTTAAAATCCCTAAAAATTTGTCAGCTATTCTCCTGTATCAAAAAGTAGGTTGCATCGCAAGAATTGCTAGGGAAATATGGAAATAGCTGATATGAAAGTAATACCATCAAGATTTCAACCAAAATATTTCAAAAAATTCACCGATTTCTTTAAATATTTCCTAATTGCCTTGCTGCTGCTAACTAGTTTTCGTTTTTTGGCATATGGCAATAATCCTGAAGTTATCGTTCAGCCTGAATGGACAGCTGATTTGCAAGCGATCGCTAAGCCTGTCGTTACTGATAAGCAGTTATTTGTTGTCAGTCACATGAAGTTCAGTGAATTGGAGATCGGTGAGAGTATACCGGCTGAACTGGTTGCCCTTGATCTTGCTTCAGGAAAAATTCTCTGGCAACAAAAACTGCCACCCTCTGAGTTGAATGCACGCCACCAATTAATTCTAGACAATGGAACTATTTATGCTAGTCACGCCAATGGCGTTGTGGGCTTTGAGACCGAGACTGGTGCTTTGAAAACATCGTTGAAGTATACAGAATTTGTCCATAGTGGCATCAGCGATCTCACGATTGGGATATCGCAAGATATTGCAGTATACGGTGATTCCATTCCAATTGATGAGAATTACTCTAATCGCGGTTTTCAAACAAAATTGTTTGGTATTAATAAAGAAAGAACACTCTGGTCATACCAGCTTCCTAAAACTAACGGGCTAATTGGTCTTTCTGGGATTCAGCCAGTTATACAGAATGGAATTTTATTTTTACCTTCCTTTCATGACACGTCAGCAGGTCGGATTGAACAATTTACGGTGATAGATGTCCAATCAGGGAAAGTTCTTTGGTCTTGGGAAGCACCGCAAAAGCCTAATGGGTTATGGTCAGCCAATATTTTTGAAGATACGATCTATACCTCAGTCTATGGTAATAGCGAGATGCGTCCATCAGGAAAGCTCCGATCGATCAATCTCAAAACTGGCAAGGAAAAATGGTCGTATGTCATTACTGGCAAAGTTAAAGCCGTTAGCGATCGCGAAGTTTTTGTTTGGCAATCTAAAGGTAACTCTGGCAGTAATTTTGTAGTTTTAGACAAGGATACAGGGAAATTTTTACGCAGATTCTCATTAAATCGAGTCAATGATAGTGAACCTCCAAATTTAACTTTGGCAGATAGTCTGATGTACATACCTGATATGGAAATTAAAAATGTAACCTTAGGCTTTTATGGTTCTGCTGATAATAATAGCTGGGTAAGTGCCTTTGACGAAAAAACTGGCAAATTGGTATGGAGAACTCCAACTATACTAAATAGTCATATTTATCATGAACCAGTCATTAGCAAAGGTTCATCCCCAAAACGCTTGATTTTTGCAAGCAACTTCTTAAGACAAGATGGCAATAGTAAAGTCCAATCTTTTTTAATTCCCTAAGTTTTAAAAAAAGGCGTGAAAAGCGCCTTTTTAAACTTTACTACGCAGAATATCTCGTCTTAAAGCATTTTGGAAAGCTTCTAAATGAGATTTATGTTGTGGTAGCCACGCATTGCCTGTCTCTATGTTCATCGGTGGCAAAATATCATAAATTGGCTCTTGCAAAAAGTAAGTCTCCTTTAGTTGCACTAGCCATGCTGATTGACCTCGTTCTTCCACCCTTGATTGAATATCAATAAGGCTAGTTGGAGCGATATCAAGCTGTTGATCGAACTCAAAATCTACAGCTAAGTTGCGACGATCGCAGGGAAAAATAGAAGTTATCGTGGCTAGACCTTGGATTGCAAAAGCGGGAAAAGTGTCAGTATCAAAGCCAAACTCATCCATGAGCTGCCTACATATATGAGCAGACTCAGGATTATCAGGATAGCCAAGGGAATGGATCAGCACTCTGCTACCAATAGAAGTTTTGATAAACTCAGGCGGATTGAAAACAACTAAAGTTGTGTAGACCCTTGCTAAGTAACAAACTGCTTCCTCAGGACAAAGGGAAATAGCTACGGTTATCGCTGCTCGATCAAGCATGAGGCAAAATGCAAGTACTTTTGATGTTTAAGATGATTAGCATACAACGATTCTTGAGTTTACACCTTGCTGCAAATGACTTAATCTTGTTTATCGGATTCATTACAAATCAATGATTTTTCCATTTAAACTTCAGCAAGAAAATCGTTGTACTGTTCGACGAGTTCTTTAATAGAAAGTTCAAAAATTTGTTTCCCATTTTCAATAGTGGCTAATGAAGGATTTGACCCCATACGTCCATCTGGATAACGTTTGCGAAATTCTTCGGGGCTATAGATACGACTATCTTTATTAACAGATTCGCTAAGAGGGGCGCTTTTGATCGAGTCAGGATATAGATACATAGTGACAGCAACTTCACTAGGCGTGGCGTGATATCCTTCCTGGTTGCCGTAAAGCTCTCTGACTAATTTATACATTTCGTTGCTTGCCCACCAGTTGCCTAGCCGACAACGGACATCCGGCAGTTCGTTATAAATCTCCGTAAAGGCAGTTTTGAGAACGGCAATATTGCCGCCATGCCCATTGAGAAAGAAGAAGCGGTTAAATCCATGTTTGGCAAGCGATCGCACAACGTCATGGATTACGAGCGTCAATGTAGATGGCTTAAGGCTAATTGTGCCTGCAAAGCCTGTGTGATGCTCAGCCATACCAAGGGTAAGAGTCGAAGTTACTAGCGCATCGGTAGTTTCACCAACAGCACGGGCGATCGCTTCGGCACAAATAAAATCTGTGCCAATTAAACCTGTAGGACCATGCTGCTCAGTGGAGCCAATTGGAATAATTACAGCCTGCGATCGCTGCAAATAAGCTTCGACTTCTTGCCATGTGGATAGGTGTAAGAGCATAGTTTTTAGCTTTTAGAGTCTTTTAGTTCTGATCTAATTATGAAGCCAATTTTGGGGTTTGTTGTGCTTACGACATTGCAACAAAATCAATTTTGAGGAAAGTCAGCCTACGGATGACTTTCCTCAAAATTGATTTTTATCATGGGAATTAGCTCATAAGATATAGTCTTTTCCTATATCTTATGAGCTTTAATCATTTGCTCGGCATCTGCGACGAGCAAGGGGTAGGAAAAGAAATAGCCTTGAGCATACTCACAGCCTAATTGCTTCAACATGGTCATTTGTTCAAGCTTTTCTACGCCTTCTGCCACTACATTCATATCTAGAGCATGCGCAAGGATAATAATAGTGCGGATAATTGCTAGATTTTGTCCACCAAGGCTCATTAGTTCGACAAAACTGCGATCGATTTTGAGTGTGTTCACAGGAAACCGATGTAAATAACTAAGCGAAGAGTAGCCCTGTCCAAAGTCATCAATACTTAGTTGAATATTGCGTGAGCGCAATAGTTCTAATTTAGCGATCGTTTCTTCGCCCTGATCCATCATTGAGGTTTCGGTAATTTCTAGACGAAGAGTATTACCATTGATTCCTGTTGTCGCCAAGACGCGATCCAGCTTCTCAATGAGATCTTTTTCACGTATTTGCTGACAAGTAAAATTGATGCTCATTTTCAGAGACTTGGCTTCAGGAAATTTACTTTGCCAATCATGCATTTGTTGGCAGGCTTGATTTAATACCCAATCACCGATCGCAATAATTAATCCCGTTTCTTCGGCAAGGGGTATGAACTCAATGGGGAGTAATAAGCCTCGCTCAGGATGATGCCAACGGATTAAAGCTTCAAAACCAGCTAATTTCTCAGATGATAGATGCACGATGGGTTGATAATATAGCTCAAATTGTTTCCGTTCAAGGGCATAACGCAGATCATGATCGAGATGAATAGTTTTAAGATTCTGCTCGTACATTTCCTTGTCGAAGATCGTGTAGCGACCTTTGCCGAGGACCTTAGCGCGATACATGGCAATATCAGCATCTCTTAGCAATTCATCTGCAGTCTCATATTCTCGATTGCCGATCGCGATCCCCATGCTGACACTCCCAAAAATTGTTTGGGTGGCTAACTCAATCGGTTGTAAAAACTTATTAAGAATGCGCTCAGCAATTGTCACTGCCTCGCTTGTGTCATTCATATCGCTAATCAGTATCGTAAATTCATCGCCACCGAGACGAGCAACAGTATCCCCACCTCGTAAACAACTTGCCAATATTTTGGCGATCACCTGAAGAAACTGGTCGCCAACTAGATGACCAAGGCTATCGTTAACCATTTTGAAACGATCTAGATCGATAAATATCACCGCAAAAAGATATTGGAGATGCCGTTTGCTGTGAATGAGTGCTTGTTCAACCCTTTCCATAAAGAGGTTGCGATTAGGTAAATTTGTAAGCGCGTCATGGAAAGCATCATGGACTAGTTGCTGCTGGGCTTTTTTCTGGGCAGTGATATCACGAACAATCCCATCAACACGGATCATGTTCCCATCGCGATCGTAAATACAATGTGCGTGATTACTTACCCAGCGCTCTTCGCGATCGGAACGTAAAATTCGGTATTCTTCGCTAAACTTGCCTGTTAGCAAAAGAGTATGATTTATCATTTTAATGCGATCGCGATCGTCAGGATGAATTACCTTTAACCAAAGGTGATGATCTTCTAAAAAATCAGACATAGGATAGCCATAGAGTTTTTCTACAGCAGCATTAAGATAGAAAGTTCTAGACATCGTTTCATCCATTGACCAAACAACATCTTCAATTGCGCCTAAAATACTGTCTAAACGCTCTTCACTAACTTTCAATGATTCTTCTGTAAGTTGACGCTCAACAATTTCTAACTGCAATTTTTCATTAATTGTTTCTAACTGTTCGGTGCGCATCGTAACGCGCTGTTCAAGTTGTTGATTGAGTTGGCGAATTTCTGATTCAGCGACTTTTAGAGATAGCTGGTGTTTGACTCGAATTAAGACTTCTTCAACTTGAAATGGTTTGGTAATGTAATCAGCTCCACCCATATTAAAAGCTTTGACCTTATCAAAAGCATCATCTAATGCACTCAAAAAGATAACTGGAATATCGCGAGTAGCTTCAGATGCTTTGAGTATCTGACAAACTTCATAACCATCCATATCAGGCATTTTGATATCCAGTAAGATCAGGTCTGGACAAGTTGTCTCAACCGCCATGAGTGCAATTGGGCCACTTTTGGCGCAGCGAATTTGATATCCCTGCCCTGAAATGGCGGCAGATAAAACGCGGAGGTTGTCTGGTAAATCATCGACAATTAGAATTAATCTTTCGTTATTAATTGAATGGTTGGAGCTTTCTGAAGAGGGGTTTTGCATAGGATTTTCGTAATCATTCATAGAGAGCAAGCCTCTTTCACTAGAGCGATAATTCGATCAAAGTCAAAATTGTTGGCATGATCTTCGATTTCTTTTGCTATTAGAAAATGTTCCTCAGGAACTTGAGTTAGTAATTGGGCGATCGCATTGCCATCTAGTTGTGAAGCGGCTCTATGCAATTTTTCTAGCCATTCTTTAGGCATCACCAATAGTGATTGAGCCGTAAATTTGTCTACAGATTTAGTAGTTTCTGGCAGGGAGGGGGCGATCGCTTCATAAATGAACTGCACACCGAGATATTGAGACAACTTCTCAAAGATTATATCTTCAAGGAAAGGTTTGCGCACAAAATCATCACAACCTGTCGATAGCACAATCGCTCGTTCTTCTTCTAAAGTACTTGCAGTGAGCGCAATAATCGTAGTTGCTTGACCTTTAAGATGAGATCTAATTTGAGTGGTGGCTTCATATCCATTCATGATCGGCATTCGCATATCCATCCAAATTAAATGTGGTTGCCATTGCTCCCAAATCTTCACCGCAACCTGTCCGTTATCGGCTTCTTTTACTTCAAAGCCAATCGGTGCAAGTAATTTGATTAAGATTTGGCGATTTTCTCTGCGATCGTCAACGACCAAAATCCGATAAGTTTTTTGATTAGGGGCGAGTCCGATTACAGGTCTTATTGGTCTCGTAGCGATCACCTTAGCAGATTCACTCAATTCCGCTCGGATGTTAAACTCAAAAATCGTACCAATCCCAACTTCACTATTGAAGGTGATATCGCCACCCATAAGCTGCACAAACTTACGACTAATTGCTAAGCCTAAACCAGTACCTTGCTCAAATTTGCGTCCCGATTCAGTCTGGATAAAAGGATCAAATACATTGGCAGCTTCTTCATCAGCAATACCAACACCAGTATCAGTAACTAAGAAACGTATATTTACTTGTTTGGTATTTGACGATGCATCATCAATTCCGGAATTGTCAAGCTTAACAACGACCGTAATGCCGCCTGTTTGAGTGAATTTGAGGGAGTTGCTAATCAGATTAATTAAAACTTGACGTAATTTCTTTTCGTCGGTGCGGATATATTGCGGCAAATCTTCTGATTGTTCAAACTTTAGATATAAGCGCTTGGTCTCAGCCCGCATTTGAAACATCTCTGCAACTAAATAGAGAGATTCTTGCAGGTCAAAATCGGTTTCATGGAGCGCAATCCTTCCTGACTCAATTTTTGCCATATCGAGAATATCATTGATTAGAGACAGAAGATGCTCGCCACTTCGCTCAATGATACTGAGATTCTCAAGTTGTGATTTATTGAGACTGCGATCGCGATTCATGATTTGGGTAAAGCCTAAAATCGCATTTAATGGAGTTCGCAGTTCGTGGCTCATGTTAGCTAGAAACTCACTTTGCTCCTTTGCTTTTTGCATCTCAAAGGTGCGATTAGCAACTTTTACTTCCAAATTATTAAATGATTCTTGCAGTTCTGATGCCATCCGATTAAAGGAAGTGGATAGAATTTCTAATTCTTTAATGCCTTGAATATTCACGCGAGTTTCTAGTTCCCCATCAGCGATCGCAGCAGCAGCTTTGCTCAAACGTTGAATTGGTCTAGATAGCCAACTTGATGTAATCATTCCGACTAGAATTGCGATCGCCAATGCTGCAAGGGAAAGCAAAATCGTGGTGCGCGTATTGGCATTAATCTGCGCCATGAAATCAGACTCAGGCACAACTACCACTACTAACCAATCTAGTCCATAGTTGTCTCGCCAAGGGGTAACTTGCAAAAATTGGACAGAACTAGTATCTTCCAAGAAGAATTCCAGTTGATAGCTCTTATCGATACCAGTTAACCCATTAAACTTTTTTTGTAAAAACTCAGTTCCAGCTCTGATGATGGGATCGGAACTTTGCAATGCATTTATTCGCTTTACTTTATCGTCAACAACCTCAAAAAAAGGATTATTGCTGGAGCTAGACACAATCAATCCATTTCTTTCCAAGACAAAGGTACGGCTCGAAGGACTCATTGGAATTGAGCGGAGAAAACTATTAATCTGAGAAAGAATTAGATCGACTCCAAGTACCCCAGCTAGATTATTTTTTTTGTCGTAGATTGGGTAGCTTAATGAAATCGACAAGACAGGCTTGTCACCCCATTGGTAAATTTTTGTCCAAATAGGCTTTCCTCTCTTAACTGCTTCTGCATACCACCCCTCCTCCCGAGTATCCCAAGTAACATCATTTTCTCTTTGGAATTTTCGATCGCCACGCTCGTTAAGAATGTAATCTGTTTGCATTAATTTGAGATCACCATGTTCGTTAAGTATGCGATCAAAGAATTTACTAGGTGTTTTTTTTCTGATTTCGTGGAGTACAAGCTGACGATCATCAAGTCGCTCAGATCCAATAAATTCACGCTCTGGGTTTGCAAAGTTAATATAGCCAACGTTGAATATCTGCATCTGTAGCCAAAACAAGCGTCCCATACGATCAAAGTCTTGTAAATCTAGCAAGCCTGATGCGATCGCTTCTTGGTTGATTTGATTAATTTGATGGGGGGCTGAGAAGTAGTCACTAAGGTAATGGGAAATTTGTTTGGTTGAATTTTCACGCAGTTTACCTACAAGCTCATTTACTGATTGCTGTCCATTTCGGAGCGAAATGTAACCCGTAATCCCCACTGCGGCAAAAATCTGCACAACAAATGGTACAACCAACAAAAGATTTAAGGGCATCCCATTTTTTTGTAACTTTTGTGGATTGTCTTTTGAGATTAGTATCATAAACAAGCGGAATCTTAGATAGTTGACCGACAAGAAAATTCAATACAAAAATACTTTAGCGTTTTTTTGTTAGTGTATTTATTTATTCGCACTCCTAGTTTTGGCTTAATGATTGAGAATAGATGGTGATATTACTGAATTTGTGTATTAAGGATTTCTATTTGCAAACCTTGATGCAGGATTTCGAAATAGATATAGCAAATCTCTTTGGCGCTCAGCAACTGTTTCTGGTCCATATCCCCATAGGCTCTTGTAATAAAAGAACGAAACTCCTAAGCCCCGATTTTTGGCATTTACAGCTTGGGAATAAACCCTAGGCATTGGAACACTACTATTGCGAAGCCCAGATAGAATTGCGATCGCTGTGGAAATTCTCTTTTGCACTTCCACAATCTCAGGACGACTAATTTGAGATAGATAATCATCTAGGTCATCGCGATATACCTGTACAAGCAATTCATCAACAAAGCCTTGGCGTACCCAGCCAAGCCAGTCTTGCAACTGCTGTTTATAGGCAAAATCGTAATAATTTGGAGATACCGAGAAAATTACATTGGGCTTTCTTTGCTTTGCTAATTTGCTTAGTCTTGACATAAAAGCCGAGATCTTATTGGCTCGCCAACGCACCCAGTCAGGATCGTTGACATCGGTGGGAGCATTTTTTTTAGTTTCTTGACGATAAAGATTGAGTGTGTAGCGGTCATAGCCAAAAGTCTTAGGGAGGCTAGTATGGTCGTCAAATTGAATGCCGTCTAAATCATAATTAGAGACTGCTTCCAATACTAATTCCGTCATGAATTTCTGAACTTCGGGATGGAAGGGATTAAGCCATGCGACTTCACCAGCAGCCGTAATTGAAGTTTTATTGCCATTGCGTTGTTGAGTAAGCCAATCGGGATGAGCGATCGCAAGCTCAGACATTTGTGGAGCCATAAAACCAAACTCAAACCAAGGCATCACTAATAAATTATTTTGATGTCCCTGTGCGATGATGTCCGCAACAATATCTTGACCTTCAGAACCGCGATAGACAAAGGGCTGGGCTCCTGCCTCTTGGGCGACATTACTGGGATACATCGCATAGCCTGAGTTCCAGACAACGGGATAGATGGTGTTGAAATTGAGCTGCTTGAGTTGTTGCAGAGCCTCACCAAGCTGTTTGCGATCTCTAAATACTGAAAAGTCGTTACTGGTTAGCCACACGCCTCGAATCTCTTGGCGCTTATCTACAGGCTTGGTTGGTGGAGTTTGGGGAATGACGGGTTGATTTAGCTGAGGAGTTTGTGGTTTAATTTGCGCGATCGCCCGATCGTCCAGTAGAAACAAAGGAACAAAACTATGCAAAAGTATCGTGATTGCAAAAGTTACGATAAAAAGAAATGACAAAAAACGTTTGCGCGATCGCTGCATTTGTCTCAATATATCTCTAAAATTTTGACTAAGCTTATGTTTCCGCCAATCTTGAGGCATAAGATTTGGTATAAGTTGCATGAGTCGCATAAGTATAGATAATTAAATTAAGTAAAAATACTGATCGCTATTCTCATTGTAAGTCTAGTTTTTAGCGATGCTAGTCTTGAGCAAGACTAGATAAACTTAGATTTAGTTTCTATGCTGAGAATTTATGAAAACTTTAAAAGCTCATTTAAGAGCTATCAACAAGCTTGTTACATAATTTGCTGGAAAGGCAAGCGTATTTTTGCCTAGACCGACTAATATAACTTTCTATAAGATAGAAACAATTTATCAGGTTTGCACTATCTAAGGTAATGCAAACGAAGTTACTGTATGAGGAGTGCGCGGGAATGCTCAAGCAAAACCATCGAGCATGGGTGGAAGTCGATCTGTCGGCAATTAAGCATAATGTGCGTCAGTTAAAGTCCTTGCTGACTGCGCCTACTGAGCTAATGGCAATTGTCAAGGCTGATGCTTATGGGCATGGGGCAATTGATGTCAGTCAAACTGCGATCGAGGCGGGAGCGACTTGGCTAGGGGTTGCTACAATTCCAGAAGGCATTCAGATACGTCGTGCAGGAATTACAGCACCAATTGTGGTTTTAGGGGCAACTAATGGTGTTGATGAGATTAAGGCGATCGCGGAATATCGATTGCAACCGACGATTTGCAATCCTAAACAAGCGCTGATCTATCACGAAGTGCTTTCGCAAACTGTTGAAAAGGTTCCTGTCCATCTCACGATTG
Source organism: Pseudanabaena sp. (assembly GCA_003249035.1). Classification (GTDB taxonomy): domain Bacteria; phylum Cyanobacteriota; class Cyanobacteriia; order Pseudanabaenales; family Pseudanabaenaceae; genus Pseudanabaena. The sequence continues at coordinate 10,373 of QBMK01000050.1, forward strand.
ATACCGGCATGTCACGGCTGGGAGTGAATTGGCAAGAGGCGATCGATTTTGTGAAATTGGTGCAGCATTTACCAAATTTAGAAATCCTCAGTGTTTATTCGCATTTCGCTACCGCCGACGATAGCGATCGCACTTTCATGCAGTTACAAATCCAAAGATTTGAGAAAGTAATTGCAGATCTTAGAGCTAATGGGATTTATCCGCCTCGTATTCATATTTGCAACACAGCGGCGATGTTAAGCGATCGCCAAATCCATTACGACATTGTGAGAACTGGGTTAGGAATTTACGGACTCTATCCTGCTCCACATTTCAAAAATATTGCTGATTTACGCCCAGCGCTCACCGTTAAGGCTCGTATTACCCAAGTTAAAGAAATTAAAGCTGGTACAAGCGTAAGCTACGGTCGGTCGTTCATTGCCTCACAAGACATGAAAATTGCAATCGTAGCGATCGGCTATGCTGACGGCATTCCGCGCGGTTTATCAAATCGGATTCGGGTGGCAATAAATGGTCAAAAAGTTGCACAGATTGGCACAATCACGATGGATCAATGTGCGATCGATGTTACGCATGTCCCCAATGTAAATGTTGGCGATGTAGTGACATTTTTAGGTGGAGATTCGGAAAATACGGCAGACGACTGGGCAAATTTATTAGGAACAATTTCATGGGAGATTCTCTGCGGATTTAAGAATCGATTGCCAAGAATTAATTTGGTAAAAGAGATATGCGATCGTCAAGAAAGTATGCTCTAAGTTCTATAGCTGTCGCCATGTCCTAGTAGACATGGCGACAGCTATAGAAAACCAAACCGATAACTAATTAAGCCCACTTACTTATGCAAGACTAAAGAACAATCTTGAAAATTATAGAGAGATTATTTGCTGGCATGGGTTGAATCTTTTGCAGTAATAAGTTTTGGTCGGCGGCAACTGCAATTACATCCTCAAGATCTCGTACTCCCCAATCAGGATTCTGATAGCGCAAACTTAAATCAAACTCAGCATTACTTTGGCTAGTGTGTTGTCCATTTTGCTTGAATGGACCATAAAGGTAGACTACACCTCCAACAGGCAATAGATTTTTTGCTTCTGCCATCAAGCCTAAGCAGGCTTGCCAAGGCGCAATATGCACCATGTTTATATTCACGATCGCCTGAATATCTTTGTTTTGTAGATGCGCGTTACTACTCCAATCTGGTGTGGTGACATCAATCAATAAAGGTGCTTCTAAATTATTGGATGGGTAATGTTTTTGCCAGTCCGTAATACTAGCGATCGCGATCGGGTTGGGGTCTGAGGGTATCCACTTACGCGGTTGTAGATGTGGAGCAAAAAAGACTGAATGCTCACCTGTTCCACTGGCAATTTCTAAAACTGTGCCATGAGCTGGCAGAACTTGTAAAAGCACCTCTAGGATAACATCTCGATTTCGTTGGGTTGCAGGGGCGTATTGGCGATTGTCGGTCATTGTTTCTAGTGCGAAATTATTAATACCAATATCCGAAAGTGTTGCCACGCTTTTGGATATTGAAAACTTAACCCAATCAGGTTTTGAAATTCACAAAATGGCTAGTCTATTTTGTGTATTGGTATAACTTAGCATTATGGGGTTTGAGCGATCGCATTTCGTAACTGGTGGCGTTCCAAACAAAAAACGTTGCAACTATTTGCAACTTTTTTTGTTTCTAAGTTAAGTGTAACTAGGCAATATCACGAGTCATCAACCTTACAAGAGAACCTAAAGACTTGAATCCTTGATTCAACTTTTGTTTACGCTGCAACTTGCGAAGAATATCGACCACATGCTCCAAATCTGCACGATTGTCTGGAGGCTTTTTAGCGCGGGTCTGCCAGAAAGGAATGCTAATCCCAAACTGAGTTGCAGCATTGCAAAAGGCATTGAGCATGGCACGTTCGGGCGAATGAATACCAATAGTTGACGCACCAATTTGAATCAAACATCCCTTATCACTGCCAGTAGCTTCGCGGGTGATATCTCCTAAGATCAATGTGCATCGCATGGTGATGTAGTCGGACACAGCCAATGGGGAGGAGAAGTGAACTTGCCAATTTGTATTAATCGCATCTAAACGGGAGCAAAGACCTTGCCAAATGGCAAAAAACTCAGAAGCGTCATGGCAATTTTCGGCGATACCAAAGGAACGAGCCTTAGAAGCTGATAAGGATAGGATTGGTGCAGATGGCTTAGAAAAGCGAGTCATAGTCAATACCGAAATCTGTTTGATTAATGTACCTTAATCAAACAGATTTTGTCACTCTTCATTTATTGTCAAAACCAGCAATAAAATGTCATAAAATCTTTTTTAGCTACATTTAGTAGCTTTTTCTCTCAATATCTCAATTTATCTATGAATATTCAATCGCATTGGCAACTACATCTCCAACCAACAGACCCACATTTTTTCGCAGCCTAATATTCGTATTTTTGGCGGGGTTAAAAGTGAATTGCGTTAAGATTACGAAATTCTGTGCATGATAGAGAGAAATATAAATGTAGCGATCGCATCAGTCAAAAATCAATAACTAGAAAGGCGATCGCCGATTACCAATTTTAAAAACAGGAAATTATAGAAAGTAGATTGGGTGGAGTTTTGGAGATCGCCAACAGTTAGGCAAGTGTCATCGCTGCTGGGTCATAGCGATGACACTTTCTACTGTGAGGTTTGAGATATTGCCAAGGGTAGGGAGTATATCGATGCCAGAATAAATAAGTGGCAGTTCCGATTGTTCCCAAACCCAGATTTGCTTTCGCTGAATATCAATTAGCCAAGCGAGTTGAGTGCCGTTGATCAAGCAGTGTAGGATTTTGTTTTGTAGCTCTAATGTGTTTTGGTCGGGGGAGCGAATCTCAATCAGCCAGTCTGGCGCTCCTTGTAGCGGTCCATCGACTTCTGTAAGCCGATCGCTTTTAACCACGGAAATGTCAGGAACAGGAGATAATGGTGGTACGATACAACGCAGTTCTTGGATAGCTTCGTATGTTTGGGTTTGGCTGTTGATCGTGTTAACCAAGTTGCGCTGAAGACGCGAATGAAAAAGCGTTGGCATCGGTTTTTGCTGTGCTAGTCCGTAGATAAATTCCCAAGCAGGTGAGGATTCAATGTTGGGTTGCTGGAGAAAAGTGTTTAGGGGGCTAGCGATCGCAATAGATTCCATAGTTGCCTGAGATGCACCTGCGAAGGTACGACGTATATTTATCACTATTGTAGTTTGAGAATTTTATTCGCAGCAAATTTTTTGGTGTTGGGTTTCATACTTCAACCCAACCTATCTTTTGAGATGAGATCGCACTCACAAAACGAGACTGAGATCTCTGAGATATTCGATGATTAACAAGCGTAAATAGTTTAGTGTTTCTGCATAATGCTTCATTTGGGGATAGTCAAATTCTGGAGTGAAATACCATTCTATAAATTCAGGTATTTCAAATATTTTTAGTTTGTTTAATTCGTTGAGAATCTCTTGAGATTTGGCTATGGAGTTATTGTTGATTATTTGAAAAGAGTATCCTCGAATATCATCGGTTAATACTTCAATTGTCCCTAAAATACTAAATTCTTGGTTCTCTTCCCATAATGCAATTCTCTCTCTTTCAGGCTTAGTATTTTGATAGTCTTTGAGTAATTGATTAAAGATTTTCTCAATATAAGCTTGAGCCGTTGTGATATTAATATCTTTTTTTAGAGCATCTATATTTTGCATGATTTTTAATTCTCTCCGTAAGAAATAATTTTGTTGTCTCTTTCTATGAGAAATTCAGTTCCTTTATTCCATCTCAAAGCACCATTCAGTAATTTAGTTTTTCTAGCGCCTTTTTTGTTAAAGTTATCTGCTTTTATGAGATATTTCAAGTAATCTTCCTGAAACCCATGTCTGTTTGCATGATCCACAATACTATTAGCTATGGTGGGATATGTAGCCTTATGCGACTTTTGCAGGAGAGTTTGAATTTCTGCTATCTCGCGATCGCTATATCCTTGAAATAATATTTGTTGGTACGGATCGATCGCGAGATCGTCAAAATTATTCGGATTCATTTAAATATCAACATATTTAACTTTAAATATTGTTTTCTTAATACCTGATTTATTTCTCACATCATAACAAATTTGTTGAGATCGCATCAGTAAAAAATCAACAACTTGAACGGCGATCAACGCTTGACCATTTTAGGATTTGAGATATTTAGGAAAGCGATTACTTTATAATTGAAGATAAAATATAGTAAAGACAACAATGGCTGCTAAAGACATATTTGTCCTTACCAGTGGGTGTTTACGAATCATTCTTAAAGCGCGAATTTGCCCAAATCTCATTAGAGAGATATCAAATCAAACTAATTATTTACGACACAATTCAAGAGGTAATTGTTCAATGGATACGATAGAGTCTTATCGCATTATAATCCAGTCGTTGTTGACAGCTTATGCGGCTATCCCGATCGCAAATGGAGCGATTGACTGCTATACGGTTTTTGATACAAAGCAAGACCATTATCATGTCATGAATGTCGGATGGGATGGTTATCGGCGAGTCTATGGTTGCGTTTTACATTTGGATATTATGAAGGGAAAGATTTGGATTCAGCAAAATATGACGGAAATGAGGGTTGCCCAAGAACTTGTAGATATAGGGGTTGCGAAGGAAGATATTGTACTGGGGTTTCAATCTCCTGAAATGCGTGAGTACACTGACTACGCAGTTGCTTGAGTGAAAGCGCGATCGCATCAGCTAAAAATCAATGACTAGAATTGCGATCTCACTCCACTTGAAAATCGCGATCGCACCAGCAAAAAATCAATAACTAAAACTGCGATCGCCTATTGCCAATTTTAAAAATACGCAATTATAAAAAGTAGGTTGGGTATCGCTGACGCTCCACCCAACAGTTAATCACATTGTTATAATGCCTGTTGGGTTTCATTCTTCAACCCAATCTAATAGTCGTGGATCTAGAGGTTTACAGGGATATTTTGATGACCAAGCTATCTAGAAATCAATAACTAGAACTGCGGCAAGAAAGTAACTCTCTTAAATTGCATCAGTGTTGATCCCCATCGCTTTGAGCATTGCGACAAGACGCTCATTTTTTTGTTCAGCTAGTTGTTTTTCCATATTAGCGCGATCAGCGATAGCCTCCGCTTCAAGCCGAGCCTGATGCTCAAAAGAACGTTCTAACTCAGCCTGAAATCTAGCCCGTTGTTCAAAAACTCTCTCAAACTCCGACTCTGCATAAGACCGCAAAATCTGATTAGAAATCGGGTCAAAGAAGCGAAAACCTAGATTTGGATACAAATGCAAATCTAAACCTAAAACTTCACTATGTAATGACAAAGTACCATCTGGTAATACTGAAGAAGCGATCGCTACATACGCATTATTCTCCAAACGAACACCCTGCAAAGATGTTGGCTTCAAATATTCACCTGTCGGGTCATATTGAAAATATTCCTTCACCCCCAAGTCGCGATAAATTAATGGATTTTGTTCGCGGTCTTTCGTCAACGTTCCCTTAGAAGTAATTTCCAATACAAAATCAGGCGCTTTCCCTCCCTCTTCATAGATTTTGTAACTAACACGATCTTCATTACTCATCCCAAATACCACGAAGGTATCTGGAGCAATCCTTTTCTCGACTTTTTCTTCCCGATAACGGATAAACAGATTCCCAGACACATATACATTTTGCTGTTTCTCAAACCAGAGTCTCAACGCTTCAGTTGTATAGCTCAAATTACGCCGTTGCTTATCGCCCTCTGGCATTGGCTCAAAGTCCTCGTCAAGAAGTTCTACGGTTGAAATTAGCTTGTAATTACCAGAAATTGTCATAACGGCGCTCCAAGTCAGACCTACACTTAGCCTAGCATATCAAATAACAATATAAATTGAGAGAAATTTCACCAAATCGCATCAGCTAAAAAACAATAACTGGATCTGGTATCGCGATCGCTATATCCTTAAAATAATATTTGTTGGTATGGATTGATCGCGAGATCGTCAAAATTATTCGGATTCATTTAAATATCAACATATTTAACTTTAAATATTGTTTTCTTAATACCTGATTTATTTCTCACATCATAACAAATTTGTTGAGATCGCATCAGTAAAAAATCAACAACTTGAACGGCGATCAACGCTTGACCATTTTAGGATTTGAGATATTTAGGAAAGCGATTACTTTATAATTGAAGATAAAATATAGTAAAGACAACAATGGCTGCTAAAGACAGATTTCATGCTGTAGTTAGAATCGCTTTAGAAAAGGAGTAGTGGAATGTAACTGACGATCCGCTACGACTAGATATTGGCGGCACTATGTTTGAAATTGATTTGGGCGCAGAGCAATTGTTAGCAGCAGAGCGCGGTAAAGAAAAAATTGCCGTTGAAATTAAAACCTTCTTGAGTGATTAGCCATTGACTGATTATCATGCTGCATTAGGGCAATTTTTGAATTGTCGTCTTGCCTTAGAAATTGCTGACTCAACACGCATTTTGTATTTGGCAGTGCCAGTTGGTGTATACGAATCTTTCTTTAAGCGCGAATTTGCCCAAATCTCATTAGAGAGATATCAAATCAAACTAATTATTT
>QBMK01000051.1 GCA_003249035.1 Pseudanabaena sp.
CTCTGTTTTGCGATCGCGCTTTGGAATGGAGCCGATCCGATTATTAAAGAAAGATTGTTTGGATTAACTGGTAGCGAAGGCAATCACGGTGAAGATGTTAAGGAGTATTACTTCTATGTAGATAATACGCCCACACATTCCTACATGAAATACCTTTACAAGTATCCACAAGCTGCCTTCCCTTACGAACAGCTTGTAAATGGAAATAAACACCGCAGTCGAAAGGAGCGAGAATTTGAGCTATTGGATACAGGGGTATTCGATAGCGATCGCTACTTCGATGTAGTGGTTGAATATGCTAAAAACTCACCTCAGGATATTACGATCCAAATTAGCATTACCAATCACGCTCCCGACTCGCAAACTATCCATCTCTTGCCTTCGCTCTGGTTTCGCAATACTTGGGCTTGGGACAATAGCAATAAACCCTCACTTCACGCGCATTCTCCAGAGGCGATCGCCCTAAACCACCAGCATCTCGGTCAAATGTGGCTCTATTGTCCAGAGAGCGAAGAATTACTATTTACAGAAAACGAAACCAACTATCAGCGTCTTTTGGGAACTGCAAATAGCTCCCAATATTTGAAGGATGGCATCAACGATTACATTGTCAATGGTGAAGCATCGGTAAATCCTCAGCAACAAGGCACAAAGGCGGCTGCACATTATGAGCTAGCGATCGCTTCGGGTGAGACTAAAGTTGTCAGATTGCGATTGTGCGATACTGCCCCTGATGTGCTTGTTTTAGGCTCGGAAGCCGAAATTGTGGCGACGAGACTACGCGAAGCCGATGAATTCTATCATAACATTTCACCGTTTGCGATGACGGATGATATGCGTAATGTCCAGAGACAGGCTTTTGCAGGAATGTTATGGAGTAAACAATATTACAACTATTCTGTAAAACCTTGGCTAGAAGGCGATTCTGCCACGCCTAAGCCACCAAGTGATCGCCTCAAAGGACGAAATGCTCAATGGTTCCATTTAGAATCTGAAGATATTCTTTCGATGCCTGACAAATGGGAATATCCTTGGTTTGCAGCTTGGGATTTAGCTTTCCACGCGATTCCGATCGCGATGATCGATCCTGATTTTGCTAAGCAGCAACTGGATGTAATTACTCGTGAATGGTTTATGCATCCGAATGGACAAATCCCTGCCTATGAATGGAATTTTGGCGATGTCAATCCTCCCGTCCATGCATGGGCAACCTATCGGGTTTACAAGATCGAACAGAAGATGCATGGCAAAGGCGATCGCATATTCTTAGAGCGAGTTTTTCAGAAGCTTCTATTAAACTTCACTTGGTGGGTAAATCGCAAAGATCGCGATGGGAAGAATGTTTTTGAAGGTGGCTTTTTGGGATTGGATAATATTGGCGTGTTTGATCGCAGCGCCGAACTTCCCACGGGCGGACATATTGAGCAAGCCGATGGAACTAGCTGGATGGGTATGTATTGCCTAAACATGCTAACGATCGCCTTAGAACTTGCCAAAGAGAATCATGTTTATGAGGATATTGCCACGAAATTCTTCGAGCATTTTCTTTACATTGCCGATGCAATGAATAAAGTCGGTGATAATCATATTGAACTCTGGGACGAAGAAGATGGCTTTTATTACGATGTTCTCAATCTACCCTCTGGCAATCAATTAAAACTAAAAGTGCGATCGCTAGTAGGGTTAATCCCTCTCTTTGCTGTACAGACATTAGATCCAGAATTACTAGATCAACTGCCTGAATTCAAAAATAGAATGCATTGGTTTATCAACCATCATCCAGAGCTAACTCAAAATGTTGCTTGCATGGAAACCTGTGGTTTGGGATCTAGAAGGTTACTTGCGATTTGCTATCGTGACAAACTTCAACGTATTCTTACCAAAATGTTAGATGAGAAGGAGTTTTTGGGAGAGTTTGGCATTCGCGCTCTTTCTAAATTTCACAAGGACAACCCTTATATTTGGAGAGCCACGGGTAGTGAATACAGAGTCGATTACGAACCAGCGGAATCTTCAAGCGGTTTGTTTGGTGGGAATTCTAACTGGCGGGGTCCAATTTGGATGCCAGTAAATTATTTGATTATCGAGTCCTTACAGAAGTTCCATCATTTCTATGGTGATAGCTTTCAAATTGAGTATCCCACTGGCTCAGGAAATTTGATGACGTTAAGTGATGTTGCCGACGAGCTATCTCAGCGCTTAATTAATATCTTTGTAAAAGATGAAAGTGGCGATCGCCCTGTAAACGATTCGCAAAACAGAAAAAAATCAAAATTTGATACCGATGCTAACTGGAGTAATTTAGTGCTGTTCCATGAATATTTTCATGGCGACAATGGCTCAGGAATCGGCGCTAGTCATCAAACTGGATGGACAGGGCTTGTTGCAAAACTAATCCATCAATCGAGCGAATATTCTCGCTCATGAGGGGAAGCAGGTGAAATGGTAATATTAGGGAAAAAAGAGTGATGTGTCACATTTGTTGGAGAGTTCAAGAAGATTGAAATGAGAACTCATATTTGTTGATAAACAGACCGATGACAATATCATGCATCACAATGGATTTAAAAAAGCAAATAGTCTTTCTGGCTAAACGCTTAATCCTTTTTCGTAAAGTTAGATGTTTACGTTCAATTTTCTGAGTGTTTTGCTTGCCAATCAGGTGGGTGTCAGGGTCAAGAATCCTTTCGTATCCACCCCATGCATCAGCAAAAAAACGCTTGATGCCAAATGGCTTTAGCAGATTCACTAGTTTAACTAGGGCTTGCTGAAAAAGCAATTAGGAGGCAGGTACAAGGTAAGGAGAAAAAGCAGACTTCCTAGCAGTCAAGATAGGAAATTGCCAAGATTGGCAAGAGATAGCAGAAAAGATAAAGCCCACCTTGTCAAATGGAAGAAAAAGGCATTGTCTACCCAATAAATAGATTGGCACAAAGGTAGGAACGATTTCACTATTATCACTCATTATTACGTGGAACTCTGATGCTGAATCTCTTGCTGATAGCCTAGTAGGGCAACCACGGGAGGATTGCCCCTAACTGAATGAATATCGATGTTCTGTAGGGGCTGTGCCCCCGTGTCAGCCCCGTTTTTTTACTATCTAAGGAATTCCTTCTCCGTAACATCATTTATTAAAAAAAGTAAAATCAGACTGAATAACGGAATCCGCCAATGTTAGAAGATATTAGACAAATCTCAAATCCCTTTGTTAGAGCGATAACTTCAGGATTTTTTTTAAGTACTTTGGTGACAATTCCTGCCAGTGCTGCAATTTTTTTAGTAAACCTCAAAAATGAATCCACTTACAAATTCATTGTTTATGCCTCAATGGTTAGTGCAACAGTTGGCGCAGTGGGGGGACTTGCTACTGGGAAGAATAAATCCAAGGCTTCTAAATCTTATGAAATTGAGTCTAGTGCTACAGATTGGAAAGACTGGCGTAAATTTGTAGTCGATCGCAAAGTTAAGGAAAGCGACAGCATTACATCTTTTTATTTGCGCCCATTAGATGAAGGCATCCTTCCTAGCTTTATCCCAGGACAATTCCTCACGATTCAGTTAGAGATTCCAGATCAGCCAAAACCAATAATTCGCACCTATTCTCTTTCTGATTACATAGAATCTTCTCCATACTATCGTCTATCGATTAAGCGTGAACCTACACCTGCTGACACGATCGCGCCTCCTGGTGTCGCTTCTAATTTCATGCACGATCGCATTCACGAAAGTTCTATAATTTCTGTGAAACCTCCTGCTGGAAAGTTCGTATTAGATGTGAATAGTTCACAACCTGCGGTCTTAATTAGCAATGGTGTTGGTATTACGCCCATGATTAGTATGGCAAAAGCTGTCAGCTTACTCAATCCAACCCGACATATCTGGTTTTTACATGGTTCGAGAGACGGAAGCCTACATGCCTTTCGCGATGAAGTTAATGCGATCGCCGCTAGAAATCCTAATTTACATATCGTCTATTGCTATAGCCGTCCTAACCTAACTGATGATGGTAATTATCAGCATAAAGGCTATGTTGATGTTGATTTAATCAAGAATGTAGTTGCGCCAGAAATGCAAAAATTAACTGGTTCTACAATTGCTGATTATTTTCTTTGCGGTTCGCCAGCATTCATGGATTCACTTCGAGATGGCTTAAGAAATTGGGGCGTATCTGACAATAAGGTTCTATTTGAATCTTTTGCTAAAGCTAAGTCCAAGAAGTCAGAGCAAGCACAAGATTTAACTAAAGAAAACGATTCCATCGAAATAGTATTCAGCAAGTCTGGCAAAACTCTTGACTGGAATCCTTCCGAAGGAACGATCTTAGAGTTTGCGGAAGCAAATGATATCTATCCCGATCATAGCTGTCGAATTGGGGTTTGCGGTACTTGTATGTGCAAGATCTCTGAAGGAGAAGTTGATTATGAAGAAGCACCGTCTGCTTCTGTTGATAGTGGTTCAGTTCTTATTTGTATTTCTAAACCCAAGACTGCAAGGGTAGTTCTTGATATTTAACTAGCTTAAATGAATATAATCGAATACGCGATCGAGACTCTTTGTTTAGGTATGCTTATGATTGTAGCAACCATCGTAACAGCTGTTTTTCAGCTTCCTAACTCTCCTATTCATCAAACGATCGCAGATCCGTTGTTAAGACGGTTTTTAATTGCTGTAACAATTGCATTATCGTCAATGTCGGTAGTTTATTCCCCATTAGGAATGCGATCGGGCGCTCATCTTAATCCTTCTGTGACCTTGACATTTTGGCGACTAAAAAAAATTCGCTCAATAGATGCTTTCTTTTATGTCTTGGCACAGGCTCTTGGCGCAATCTCAGGTATTTGGTTTGCTGGAATTTTAATTGGCATGGCGATCGCAGATCCATCGGTAAATTACATCGCCACAGTTCCAAAAGTGCCTGAATATGATGCGTTCTTGGTTGAGTTTATCATTTCATTAGGAATGATGACCTTAATCCTACAAGTATCGAATCATCCAAAGCTCTTTAAATTAACAGGATTGTTTTGTGGCATGTTGCTAATTGTCTACATTATGCTCGTAGCACCAATTTCTGGAATGAGTATGAATCCTGCCAGATCTCTGGGTTCTGCCATACCCGCCAATGCATGGCATGGCTTTTGGGTTTACTGTGTAGCCCCTCCCCTAGGCATGATAATCGCTTCAGAAATCTATCTGCGAACCGGCAAAAAGAAAAGCCGAGCCGAGTTATGCTGCAAAATTTGTCCCAATAGTACGACTCGATGCATTAGTCCAGTCTGCTGTCAGATGTGTAAGCTTTAGCTGCGTAAATTACAACTCACATTACGATCTACCCAAATCGTTGACAAACGGGGGGATCGGACACGAATTTGGTTAAGTTGTTCCGAACCATGGTTGCACCCTTGCGGTCAATAAGATTTACCGCAGTGACAACAACCATCATCAGTAAACACAATGTATCCACTAGAAATCGAGTTCAGGAATCATCTATTGAAATTGTGAGTGTATTGCAAGGTTTTCAGGACATAGCACGTATTTTGAATGATGAATCATAGCGATCGCCTGTTCAATTTTTTAGAGCATGTAGAAACAAGTGATCGCACTTCAGCATCATTAATCCCAATCTTATTCACGCTGGGATCTCTAGGGCTTTTCGGTAGTCAGTTCACCCAAAGTTTAATCGTCATGCTAATTTAAAATAATAAATATCTCAAGATTTTGCTCGATATTAAGAGGAATCAAATCATGACGATTTTAGAAAGGGCTGTGAGTAAGCTGCGGCAGTTACCAATCGAGAAACAGCAAGAAGCATTGAATTTTATTGAATTTCTCGCTTTTAAGATAGACAATCGCCAAGTTAAATATGACCATTCGTTAACTCCTGCAAGGAGATCTCTAGAAAATCTGTATGGAATTTGTGCAGACGATCCGATTGTTCTTGATGATTCTGGGATTTTAGAGAGTCTAGATGATGAACTGGTGGGATAGAAATGCGTTATCTATTGGATACGAATGTTTGTGTGGTGTATTTGAATGATCGCTCGAATGCAGTACGCGATCGCATAGGAAATCAAAGTGTTATCATCAGGTTAATTGGCTCAGGATACTTGTCATGAATATATTGGACAAATTGTGATCGTTCAATTCTTCACTAAATTTTAACTATGCCGCAAATCAGCCGATTTCAGGGTATCACTTTGACCATGTACTATGATGACCACATACCGCCTCATTTTCATGTTCGCTATAACAGCCAAAAAGCACTGATTCGTATTTCTCCCGTAAGTTTGTTGGCTGGGGAAATACCATTAAAAGTAAAGAAATTAGTTGTCGAATGGGCGAATTTACATCAAGCAGAGCTTTTAGAGAATTGGGAACTAGCGACTAAAAATAAACCTTTAAAGATAATCGAACCTTTGGAATAATTATGCTACAAGATGTTTTGACGGTGAAACCACTTACGGATTATAAACTCCATTTGCTATTTGAAGATGGAATGGAGGGAGTTGTTGACTTGTCAAAGATGATTGAGTTTACTGGTGTTTTTGCGCCATTGAAAGATAGAAGTTTCTTTGAGGGTGTATATGTAAATCCTGAATTGGGAACTATTCAATGGGCAAATGATGCTGATTTAGATCCTGATGTCCTTTATGCGGCGGTTTCAGGTCAGGCAATTCCAGATTTTGATCGGATGGTTTCTACTGTGGAAGGAGATGTGATCAAGCTCTATCGTCCTCGCAATGCAAGATTGGGGAAAATTACTGTTCAGGATTCGATCGCTAAGCGACAAGTGCAGATTGATTTGCCAGAAAGTGAATATGAGATCGCTACTTATGCTCATCAACAAAAAAAGTTAATAATTTGCTACGGAAATTTGATTAAAAAAAGCCGTTTGCTGAAACTTGAGAATCCTCATAGTTTGGCAATTTTAGATTAAGGTTTGTTTTTCGCATCACTTTTTAAGCCTTCGATAAACAAGGCGATCGCATAGAAAATCAAAGTGATATTATCAGGTTAATTGGCTCAGGATATTTGTTATGAACGTATCGGACAAATTGCGTTCGCTTACTTACAGTCTAGATATTCAAATGGCTGGGTTGTATTTCTGGTGTGGTAATTTTGCGATCAAGTTGGGTGCTACTGATGTGGATGATGAGCCTTTTTACTATCCTTTTGTGGTTCCTACGTTTATCGGTTTTGGGTTTGTGCTTCCTAATGGATTCTCTTGGCATACTCCCTTTGCTCAGTTTAATCGAATTGAGCAGAAGACAAATATTGTAGCGGAAGGATTTGAGACTAGTGCCGCTAAATGAACATCCTGCTATTCCTCCCATCTCGCATGGGTGTAGTTTTCAAGGATTTTATGGTCTTTGTAGGATATTTTCGTTGACCATTGCGTTTGCAACGATGAGGCGATCGAAAACATCAAGAGTCCATGTAATTTGCATGGCTTGTTGAATGATCAGGCTAAAGTCTTTCTGGCAAATTCTCAGGTTAGCTTGATTCGCTAAATATTCAATTATTTGATTTGGAGATGAGCCTAACCTCCCAATCTCGTATAAATATTGCAACTCTAAACGAATCATTGGAGAAATATAGATATCGTTTTCACGGATCAAATTCTCAGCTAAGGGAGGGAGTAAGCTTATTAACAGTATCTCCGTAAAGCCAAATTACAACATGGGTGTCAAGGTAAATCAATGTTTATTTCATGCTCCCAAGAGATATTTACAAGATCATTAGGATTGCCAATATATACTTCTGGGTGAGGTACAAGATTGTCAAGTTTGCTTTTTTTCTGTATTGGTAATATTTGGAAGCGTTTGCCTTGCCAATCAAGTTCGATGGGGTCGCCTGTGGTGGCGATTTCTTCTAGTAGGTTGATAAAGTTGGTGGTGAGTCTATCTACAGGTATGGTTTTCATATATTCAATTACGAATTATCAATTACGAATATTCCTCAAACTCTGGCAAGGATGCCTCAAAGTCATCTGACGTGAATATTTTACCTTTGTCACTGCCAAATAACGATCGCTTGGGGGCAATGGATACTAATCTAGCTACGGGCTGCCTTGGGTAATAACAATTTCCTGTCCAGCGATCGCTAAGTCGAGTAAGTGAAGTAGTTGAATTTGGGCTTCGGAAATGTCGATTTTTAAGGAGGGTTCGGAGGCTAATACAACTTTTTGAGTTAACAGCTAGGATTCAGGATAGCACTATTATTTATGGCTGATGAGTCGTTTGAGTCTTTACCGATCTTGTTTGAGTAATGCTTGTTTGGTGAGAGTGGCTGAGCAAATACTGAATAGTGCGGTGATGACTTTAGATAGTAATTTTAAGATTTATCGGAAGCATCGTAATGATTCGATCGCGATAATTATGCCATCATCGCGCCTGTGGTGGATTACAAAGCAAAGTACGATCGCAATTTTTTTGTTTGCCGCATACAGGCAATCGCTGAGAGAAACAAAATGCTAATTTAAAATAATAAATATCTCAAGATTTTGCTCGATACTAAGAGGATTCAAATCATGACGATTTTAGAAAGGGCTGTGAGTACGATGCGGCAGTTACCAATTGAGAAGCAGCAAGAAGCATTGAATTTTATTGAGTTTCTAGCTTTTAAGATGCGCGATCGCCAAGTCAAATACGATTATTCGTTAATTCCTGCTAGGGGATCTCTAGAAGACCTTTATGGCATTTGTACCGATGATCCGATTATTCTTGATGATTCTAGCATTTCAGAAAGTCAGGTTCATGATTCAATAATCATCTTCCATAATGAATTTGGCGTAGCGTAAATTGCTAGGAATGGCTTAATATGGCTATTCTGAGATCATTCAGAGTCTCAAGAGTTACCTCAGATCCATTAAAGGGAATAGCACGATTTTCTAAATCAGTTCTTGTTTTGAGATACTCCGAAATATTCATCCAGTACATTTTCTCATCTTTATCACGGATCACAAGATATACAGGGTAATTTTGTGATTGCCAATATTGAATATGACGCTTTTTAGGTATTGAAAATACTTTGGTTCCATCTTTTCTTGACCTCAAGTAAGATGCACCAGATTTTAGTTGTACATATATCCGTTGACCTGATGCTTCACATTGAGCATTTTTAAACTCAATCTCACCATCAATCCCCCAGTCATCGCTGATTAATGGACGGAAAATTTGCCCCGCTTTGCTCACTAAAACCATAATCTCACCTTTGAGGATTGCCTCTTTGCTATCATTACCAAGGTGAACGTCAATTTTTTCATCCATCTGACGAACTTGAGCTAAAAAATCATCATCTTTGCCAAAAGTTTCTTCAATGAGATCTGTGAGGAGAATGTCAGTGGGTGCTGTCGGGATTGAACAATACTGAAATGATTGAACTAAATCCTTTCTCGAGACGAAGTTGTACAGCCCTTCTTTCAATGGTTTCTTGGCATTTAGGACAGTTATAAATACGTTCGCGTACTACTTTGTTGTCGAGAGATTTATGTTTTAGATGCTCGTGAACAAACTTGAGAAATAGAATTTTTGTTTCATCTGGAATATCCACTCCAAAGAACACGAAAATACGCCCCAATCCTTCGTCAATTTCCTTAAACACAAAACCACAACGTTTACTACTCTGCTTCTTGAATCCATAGGGCAGAAATATGGCAGCATTTTTCCAGAGTGATTCTAAAACAAATGCTTCACTATGATATAAACGAACAACTAATGTAGTGTAGGCGTTAATTAATGCACCTTCAAACTGATAAGAGACAACTGTTCCCTGTACTTCAGGGTGTTCAGGAAGTTCGCGATTAAATTGTGATGGAAATATCAGTTTACTTTTGTCTGCAATAGCTAACTCTTTCTCTATAAATAGCTCTACAACTGATTGAAGAATTATCTGCTCATCATCTTTTGTAACTCGATCTAATGAACCAAAATTGAATTGTCCTTCCCTCGCTACTTGCTCATCTAGGAATCCAAGACCATCTGGTTGCTCACGCGCCGCCTTTGCCATTGCTGAAGCATAGTTGTCTAGTAGCTCAGGCTGCAATAAAACGTAATCACCAAAAGATAGTATTTTGATGAGATCGTATGCTTCTACTCTTCCAAGAGCGGCTTGAAAATCTTGATCTTCAAAATCCACATCAAGATTTTTCATCCGAAAGTGCTGTATGAGATTTGTTGTTTTTTCTAAAATATATCCTTGACGTTTATGCTCAACCACGAAGTCTTTCATCTGTTTGAAAAGACTCTCAGAGATTGTCAATGGCAAATTATCCCAATCGATTGCTTCTTCAATATGTCGTCTTAATTCTTCTATTCCTATGCCTGTAAGCGCGGCTGTACGGAATATTCCATCAAAGCCATGCTCTTTAGCAAAATCATTCATTCTAGCTTCAGTAACGCTCAGAGAGCTGACATCTGTTCGAGCAGCAACTAAATATTTTTTAAGTTGACTGCTTCCTTTAGCTTGTTGTAAGGCTTTATTCCAAAAAACGACTTCTTTAAACGGATTTGTAGGACTTGAGCCATCAAATAAGACAAGAGCAACATTAATTTGATCGAGTGATAGTTGATGAATCAATCTATATTCTGCTTGTCCTGCCAAATCCCAAAGTAATGTCTCTCGGATTTCCCATAGTTCATCACTGCTTTGATGATGTTTTGCTTCTAAGCTCCATACATGCCGACCATGTGTTGATGTAGTTGCTTTAAATTTTTCCCCAGCTAAAACCATTCCTAGTCCAGATTTTCCAACACCTGAGTCTCCAATTAGTACAACCTTTGCATTACGTTAGCGAACAGAATTATTACTTGAAGATACCTTTAAGAGAGTATCATCATCTAAATCCCAAATATGAATAGCTCTATCATTTTCCCCTAAAATTGCAAACGTAGACTTCTTCGGATTGATAGCTATACGAGAATCGTAGTTTGGATCTCTTAGAACTGTAACTTGTTGCCAAGTATCGCAACGCCAAAAAATCACATCATTTGTTGACTTTGTGATGAGTAAGCGTCCATCATATGAGAATGAAACTTGCCTTACTGCACTTTTATGCCCTTCTAGAAAACTTAACTGGTTCTTAGGAATGTTCCAAAGCCTAACATTATAATCTCTCGCTCTAGGTTTTGATGTACCTCCAAAAGCAAAAAAATTACTGTCAGAAGACCAAGCAAATTGACAGTTCCACTCATAGTAACCTTCTATTTCTGTAACAATTTCTCCACTTTCTATATCCCAAATTAAAATTTTATCTTGTGTTGCTAAAGCAAAAAACTTACCATTAGGAGACCAATTTCCAAAACGGTAGTTATGTCCATGTGTTTTTAGTGTTTTGAAAAATTGACTTTGTTGAGTATCAAATAGTTTCACATCCCCACTGTATCCCCAGACCGCGAGGGTAAAACTATCAGGAGACCAAGCAAATCTTCCCCCTATGCCGAAATAACGATCTTCTTGAGGTGCTTCAATTAAATATTGCAACCTAAAATCGCTAGAATCCCAAGCCTGAAGAACTGAGTCATATTTCCTATGATCTCCAGATGAAATAAATATCTTTCCATTTGGTGACCATCCTGCATTCTCTACAGAGTCAAATTTGATCGTGTTACATATTTCTCCAATCTCTGTATCCCATATGTGAATTAGTCTATCGCCTGATGGAGAAGCAAGCATTTTTCCATCTGGTGACCAAGCAAGTGCATAAACTGTGTTTCTATGACCTCGAAGCGTATGACGAAGCTTGAAACCTAGAGGAGCTTGAATACTGGGTTTTGAGGACATATGAGAAATTCACGCAGTTGAAGTATAAAAGTTGTGAATAGTGTAAATATCCTTAGAAAAACACTATATTTTTTGTATATTCATACATTTCTTGCTCATCATAACATAGGTAAATTTTTGCCTAAATCGATTAAATCTAGCTCAAATACTTGCGCTTTAGTCATACAAAAATATCAAAGGAGCAACAGGCGATCAGATGTTTTCAATGATTACGAGGCTAATCCTCCAGAAATAAGACATAGGCTAAAATAACAACAAGATAGGAGAAATAAAGCTATGCCGATCGCCCAAATTGAAAATCTTATTCGTTACGTCACCAACGCAGAAGGCAAAGCAACCGATGTCCTCGTCCCCTTAGAACTTTGGCAACAGCTAATCCATTCCTTAAATAATATTAGTGGATTAGCTTGGATTGACGAACAAGAACCCAAAGACCAAATATTAGCCGACTTACAAGAATCAGTCAGACTTGCCGCAGCAGGACAAATATTCCCAATATCACAACTTTGGGATGAGTAAGTTATTAATTACCTCAATCTTTGTGACTTTAATGACAGGGGAACCACGAGGGAATTGCTCCTAAAAGGAAAATGATGATTTGATGAGCGATCGCTTAAAAAAGATTCCCAAACCATCAGCTATTTTCAATCAACTTTTTATACCTTTTTAACCATCTCCAATAATTTTGCGACCAAAATGGATTGAACATTCTCTCAATGGTCTTTGCCTGTCGAGAATTTCACTCCGATACTATTACAGAATTTAGCACGGTAAAAATTCATGAAGCTGGATGGAAAGGTTGCTCTAGTGACTGGAAGCAGTGGTGGCATTGGTCAAGGCATTGCGATTCGCATGGCAAAAGAAGGCGCTAAGGTCGTGGTTAACTATCGCTCTAATCCCCAAGGTGCTGAAGAGACTTTAAATACCATCAAAGCAACTGGTGGAGATTGCATAATGGCTGAGGGATTTTGTGATAACGATCGCGGCTATAGTATTGGCGCTGATTTGGGCATGGTGGATGATGTTCGCAAATTAATTGATGAGAGCATCGAGCATTTTGGAACTCTTGACATTCTGGTTAACAATGCAGGAATAGAAAAGCACGCGGATTTCTGGGATGTTACCGAAAAAGATTTTGAAGCGGTAATGAATATCAATTTTAAAGGCGTTTTCTTTGCAACCCAATCCTTTGTTAAACATCAAATTAGGGAAGGCAAACGCAATGGACGCATTATTAATATTAGCTCTGTTCATGAAGAATTGCCATTTCCGCACTTTACGGCATACTGTGCTAGCAAAGGTGCATTGAAGATGATGACTCGCAACCTTGCGGTAGAACTTGGAGCCATGGGCATTACGATCAATAATGTTGCCCCTGGTGCGATCGAAACTCCAATTAACAAAGCACTTCTCAACGATCCTTCTAAATTGGAGCCATTGCTAAAAAATATTCCTCTAGGGCGATTAGGACAACCTGAAGATGTCGCGTCAGTCGTTGCCTTCTTAGCATCTGATGAGGCTCGCTACATTACTGGCTCAACAGTAGTAGTAGATGGTGGACTGTTGTGGAACTATCAAGAGCAGTAGGAAACCATATAAATGAACATCGAATCAAAAGAATTATCCATAAAATTATGAATATTCCTGATCAACCATCATTTACATTCGATCGCCAGCAACTTACTGAAGCGAGAATCCAACTCCACTATGCAATTCAGCCCTTAGCAGCTATCTCCAATGCTTTGGCAGATTCAAGTCATAAGGGATTATTCTGGGACGATCAACTAGGGTTCACTACTCGCGAAATTACTTCGATCAAGTCATATCGGGTTGCTCTCGACCCAAACATACTAACCCTAGAATTTGAAACGGATCGCGATCAAGTTTTTTCTGTTTTTGCCTTGAGCGATCACACATTGACTGAAGCATTTGACTGGATGAAGGCGATCGTTAATGGATTGGGCGGTGTTGCCAATTTAATTACCCCAATTTCCTATCCACCCAACGACTTCCCCGACAGCGATCTTGCCCGTGGCGCAACTTTTCAACTCCTGAACTTAACTTCAGATTTAGCTGAATACTACGCCAGTGCCGATCAGATTCTCCAAGATATAGTTCAGCATGAACCTATGGCATCTGATGTTCGCATTTGGCCCCATCATTTCGATATTGCTACTTTGATTTCTATCCCAGTTGCACAAAATGGACAGGAGAAATCCTTAGGTGTCGGTTTATCTCCGGGAGATGACAGCTACAACGAGCCTTACTGGTATGTAACTCCCTACCCCTACCCAGAGGATAGAAGTAATTTGCCGATTCTAGATGGCGATGGAATTTGGCATACAGATCATTGGGTTGGGGCAGTCCTTACTGCTTCTCAATTTGGTGAACCTAAAGCAAGTATTAACCAAGTTAACGCCTTTTTAAAATCTGCGATCGCATCTTGCAAGCAGCTATTAACTTAGCTTGTATGAGTTTGAAATCATATCAAAAATTAGACATCTACCAGATAAAAGTTACGAGGAAAATCCATGTCTACAGAACATTATGATGTCATTATTATCGGAACTGGTGCAGGCGGTGGAACCTTAGCCTATCGCCTTGCTTATAGTGGAAAGAAAATTTTGATCTTAGAAAGAGGTGCATTTTTGCCTCAAGAGAAACAGAATTGGGATACAGTCGAAGTCTATAAGAAAGATCGCTATCACACTGCTGAGACTTGGATTGACGATCGCGATGGCAGTAAGATTCACCCAGGAACTGGCTATTGGGTCGGTGGCAACACAAAAGTCTATGGAGGAGCCTTATTTCGTTTGCGGGAACGGGACTTCGAGCGAGTAGAACACAAGGGAGGAATTTCTCCTGAATGGATATTGAAATATAAAGACTTTGAACCCTACTACACTGAAGCAGAAAAACTTTACGATGTCCATGGTGAGCGCGGACAAGACCCCACCGAGCCACCCTCGAAATCACCATACCCATTCCCACCCGTCTCCCATGAACCGCGTATCCAAGAAATTCATGATGACTTGGTAAAACAAGGTTTAAATCCGATTAACCTTCCTTTGGCAATCAAGCTCAATGAAGTTAATCGTCGCTTAGGTGCTTGTATTCGTTGCAACACCTGTGATGGATTCCCCTGTTTAGTCAACGGCAAAGGTGACTCAGATATAAATTGCGTGCGACCCGCGATCGCTAAAGATAACATCACATTGCTCACCGAGGCGGAGGTACTGCGCCTACATACAAGCCCATCTGGCAGAGAAATCACCAGCGTTGAAGTGAAATTAGACGACCAGATTGTTCATTTCTCCAGCGATATTGTCGTTGTTTCCTGCGGCGCGATTAATTCGGCAGCACTGCTATTGCGATCGGCTAACGATA
>QBMK01000052.1 GCA_003249035.1 Pseudanabaena sp.
GTTGATAGTGGTTCAGTTCTTATTTGTATTTCTAAACCCAAGACTGCAAGGGTAGTTCTTGATATTTAACTAGCATAAATGAATATAATCGAATACATAGTTTATTCACCATTAGGAATGCGATCGGACGCACATCTTAATCTTTCTGTTACCTTGACATTTTGGCGACTTAAAAAAATTCGCACAACTGTTAAAGTACCCTCCTCTTCCCCTTTACCCACTACTTTCCGCTTAGCCTCTTTTTCAGGAAGCTCTAAAGGGCTTACTCTAGTTGCTACGCTGTAGCCACAATATATATAACCATTTCAAGTCACCAATTAATAGCCCCCTAACCTCTAATTCTGGGGGGACAAGAAAATTAAATTTTTTCAAAGCCTTCCAGAATCGGGAATTTATACCAATTCACGAAAGTGTGACAACACTTTTGTGAATTGAAAACCAAACCCAGTACGGGTTTTAAAGACACAAAATGGCATTGCCATTCTGTGTTTTGGTATTAACTACAAAGGCTCTTTCTCATTTTGCCAGATGGCGCGAATAATCTTGATTTCATCGTAGCTATATTCTTCACGCAGATGATCGAAGAGATTGCGTAATCCATCACCACCGATCGCATCTAATGCTTCATAAATTACCGTTTGACGCTCTGGAGCAACAAGGCGATCGCAGTTAATCGCATAGCCAGCTTCAATTAATTGGACTAGATGTGTCCAAACGGTCGCGGGTTTAAGTCCGCGATCGCGAGCTATTTCGTCAATATCTAAGCCATTTTCGTACATCGCTAAAGTTTCGCGTTGCGTACTTGCTTTCGATAATTTTGATTTTGGCGTGGCTTCTTGTTTGAATTTGGATGGCGTGGATTCAGTGATTTCCGCAGGAGGATATTTGAGATGATGATCGAGAGTAATGGCGATAAAATCATCGGCATACTGTTCTAATTTCTTTGCCCCAACTCCTGACAGCTTTGCGAAATCCCTCCGATCCGTTGGTTGCTGTTCTGCCATTTGATTGAGCGTAGCATTGCTAAAAATCACATAGGGCGGGACTTCCTGCTCATCAGCAAGATTTTTGCGTAACAACCTCAATCTCTCAAAGAGAATATCCACATCAACAGGTCTTTCTCTCGTCGCTTCTCGTTCAGCAGCTTTTGTCGGCTCTGCATTACGTTCTATTGGCAACAGCACATTACGCTGATTTCGCATTACTTCCCAACTGCGATCATTGAGCTTGAGAATACCGTAGCCATCTGTGGTTTGGGTTAGAAAACCTTGATGAGTTAGCGATCGCGCCAATTGTCGCCATTCATCTAGACTGCGATCTTTACCAATACCATAGGTCGATAGATGCTCATGTCCGTGCTGTAACACCTTTTCTTTGCGCGAACCTCTCAATACATCGATTACATGCCCTGCTCCAAATCGTTCCTTTGTCCTCGCCACACAGGATAAGAATTTTTGAGACTCCACTGTCCAATCTTCCATTGGCTTCGGGAAAAGACAATTATCACAGTTACCGCAATCACCTTGGAAATGTTCGCCAAAATAACGAAGTAGAATCGTGCGGCGGCAGGCGACCCCTTCAGCATAGTCCACC
Source organism: Pseudanabaena sp. (assembly GCA_003249035.1). GTDB lineage: Bacteria > Cyanobacteriota > Cyanobacteriia > Pseudanabaenales > Pseudanabaenaceae > Pseudanabaena. Next base: position 1,594 of record QBMK01000052.1, read on the forward strand.
ACCTGACGTAATTGCTGCTGCGCGATTCTCTGTTCTGCCTCCAATGGTTCATTGGTTTGAGGATCGACTTTTTGAGCAATGAGAAACTTGATCGTTTCTAAATCTCCATAGCTTAGAAATAATGTACAGTGAGAGTCTTCGCCATCTCGTCCTGCACGACCTGATTCTTGATAATATCCTTCAATATTTTTGGGTAAATCGTAATGAATCACAAACCGCACATCAGGTTTATTAATGCCCATCCCAAAGGCAACAGTCGCTACCATTACCTGCACGTCATCCCGAATCCAACGAGTTTGATTTTCTTCACGTTCTTTATTTCCTAATCCTGCGTGATAGGAAATTGCTTCGATGCCATCTTCTCTAAGACGACTGGCTATTTCATCCACACGTTTACGGCTGAGGCAATAGACTATGCCAGATCCTTGCAGCCGCTTAATTTGCTGTAAGAGATTCACATAGGTTTGCTCAGTTCCTTGTTTGGGAAGAACTTCATAGTAGAGATTAGACCGATTGAAGCTTGCCACATGAATGTATGGCTGCTTCAATTGCAATTGCTGACTAATATCTGCACGCACCCGCTCTGTCGCTGTAGCGGTCAAGCCAATCACGGGTACATCGGGATGGAGTTGCCTAATTCGACTTAGTTGGCGATATTCTGGGCGAAAATCATGTCCCCATTCCGAAACACAGTGAGCTTCATCTACTGCAAACCCTGCGATATCCATTTTCCCTTTAATGATATTCAGGAATTCGAGAAACTGTTCGGCAAATAAGCGTTCAGGTGCAACATAAACTAACTTAATCGCGCCATTGAGAATCGCTTGCGATCGCTGAGTGCTTTCTCGATTCGTCAGCGTACTGTTGAGAAATGTCGCGCCGATACCGTTTTCTTTGAGAGCCGTAACTTGATCTTGCATCAGTGCGATCAGAGGGGACACGACTATCGTCACCCCAGTCTTAAGCAATGCTGGCAACTGAAAACAAATCGACTTCCCGCCCCCAGTTGGCATGATTGCCAAGGTGTCACGACCAGCCATACTTGCTTCAATAATCTCGCGCTGACCTGCCCGAAAGGATTCATATCCAAAATATTGCTTCAGCGCTTGCTGCAAAGAATCACTGTTTGACATAGCTGTTTTAGATTAGTAAATTTCAGGTAAGGGGATTAACTCCCTAAAAGAAACCTAATAAATGCCCAGATCTCCGACTTTTTCTCTGACTAACAACGACAATCTATGATTGCACAGAAAAAGTCGGAGATCTTAATCTCTGCATCTATTGATCTTCTTCTGTGATTTGCAAGCGAATAGTACGTCCTGACTGATCGTTGCCAATCTGGACGGTGACATTTTGGCTAGCTAAGGAATCAAGAGAATTAAGTAAATCTAATAAATTTGGTGTGCTTGCACCCGACTCCACATATAGCTGATCGGCGGATGTTGAGACGCGCTTCCAGATACCGTAGAGTTTAGCGATCGACTGTTCAAGTTGTGAGGCTTGACTGACCAAATCAGATGCAAGTTTGAGGCAACCAAGTCTTAGTGCTTCTTCAAGCGCAAGATCGATGTTAACAGAACGCTGAGCGATCGCTTGGACTTGTCCCGTATTGGAAAGATATTTGGTCAACCTTTGAGCATCAGCGGTAACGAGCTTAATATTATCGAGATCAGAGGCATCGGCGATCGCTTCTTTTAATGGTTTTTGATAAGCTTCAGGCAGCTTGTCAATTTCGCGAACTAGTGGCGCGACATAACGAGTAGGAATTGTGTGAGCGGCAACCTTCTCTTTTAGCTCATCGGGAAGATGATCGGAACTCATCGATGTCCATTCATCCGATAGCTGCCGCACTTCACGTCTAGTAATCTTTTCTCCATTTCTAGCCGCATCGACAATCAACTGCTGTACTTCCGAGGAAGCTTGGGCAGTCTCTAAGAACGCCCTCTTACTAAATTGACGAATATCATCAGCATCTAGCTGTCCATCTGCCATTAAAGTGTCAGCACTATTGGCAAGCTGAATCCATGAATAAGCCTGAGACTTACTAATTTCTCGCTCTTGCAGCCATTTCAAGAAACCCGTACCACGTCCCTCTCCATTTGCTTTCTCGCGATCGCGTACAGTTCTCAATATTCTACCCCGCCAAATATCTGTCTGCAAATCGAAGCGATCGCATACTTGCCAAGCTAGATCGACTTCAGAAAGAAATTGACCTTCAGCCAGTCCTTCATCATTTGGATCGGGTAAGGATAGTGAAAAATCTGTGAGATCGAGGCTCGTTAAAGCTTCATTGGGAATAGAGGTAACGGAAATAGATTCGAGGAGAGATTCACTCACGGACACAGACAACCTTTGATTTAATGACTTTGGGGCATAAGCAACATAAAAGTTGCCCATTTAATATACTAACGGATGGGAAATAAATAACTCGTGTAAATAAAACCCAAAACTGTTGAGGCGCGTAAAGCCCGCCTCAACAGTTTTGGGTTTTATTAAATTTTCATTCCTAACGAATCTGAAAATTGATAAATAGGCAGCTAAAAAATGTTAGCTGAGCCGTGAGTAAAAACATGTAGATCACAGCGCGTTTTTTAAAAATAGTTAAGATCAAGCCGATCGCCTTAAGATCGATTGTTGGTCCAAAAACGAGAAAGGCTAGTAGCGATCCACCCGTAAAAGTAGAAGCAAAGGACAGCGCAAAAAACGCATCCACAGTCGAACAAATCGAAACGATCGCTGCCAAGATCATCATGGCGATGATCGAGCTAACTGGCCCCTGCCCCAAACCCAGAATGATATCGCGAGGTACCCATACTTGAATTATCGCCGCGATCGCACTACCCATGACGAGGATTGCCCCTAGCTCACGCATTTCTGCAAGCGTATTGTCCAGCAACAGATTTAAGCGATCGGGCAAAGACTTAGTGACAATTTGATTGCTTGACGATAAATAACCCGCAAAATCTAAAGGCTGATTTCGATCTTCCCCCAAAAAAAATGTGCCCACAGGTACAGCCCCCGCCTTGACCTTGGGTGCTGGTAAAGCAAGTGCTAAATTAGGCTGCAAAATGGCTCGCAAATCTTTTTGAGAACTAAATACCATGGCAACAATTGTAGCGATCGCAAATGACAACACAACTCGCAATACTGCGATTTCAGGCTGATCTCGAAAGGCTGTCCAAGTTGCCCAAATTACCACAGGATTAATGGTTGGAGCTGCCATTAAGAAGCTAACCGCAACCGAAATTGGTGCACCTTGAGAAATAAGTCGCCGCGCCACAGGCACATTGCCACATTCACAGACAGGAAACATAAATCCGAGTAAACTCCCAGCTAATGCGCCTAAAAAAGGATTTTTGGGCAAAATAGCTATAAGCTTACGCTCATCAACAAATATTAATAAAAATCCTGATAGCAAAACCCCCATCAACAAAAACGGTATTGCTTCCACGAGGAGGCTCAAAAATAAAGTAAAGGCGCTGAGAATTTGGTTCATAGTTGCGCTATTGGACATTCCCAGAGATTATAAGGACGCAAACTACCTTGTCATTTCTAGGATTTGAGGTGTTTGTAGGATTATGGATTTTTAACCTAACAATTATAGATGCTTATCCAGTACTTTACGGAGTTGCTTCGCCTAACTGCAATTCTAAAAATATAAAATCAATTTTGAGGTTTTCAACTCTCTTGGTGCTGAAAACTTCAAAATTGAGATTGATAAAAGTCTTCTGATGTCGAACTTTTTATCAATCCTAATTTTTATAATGTGAATCTGTTGATCATCATAAATCGCTATAGGATTTAATTTTTTTTGAGAATCTTCTCGTAAAATGTAATGTTAAAGCAGTAAAACTAAAATTTGCTGCAATGGGTACGGGAAACATGCACTAATGCTTAACAGGACACAGCCGCTATGACCGCACCAGATCAGCAACTACCCGCAATCCCTAACACTTCTAAAATTACACCGCCAAAGCTAGAAGATTATCGGATTCCTGTATCTCCCGGATATGCACTTCCCGAAGATCGATATTTGATGTCTGCGCCCGATCTTGGCGGGGAGTCAGCAATTTTAGCTGAGTTCGATGCGGCTGTTCGCTCTGACCAATTTTCACTAGCATTACAAAAAATAATTCGTTGTCGTGATAATGTTTTGCCAGCTTTGCTCGAACGTCTGGAAAGCGATGAGGTTGCCATATCCAAAAAAGCAGCGATCGCTTTAGGTTATTTGCGATCGCCTATATCAATCTCTCCCTTGCTCTCCGCCGCCAAAAATCCTCACCGTCAAATTCACTGGCAAGCAGCAGCAGCGCTAAGTTGGATTGGTAGCACTGAAGCGATCAGCGCCTTAGTCAAGTTATTGCGTCATCCATCAATTCAAGTGCAAGCGGCAAGCGCAAAAGCTCTTGGTAGAGCAAGCTTACCAGCGGTATCACATCTTGTTGATGCGCTAAAACATAATGATGACATGGTAAAAGTTCATGCTGCTCACTCCCTTGGTCAAATTAGTTCACCTCTAGCAGTCACTACCTTAATTGAAGCACTTGAGAATGGCAGCAAATCAGTTCGTTTTGAAGCTGCTTGGGCGCTAGGTCAGATTAAATCACCACTATCTGCTAATTCCTTAGCGGGATTACTTACCGACAATGACATTAGTGTCCAATCTCAAGCCGTACAAGCACTAAAAAATATTGGTGCGCCATCAATTATACCTGTCTCAAAAATGCTCTACAACCCATCCAGTCATACCCGCAGCGTCGCAGCCCGCACATTAGGGCAGATTGGCATTGAGGAAGATGTCGTTCCAATGTTAGCTCAAGTCTTGAGAGATGATGAATATGCATATGTGCGTTGTGACGCAGCTTTAGCCTTGGGAGAAATTGCTACACATGATGCTGTGTACTATCTTTCCCAATCTCTAAAAGACCGCGATCGCTCAGTCCGCAGTGCTATTTTGAGAGCCTTAGCACAGGTGAATTCGCTAGAAGCACAGGAAATTTTGCAAAATATTAAGAATACGGTTGCCATACCCAATTATTCTGTCTCCAATCTCAGAGATTTTGGTGACGAATCAGACTTTACAACAATTCAAGGATAAAAGTTAAAAAAAGTAAGGAGGCTATTTTCAGAAATAGTTTTTGAGACAATTTGATTCTAAATCCCTGAAGTTGGCTTGAGCTAAACTCTAAACAATAAATTAACGATATAAAACCCCAAATTTTCTCGACTAGCGAAAAGCAACCCAAACAGTTTTGGGCTCAATTATTTTATGAAGGGCTCTTAATGAATGAAAATTAAATAACATTGCATATAAAACCCAAAATTGGTTCGGTGGGCGAAGCCCACCGAACCAATTTTGAGTTTTATTAAATTATCATTCCTAAGACATAAAGCTTTGTGAATGATAAGAATATGTACTTTTTTAGCTAAACATTGCCATATCACTCTTTTATGTATACAGTATACATATGTGTTTTTGTTAGTTGATTTTACCTAAACTGCTTTTAAGGATTCTTAGGCATTTATTGCAAAAAGCAATTTGTAGCTAGATTGACTATTGTTACAGTCAAAAATATATTCTTCGGATTTGCTCTTCTTGAGACATATAAAATACAAATGATTCATAATAAATATGTAGTAATTGGGAATTAGATAGAAATTTATTTCAAGGTTCACCTATGTTTTATCAAAATTAGCTGAGTATTTACAAGGATAAATTTCCAGATATCTATATAGGCTAATTGTATTAGTTCAATCGCCTGCTAGTTGATGAATAAAAAATACTATTTTCAATCCGCAATATTTTGATTTATCTTAATAGGAATGAATTATTTTATGATTTATCAAAAAATAAACTGTATTCTTAAGAAGCCTTCTAAATAATCATTGGAAGTGAAATATTGTATTTTTTCAAGAGCGAAATAAAATTAAGCAATTGCTGTAAATTCGTTTGAAAGCCTAATAGAATCATAGTTTAATCAACAAAACCATCCGAAAAAAGTGATTTATAATACTGTTCTTGACAAATATTCTGTTTTAATAAGATACTAAGTAAAACTAGTATATTTAATGTGCAAAGTCCATTTTTTGCATTAGTCTTGATGATAATTGCTACTTCTTCTTAATACTATTTAAGTTTTGTTTGGAATTTATTTGTCAGACATAGAAATTAGTTTTAGTAAGTTTATTGAATGAGGGAAAATCAAAAACATGTTCACGAAATTAAAATCAGTATCGAAGTTGTCTAATTCTAAATTCATCACTAGATTCAATAGCTTATGTTTAGCACTAGTTATGATGTTGAGTGTGTTTTTATGCAATCCTTTGCATGCACAAGCAAACGTAGAAAAATCCAGTTTTGATATTGCAACCTTGTCTGTAAGAGCAACTGAAAATGGCGCAATGTTTTCTGGGCTAATTGCAGATGCAGCTGTGGAACCTGAAGCAGTAGTCGAAACTCCCGAAGCCAAAGCCGCAGCAAAACTTGAAGCTAAAAAAGCTAAAGCCGCAGCAAAACTTGAAGCAAAGAAGTTAAAGGAAGAAGAAGAAGCTAAGGCAGAAGAAGCTAAAGCTGCTGAAAAGGCTGCAAAAAAAGCAGCTAAGGCTGAAGCAAAGGCAGCAAAGGCAAAGGAAAAAGCTGAAGCAAAGAAAGCCAAAGAAGCAGAAAAAGCAGCCGCATTGGAAGCATTGGAAGAGAAAGAAAAAGCCGCAGATGAAGCTCCTGCTACCGAAGCTCCAATTGAGCCTTCAGTAGAAAGTGCACCTACGAGTGAAGCCGTTAATCCTTAGTTTTTGGATTCTCTAGATCAAATGTTAGGACTTTAAATCATTCTAATAAGTCCACATAAATCCTCATCTAACACTTGACGAAAATCCATTAATGCCAATTCTCAAAAGTGTAATAACACTTTTGAGAATTGCAAGCTAAACCTAGTGAAGTTTTGAACCATCAATAATGGCATTGCAATTTTTGATGATTGGGATAGGATCTAATTTCAGGGCAAGAAAATGACTTCAGCAATTCCGCGATCGCAATCTAAGTTTAATCTCAGTGCTTACTTAATAAGTGATGGGCCAGCAGGATTTCTATTAAGTTGGGTAGCTGGGTTTGTTGACACTTCTGCATTCATTATTTTGTTTGGGCTTTTTACTGCCCATGTAACTGGCAATATTGCCTTGGCAGGATCTTCATTTGTTAGTGCTGACGCTGAGACAACCATTACTCGTTTATTAATGCTGCCCACATTTGTGGTAACTGTAGCTTTGACTTCACTTCTAGCTCGTTTTTCTCGTCGGCAGCAATGGTGCGTGTTTGGAGTCTTACTTACTGCGGAAGCGATCGCTCTAGCTGTTTTCCTTACAATGGGCATAACGCTCTCGCCCGATCTTCTATTTGATGTCCAAGAAGAATTAATCTTGCCTATTGGTATCTCTGGCGTAATCGCAATGGCGATTCAAAATACTTTGATGAAAGAAGCGAAAGGAGTATTCAAAAGCTATATTCCTACTACAGTAATGACTGGGAATACCACCCAGCTAACCATTGATGTTGTGCAATTTTTTAGTGCTAAGTTTGCTAGCGTCCAGACTGAGCTTACCCAAACGGAGGCTAGTGAGTCATTAGAACGGATTAGTCGATTTGTACCGACGATCGCAGGTTTTGCGCTTGGCGGATTGCTTGCTGCTTGCTTTGTTCTAGTCTCTGAGTCCTGGTGGAGTTTATCTTTACCTTTAATCATCATTTCGATTTTGGCGATCGCCGCCTTTGTCGAATATGGTCGTAAACCGATCACCTAAACAACAAATAAGCATTTCCAAGTAATGCTTTGCCACCTAATATCTTTCAGGAAAAATAATGAGAAAACGTTTACTCTCAATTTTTATCAGCACCTTAATTTTTGTAGGATTAATCACTGGTAATGCTGCTCAAGCCCAGTCGAGCTTCTTACCTGTAGCAGCTTTAATTGCTGAGGCAAATATTGATGTTACTGAGCCTATCGCTGCACCTGAAGCTGCATCACCAGTATCAGAAGTCGCTGCACCTGAAACTGCAATGCCTGAAACAGATGCACCAGTAGCAGAAGTAGCCGCACCTGAAGTCGCTGCACCTGAAACTGCTGATCCAGTGGCAGAAGTAGCCGCGCCAAAACCTACTGATGAAGCTACTAATTTGCTTGCCAAATTAGAAACGGAAATATTACCTCAAATAGAGAGTGTCTTAACTCCAGAGCAGCAAGCAGAATTTGCCACGAAACTTGCTTCGGGAACTAGTTTTCGCAAGGCTTTTAAAGCTGTAACTCTTACTCCAGCTCAAAAAACTAAGTTGAGTGCCGTATTTAAAGCTATTCCTAAGAAGGATATATTTGCAACACTCACTCCTGCACAGAAGAAACAGCTATTCTTAAAAAACAAGCAACTTTTTATGCCCACACCTGAAGAAATCGGTGAAAAAATTACTGCGGGTATGAACATGGCTAAAGATAAGTCTCCTTTCGTGCCATCCCCAGAATCAATAGTCGAAAAAATCAATGCCAAAATGAAAGCTGCAGAGGAAAAGAAATAATTATGGATGGAATTTTGTCAGGACGGATTAATGATTGGTTGTTATTAGTGGCGGCGATAGTTGCTGCTATGGTGATTTTTGCTTCTTTAGAAAAAGTCGCAAAATCGCTTTTAGTTCCTTTAGCAATTGTGGCGATTGTGCTTATTGTTGCAAAAGTTGCTTTTGACGTTACCCCAGAACATCTCTGGTACGAATCCATTCATGCGATTCAGAGATTAGGATCAAGATTTATGTAGAAGAAAAAAGCGGCGTTAAGCGCCGCTTTTTTATGTTTTGATTTTGTAGTAATTTTAGCGGAATTGTTTTGAGCCGTTGTATACAGTATACAAGCAGGCATTTCAAACAAATCAATCAAGAAATTATGGCAGAGACAGAACTGAGCCTTGACGATGAACTAGGTAATGATATTCCTAAAGCTCCAGTGGGCAAGAAGTCAGGGCTAATTTACGGCCTAAATGATAAGCCGCCAGTTATTGAATCTATTTTTGTAGCTTTCCAGCATGTTCTTGCTGCTTTTGTTGGTATTATTACTCCTCCAATCATTATTTGTTCCAGCTTGGGTTTGGATGCGGCAAATACTAGCTATTTGATTAGCATGACGCTCTTTGCATCAGGAATTTGCACTTATATTCAATGTAAAAGGATTGGTCCCGTTGGTTCAGGTTTACTTAGCTTACAAGGAACAAGTTTTGCTTTCCTCGGCCCTATCTTAGGTGTAGGGACAGTTGCTCTGCAAAAAGGTGATTCTCCCGAACAAGCTCTAGCATTGATTTTTGGGGTTTGTTTATTTGGCTCTTTTGTCGAAATTATCTTGAGTCGTTTTTTACACCTATTAGACAAGATTATTACTCCAGTTGTATCTGGCACTGTGGTAATGCTTATCGGTTTAGGGCTGATCAGAACTGGAATGATTAGCTTGGCTGGCGGTGCGGCAGCTCTAGCCAAAAAAGATGGTTCCTTTGGTAGTATTCAAAACCTCGCTCTTGGAGGAACAGTTCTATTAATTGTGGTGGTACTGACTCTTTCCAGTAACCGATTTTTGAGAATGGGTGCGATCGCGATCGGTTTATTAGTTGGCTTTATTATTTCTCTATTCCTCGGCATTGTTAACTTCAGTTCTCTCAATCAACTGCCATTATTTAGATTTCCTATCCCTCTCCGTTACGGGATCAGATTTGATTTTGGAGCGTTCCTCCCATTCATTTTGCTCTATGTTTTGACTGCAATTGAAACCGTTGGCGATTTAACTGCAACTTCAGCAGTATCTGGAGAACCAGTTAAAGGCGGAGTGTACATTCGTCGAATTAAAGGAGGTGTTTTGGGTGACGGTGTCAATTCATTGATTGCGGCTGTACTAAATACATTCCCTAATACAACATTCAGTCAGAATAATGGCGTTATTCAAATGACAGGTGTTGGTAGCCGTTATGTCGGTTTCTATGTTGCTGGAATATTTGCGATTTTGGGTTTGGTACCTATTGTTGGTGGTGTATTCCAAGCTCTTCCTCAGCCTGTCTTGGGTGGTGCAACTCTAGTGATGTTTGGCTCGATTGCTGTCGCTGGATTAAACATTGTCGTATCGGCTGGACTGGATCGACGTTCAATGATAATTGTTGCAGTTTCACTTAGCATGGGTTTAGGAGTGATATTTGTTCCTGAAATCTTTATTGGCAAGCCGCCCATTTTCAACAATCTGTTTGGTTCTGCTATCTCTAGTGGTGGTCTGACAGCAATTCTACTAACTTGGCTATTGCCTAAGTCTGAGGAAGAAGAGCTTGTTGTTGAACCAGAAAATCCAGCTTAGTTTATTGTCCCAGAACGCTAGTCCAAAACTATGAACTTTCATTAACAGTCTTAGGACTTACACAGTGACCGAAAAGAGGTAAAAAAGAAGAAGAGTTAGGCAAAGCCAAATGTCAAAGAAATTTAG
>QBMK01000053.1 GCA_003249035.1 Pseudanabaena sp.
GGCGGGCGAAGCCCGCCGAACCAATTTTGGGTTTTATTAAATTATCATTCCTTAGCAAAGGAAAGAATCGGTCGTACAGAGCAAAGCCCTGTACCAATACTTATTCACGATGAAGGGATTAGCCATAGTCACTTTTACTCAGATTATAAGGTGGCGAGAATCGCCACCTTATAATCTTCGGTTTTTGAGATCGCTGAACAATTTCGTTACTAAATTTGTAACGGCGAAGAATTGCAATGCTACTTAGCCTAAATTGAAATTAATAGAAATTTCGAGGCTTCTCATATGCTTACCCCATCAAAACTACGAATTTTAGCAATTTGTTCTGCATTGGTTGGCGGAATTGTTATTGCTGGCTATCGCTCAAACGAATCATCAGCCATTTCCAATCGTTTAAGCGATGAGAAGATCGGAAATAACACTACACAGACTATATCGTCGGTACCCTCAAGAAATTATATCCCTCAAAACTCGGCTGTATCGATCGCCATTAACCAGAATGGGAATATCCGCCGCCCCGACCCCAGAGGCTACATCAATGTTGGCATTCGAGAAACCTACAAGATTGAGATTAACTCACCTAGCTATACCAGTGCAGTGAGCGTAAAAATTGATGGTGCTTCTATTATTGATGGGTTGATCTGCGATCGCTCAGTCATCTTGGAGCGCCCTCGCGCGATCGCCAAGCAATTTATCGTTTTAGAAGAAGGTAATCCAGGACTAGATCCAGATGGTGGCATTAATAACCCCGATCTAGGTTTAATCGAAGTAACATTTGTGCCAATCAAACGGCGAGCAGCGATCGCGCTAGATAAATTACCTAGAACTCAAGAGTTTCCTCCATCTGCGTCAGCCCCGTCTAAAGACGAAGCTTCTAAATCGAGAGCCAGTGAAAATCGTAGTAATGCTGTTGGAACTGGTTTAAGTGGTAGTTCTACTCAAGATTTTGTCGCTACCAATGAGTGGGTAGAAGCCCCAGAGATTGCGCCAACTTACACCAAAAAATATCGCTTGATCGGACTTCGTGCGCCTGATCCTGTCACTCTGCAAAATATGAATCAGAAAAGACCATCTGAGATTTCCGATCCAGTCCCACCCAGACTCTAGCGAAAGAAAGTTGGGGCGCTATTTTGAGAATTAGTATTTCAAGCGCTATGCTATTGGCAAATTCCTCCTAAGAACAATATGCGATCGCCTCTAGCCTTATTGCTGAAAGTTTCACTGGTTATCGGTTTTAGCCAAACTGCAACACTGGCTAAAGACCCAGCGCAAGCACAATCAGTGCAAACCCCCGACAATAATGCCATCCAGAACACCACGCCAACTGCAGAACCTACGCAGGTAAAGCCAATCCACACGCTCGACAATGACTATAACAACCCCAATTTAAAAGCGGGAAACCCTAGCAAAGCTACTCCAGAAGTTACTAATGTCGATAACTATTTGATGCTCAAGCCTGAGTATGTGCTGAGCTATAGCAAGAGCCGTAACATAGCAAACTGGGCATCATGGCAATTAAATAAGTCATGGATGGGTGAAGCTAAGCGTCAAAACAATTTTCGTCCTGATCCAGCTTTACCGAAAGGATGGTATCGGGTCGTAACTAGAGACTATGGTGGGTCAGGATTTGATCGCGGTCACCTTGTTAATTCTGAAGATAGGGGGCAATCGGTAGAGGTGAACTCTTCCACTTTCTTAATGACAAACATCGTGCCGCAAGCACCCGATAACAACCAAGGCGGATGGGAAAAGCTAGAAAGCTACAGCCGTAAGTTGGCTAATCAAGGCAAAGAGCTTTATATCATCGCTGGTGGCTTTGGCACTGGTGGCGAAGGAAGTAGTGGTAAAGTTTCTCAGTTGAAGGGCAAAATCACTGTACCTGAAACCATGTGGAAGGTGATCTTAGTTCTTGACGATCCTGCCAAAGGTTTAGAGGGTGTAACCGCCAGCACCCGCATGATCGCAGTGCTTATGCCGAACAAGCAAGGACGCAACAATAAGTGGCAAGATTTTTGCGTGTCAGTTGATGATGTAGAAAAATTGACAGGCTATGACTTCTTTTCCAGTGTGCCACCCGATATTCAAGAGAAGATTGAGTCAAAGAAAGGCTGTTAGGGACTCGCCGTAAAATAAGGAACCAATTTTTTGATGGCACGGCTTCGCCGCGCCACCAAAAAAATTGGTTCTAAGTTTCAATTAATGTTGTTTTTAAGCCCACTAGGTCTTTTCCGATCGCTCCAACAATATAAACATCGATCTCGACTTTACCAAGACGAAATACTTGGACATTTTCCAATGTGGCGATCGCAGTTTGCAGATCGCGAAAGCGTTGGGCAATTTCCCGATCTGCATCTTCAAACCAATCTTGATCGGTAACGACGGGAGCAAACAGCTCTTCTAAGGCGATCGCTTCGATAGGGGTTTTCGCGGGCTTACCCGCTTGGGTCAGGATGGTTTTACGATTGAGGGTTGCCGATTTCCAAGTGAAAGGTTCTAGGGGATATTCGGACTCACTGGGGAATAGCAAACCTTCGGAAAGTTTAGTAAGGCGATCGATAATTTCTTTGGCAGTCATCGGTGTGATTAATTTCGTATGCTATGACCATACTGCGATTTTTGGATAGGATGGTGTTAAAAAGTGCGATCGCATATTTGGATCGCAGGCTGTTACATCCGTTTCAATGAAAAAACCATGAAAATAGCTATAAGGATATTAATTCTAGGCTTATCGATTTTAGGGTGCAGTGCTTTTGCCCAAAATCTTGAACTACCACCTAATTTAATTTCTATAAACTCTGACATCGGGAAGGAGTTATTAACTAGCAGTACAGCCAGAGACGACTATTCTCCTCTGATTAAGCATTATGTTACGCAGTCAAACCAAGCATATTGCGGTGTTGCCAGCATGGTGATGGTAATTAATGCTTTGTCAAACTCTCCAGTGCTAACACAAGATAACTTTTTTGATAATCAAAAAACTAGCAAAGTGACGTCTGCTAATGGTATTCGGCGGCGAGGCATGAACTTAGAGACATTGGGGAAATTACTAGAAAGCTACGATATTAAAGTCAAGTTCTATCATGCGTCTAACACTAATCTGTTTGAGTTTCGTCAGTTAATTTCTAACAATCTCAAACAGCCCAACAATTATGTGGTCATCAACTATTTACGAAAAGCGATTGGGCAGGAAAGTGGAGGTCACATTTCGCCGATTGCTGCCTACAACAAAGAGACCGATCGATTCTTGATTCTTGATGTTTCCAGCTACAAGTACCCACCAGTATGGGTAAAAGTGGAAGAGCTATGGCAAGCGATTAACACAGTAGATAGTGATGGTGGTAGGACACGCGGTTTTGTCTTAGTCAGTAAATGAGGAAGCATTTCTCAATGGTTGATATTGATTAACGTCAGTTCGGGTTAAGCTGGCAAGTCTTCAAAACCCAAAAGTAAAAGCCTTGCTACGCAAGGCTTTTACTTTTGGGTTTTGAGAGAGGGTTTACTACGCAAACCCTCTCTCAAAAACAGTTTCAAATTAGCCCGAACTCACGTTGATTACAAAATGAGATCGCTTACAGAGATCGCAGGTTACTTTGTAGCAGTAGCTTTTTTAGTAGTTGTCGTCTTTTTAGTCGTCTTTGCAGCGGTTTTGGTTGTTGTTGCTTTGGTTGCGGTAGATTTTGTGGCGGTCTTTTTAGTGGTGGTCTTCTTGGTTTCGCTAGAAGCAGACTTAGTACGCTTAGTAGTACTTTTGCCAGATTTGCTAGCTAACATCGACAACGCCTCTTCTAAGGTTAGACCTTCGACAGTTTGCTCCTTAGTTAGCGAAACATTCACCTTGCCATGCTTCACGTATGCACCATACTTACCATCAAGAATCTCGATCGCATCATCATCATCGGGATGTTTGCCGAGAGATTTCAAAACCTTGGCGGCGGTGGCTCCGCGTATAGTTTTGGGCTGAGAGAGCAATTCCAAACCTCGTTCAAAGGTGATCGTGTAAGGATCGTCAGTGGACTTTAGCGATCGATTATCATCCTTGTCGCCGTTACCTTTGGTATGACAAACATAGGGACCAAATCTACCTGTATTCACAAACACGCGATTGCCAGTTTCAGGATGAGCGCCTAAGGTGCGGGGCAAAGCTAGTAACTTGACGGCAATATCGACGGTGACATTTTCTGGCTGCATTCCCTTTGGTAATGAAGCGCGTTTAGGCTTGGGAACAGCATCCGTGGCTTGACCGAGCTGCACATAGGGTCCATATTGACCCATCATCATGAAGATTGGCTCATTCAGTTCTGGGTGAATACCAACTTGATCTGGTCCTTCGAGCTTCTGTTTGAGCAGAAGTTCAATCTTTTCAGGAACTAGATCGGAAGGAGTCAAGTTTTGAGGAATAGAAGAATTAACCGTGCGATCGCCTTCTCCAACTTGAATATATGCGCCGAACTTACCGATTTTAACCTTGACATCATCATCTAAACCTTCCAGACGCACAGTTCTTGCTGATTCGCCATCGATCAAACTATCACGAGACTTCACCTGTCCGCTTAATCCCTGATCTCCTGAATAGAACTTCTTGAGATAGGGAAGCCATTCCACCGTACCCATAGAAATGTCATCAAGGGTTTGTTCCATTTTGGAAGTAAAACTAGGATCGACGAGATTGGGGAAATGCTCCTCTAATAAACTGGTGACAGCAAAAGCGGTAAAGCTCGGAATTAAAGCATTATTTACAAGCTGCACATAGCCGCGATCGCAGATCGTACCAATAATGCTGGCGTAGGTACTAGGGCGACCGATACCTTCACTTTCGAGCATCTTCACAAGGGCAGCTTCGGTAAATCTTGCAGGTGGTTGAGTTTCATGTCCGACCGTATTTAATTCACGGCAGACTGGATGATCTCCAACTTTGAGCGGAGGCAACATCACCTCTTTTTCTTCTAGCGCTGCATCTGGATCATCGGAGCCTTCAACATAGGCGCGGAAAAATCCTGCGAAATCAATACGCTTACCCGATGCACGGAATAAAGCATCCTCAACTGTCAATTGCACACTAAGCATCGTCAGTCGTGCATCTTCCATCTGCGAGGCAACAGTGCGCTTCCAGATCAGGTCATAGAGGGCTAGCTCTCGACCTGACAGTCCTGTCTCTTGCGGAGTGCGGAAAGTTGCACCTGCGGGACGAATTGCCTCATGGGCTTCCTGTGCGCCCTTGGACTTGGTTACATATTGACGAGGCTCTTTGCTCAAGAAATTATTGCCATACATGCTTGTCACGCATTGACGCGCTGCTGTGATCGCCTGTTGAGACAGATGCACCGAGTCAGTACGCATATAGGTAATAAAGCCTTGTTCGTACAAAGCTTGAGCTACACGCATCGAATCCCTTGCCGATAGGCGCAGTTTGCGGTTAGCTTCTTGTTGCAATGTCGATGTAGTAAATGGTGGTGAAGGCTTGCGGGTGGTGGGGCGTTCATCCAGATTGCTCACCGACCAGACTTTGCCATTTAGTTTCTGTTGCAGTGCGATCGCTGCTGTTTCATCTAACAATAAAACTTTGCGTCCCTTAGCAATTTTGCCCGTCGCTTCATCAAAATCTTTACCGGTGGCAACATTCACTCCGCCAACTGAGACTAGCTGCACAGGAAATTCTTGTTTTGGCGCAAACAGATTGGCTTTCAAGTCCCAATAACTACCAGATTTAAAGGCACGGCGTTCGCGTTCACGGTTGACGATTACGCGCACGGCTACGGACTGGACTCGTCCCGCAGACAAGCCCCAAGCAATTTTTTTCCAAAGCAGAGGCGAAAGTGTATAACCAACAAGGCGATCGAGAATGCGGCGGGTTTCTTGGGCATGGACTAAGCGATCATCGATCTGGCGGCAATCTTTCAGCGCCGCTTTGATTGCCTCAGAGGTAATCTCATGGAAAACCATGCGCTTAATCGGCACTTTCGGCTGCAATATCTGCAATAAATGCCAAGAAATACTTTCGCCTTCACGGTCTTCGTCAGTCGCTAGGATTAGCTCTTTGACACCTTTTAGCGCTGATTTAAGTTCGCGGACTATCTTTTTTTTGTCGTCTGGCACGATGTACAGTGGCTCAAAGTCAGCATCAACATTTACGCCGAGCTTTGCCCACTCCGTACCCTTGAGATCGGCAGGAATATCACTAGCTGATTGTGGCAAATCGCGCACATGCCCCATTGATGCCTCTACTCGATATCCAGCAGGCAAAAAATTCCGAATGGTGCGTGCCTTAGTTGGCGATTCGACAATGACAAGAGTAGACATATTAGCCTGCAAGGTTCGCGGTAATCAAAAAAACTGGAAGATCAATAAGCGCAAAATCAAGGGCTTATTAAATACCTACTTAACCTATATACAATGTTTGGGCAAAAAATTACTATTTTTTAGTAGGACGGGAACTACTCTAACAAGTTGCCCGAAACTACTAATTGCAAATTTAGCTATTTAATGCGTTGGACTCAATTAATGCATGTAAAGCAGTATCGTGCAAGCCAGTTAATAACTTTTTCTACAAGTTTCCGCGATATTTCGAGAAGTTAGCGATGCTTTTCAGTGAGTGATTCCCGGGGTAAAGTTGTCCGTTAATTTCCCATGAGGGATAAGCCCGCACCTTTTTATCTCGGCAAAGTTGAGGTTGAGGATTGATGCCACCCCGATCGCATTCAATTACTTCTAACAGTTTTACAGCCTCCTTACCAAAGCTTTGTTTTTGGCTATGGCAATGGGGACACCAATAGGCAGTGTATAGCTTTGCGCCTATTTTGCGTAAATATTTGGCTAAGGCGATCTCGTTGGCAGTAGATGTTGTCGTGACGGCCGGTGCGGCTTCTTGCGCGATCGCAGTCTCAGTCAATTGCGAAGAAAATGCCACAACAGAAAACCCTGTAATACTAGCGATCGCTATGCCAACGGAGGCTAACGTAGAAGAAAATTGGTAAAACTTCATAAGGTATGCCTGTTCAACGTTGCTATTTTAACCATAAATTATTAAAACTAAGTAGGGTGGGCATTGCCCACCTTACCCCAAAAATTAATTATGTCAAATCTAGAAAATCTAAAGATTGCGATCGTCCATGAATGGTTTGTGAGCTACGCAGGATCGGAGCGCGTAGTTGAGCAAATTTTAAATTTATTCCCAAATGCCGATCTATTTGCGATCGTGGATTTTCTTGAGCCTGAGAAACGTGGCTTTATTCAAAATAAACCAGTTAAGACTACTGCTATTCAAAATTTACCCTTTGCCAAAACTAAATTTCGCCAATATTTGCTACTCATGCCTTTAGCGATCGAGCAGCTTGATCTGTCAGCATATGACCTGATTATTTCCAGTTCTCATGCGGTTGCAAAAGGAGTGCTAACAGCGCCGCATCAGTTACATATTTCCTATATACATTCTCCGATTCGCTATGCATGGGATTTGCAACATCAATATCTAAAAGAGTCAAATTTAGAACGAGGGATTAAAAGCTGGATCGCCCGATGGATATTGCATCAAATCCGAATTTGGGATACACGCACAGCCAATGGAGTTGATCTATTTATAGCTAATTCCAAATTTATCGATCGCCGCATTCAAAAAGTCTATCGGCGATCGGCAGAAGTCATCTATCCACCCGTAGATGTGGAAAATTACACACTGTGCGAACAAAAACAGGACTTCTATCTCACCGCATCGAGACTAGTTCCTTATAAACGAATCGATTTAATTGTGGAAGCTTTTTCGCAAATGGGCGATCGCCCATTGATCGTGATTGGTGATGGCGAACAATTGGCAAAAATTCAGGAAAAAGCTGGTAGTAATATCAAGTTTCTTGGTCATCGTGAGCCAGAAGAATTACGCGAATATATGCAACTGGCTAAAGCTTTTGTTTTTGCTGCCGAAGAAGATTTTGGAATTACTCCTGTAGAAGCCCAAGCTTGCGGAACTCCAGTAATTGCCTATGGTCGAGGTGGCGTGAGTGAGTCAGTGCGGGGCTTAGACTGCGATCGCCCCACGGGTGTATTTTTTGCAGAACAGACGGTGAAGAGTCTTCGTACAGCCGTGCTTGAGTTTGAAGAGAATAGCGATCGCATTTTACCTGCGACTTGTCGAGAAAATGCGATGCGCTTCTCGACGGAAAAATTTCAAACTAATTTTTTGAAATTCGCACAGCAGGCATGGCGAGACAAATAAAAAGGGGGGCAAAACACCCCCTTTTGCTTATGATTGCAGCTTTTTCGATTCAATCAGCATCGAATCGATGAGTGGCTGGAGAATCAACTCCATCGCAAAGCCCATTTTGCCACCAGGGACAACCAAAGTTGTATGACGAGACATAAACGAATCATGAATCATATCGAGCAAGTATGGGAAGTCAATACTAAACTTTTCTCGGAAGCAGCGATTGGTGTGGATAACAACGAGACTTTCGTCAAGGGTCGGAATATCGCGGCAAATGAAAGGATTGGAAGTGTCAACTGTCGAAACACGTTGGAAGTTGATATGAGTTTTCGAGAATTGAGGTGCAATATAGTTTACATAATCTGGCATCCGACGCAAAATTGTATCGACGATCGCTTCTGCACTATAGCCACGTTCAGCATTATCACGATGAATTTTTTGAATCCATTCCAAATTCACAATGGGAACTACACCCACCAGTAGGTCAACATACTGAGCAACGTCAATATCTTTGGCAACGATACCACCATGCAAACCTTCATAAAAAAGCATGTCTGTGCCAGACTCAATGCTTTCCCAAGGCGTGAATTCTCCAGGTTTTGCCTCAGTACCTAAGCGACCATTGTGATGTTCGGCTTCTTCGGGACTGTGGAGATAGTAACGTCTTTGCCCATTCCCAGTCTCGCCATATTCTTTGAAAAGGTCTTCTAGTTTATCTAACACGTTTGCTTCTAAGCCGAAGTGACTCATGTTGCGACCTTCAGCCGTAGCTTTTTTCATCACTTCACGCATCTCTACACGGTTATATTTGTGATAGCTATCGCCTTCGACGATCGCTGCCTTGATATTTTCCATCAAAAAGATATGTTCAAAAGCACGTTTGACGGTACTAGTCCCAGCGCCAGATGAGCCTGTTACTGAAATAACTGGATGTTTTTTAGACAAATTTTTTCTCCTTTATTTTATTTAATTAATGTGCTTTTTATCCCAAAACATATAAATGGCAACGCCATTTATATGTTTGAAAAACCTCTTTGGGTTTGCGTTCTAATTTCCGAAAGTATGGCAACACTTTCGGAAATTAGTATTATTGTCATGAGTGCGATTGCTCGTAGACGAAGAGTCGCAAAAAATCTTAAAACTACTATACCTTTGTATATAGCGCCCAAGAAAGCAAAAAACGATCAACTTTAGGGCGAAATTTGCATACATGATTTCTGGTCTATCAAAATTACCGCAAAAATTCGCTGAACCTTTAACTATTGGCAATGTCATCCTCAAAAGTCGGGTGCTGCAATCGCCATTATCAGGGGTAACAGATTTGGTATTTCGGCGACTAGTAAGACGCTACGCGACCGATTCGATGCTATATACCGAGATGATCAGCGCCACGGATTTGCATCACAGGTCAGCTTTGCCCAAATTAATGGAAATCGATCGCGATGAAACACCGATCAGCATTCAGCTTTTTGATTGCCGTCCTGATTTCTTAGCAGAGGCGGCGCAAAAGGCAGTTGCCGAGGGCGCAGACACCGTAGACATTAATATGGGTTGCCCTGTCAATAAAATTACCAAAAAAGGCGGTGGTTCGTCTCTGTTGCGCCAGCCTGAACTCGCTGCCCAAATTGTGCGAACAGTAGTTGATGCTGTCGATATTCCTGTCACAGTAAAAACCCGTATCGGTTGGGACGATGCCGAAATTACGATTTTGGACTTTGCTAAGCGGATGGAGGATTCTGGCGCAAAGATGATCACTGTCCACGCAAGGACGCGATCGCAGGGCTATTCGGGTATTGCCAAGTGGGAATGGATCCGTAAAGTCAAAGAGGTGCTGGCGATACCTGTAATTGCCAATGGTGATATTTTTTCGGTGGAAGCAGCGATCGCTTGTTTAGAGCAGACTGGTGCGGATGGGGTGATGTGTTCTAGGGGGACTCTGGGCTATCCGTTTTTGGTGGGCGAGATCGATCATTTCTTGAAAACAGGTGAATATTTGCCGAAGCCGACTGCGATCGAATGTTTGCAAGTAGCAAAAGAGCATTTACAAGGACTTTGGGATTACAAAGGTATACGTGGCATTAGTCAATCTCGCAAGCATATGACTTGGTACGCGAGGGGCTTTGTCGGCGCGGCGGCTTTGCGCGATCGCCTTTGTCGGATTGAGTCACTGCAAGATGGCTTTGATTGTCTTGATGATGCGATCGCGCAAATTGCTAATTCTCAAGGGGAGTTTCAGGCGATCTCGCCTGAAGATATGGCAGAAATGATCGCCATGAAGCAATAATAAAACTCAAGAACCATTTTTTGTGATGGCGGCTTCGCCGCCATCACAAAAAATGGGTTCTCAACTATAATTTTCACTGTGCAAAGCACGGCGCAAATCACCTTACTTTATCAAGAAGCATCATGCAACAAATATTTAGCCGTCGGAATTTGCGCCTGTTTATCATCATTTTTGTAATAACAGTGCTGATATTTGCGCTGGGATGGTTTATATTTTTGCGTCCACCTGTTACTAGCCTCAATAAAACCGCTCAAACTGCTGGCTCTAGCCTCCAGAATATTACCCTTAACGAATTTGATGCCAATGGGAAGCTGCTTTGGGAAATTCAAGCTAAGCGCGCTATCTATCGAGAAGATCGCAAAATAGCTGATGTCGAAGATGTGAAAGGGAAGTTTTACCGTGATGGTGAACCGCTAATGGAAGCAACTGGTAATACAGGAACCATCGATCAGGCTAGTAAAACAATTTCGCTTGAGGGAAATATTAGGGCGATCGCAGTTCAAGAGAAGATTAATATGAAAGCCGATCGCATGGTCTGGAAATCTAAGGAAGATGTTCTCAAGGCAACAGGCAATATTCAAATTGACAAGCCTACAGACAAGCTGACCATGACGGGGAAAGAATTAACGGCTAAACCTAGTATCAATGTTTATAGTATAGAGAAACAAGTGGTTGTGATTGCGGTTGAGCCACCACTAGAAATCAAGAGTGAGAAAGTTACTTGGGATGCAAAGCGCAATCGCGTATTTACGGATGTTCCTATTTCTGCAATTCAAGTTAAAGATAAATTGCAATTAACTGCAAAGAAGGGTGAATGGGATATTCAGAAAAAGGAAGTTACTTTTACAGGTGACATCAAAGCTAGAGATCCAAAGCTAGATGTTGACATTGAGGCATCTCAGGCGGTTTGGAATCTTGAGAAAAAATTGGTGACTTTGCCAGTACCATTTACAGGAACTAGCAAGAGTCGAGGGATTGTTGTTAAAGCCCAAAAGGGAGCAGCTCAAGTCGAAAAAGAGCAGATTAATCTGACAGGTCAAGTATCAGCAAGTTTTAGTTCTACTCAAGGAGTGGTTAATGCCGATAAGTTGGAATGGCTAATTCCTACGAAAATGATTACGGCTGATGGCAATATCGTCTATCAACAACCTGATAAGAATCTCAACGTCCGAGGCGATCGCGCTGTGGCAAATCTGGAAAAACAGACAGTTACAGTCACAGGTTCAAATGTCCTTTCAACACTAAGTCCTTAAGGAATGATAATTTAATAAAACCCCAAATTGTTTAGGCGGGCGAAGCCCGCCTAAACAATTTGGGGTTTTATATGCACTTGTTATTTGATTTTCATTCCTACTCCCTTCCCACTATAAAACTAGACATTAGGAGATTTCTGGCAAAGAACTTACCCAAGACTTTAAAATATTCTTGTTGTACCA
>QBMK01000054.1 GCA_003249035.1 Pseudanabaena sp.
CAAAGGGGATCTCCCTGACTAAAGTGGATATGCGGGAAATTGAGAAGAGATTGGACCGTAATCCAGAATTACCGAAATGGGACATCCTGATTCGACCTACCAGTGGGTAAATTCTTTCTTAGAAATCTCCTAAGTATCTAAATCTGGATCAAGAATTAGATTTGAGAAATCTACTACATGGGTTCGGAAAAGATCGAGTTGATTGAGGAGCAAATCGTGATTACGAAATTCTGAAAACTCTTGACCATCTCGCAAACCCTGCCAAGAAATTTTGAGATCGCTGAGCTTATTGCCAGTTTGAACAATCTCACCTAATCGGCGATCAACATCGGCTAGTGAGGCAAAACTTTGGTCAATCTTATCTTGGAGTTCTAGTAACTCCTGCGATTGCTTTTGAGAGGCTGGTTCTGTTCTCTGAGAGTTTTTGTAGAACTGACGTTGCAAAATCAACTGTCTTTGAGGGATATATTTCCATAGCTGATTGAGCGGCCGTAGGTATGCATTGCCATAGATCTCTTTTTGCGTAAACTCTATGCGGCTATCTAATTCTGCCATTAGCAAATTCAGTACTAATGCTAATGGCAGGACAAACAGCAAACTGATCAGAAAAAACTTCTGGGGGTATTTCAGCCGATTCATCAGAGAAATCGCTGGTTTAAATAGAATCATGTTTTTCCTTCGAGTCAATATGGGTGGTACTTTGCACTGCTAATCGACTAAGATTTGTGACCATGAATTATAGAAATCGTCAAGTTCAGGTAGGCATGATTCAAAGATAAAACTGAAAACCTTCTCCGCCAGCTCTTCGAGCAGAACAACAGATTATGTTTCTATTTGTTATTGCGCTGAGGTACATAAATCATTCTATAGCTGTTAACAATCTTAATTCGCACATAAAGATGAGGGATGACGAGAATCGCTACCTCTTATCTTTATGGCGTTTAGAGACTTTTTTTAACTAAAATTTTTTAGGTAGCGATCTAGATCACAAATACTTGGGGAACTTATCACATAAGTAGGCAGTCATAACTGGTTAAATCTAGGTTAAGATTAGGTTAACTAAGGTTAATTATGCCCAAACTATTCATGTTCATGGTCTTCAACATAAGTTTCTAACTAGGGTAATGTGTTCTACCTACCTGCAATACATAGCCTTTTAAAGATATGAAGACTTTCGAGTCACTCTCAGTTGTAATCTACAGAGGGAAAACAATGTCCGCAACCACCAAATGCCTGTTTCCACAGTCTCGTTACTACGGTAAATTTACGCCAGAGAGCTTTATGTTTAATGCCAATTTACAAGAGTTTTCCCACCGTGTCAGCATAATTTGTAGTCTAGAGACTGGTGGCAAGATTTCACCTCAAGAGGCATATTTGCAAATAGCAGAGCTATGGCAGCAGCTAGAGCGATCTAAACATAACCTTTTGACATGAAAGAAAAAGTGGCGCTTTGCACCGCTTTTTCTTTTTAGGAAGATCGCAGGACTGAAAATGTGTGGATTTGCCAACAATTTGTTTAAGTATTGATGTAACTTTCCCGCTTAGTGCTAATCTTATGAATGGCTCGGATCTATGCGATCGCAACGCCCGAATCGTGTCAGGGTCGGAAGACAGCAGCACTAAGGGATGCTTGAGATAGGCGTAGTACCCGGGCTACTTTTTTAGGTTTAGCAATGGGTTCAGGAGAGATTCATGGGTCGGGCGAAAAAAGTCGTACTTGCATACTCAGGCGGCGTTGATACATCTGTTTGCATTCCTTATCTCAAGCAAGAATGGGGCGTTGAAGAAGTCATTACCCTTGCAGCAGACCTAGGACAAGGCGATGAGTTAGATCCCATCAAACAAAAGGCTCTAGATTCAGGAGCGTCAGTCTCTCTGGTTAGAGATGTAACTAAAGAATTTGTCACAGACTATGCGTTTCCAGCGATTAAAGCCAACGCGCTTTATGAAAATCGCTATCCATTAACGACGGCTCTGGCGCGTCCTCTCATTGCCAAGATTTTGGTGGAAGCGGCGGAAGAATACGGTGCTGATGCTGTTGCTCATGGATGCACAGGCAAAGGCAATGACCAAGTCAGGTTTGATGTGTCGATCGCTGCACTCAATCCAGACATTAAAGTCTTAGCTCCCGCCCGTGAATGGGGCATGAGCCGCGAAGAGACTATCGCTTATGGCGAAAAATTTGGCATTGCTTCACCTGTGAAGAAGTCTTCGCCATTCAGCATCGATCGCAACTTGCTCGGTCGCAGCATCGAAGCTGGTCCCCTCGAAAATGCGTGGAATGAGCCGCCTGAAGAAATTTATGCGATGACCAAGGCGATCGCCAATACTCCTGACGAGCCAACTTATACTGAAATTGGCTTCGAGAAAGGTATTCCCGTTTCTATTGACGGTAAAGCCCTTGAGCCTGTGGAGTTGATTACTGCGTTGAATGCGATCGCAGGCAACAACGGCTATGGTCGCATCGACATGGTGGAAAACCGCTTAGTGGGTATCAAGTCCCGTGAAATCTACGAAGCTCCTGGGATGTTGGTATTGATCCATGCTCACCGCGATCTAGAAAGCCTTGCTTTGCCTTCTGACCTCGCTCATTACAAGCGCGGAGTCGAAGAAACCTATGGCAAAATGATTTATAACGGGCTTTGGTACAGCCCTCTCAAAACTGCACTTGATGCTTTCATCGATAGTAGTCAAGAGCGTGTATCAGGAACCGTTCGCGTCAAATTCCATAAAGGAAACGCGATCATTGTCGGTCGTCAGTCTGGGAATTCACTGTATGACGAGGACTTGGCAACTTATACGAGTGCTGACCAGTTCGATCATAAGGCTGCTGAAGGATTTATCTATGTTTGGGGTATGCCTATTCGTGTATGGGCACAGAAAAACCGATAACCGTAAATGAGCTATTAGTGCTGCTTTATAGTTAAAAATCACAAAGAGGAGTCAACGCATAGCGTTGACTCCTCTTTGATTAATGATGCAAATCGCTGTAAAATGACTCAAAATAGTAATTTTCACCATGAACAAAGTACCTCTACCCGATGAGCGCGTTCTCTTTAAAGGTCATCCTGCGGTTATTGGGAGTGTGACAAGGTTGCTAATTTCGATTTTCACACTTGGTATCGGTGCAATCTGGTATTGGTTGCAGTCGATCAATACGACATATCTGATTACCTCACAACGAATTGTTATAGAAAGAGGGGTTTTCTCAAAAAATATTGAGACCCTAGAAATTTATCAAATTGATGATATCCATCTAGAAAAGCCCTTAAACCAGCGCATTATGGGGACTGGAAATATGCTGGCGTTAACCCGTGATATTTCTGCCCCAAAGTTGCTATTTAACCGTCTACCGATTGATGTAAGAGATCTATACGAGCAAATGCGCCCTTGTATTCAGCAGGCAAGATTTCGCTTTCATGTGCGGGACGAAGAAAATCCTAGAGAATTTTCTTAAAACCCGAACAACAAAGGCGGCGCGAAGCGCCGCCTTTGTTGTTCGGATGATCCGCTGTAGAGCGCAACCTTAAACATTTGAGTTTTTAATTAATGGCGATCGCTATAAAACTCAAGCTAAACTAGGTAGAACGTCTTAACTAGTGCCAAGTTTAGCAACAATGACTTCATCATCGATTTCAGTTCGTGAATTGCCGCTGTTCCCTTTACCTGAGTTGGTACTATTTCCAGGGCAGTCTCTACCGCTTCATATTTTTGAGTATCGCTATCGCATGATGATCAATACCGTGCTGGAGAGCGATCGCATGTTTGGGGTGGTAATGTGGGACTCGGAGACAGGTAAACCTGCAAATATCGGCTGTGTTGCTCAAATCGTACAGTATCATCGCTTGCCAGACGATCGCTTTAAACTTTTGACAATGGGACAACAGCGCTTTAGAGTTTTAGAGTATGTTCGCGAAACCCCCTATCGAGTTGGTTTAGTAGAGTGGATTGAAGACGAGCCTGGTAGCGACGCACCATTTTTATTAGCCACAGAAGTCCGTGAGTTACTCAATGACGTGATTCGCCTATCGCAAAAGCTCACCGATCAAGAAATTGAGTTGCCGAAGATTCCCCGTAGTCCTATCGAATTATCCTATTGGGTCGCCAGCAACTTTCAGGGTGCGAGCATAGAACAGCAATCACTATTGGAAACACTTGATACAGCAGGTCGCTTACGACGTGAGGCGGAAATTTTATCTTCGACTAGAAGTCAATTGGCAGCCCGTACAGTTTTGAAAGATACTTTTAAATAAAATTTTCAGGAGCAATAACCGTGAAGATCGGCGTACCCAGCGAGATCAAAGATCGTGAATTTCGAGTGGGAATGACTCCTGCTGGGGTAGCGGCATTAACTGCGCGATCGCATCAAGTCTTTGTAGAGACAAATGCAGGAATTGGCTCTGGTTTTAGAGATCAGGACTATATTCAAGCTGGTGCAAAAATTGTTGCAACGCCACTAGAAGTTTACGCCCAAGACATGGTGGTTAAGGTTAAGGAGCCTCTGCCGAGTGAATATGACTTACTCCACCCAGAACTAATTCTCTTTACCTATCTCCATCTCGCCGCCGATCGGATATTAACTGAAGCTTTAATCAAATCAGGCGCAACCTGTATCGCCTACGAAACTGTGCAACAAGATAATGGTCAATTACCTTTACTAGTCCCCATGAGCATTATCGCTGGGCGCTTATCAGTGCAATTTGGAGCGCAGTACTTAACGGTACAACAAGGTGGAAGTGGCGTATTACTTGGTGGTATTCCTGGGGTGAGAGCAGGACATGTGGTGGTGCTAGGTGGTGGCGTAGTCGGAACTGAAGCAGCAAGAATGGCGATCGGTTTGGGTGCAAGGGTGACAATTTTAGATGTCAGTCTTAATCGTCTCGGTGAATTAGA
Source organism: Pseudanabaena sp. (assembly GCA_003249035.1). GTDB lineage: Bacteria > Cyanobacteriota > Cyanobacteriia > Pseudanabaenales > Pseudanabaenaceae > Pseudanabaena. The sequence continues at coordinate 4,894 of QBMK01000054.1, forward strand.
ATCTCTGTTTGGTTCGCGGGTACAGTTACTGTATAGCAACGCTAGTAATATTTCCGAAGCAGTTATTTCGGCAGATCTCGTCATTGGTGCGGTGTTAATTACAGGCAAGCGTGCACCGACATTAGTAAAACGTGAATTTGTCCAAAAAATGCGATCACATTCAGTGATTGTCGATGTTGCCGTTGATCAAGGCGGTTGTATCGAAACGGTACACACAACTTCCCACACCTCTCCTGTGTATGAAGAAGAAGGAGTTTTACATTACGGTGTCCCAAATATGCCAGGGGCAGTGCCTTGGACTGCGACTCAAGCTTTGGTTAATGCGACGCTTCCCTACACTTGCGCGTTGGCAGATTTTGGGTTGGATGCGATTAAGCGCGATCGCGCTTTAGCAAAGGGCGTAAATATCCAGAATGGTCATATTATTTACGATGCGGTTGCCGAAGCATTTCCCGATCTGCCAAAAGCCTAAATCCTGAAGCTTAAATCCTGAAGCCTAAAAGCGATGCATTTAGGTATAGAGCAACCAAGCAAATTTGCCAATTCCCCAGCCAAAATATAAGGCGATCGCAATTATAAATATCAAACTCGAACCAATCATCAATATGTAATCAGGAGTTGTTAAAGCTGAATCATGCAAATAAGTGCGATCGGAGCTGCCTGAGAAACCTTTTGACTGCAAAACTATTTCTAATTTTTGCGATTTTGAGAGTGAATTTAAAATTAAAGGTACGGCAACCTTGGCATAAACCCGTGCTTTTTTTAGCCATCCCATCTTCTCGAAATTTAAACCCCTCAAGCGCTGTGACTCAATGATCGACTGCACCTCCTCTAGTAAAAGTGGCACAAATCGTAAGGTTGACGAAAAGATAAACACCACTTTATAAGGGATTTTGGCACGTACCATGCCCACTGTCATCTGATTTACATCCGTGGTAAAAATCGCTAACGGAATCACCAAAATCATCGTCAGCGTTTTAAAAACAATATTCAACCCGTAAAGTGTCCCCTCCAGACTCATTTTTGCGCCGCCAATTATCCACCATGTCTGGGGCAAGCTAAGTAGAGGTGTTAGTTCCAATTTATTAGTAAGTAACTTAACCTGCTCCACATTAAAAAATCCCATGCTCAAAATCAGAAAAATATAAAAAGGAATCATCACTTTTAAAATTCCTCCCAAATAATTGAGTCTGACTCCAGCTATTACACATGCCCCAATCACACTCAGCATCAAAATTCCTCCAGCAATTGGGCTTTCCCAAAGAAACGCAAGGATTGTAACTGAGAGCATCACTACTAACTTAGAGCGAAAATCCAAACGGGTGAAAAGTGAATCATATTTAACTGTCTGTAATTTCATTTTTTCTCTTTTTTTACCTAAAATTAGCCAGTCTGATTATTAGCACCATCCAGCGTAAAAAGAATTAATTCAAAACTGCATAATTTGGCAAAGATTTTTAGCAAAACTGCCATATACTAGATAGGCTGTCAAGTTTTCAACAGTAATAAGGAAGGAGCTATGTCCCGTTATAGAGGTCCGCGCCTCAGAATCGTCAGAAGACTAGGAGAGCTTCCCGGTCTAAGTCGCAAACAACCTAAGCACGCATATCCACCTGGAATGCATGGTCAAGACCGCAAAAAGCGCTCTGAATATGCTGTGCGTCTCGAAGAAAAGCAAAAGTTACGCTTTAATTACGGTCTCACCGAGACTCAAATGCTACGCTATGTACGTCGAGCCAGAAGAGTTAAGGGTTCTACGGGCTTAGTATTACTACAATTGCTAGAAATGCGTCTAGACAATACAGTTTTCCGTATGGGGTTTGCACCGACGATCCCTGCTGCGCGTCAACTGGTAAACCATGGACATATCACCATTAATGGTAAGAGTGTCACAATTCCTAGTTACGGCTGCCGCCCAGGTGAAGTAATTAGCGTTAAAGATAACGAAAAATCTCGTAAGATTGTCGAGCGTAACCTCGAATTTCCTGGTCTTTCCAACATTCCTAGCCATTTAGAATTTGATAAGGCGAAGATGACAGGTAAAGTCAATGGCGTTGTCGAACGCGAATGGGTAGCACTGCAAGTGAACGAACTGCTGGTTATTGAGTACTACTCACGCCAAGCTTAAGGTTGAAGCACTCAGCTACGGGCTTTGTTGATCTCTTTGGATAAATTGCTTGTAGCTGAACGCCTTCCAACTGGGTAAACTGCCAATTGGGTAAACTCTATTAGGTTCAACTTCACTGCGAATTATGCAGTTAAATATTTCCGCTCCTGTAAACCTCGATTTACACGTTCCTAAGGACTTTGTTAGGGGTTGTCCCCGCAGTGTCCGTATGGATATTGATCATCTGCTTCTAGCGATCGAGGCGCTGGACTTAGAAGCAGTTGAAGTAATGCTGGTTTTGATCGAGCAGTTGGGTCTAGAAAAGACGATTCCAAGTCGTGTAGCTTTCTGGCGACTACGTAATACGAATCCACTGCGACGCAACTATCAACGGGCAAGTCTAAGCTGGGATGAGCTAAGAGCCTTAGTAAAAATTGTTTGCACGATCGCTAAACAGCTAGATACTGGTTTGCGCATGCTGATTAGTACTCATCAACAGATGATCGAGGGCAAGATCGAAGCGTTAGGTTTGCAGCTAAACCAAGGTTTTTTAGAAAATTATATTGATCGCTTCACGTCTTTATATATAGGTCGGATGCGATCGCCTTCACCGATGAGTAAGGAACAAATTCGCGAGCTAGCATTGCAGTTGCTGACCCGAATGTTGCTATGTAGTGGCGTAGCTGGTGAGTTTCGCCTTTGGAATAGTCTGTTTGATGGAGCGATCGCCTAATGATTCAACGCAGCTATAGTTTGCCAAGTTGTACTTTGTTGATCGATGGGATCGTTACAGGCAATGATGTCCTATCTATTTTGACTAGTTTTAGTTGCCGCTTTAGCCATAATGCTGAGCCAATTGTCGGGGGGCTTGATCTGCTTAATGCTTTAGTCAAAGTAGTTGGAGCCTATGCTCAGGCTTTGAAGAGTAATACTTTGGTGGCAATTCCTGAAAAGCAGGTGCGTCTTGAACCAGAGGGCAAGCATTTGCATTTGCTCTCGGTATTGCTCAATGAAGCTGATGCTCATAATCCTAAACAGTTACAAATCAAATTAAATACAATTCAGCTTTTTGATCTGATGGAGAGTCTAGATCGCCTATGTTGCGATTCGACAACTTTGCCCGATCTTAAGCTAGTGACAAAGATTACTGACTACCGATCGCAGTCTCGGCTAAATAGTCAGGCAGTACCCGCGATCGCTGGTGTTTTCTGCTTAGCGATCGCTGCTACGGTTTTGTATTTGATCCCAACACCAAAACCTCAGCCAAAGCCTGCTCAGACTGTCCCCGTGCAGACTAAACCATTGCCAAAAGTCTCAACTCCGCCAACAACAGAGAGCACGGCTAGTCCTGAAAGCTCACCAACGACTGAAAGCTCTCCTACTCCTACCAGTAGCCCCAACTAAAAAAAGAGATGTGCTAAGCACATCTCTTTTTTATTTTGCTTAGGACAGTCCCATCTATCTCTTGAATTAATGAATTACGGTAAACACGACATGCAGGATTTTGTATCCCCTTAGACTGATTGTGAGTATAAATGCTTTACAAAACTACATACGTAAAGCTACATTTACTTCATAGCGAAAGCTAAATATATGAATTCATCTCAAACGCAATCATAACCAAATGACCACAGCAATTCAAAGACGCGAAAGCGCTTCAATCTGGGATCAGTTTTGCAATTGGATCACCAGCA
>QBMK01000055.1 GCA_003249035.1 Pseudanabaena sp.
TGCGTTAAGTTCAGGCTCAGCATAGTGATCGCTGCTTATAGATTTCGTTACAATACTATCAATTTCTTCCTTTACTACACCTCCCCGAATCACCTATTGAGCCTTGTGATTAGGCTTGAGAAGTTACTTGATAACGATATTAAACTTCTTGAAAGCGCAGCGAGAGCAAAAAAGCTGCAACAGAAATCATGTAAAGGATTAATGCAACTGGAAACATTGATTCGATTGCAAGCCAATGGGGAGGAGTATTTGAAAGTGTTTTGAGGTTTGCAGGATCTAGTAACAATTGTAATAATGAGTAGCAACTATTACCCTGACTCCATCCATAGCAGCTTGCAGGACTAGATAAAATTTTGGCTGCTTGGATTATCAATATCAATGGGATAAAAGCTTTGTAATACCTAACTTTGGCATTGCGCTTTTTGATGGCTGCTATAAGCACCCAAATTACACAAACTCCATAAAATGGTATGAGTGAAAAAAAGGCAACGATCCAAGCCAAAGAAGAAAAAGATGTTGTCAGGTAGACAATCAGGCTACCAATTGCATAAAAACATACAAATACACAGAACTGTCTAAACGAGATCTCTTTTGACATAACAAAACCAATGTTCGTGAGGAATTTAGGTAGTGGAAGGCAACTGGATTTACTTACTGTAGTGTGGATCGCTATCTGTTACAAACTGCGATCGCGTCAGGATGCTTTCTGGGGTAAGGGTTGCTGATTCTCAAGTGAAAGGTTCTAGGGGATATTCGGACTCGCTGGGAAATTGTAAATCTTTGGATAGGGTCGAGAGACGATCGGTGATTTCTTTGGCAGTTATGGGTGTGGTTAATGTGAGGTGCTATGCACCGTAATAAATATTTTTAAAGGTGAAAAAATCGAAGCAAAACAAATATCATCCAGAAACCAAAAACGACTAAACCAACGACTATAGCAAGAATGCTAGATGAATTTGTAGGTTGATTTAAGGAGACAGCCGAAGTAGTATCCGCAGTATTAATAAAGGTATCTTGATCGCGAATAATTGCTTGTGGTATTAGGTTTTCCGATTTAGTTCTGACATCTGGCATTTGCTTCACGGCAGTACCAATGGCTAGAAACTCAATAATCCCTCCACCCAAATTGTAAACATAGGTTTTGATTCCAACCACCTGATCCGCACCACAGCGACGGGCATCTTCGGCGATATGCTTTAATGCTTCTTCTCTGGCTTCATAAATCAGCGTTGTCAACTCTCTAATTTCACCGCGTACAAAAGACTTGAAAAATGAGCTTATGCCGCCCAGCAATCCCAAAGAGTAAACTGAAACCCCTAAGACTAGCTGCACGGGCATAAATCCTTGATTAATCAGGTTCCACATTTCTTCATTGGTTAGATCGCTGGCGATCGGATTTTGGTGATAAACATCTGGTAATAGTGGATGATGTGAGGCAGTACCAATCATCACCATTTCTTGCATTGCTCCCAGTGGCAAAATCGATGTCTTAATGCCGACAACTGCATTGGCTCCTACTTCCCTTGCCTCTGATTTGATACGCTGAAGGGCAAGATGACGGGTTTCATTAAAAATTCGCGAAAATTCTTTAATCTCTCCCCTTGCAAGACTTTTTAAACTACCTAATAGACCACCACCAACTCCAATGGAATAGGCAACATTGCCAAATACAAATTGTTTGGGCGTAAATCCACAATCGACTTGACAGTATAGAGCTTGTCCATCGGCTGATGTCGAAAATTCAAAATGTCTCGTCTTTTCCCCTTCACGATGAACACAAGAACCGATCGCTAAAAACTCCACGTTTGTACCGTGAAAAATTAGTTCATTGGAAACACCCGTAATTCCCACGCCGCCATGATGTTTGGCTTCTTCAAGCATTCTGGCATAGGCGCGATGTCTACCCTCATGAATAATATTTGTTACTTGATGAACTTCACCACCAACTAATGTTTTTAGTCCAGAACCAATGCTGTTAAGCAATCCAAGTGAGATAACACTGTTGCCAATCACTAGATCGCCTGCGGTTAGACCATGCTTTCGCAAACAGAAAATCTCGTTTCCAGATAACCCTGTAATCACCACCATAGTTATGTCCTGCTTGAATTAAATAAATCTTTCTGATTATTGGATCGGGTGCTGTTACAAATTTTGATACCCGCAAGATCGGTTAGCGTGACAGGGCTAATATCTAAAGTTTAGTTGCTGAAAAGTAAATTTATGAAAGCACAACTTAACTTAATGTCTCTGATTTTACTCTTAGCCTTTGGATGTCAAACCATTCCAACTCAGAGCGAGCCTAATCTTCAAACTCAAAAAATACCTGCCAAAATCATTGATAGTTGTGCGCCTTTTGATGGTGCAGCCTTTCAAGTTTCTATTGCCGAAAATATCATCGTTGATATTTATAAAGCGCCACAATTTGATAACTCAGTTAAATTCACTTTTCCTACAAACTCACAAACTGGGTATGCGCGGTTACTGCTACCTAATGCTGAACTCCTAATTCAGCAAAGAAAACTAAGCTTTAAGACACTTACAGGAGAAATTGTTTTTAACATGGTAAAGAGAGATGTCCCAGTGGAGGGCAGCTTTAATTTTGTAACTCCCGAAGGGGAACGCAAGCAGGGAACTTTCAAAGCAATTTGGCAAAAATCGCAAATTACCAGATGTTAGGGAACTTGCCCTTAGATATGACGGTGCGATCGCCATAGGATCGGATAGTGTGACTTGGATCGGGCACTGTTACAAAGTGTGATCGCACCTCAACCTAATCCCAATAGCGCTACAATCTTGGCAAATTTCCCCTAGAACCATATGCGATCGCAACTAGCAATATTACTAACAGCATTAGTCGTTGTTGGTTGTAACCAACCTGCCACACCACCCACTCCCCCAACGGTGGTACAGCCAACAAAAACACCTGAAAATACTGTTAAACCGACCACAGCAACGACTCAAGCAACCCCAACAAAAACACCAGACAATGAACGAGGCAACCCAAATTTAAAAGCGGGAAATCCTAGTAAAGCCACAACTGATGTTTCAAATGTCGATAACTATTTGATGCTCAAGCCTGAATATGTGTTGAGCTATAGCAAGAGTCGCAATCTAGCAAACTGGGCATCTTGGCAACTAAACAAATCATGGATGGGTGATGCAAAGCGACAAAACAATTTTCGTCCCGATCCAGCTTTGCCGATGGGATGGTTTCGGGTTACCACTAAGGACTATAGCGGCTCAGGTTTCGATCGCGGACACTTGGTAAATTCTGAAGATCGCGGACAGTCGGCAGAGGTAAATTCATCTACTTTTTTGATGACTAACATCGTGCCACAAGCTCCTGATAACAATCAGGGTGTGTGGGTGCAGTTGGAAGAATATTCCCGCGACTTAGCCAAGCAAGGCAAAGAGCTTTACATAATTGCTGGTGGACATGGAACTGGTGGCGAGGGCAAGAATGGTGCAGCCTCCAAGTTGAAGGGCAAAATTGCTGTGCCTGCAACCATGTGGAAAGTAATTTTGGTATTAGACGATCCCGCCAAAGGTTTAGCAGGTGTAACCACCAACACTCGCACGATCGCAGTGGTTATGCCTAACAAGCAAGGGCGCGATGGTAAGTGGCAAGATTTTTGCACAACGGTGGAGGATGTCCAGAAATTAACGGGCTATGAGTTCTTTTCTAACGTGCCGCCTGACATTCAAAAGCAGATTGAATCAAAAAAAGGTTGTTAGGTTTCGATTACCGTAGTTTTGAGTCCAACTACATCGGGTCCGATCTCACCAACGATATAAACATCGATCTCGATTTTGCCAATTTTAAACACTTGCACATTTTCTATTGTGGCGATCGCAGCTTGCAGATCGCGATACCTTTGCGAGATCGCTCGATCTTCATCTTCAAACCAATCTTCATCGGTGACAACGGGCGCAAAGAAATCTTCTAGGGTAATAGATTCAATAAGCGTGTCTGATGGTTTTTGCGACCGCGTAAGGATCGTTTTAGGTGTGAGGGTTGAAGATTTCCATACAAACGGTTCTAGGGGATATTCGGACTCGCTGGGAAATAGTAAATCTTTGGATAGGGTCGAGAGGCGATCGGCGATTTCTTTTAGAGTCATCGGTATGGTTAGTTTCGTATGCTATGACGATACTGAGATCGTTGGATCGGGTGGTGTTACAAAGTGCGATCGCGTAATGGATTTTATGTGCAATAAAGCTAAAATTATCACGCCTGATATAAAACAGTGAGCCAAGATGAATCAACGAGAATCTAAGCCCCAACTTGTGATCAGAAAATACAACCGACATGGAACAACATTTGCTCATTGTTTAATCTGTAGCACCGCACCCATAAATGCTGAAAGTCATTACCGCGAGGATCTGACGAAGGAGGAGCCTTTATATCAGATAGATGATATCAAAAGTGTTCTACGAAATTTCATTAGAGAAAAATGGGGAGAATCGGGTAAGGATGTTCTTAACAAAATTAGCATTGTTCTGGATATTCACGGTTTTAACGTTCCACTCAATAATCTTGAAAAAAATACTTATGAGCCTTTAGCAAAGAAATTTGAGGCTGATGTATCTGGCAAAACCTTTAAAGATTTTGTACTTTTTATCAACTTTTCTTGGCCATCAGAGCAGGTTATTACATCGCAGTGGCTTGAGTGGATTAAAGCAATGCCTATCGTGTTGTGGATATTGATGGGCATATCCATCGCATTACTGCTTTCAAATACACTGTCATCGCTAGCTTTAATCCTAATGGGAATGTTACTGCTTTTGATTTTCTTGCGCTTGGTTGTCTACTTTCGAGATCGAGATCGTGGTACTAACTATGGTGTGTTTGATGCTGTCGATCTAGTAAGATGGCTTCAAGTCATATTAGAAGAAATTATTTTAGAAGAAAGTGCTAATAGTGAACAAGCCAAGGAGCATCTAAAGTCAGGCTCAGATTCTTTTGGGAGAGCTAATCTAAGCTTTATCGCTCATAGTATGGGTTGTTTTGTGGCAACTAATTCTATTCGTATTCTCTCTGATGTTTTTGATTCATCTGCGATTGAACGTTGGAAAAAAATTTCACCTGATGGCCCTTTTGGAGAAACTGCTAAACCTACAGAAAGCCTTGAGAAAGACGAAGAGATGCAAAATCTTGGAACTCTCTTTAGATTGAAAACACTGGTTATTGCTTCGCCCGATATTCCTATTTGGGCAATTACCACGGGTCGTTCCAATTTTCTTAAAAGTTGTCTACGACGTTTCAAGGAAGCTTATCTATTTTCTAACGATGCAGATCTGGTACTACGTCTAGCGTCTACAGCAGCAAACTTTTTCATGTTCCCTTCGGCTTCTCGTGCTGGCGGCTATCGACTTGGCAATCTCACAATTACTAAAAAGCGAGAATATGGTGTACTCAGTTATGGCAATAATGCCATTGGTATTCGTGGATTAACCAATAACATTCCACTTAAAGATAAGCCTTTCGATTGTGAAGTAGATATAAGTAAGTCATTCACAATTATTGACTGTACTGATTACAAAGATAAATTAGTTGGATCGGACTCTTCTGCTTTTTCTAGCCGACGATTGAGTGCATTTACTGCAAACAATTCTTTCGCAACTTTTTTTAACTACATTTTTACAGCGTTCAAGCATTTCTCAGGCATCTCGAAACTTGACTCACATGGTGGCTACTTTAAAGGAGAGTTTTGTCGAGACTTGATTTATTCGCTAGCCTTGTATGGCAAGGAGAAGTCTCAGAAGAAATCTCAGATAATAGAGGAAAACTGGGAACAGAAATTTAAAGATCATCAGATGGCGTGGATTGAAGCCAATGATGATAGGGATTGATTGCTTCTGATATTGATGTAAATCTTACCCACATTAGAAAATCCTTACACGCTATGGATCGCTTTCCGTTACAAACTACGATCGCAACACGATCGGATACCGTGAGAGTATTAAGTTATCGACTTTCCCCTAGAACGCAACAAGGAAAACACCATGAAAGCCAAGCAGATTTTGACCGCTGTTGCCTCTGCGATCGCTGCATCAACAATGTCTATAGTCCTATTGCCTTGACTGTGAGTTGAGGTGTCCTAATAGCTATGGACTAAATATATCTATCGAGATAATGTAAACCTTGTCATATGCCAATTAACGAGAAGAAAGAAATGACCCATATCGGTTTACTTTGCCCAACTGCAAGTGGTCATTTGAATCCTATGACGACGCTGGGTTATGAATTAAAACAGAGAGGGCATCGCGTCACTCTTATTGGCACTATGGACGCACAATCAAAAGTTTTGGCAGCAGGATTAGAATTTCGGGCTATTGGTGAAATAGATTTTCCTGCTGGTTCATCCGCCGAGGCTTTATCCAACTTAGGCAAACTGAGCGGACTTGATGCTTTTCGCTACACAGTTGGGCTATTTAAGCGATTAACCACTACTTACTTGAACGAAGCTCCATCTGCTATTAAAAATGCTGGGATAGAAGCTTTGTTGGTAGATCAAGCTTCATTTGGGGGCTCGACAATTGCAGAGTTGCTAAATCTACCTTTTGTAAGCGTTTGCTGCGCTCTGATGTTTAATCGAGATGTCAAAGCTCCTCCTTTTATTACTTCTTGGAGCTTTGCCCCAAGCTGGTGGGGACGTTTGCGAAATCAATTAGGATATAGGCTAATCGATCAGCTTGCCAAGCAAATTACAGGATTGATTAATCCAATACTACGGACATTTTTAAAAAAGGGAAGAAAAAAGCTATTCATCGGATAAGGTGCAAGTAATGAAAGAAAGCACCAAATGAATAGCAATACAGACATAATACCGAAAGCCGCAAGCAAAGCACAACAGAAATTCCTAACAATACTGATTTCGACAATCATGGTGATATGTGGGAAAGTAAACTTCACAAATCTGAGTCGATATAGCGAAATCACAGAGCGCACCTATCGTCGTCAATTTTCGCGTTCATACAACTTCATCAAAGGTAACGCAGAGATCATCGCAAAAGTGATCACAGCAACAGCTCGCCAGATCATAGCGATAGACTGTTCATTTGTGCCAAAAAGTGGCAAAGCAACTTATGGAATCGAGTATTTCTACAATGGGAGTGCAAGCCAATCCGAAAAAGGATTAGAGATATCGGTAATAGCAATTGTCGATGTTGATGCTAAACAAGGATATGCGGTATCAGTACAGCAAACACCACCCGCACAACCAGAATCAAAGAGAACAAGAATAGATTGGTATCTCGAACAACTAGCAGCGACCAAACCCTACTTACCAAAATCAGTACATCATGTCGTCAGTGATGGATTCTATAGCAAAATCAAGTGGGTTGATGGTGTCGTTGCACTAGGATTAGATGCCATTGGTAAGCTACGTTGTGATGCGGATATGCGATATGTCTATACGGGTGAGCAGAAGCCTCTTGGTAGACCACGCAAGTATGATAGTAAGGTGGACTTGACCGATGTCAGTCGGATGACTTTAGTATCCGAAATTGAGCCACTGCTTTACCTTTATACGGTCGAAGTCTGGGTGATAAGCATGAAACGTAAAGTCCGTCTTGCTTTTCTACGAGATTGCCGTCAGCCAGAGCGGGTCGGGCAAGTTCTGCTTTTCTCTACCGATATCATTCTTGATGCATCCGAGATTCTCTGTTTCTACAAATCTCGTTTTCAGATTGAATTCATCTTCCGTGACGCTAAGCAGTTTACGGGTTTAACCGATTGCCAAGCTCGTGACTTGACGAAGCTTGACTTTCATTTTAACGCTAGTTTGATGGCTCTTAATCTTGCCAAGTTTGATGCTTGGCATCTTCATCTTTCATCTCATCCTCTCAAGCCTTTTGTTTTCTCTATGGCGAGCTACAAACGACTGGCTCTCAATCGTCATCTCCTTGACCGCTTTATTTCCCTGTTAGATTTAGACCTTACTTTAATTAAATTACACCCTAATTTCCACAAGCTTTGTAACTACGGCTCTATTTCTGCCTACCCTTGTCCGTAGTATTGTTAATCAGTATCGCCAACAAAATAATCTCTTGCCATTCAGACATCCAGACGATGCCTATTCCCAACTCGCACAAATCTGCCAACAACCTGCTGAATTTGAATTTCCGAGAGAGTCTTTGCCTTCTTGCTTTCACTTTACGGGACCTTACTCAAATCCTGCTAGTCGAGAACC
>QBMK01000056.1 GCA_003249035.1 Pseudanabaena sp.
ACACTATCTACCAACTTAAATTTGGACTTTTGTCTGATTATTTAAAATCCCAACTTAAAAATCCTTCTATTCCTATGGTTCTTGCGTAAGTCCTAATAATTTTCAAAAGAATACCTCAGTCTTTGACATGGGATGATTTATCACAACGTATTGAAGCAGAAGGAATTGATCTAGAAGAGCCATCACTTCAAGAAATCTGTGACATCGTAAAAGGTGTAAGAAAATCTCGTGAGCTAGAAGTGAATGCGCCTAGTTTTAGATGTCAACGTTTGGATCTCAGGATTGCTATTCACGCTCCTGATGATCTGATGTAGGGACAAAGCATTCCCACGGAAATCTATAAGTTTTTAGATCATTTTAATTTGGGAATGCTTTGCCCTAAACTCAAAACGCAGGGAAAATTTATCGGTGAGAGCGTAAAGGGTTGAGCATTTGCGGATCGTGATGATGGTGGGGAGTATAAAAATGTTGGCGCAAATGCTCAACCCCTACAAGTTTTTTTTATAAAGCATTAAGGGCGCGAATAATTCTTGATGCTAACGATTTTTTTGAATCAACATCAGATGAATATTTAGCCCGATCGCCTATAGGACTGAAAAGTACGATATATGGCAATATAGGGATTAACGACAATCAGCCTAACTTGTGCCGCTTGATATAAACCGTTTACAACAAGCCTTGAGTATCGAGGCAGAGAAAGGCTTTTCCAATTTACAGGGAAAACAATTTTTGTTCGCAGATTTTTTAAATGTGAGCTTAAAAGAGATCCCTGAAGACTGGGAAATGAGCGATCGCCTTCAAGCCAGCACCCTCTCCAATCAATATGCCCAATACAGCGATTTAACCCTATCCCGCAGACAACATTTAGTCGCTGAAACCCGTCGCCTGCTCTACGAAGTGCGTCGTCGTGAAATCGCAGAAACTAGCGCCGCCCCAAAAACAAAGAAACCTAAGACCGAAGCGATCGCAGCGACTGAACCCAAAGCCACCAAGAAAATAACACCCGATACGGAATTAAAAAACGTAGAAGGCGTTGGTTCATTTATGGCTACAAAATTTAAGCTGCTCGATTTGCATACAGTGCGTGACGTGCTTAATTACTATCCTCGCGATCATATTGACTATGCGAGGCAAATCCCCATCCGCGATCTTAAAGATGGTGATACGGTCACAGTCATCGGCACGATTAAAAGATTTGGATGTTTTACTAGCCCCAAAAATACTAACCTCACGATTGTCGAAATTATTCTACGCGACTATACAGGGCAGATTAAACTTAGTCGCTTCTGGACAGGCAAACGCTACGCCAATCGCGGCTGGCAAGAATCGCAGAAAAAGCTCTATCCACAAGGCTGTACAGTTGCGGCTTCGGGTGTGGTCAAACAGAGCAAATATGGTTTGACCTTAGAGAATTATGAAGTGGAAGTACTTGAACATACACAAGATACAATTCAGTCCAAAACCGTCGGGCGGGTCGTACCAGTTTATCCACTTACGGAAGGAGTTTCTCCCGAAGCAATTCGCCGACTCGTCGCCCAATGCCTGCCCGCAGTTGCTCAAATTCACGATCCGATGCCCGATCGCTTTTTGAATGATTATAAAATGATGCGATTACCCGATGCGATCGCTCAAGTACATTATCCAGATACAAGTGAGACCCTAGAACAAGCCGTAATTCGCCTCACCTTCGACAAATATTTCTATCGTCGCCTTGTTTCCCTCTACCGCCGTCATCAACAAAAAGCAATTCAGTTTGTCCCCCAGAGCCAAGCGATCGCCCAATTAGAAAAACTACTTCCCTTTGAATTAACTAATGCCCAGAAGCGAGTTGTCGCTGAAATACGTGCCGATCTGCAAGGACAAACGCCGATGAATCGTCTCGTGCAAGGCGATGTCGGCTCAGGTAAAACCATTGTGGCAGTGTATGCACTTTTAACTGCGATTGAGGCAGGCTATCAAACCGCGCTAATGGCTCCAACGGAAGTTCTCACGGAGCAGCATTATCGCAAGATCGTCGAGTGGTTTATGCAGCTAAACTTGCCCGTAGAAATTTTAACTGGTTCCACAAAAACAGCAAAACGGCGCGAAACTTTGCGGCAATTGGAAACAGGCGAATTGCCTTTGGTAATTGGCACTCATGCCTTAATTCAAGATGGGGTCAACTTTGCGCGGCTAGGACTCGCCGTCATCGATGAGCAACACCGTTTTGGCAGAGATCAGCGATCGCGACTTTTGCAAAAAGGGAATGACCCGCATGTGTTGATCATGACTGCTACACCAATTCCGCGCACTCTTTATCTCACGAATTCCGAAATCGAAGTTAGCATCATCGATGAACTTCCCCCCGGACGTAAACCGATTCAAACTGTTTTGCTAAAGCCATCTCAGCGCAAAGATGCTTTTGATTTAATCCGCCGCGAAATTGCTCAAGATCGTCAGGCTTATATTGTCTTTCCTCTAGTGGAAGAGTCCGAGAAGATGGAAGATATTAAGGCAGCAACCCAAGAACGCGAGCATCTGCAAAATGTAGTTTTCCCGAACTTCCAAATTGGGCTACTTCACGGTCAAATGTCTTCCGCTGAAAAAGATGAAGCGATTAATACTTTCCGCAGAGGCGAAACTCAAATCCTTGTAGCGACAACGGTGATCGAAGTGGGCGTGGATATTCCGAATGCATCAGTAATGCTGATCGAACATGCCGATCGTTTTGGGCTTGCCCAGCTTCACCAATTACGAGGCAGAGTTGGACGTGGTGCAGCTCAGTCCTATTGCCTATTATTAAGCGGTTCTAAATCACAAACTTCTCAAGAACGTTTACAAGTTCTCGAACAATCTCAGGATGGTTTTTTTATCGCTGAGCGAGATTTTCAGATGCGTGGCAAAGGTAAAGACGAAGGAACTGAGCAATCAGGACATGCAGGTTTCTCGATTGAGGATCGTTTGCCTGATGAAGCGGCTCGTCAAGAGATCTTCCAAATTGCCCGTGAAGCCGCCGAAAGAATCATCAAAAAAGATGCCACCTTAGAAAATTTCCCCGCCTTAAAAGCTGAATTTGAGCTTCATTATCAGCGTTTGCAAGGCGGCGCGATTTTTACATAGCTGCGCATTCCATTATAAATATGGCTTCCTAAAAAAGAGGCTAAGCGGAAAGTAGTGGGTAAAGAGGAAGAGGATGGTACTTTAACAGTCTACGAGGAAATTGCCAAGCAAGAGAATTAAAGGTAAGGATTGATTTTACTGAAGGAAGAACCAAGAGTTGGGAGCAAAAAGTAACCAAAGAAAAACCGAAAAAACAAGCCACTTGAGCAGGGCTTCCAAATTCATCACCAAGAAAGTGATAGCGATCGCCACCGAACTACTAGACGAACTGCTAAAAGAATCCAAGAAACCTGCAGATCTGATGAGGGAAGGAGGTATCCTCAAAGAATTGACCAAAGCATTGGTAGAAAGGTGTTTAAACGGCGAAATCGATTACCAGATGCAAGAAGAGAAAGTCAACCCGACCCAAGAGGGACCCAACAATCGTCTCTGCGGAAAATCTATACAGCGCTCAATGCCGTCGAGGCAGAACAAGCTTTAGTTGATTTTGCCGAGCAATGGGACAACCTTTACCCCACGATTAGCAAGTCTTGGCTGAGCCACTGGACACAGGTGATTCCTTTCTTTGCTTTTCCCTTGGATATTCGCAAGGCGATTTATACCACCAATGCGATTGAATCCTTGAATATGACTTTGCGTATGGTCTTACGCAATCATCGTTCTTTTCCCTCTGATGATTCGGCTCTCAAGGTCGTTTTCTTGGCAATTAACAATATTGCTAAAAAATGGACGATGCCCATCAAGGATTGGAAAGCTGCTCTCAATCGTTTTGCTATTGAGTTTGGCGATCGCTTTCCCCTCTGATTATTTCTTGACACAATCTTATTGACAAACACCGACTGTTTTCAAATATTTCTTGACCTTATATCAGAGGAATTTGCGGACAGCATCATCATCATGCAAGTTGATCAAGCTGGTTGTCATCGGGCTAAGCGCTTACGATTGCCACAAAACATTATTTTGATATTTCAGCCTGCGCATTCTCCAGAATTAAACCCGATTGAGCGAGTTTGGCTGCACCTGAAGCAAGGGTTACGATTTGCTTTACCCAAAAACATGGATGAGTTGCGGCTTTTAGTCAAGAATCGTCTCTATGAGATGACTAAATCTGTCATTGCCTCTATTGTCGGTTGGGCTCCCATTCTTGATGCTCTATCTATAGCCTCCCTTTTGTGATTTGGTATTGGAAATTATTTGTTGACAGCAGGAAATTTACTTCTAGTTGGTTGTGTAATGCCGTCACCAAATACAGGAGTTGGATCTAGACCTGTAATCAAGCGAAAATGCATCGAAGAAATGATTGGTGTATTGAAATTATTTTCCCAAGATTTTAGCAATTCGTGGGCGCGCTCTAGGAACGCTACGCCACGAATCATTGGCGTAACTCGCCAACTTTCGATTAAAACTTCGACAAGCGCTAATTCAATTTGTGGAGGTGCGTAGGCTTGCAATAAATCTTCTAAATATTCATCAAAATCTTCATCGTCATTGCCATATAACTGATAGCTATCGACGATGTATTTTACTCGTTGGCGGCTAATTTCTTCCCATACTTCCATAACTCCCTCGGCTTTGATTGGCAATACCGTACCTATTAAGGGCTAAACTCTTGTTAGGTTATAAATTATTATGATAATTAAACAACAATTATTATAACTTTATCAGAAAAATTCTTACATACCAAATTTCGTAACATATGATCCCTCAGAAATTACGATTAATAAATTTCTTGAGCTATCAACAGTTAGCCTTAGATTTTAGTGGGCTGCACGTTGCTTGTATTTGTGGCGCGAATGGTGCGGGTAAATCATCATTATTAGAAGCCATTTCTTGGTCGATCTGGGGTATAAGCCGTGTAGCCAGCCAAGATGATGTGATTCATGTTGGTTCTAAAGAAGCTCAAGTGGACTTTACATTTATCGCAGGTGGTGAAGTCTATCGGGTCATCAGAACAAGATCGCGCAATAGTTCAACCTCTTTAGAATTTCAGGTACAGAGTGAAGGAAAATTTAAATCTCTCACTGAGCGTAAGGTGCAATCGACGCAACAGACAATCGTTTCGCATCTAAAAATGGATTACGAAACCTTCGTTAATTCCGCATATTTGCGTCAAGGTCGTGCCGATGAATTTATGCTAAAGCGTCCTAGCGATCGCAAGAAGATTTTGGCAGATATGCTCGCTTTATCGCAGTACGACGAGCTTGCCGAACGGGCTAAAGACATTGCGCGAACTAGCAAGGGTGAGTCGGCAGTTTTAGAGGATATGTTGGTACATCTGCGATCACAAATTCTCGCAGGAGAAGCGATCGCACCGCAGTTAGAAATTTTGCGATTGCAGCTAACGGATTTGCAAGCATGGGAGTCTCGAGATCGCCAGCAATTGAAAGTTGTGGAAGAATTACAGAAGCAATATGAAAATGTGACCCAACTGCTAGCTTGGCAACAACAACAGCAGGCTTCACTGACTGTCAATTTGACACAATCATCACGACAATTAGCCAGTCAGCAAAAACAATTACAGCTATTAGAATCATGTTTGACGATGCGATCGCAGATTTTGCAAGATTACGAACGCTATCAAGTACTATCAACCCAAGAGTCAGAGCTAGAGCGTAAGTTTCAAAAGTATCAACATCTTTGCGATCGCCGAGGAGAATTTAGTCATAAGCTTGCGAGTCTGCAAAGTGAACTCAGGGGGCAGTTAAGACATTATCAAGCGCAATTAGAGTCTTTAGTACAGCAGGAAAGTGACTTAAAAGGGATTCTGAGCCGTACTGGGGAAATCGAAGCCGCGATCGCTGAATTACACAAAGCAAGAGCCATCTTACAAGAATTTGATCGACTCCATGCTCAATCCACACCGCTAATCCATCGCCATCAAGTTCTCAAGCATCAGTTGGAAAGAGAGCAGACCAAACTTGCTGCAAAACTAGAAGAATTAGTTGCGAAACGCGAACAGTTATATTTACAAGTCAAGAATCACGATCAGTTATTAGTTAATGCTAAAGAACTAGATCGGCAAATTGTTTTATTACAAAACAAACAAGTTTATCAACAACGAGTTCATGAAAAGGGATTAGAACGCCGTGATTTTTTGGAGCGCTTAAAAACAAGATTAGCGGATAGTGAAGCTGCATTTCATAAATTAGAATCAAAAATGCGTCAGTTAACCGTGCCGAATGCACCTTGTCCTCTATGCGATCGCCCTCTAGATGAAGCTCATTGGCAGCTAGTCCAGAAAAAACATAAACAGGAATCTCGCGATTTGCAAGCGGACATTTGGGTAGTAAAAGAGCAGCAAGCAGCTTCTAACTGCGAAATTGAAGTTTTACGAGAAGAATATCGTAATCTCAAAAAAGAACTGGAGCCACTTAACGGTCTGATTCAGCGTAAAGGTACTTTACAGGAAAGGCTCAAAGCGATCGCTGAGGCAAAGCAAAGGCTAGCGCTAATTGATGCCGAGATTGTGGATTTAAGCGATCGCCTTCAGACGCAAAACTATAGCCGTGAAGCATGGGAAGAGATGGAACTCATCGATAAAAACATCCATAAATTTGTCTACGACGAAAAAAATCACGCTTTAGCCCGTGGTGATGTAGAACGTTGGCGATGGGCAGAAATCAAGCAGTCAGAATTAAAAAATGCTCAGCGTCAAGCCGAAAATCTATCGCAAAAAATTCCTGATTTACAAACCAAAATCAACCAATTGCAAGATCGGCTAACTAAAAATCTGATCGACTTAGAAGTACAACATGAACTCGAACAATGCGATCGCACTCTTACTCAGTTAGCCTATGAACCTGACAGACATCAACAACTCCGCGTTCAAAAGCAAGAACTCACATCTTCATTATTGCGCTATCAAGAACTCACCCGCGCCGAGCAGGAATATCCCGAACTTCAGCAACAGCTAAACCATTTACAACAAACTCAAAACCTTAATCAACAAGAATTACAAAATATTACCGCTCAAATTTCCCAATTACAATCTCAGATCACAGCTTTACATGGCGATCATGCACAGGAAATTCAATCTTTACGTCAAAATCTCCAAAACTGGCGATCGCAAATGGATTCTCTCCTCGCTCAAATTGGCAGCCTTCAGCAATCACAGCAGCAACTAGAACAAAGCCGCCAACGCGAACAAGAAACCCTTACTCAAATTGAGTTAGCCCGTCATCGCCAACGCGTTCATACGGAGCTGCATCAAGCCTTTGGTAAAAATGGCATTCAAGCTTTAATGCTCGAAAATGTCCTTCCACAAATCGAAGTGGAAGCCAATCAAATTCTCGCTCAACTTAGCGATCGCCAATTAAATGTGAGATTTATTACTCAAAAATCTGGTAAAAAAAGCGATCGCATTATCGAAACCCTCGATATAGAAATCGCCGATACCAAAGGCACTAGACCCTACGAAACCTATTCAGGCGGAGAAGCCTTTCGGATTAACTTTGCCGTGCGTCTAGCCCTCTCCCGCGTACTTGCTCAGCGCAAAGGCAGCACTTTGCAAACTCTGATTATTGATGAAGGATTTGGCAGTCAGGATCAATTAGGTTGCGATCGCCTAGTCAGTGCAATTAATGCGATCGCGCCAGATTTTGAATGTATTTTGGTAATTACGCACATGCCACAAATGAAAGAAGCCTTTAACACATTGATCGAAGTATCTAAGGACGAAGAAGGTTCAACCATACAGTTAGTTGGGTAAGGAATGATAATTTAATAAAACCCAAAATTGGTTCGGCGGGCGAAGCCCGCCG
>QBMK01000057.1 GCA_003249035.1 Pseudanabaena sp.
CTAAATTTCTTTGACATTTGGCTTTGCCTAACTCTTCTTCTTTTTTACCTCTTTTTGCGCGTTGCGTAAGTCCTATAGTTGATACTTTGACTTCGCTTAGATGGTAGATTTATCGGAAGCTAAGCGAAGTCAAAACTATTCGCCACAAGAAATTTATCAGCTCAGTTAAGTGACACGCAAAAAAAAGCTAGCTATAGCTCTGGGAATATTACTAGGGATTTTTATCGCGATCGCTAGCTACTTTTTCTATTGCCCTAGTCCAATTGCTGGACTATTTCCTGCTGCACCCAATGAGAAGACTCGCACGATTTATTTTGTACATCATGATTGGCATTCTGGCTTAGCATGGGCACAACAGCGAGGAGAAACTTTTGGCGCAGAAAAATGGAAAGACGCTCCCTATGTGGAAGTCGGTTGGGGCGATCGCCAGTTTTATTTTGCGGGCGATCAGTCTATTCCTTCGATGCTAAGGGCAGCATTTATTCCATCGGATAGTGTTATTCATGTGGCAAGTCTTGCGGAATCTCCTCCTAAGTTTTTTAAATTTCCTGTATTGCCGATTGAACTATCAGAGGCGGGATTTCAAAATTTATTAGCATATGTTAAACAGACTTTTGCTGTTAATGAAAAAGGCGATCGCTTAGCGGCGATCGGCAAAGGTCAGTATGGTGTTAGTAGTTTTTATGCGGCTGTGCTGAAATATACTGCTTTGTTTAACTGTAATACATGGGCGGCTGAGGCGCTTCGCAATGCAGGTGTGCCAATTTGCCCCAATCGAGCATTGTTAGCTAAACATCTTGGTGAACAAATCAAATATTTGCACGATTCAGGTAAGGACAAGTCATGAATTGCCATCACTTGTTGAATTCTTGTAGAGCCGATCTCAATATTTCCGCAGCTTGGTAATTATTCTGTTGCTCATGGAGTTGAATTGCTCTTGTAAAAGCGGCGATCGCATCATGAAAATATCCCACTTTCATCATCACAACACCTAGATTTTGATTGGCTTCGGCATATTTAGGCTCAAGGGAAATTGCTTTTTGGTAAGCCGCGATCGCATCTGTAAAGAGTCCTGAAGTTTTGAGCGCAATCCCATAATTAAAAAAGCCTTGAGCAAAATTCGGAGCGATTTGCGTAACTTTTTCAAAATAGGCGATCGCTTCTTTTTGATTGATTTCTTGATAGATATTCCCCAAATTCTGATAAGCGGATAGTTTTGTTAGCTCTGGGACTTCTATCGCGATCGCCTGTATATAAAATGTTTTAGCTAGTTCCAAATCACCACTATAGTGATACGCCAGTCCTAAATGAAAATGCACCTCATAGCGGATTAAATCTTTTTGAGAGTTATCTTTGGTTAATGACAACCCCTTATTTAATAGCTCAATTCCCAAATTATGATCGTTTATACGATCTCGATCTTGACTATTGCTGATGTACAAAGCTCCTAATTTATTGAGCATATAGCTATCATCGGGAAATACTTCCAAATGCTTATGCATTAATCGCTTTGCAAATTCATATTTATGTCTAAACTGGATTTCACTATCTGTGTAACCGTAATGCAGTAAAACTGGAACTTCTATATTCAGCACTTGCCAATAAGGCTCTTGAGCCTGTAAAGCAGTCACACTTCGATCGATAGATTCGTGATAGATGCCTGTAAAAGCAATTTCAGGATGATTGCGAAATAGGCGTAAAACTGACGAATAGGGAGCCTGTGTTGCACCTATCTCAGCCCGCAAAAGATTAACTGCGAGGCAATCATCACGTTGGATGACAGCTTGCAAAGTAGCGATCGCATTTTGCTCCAAAATCTCATCGGCATCAATTACTAAGATCCATTTGCACTTAGCCTGTGCGATCGCATAGTTCCGCGCCTGCGAGAAATCATCACACCAAGCAAAATTAAATACTCGCGCTTGATATTTCTTCGCAATCGCGATGGTACGATCGCTGGAGCCTGTATCGACAACTATGATTTCATCAACAAGCGATCGTATGCTTTCTAAGCATTGTGATAAGCGTTGCTCTTCATTTTTGACAATTAAGCAAGCGCTTAAAATAATAGGGTTAGGCGATCGGGCAAATCCTTGTTTACTCGGTCTATTGGAGGATTTAGCTGTTTTGGGGCGAGACATTGAGAATCTTGTTATTAATTTACTAAAAGAGGGATGCTTTGCACCCCTCTTTTATAGCTGATTAGCCGCAAAAGTATCACATTGGTTGATGTCACCTGTGCTTAGACCACGCTTAAACCACGCTACCCTCTGTTCCGAAGTTCCATGAGTGAATGATTCTGGAATTACATGACCGCTTTTTGATTGCTTTTGCAAATAGTCGTCACCGATCTGAGTCGCGGTATTTAGAGCTTTTGTCACATCTTGATCGGTAATCAAGCCTCGCTGAGCCGTGAAATATCCCCAAACACCTGCCAAACAATCTGCTTGTAGTTCTATCCGCACCGATAATTCATTGGCTTTAGCCTTACTTGCAGTAGATTTCAACTGTCTGACCTTGCCTGATGTTCCACGCAAATTTTGAATATGATGACCAACTTCATGGGCGATCGCATAGGCTCTGGCAAAGTCAGCATCGTTGCCAGCCGTAGCTTCTAGATATCTAAAGAAACCCATATCCAGATAAACTTTGCGATCGGCAGGACAATAAAATGGGCCCGCCGAAGTTTTGGCTGAACCACAAGCTGAATTAACGTACCCGTCAAACAGAACTAATTTCGGTGCTTGATAATTACTGTTTAGCTGCTGCTTAAAAATGCGCTCCCATGTATCTTCAGTATCACCAAGAATAGATTTCACAAAAGCCGAGTCACGATCTTTGGTTGGTTGCTTGACTAGGGTTTGTGGTGCAGGTGCAGTTTTATTGTTGCCACCAATCAAATTTAAAATCTGAGAGGGATCAACCTTAAAAATTAGCCCAACGATAACTGCGATCGCGATACCACCAGCCCCAAGCCCCCCCAGCATTCCCATTGGTGACGAGCTTAAACTGTTTGGTGTAGATGACTCATCCGCAGAACCATCGCGCTGGTCTTCTACGTTATCGCTTTCACGCATTTCATCCCATTTCATATTGCCAACCCTGCTTCATGTGATTTCATTGTTGTGAATATAGCGCTATCCGCTCTAACTAAAACCAAATAATTTTTTAAATATATGACAATGTAAGTTTTGCTTAGTACATAAAACCCAAAAGATAAGTGGCGGCGCAAAGCGCCGTCACTATTATGCTCCCATGCCAGAATATTGCTTGATTCCTTTACGCCATAACCAACGATTGACCACAAAAAAGACTGCCATCCATCCTGCCATTACCCCAATCCCTTGCCAGACATCAATTGCTTTTCCTACCAAAAGTGCCGCAGGGAAATAAACCATATAAGGAAATGGAGTCCACATGACAATATCGCGAATGTTTGGTGGAAATACATCTAAGGGTGCAATAATCCCCGACAGAAAAATATATGCCAAAAACCAGAGTTGCTCGATCGCACTCGCACGCTCCGTCCAAAATGATAAAAGTCCAAAAGTATATTGAATGAGGAATCGCAATAAAAAGGCGATCGCCACAATAAATGTCGCAAGTAAACCCGTTGACCAAGAGGGAATCCAGAATGATTGCGGATAGAGCACAAAAAATAGAGCAATCAAAACAACAAGCATTGGCAATCTTGCAAAACGCTCAGCAATGTGATTCATTAAATGATGCCAAAATGGATCGATGGGTTGTAGTAGACGGTGAGAGAGCTGTCCTGAAATTAGTTCTTTCTCAAAGTCCCAAATAACCCAAACAATATTAAATTGCCTTACTACAAATACCGCCAAAAAGTAACGAATAAACTCTAAAGCCGTAAAACCAAAGCTGCCAGTTTCTGAGGCTTTGAGCCATGCTCCCATCAAAATAAATGGTAATGAATTCGATAATAGCCAGATAAAAAGTTCTGCCCGATATTCGAGCATATAGGCGTAATAGGTTGAGAATAACGTTTTCGCAACACGAAATATATATCTAATCCGCATAAATAGTTTCATCTTCTTTACGCCAAGCAGGATCGACGATGCAAATGAATACAATCGGCTCATCACCAATGTTGCGCAAAGATTGCTTGGCATTTGGAGGAATATACACCGCATCGCCAGGTTCGATCTCGCGAATCTCTTCGTCTATATACATTTCCCCTTTACCACTCAGGATATAATACACTTCAGAAGTAGTTAGAGAATGCGGTTGAGAAGTCTCGCCTACTGGCAAAATTGCATGGGCGAGGCTATATCGCAGATTGATATCCTGCTTGTCAGGATGTAATAATTCGCGCAGTATCGTCGAATCTCCAGCAATAAATTCTGGACAATCCAGCAATTTTTGGATCAACATAAATAGAACTCCTCTCACAAAGTGACATTGCAAAGCGGCAATGCCGCCCTGCTACTATCTAATCGCCTGGACATCCTTAGGCGCAAAGCCATGGGCGCTTAATTCTTTGTTAAGAGCGATCGCATTCTTAACGCGATCGACAAACAAGACTCCATTCAAATGATCCATTTCATGTTGAATTACTCTTGCAAGCAAACCTTCAGCAACAAGATGCTTGGGTCTACCATCTTCATCGCGATAGGACACATCAACGCGATCGGGACGCACGACATCTAGAAATACTTCAGGAATACTCAGACAACCTTCTTCGCCAGTAATCAGGTCACCACCTGAAGACTTTACTTCAGGATTGATCATTACTAAGGGCGGTATGTTCTCATCCTTGAGTTCGATATCAATAACGAGTAATTGCTTATTGATCCCCACCTGTGGCGCAGCAAGACCGATACCGTCGTTGCTATACATGGTTTGCAGCATATCGACAACAATCTGACGAATTTCGTCGTTTACTTTGCTAATGCGCTTTGCTGGTTGGCGCAATACGCGATCGCCTAATGTATGGACTTGTAGGGGCGGATTTTTGAGCTTTTGCTTGGGGACTTTGATAGAAATTGCAGACATTGCCAATCAGCTTTTAATTATAAGCTTGTAGTTAACTATTCTTATTTTCGCATATTGCATTACTTGTTCGGCAATTAACCAATTTTGGCTATCAATTTGGTCTAAAGCTCAAGGGTTTAACTCAATAATACCAATTTTGGCTATCAATTTGGTCTAAAGCTCAAGGGTTTAACTCAATAATATAGATGCGCTTAATTAATTACTCCTCCAAACCCATAAGGTTTCGCCCCGCAGGGGCGAAACCTTATGGGTTTGGGTAATTTATTCTGCACAGATACTTAGCTTTAGACATTGGAACTTTTAAGAACTTATGAAACTATCCAGTTAGAATGGGAAAGCTTAGCTTTGCCATTCTAACCTGCAGAAATTTTATGCTCTCTATCCGCAATCTTTGCTATCATCCGCCTGCCACGACCGAAGCGATTCTCAAGAACATATCCTTTGAGTTGCAAGATCGACAATTAGGCTTGATGGTAGGACCAAGCGGGTCAGGCAAAAGTACATTACTCGAAATTTTAGCCGGATTTGTCGAATGGACTAATGGCAGCATTTATTGGAAATCGCAAGAACTTATGCCCGATCACTTACAACAAATATGTGGGCTAGTTTTTCAGTTTCCAGAGCGGCATTTTTGTGGGAGTACGATTTTAGAAGAATTAAGATTGGGACATATTGATCTTGACGGAGAACGCATACAGGGAGCCTTAAGCTCTGTCGGACTAAGTCACCTCAATCCTAGTAATTCGCCTCAGTCTCTTAGTGGCGGTCAGCAAAGACGATTAGCCCTAGCAGTGCAGTTAATTCGTCAACCCAGTTTATTATTGCTAGATGAGCCAACCGCAGGTTTAGACTGGTCAATGCGTAAGCAAATCCTTGGTATTTTGCAAGAACTCAAAAAAAATTGGACGATCCTTGTCGTTACCCACGATCCTGAAGAGCTTTACGCAATGGCCGATCAGACATGGGCAATCTCTCATGGCACGATATCATAAGGAATGATAATTTAATAAAACCCAAAATTGGTTCGGCGGGCTTCGCCC
>QBMK01000058.1 GCA_003249035.1 Pseudanabaena sp.
TACAATATTATCAATTTCTTCCTTTACTACACCTCCCCGATTCACCTATTGAGCCTGAAAATTTATAGATTGTCGCGGGAATGCTCTGTCCCTACGGCTTGCTCACAAAAATACGGTAGGGTAGATAAGAGAACAATTAGCACAGATTTACTTCTTCTCTTTTATTCCCCTAGTTAGCTCCTATGTCCAATCCCATTTTTGTCCTTGCTTCCGCTTCTCCTACTCGCAAGAGCATTTTAGAAAATGCTGGCATTAAACCAATCGTCAGAGTCAGTCACTTTAACGAAGATGCTATTCAGGTTAGCGATCCCACGTCATTAGTTCTGACCTTGGCTCAATGTAAAGCTAAAGCGATCGCTCCAGAATTTACAGGGCAGAATGCGCTAATTATGGGATGTGACTCGATCATGTATCTCAATGGCATGATATACGGTAAGCCTGACTCAAAAAAAACGGCGATCGCTACATGGCAAAAGATGCGCGGCAATTATTGTGAACTCTATACAGGACATTATTTGATTGATGCGAAGAATCAGCTTTCAGTTATGCGCCATGGCGTAACTAAGGTCTATTTTGCTGATGCAACTGATGCGGAAATTAACAGCTATGTAGAATCTGGTGAGCCTCTATGCTGTGCAGGATGTTTTACGATGGAGAAGCTAGGGGGATTATTAATCGAAAGAATTGAAGGATGTCATACTAATGTTTTAGGTTTGAGCTTGCCGATCTTGCGCCAAATGTTAACTGCAATCGGCTATAGCCTCCACTTTAGTGCTAATGGAACTACCATCAGATGAATACCGCCAATCGCAATACACTTTGGGCAAGTATTGTTGCTGAAGAGCTCTATCGATCTGGTGTGCGGACAGTTTGTATTTCCCCAGGCTCTCGGTCTACTCCGCTGGTGATTGCTTTTGCAGAGCTGCGCGATCGCAATTCAGATTTTCAGATTTTGGTGCATATCGATGAACGCTCAAGTAGCTTTTTTGCGCTCGGTTTAGCGAAAGTTCAAAAATCTCCCGTGGCTTTGCTCTGCACATCGGGAACTGCCGCAGCGAATTACTATCCCGCGATTATTGAAGCTTATTACAGTCAGATTCCACTTGTAGTATTGACTGCCGATCGCCCTCCCGAGATGCGCGATTGCGGTTCTGGACAAACCATCGATCAGATTAATATTTATGGAAAATATGTTCGCTATTTTTTTGAAGTGGGAACACCAGAAATTCTGGGTTTGCGATTGTGCTATTTGCGATCGCTAATTGGTCGTTCTGTCAGCATCGCTATGGGAAAAGGAGAAAGCTCTGCAGGCGCAGTCCATCTTAACTTTCCCTTTGCCGATCCGATGCCACCAGTACCTGTTGCTAATGATGTGCCAGAAGACTTAGCCCTCAGCAGCCCAGAAGCGATGTTTGGCAATCCTTCAGGTGAAGCTTATAGTCAAGTAATTTCCGGAATGAGATCGTTCAGTAAAGATGCGATCGCTGCCATTGCCAATCAAATCATCAGCCATCCCAAGGGCGTCTTAGTTGTGGGTGTGTATGACTCGCCTCCAGAGTTTTTAGATGCTGTGCGTCGCTTGGCTAGAGCAACAGGTTATCCATTACTGATAGAAGCTACAGGAGCGAATCGAGGTGATGAGATCGGACATTATGATAGTTTTTTGCGATCGCCAAATTTCTGTAAATCTCATGCCCCAGACATTGTGATCCGCTTTGGCGCGATGCCAACTTCCAAAAGCTATTTGATTTGGCTACAGAAATATATTAGCTGTCAGCAAATCGTGGTTGGCAGCACAAATAGCGATCCTACGCATGGAATTACTCAAGCCTTAAATGTCCATCCCGCAAACTTTTGCTTACAGTTAGCTAATTATTTAGAGAACTACGCTCAACCGATTTGGCAAGATAAACAATGGCGCTTAGATTTTGAATTAGCAGAAAGTATTGCTGAACATGCGATCGCAGAATCTCTAGCCATTATTGAGGAATTGTTCGATGGCAAGGTGTACGCAGAGCTCGCCGAGATTCTCCCTGCGGATACTTATATTTATGTGGCAAGTAGTACGCCCATCCGCGATTTGGATACATTCTTCCATAGCGATCGCCCGATTACAGTTTTAGCCAATCGTGGCGCAAATGGCATTGATGGGACTTTATCTAGTGCTTTGGGGGCAGCATGGGGATGCGATCGCCCAATGATTCTCATCTGTGGAGACTTAGCATTTTATCACGACCTGAATGGATTGCTGGCTGCCAAAAAATATGATATTTCTCTCACGGTGATTCTTTTAAATAACGATGGTGGCGGTATTTTTGATTTGCTACCAATTTCCAAATATGAAGATACCTTTGAGGAATTCTTTGGTACACCCCATGGGCTAGACTTTGCGCCGATTATCTCTGCCTATGATTGCAATCATAGGCTTATTCAGGATTGGCAAGATTTTCGCGATCGCGTGATGAGTTCTCTGAATTCTAAGGGTACTCAGGTTTTAGAAATTAGAAGCGATCGCAAGCGAAATAAAGAACTCCATTTTGCGATCTGGAATAAAGTGATTGAAAGTTGCAATCAAAATTTTTAACTGTATAGCTACATTCACTTGTCTTAGGACAAATCAAAACCTAAGAATTGATTGGCGATGCGGCGCACCGCCAATCAATTCTTAGGTTTTCCTATCTTAAAAACAGTTTGAGCAGGAATATTGATTACTCCAGTAAAGATAAAGACTCAAGTACCTTCACAAATTCTAATGGTGTAATACTAGTATTAGGAGAGCAACCATAAGTTTGTTGGTAGAAAGTTGAGTCACCAATGACAACATTATAAAGATGCGATCGCCCAGGGGAATTTTTTAATGTCGTTGGGAAACTATATATATTTGTCTGTGGAGCATTCATCTTTTCTGAACTGGGTGTCTGATTGGAGCCAGACGGCTTACCAAATAGGACAGTCATCTCACCAAATAATGGCGATCGGGCATTGAACTCAAATTCTCCAGCACCACCACCGACTCCGCCACCGACTGCATTTACAAGCAAACAGACATTTTGCGGATTTTGATAGATAATCGTGTAATTAGAACCTTCACGACAACTACCTCTCTGATTGGAACTATTTGCACATAAATTTGCATTGACTTTGGTAACTTTAAAGTTGTCAGGCAAGAAAGTCGGCACAACGATTGGAAAGCCTAATTCTTTTAAAGAATACTTTTGGGAAGAATTTAATCCATGAGAGCCTTTGAGAATGCCTGCTAAATTTGAATTGGGCAATTTAGGCTCGTTTGATATATAGGGCTCGACAAACTGTTTGTTAGCTCTTACGAAGCAATTTACTGTTCCATTATTAAAACTAACAGCAACTGGAAGCCAACTTTTATCTTCTCGATCTTTGATGATGATCTGAGCCCCTAAATTGCCTCCGTAGGCATTAATTAACTCCCCTGTTTTGATTGTGGTTAGAACGTCCCAACTACCGATATCATATTTGCCATTTTGCAATAGCTCATCAAAATATCTGCCTTGATATTGTTTGGGCATTCGGCAATTTAATCCATTCGGGTCAGAGTCAACTACTTTCCAGATTCTATGCACTGGCGTGCGTTTAGGCACAACATATTCCCCAGCATCATTTGGAGCTAGTACAGATTTTGATGGAGAAGAGCTTAATCCACTGGGGGAAGACTGCCCACTTATTACAGTTTTGCCTGCGGATTTATTTGGAGTTTCAGCGTTTGAACTGCTAGCTGGGGAAATTACAACAGGTTGACTTGATGTAGAAGCTTGATTGCAACTGATAATGCTGGGCAGAGTAATTCCAGTTAGTAGAGTAACAATTGTTTGAACTAATTTTCTTGTCATCATGATTACCTTGGGAAATTTATCTTTGGTCAGCGATCGCTACTAAATTGCGTCCGTTTTTCTTAGCTGAATATAAGGCATTATCAGCAGCAGTAATCAAGCTCTCTAACGAATTTGCATGTTGACGGATTACAGCAATTCCTATACTAATCGTTATTTGAATATTAGATTGCGTAGGATTTGTCTCCACATAAAAGCGTAATCTATCAGCAATCTCATACGCTTGATTGAGCGTCGTATCAGGTAATAGGATTAAAAACTCTTCACCTCCCCAACGACTAGCTAAATCAGATTTCCGCATTTTGTTTTGTAGGATTTGAGCAAGATGAATGAGCACCTCATCACCGCCATCATGTCCATAGACATCATTAACTCGCTTAAAGAAGTCGATGTCAAGCAAGATAATGGTAAAAGGGCGATCGTTCCGTTCAAACTGATTCATAGCGATCTCAAGTTGTTGCGTGATCGCCCGTCGATTGAGTAAATGCGTCAATACATCAGTATTTGCAGCAGCCCTTAAATCATAGTAAAGCCTCTGACAGACCATCATGATAAATCCAGCAGTCAACGAAAATGTAAATATAAACGCCATAAGCAAGGTGGAAGTATTTATATCATTAGAATCAAATAGCTGGTCAGGTGGATTTCTCATTAAAACGACAATTCTGGCAACCAGTGACATTAATAAAGCCATCATGATGCTTGCCAAGAATCTAGATGATTCAACAAAACTCTTATGGGGCGTATTTAGTAAGCAATAAATGGATATTGCAAAAACAATTATTTGAAAAACTGTTTGAGTAATAGTTTTAAATACAAAAATGTCATTGAAGATCAAGAAATATGACTGAACTGCAAGGAAGAAAAGATTGATTATAGGCTCAATAGGTGAATCGGGGAGGTGTAGTAAAGGAAGAAATTGATAATATTGTA
>QBMK01000059.1 GCA_003249035.1 Pseudanabaena sp.
GGCGGGCGAAGCCCGCCGCCATATTTTTGGGATCAATTATTTTTTGCAAGTCCCTTATCTCTTTATGCAATCAGGGTAGATACAAGATACGTAAAAAAAAACTGCAAGTTAGTCATAAACATCAAAGCTAAACTAGCCAATAATCTTCACCTCCTCTAACCTTTGCAAAGCCGCCTTAACTCGCTGTTTAAATGGCTGATCGACGGCTAACCCATGTAGTAATTTGTACAACTCTCTATAACGAATACGACCTGAGCGTACAATTTATTTCGTTTCGTGCGTTGACCCCAATATGTAGAATCGCACCTTCTTATGTGAGACTGTGAATTGGTGAAACTATTCAAGTAAAAATTGGCAATCAAGTAAAATTTTGAGATCGCCCTTGCCATCTTCTACTATTTGCCTCGCAAATTGAAGCTCATTCTCTACAAATACTAGTTAAGCTTCCAGTTCCAATCTAACCTCTCTCACATCTGTAACTACCTGATCGGTAACTTAACTCTTGTGGCAATCAATGTAAGGAATCTTGTCGTGAAGTAGGTGCCCCTATCAGGAATACTTTTAGCCATCAGAATTGTTTTGGCAACAATTACCAGAACAATTCCGCGAACTGCGAATACAGCCAGACTCAGCAAACCTCCGCCCATGTTTCTCCACCGTTGGTTTAGCCAACCAAAACAGAGGAATACCCGTTAACTTCCAAGTTAAGCGACCAAAAGAATGTAAAACATCCCAAGCCTCCTCTTGCGAAGGTTCTGCGCGAAACTCGCACCATTCAGAATGAAACGCATCCAATAGAGATCGCATAGTTTGTGGATGACAACTATCGTAAGCCTGCATACCTTTTTTATAAGCCTCGATTAGATTGCTACGCATTGGTAAAACTTAGTAAACGATGCAATTAAAACTAACACAACTAACTAAATTGTCTTAGAAATGTCTTAGAGCAAATAATCATCAATTATTTGCCATTAAATTTATATGAATAAGTATTTATACTTAGTGCTGTTAACGTATTTTCAAGGTTTGAGGGGTTTGTTTGGCGCGTTGCGTTATATTGAAGGGGTATCTCTGCCAGTTAGTTAAACATTTATTTATCTTTGGGTTTGCGAAAATTTGATAGTGCGATCGCCGAAATGAGTTTAGATATCATCATGACATTAACGAAAAGCTCAACCCAGAATGGTGGGTTATTGCCTTTTGTATTGTCGCCTTGATCTAATTTCTGCATTTCTTGGTTGTGCTTAGATTTTTCTCCTGCAAATCCTTTAGGCTTGGCACTGGTTGCTAAAGAAGTGATAAATGGTTGTAAGGCTTATCCAGTAAGGATTTATGGCGATTGACTGCAAAACCGTGAAAAGCTTGACCAGAAATACTTTGAGCGACTCATCCCTCTTTAACAGTCCATTGCCTTAGGCTTTTTTCTAGGCATCTTTCTCTCATCTTCTACACTAAAGCTAATTTTGATAATTGTTCTGTCATGAGTATGTAGATAAAAAACTAGGATGCAGAGGTTTAGCTAAACTGAGATACCAATAGTTCTTGGATGGGAATAAGATTAAACGAGTTAGATTCACTGCCCAGCCATTGAGTCCCATCCCAAATATATACCCACTCTTCGGAACAAATCTCTTGCAGATTTCTGAGTTTGGGTTTTTCTGTTCCCCATGATTCTTGGGTATCGCGGTTATAAAATAAGCAATTGTTGATCGAGATTCCCAGCACACTCATGTTACCTAAAGCTAGAAGCTGATCAACTTGCTCTGTTGTTGCATAATGTGTTTGCAAGAGTACCCCTGCATAATCAACATAGCCGTCACGATGTAAATACACGGATAAATAAGAGTCATCATCAATTTGTTTGCCAATTATCGCTCTCGTAGACATAGATTTTTTCGGTATTTAGATCGTATTACTTGAAACAATAGTATCTTCTGTGTGGATCGATCAAGCTTACATAGTGCCTTGTACTGTATATTTGATCCTATATGAAATTCGTTGCTGGCTTAGAGGAGATAATTATGAATAGTAATAAACTTTCCTCTCACATTTTGTTCTCTTCTACAACTGAGAGAAAGGCAGAAAGCAAAAATGTTGTTGATGCTGACAAAATGTATGGCTACATTCTCGCAGCGAGAAAAAGGGAACAAGTAAGGCAAGAAAGTCTCAGACAGTTGCAAAGTCGTGGTGTTGAAACTGCTAAACAAGCTGCAAGAATTCTACGTCAACAGTTTAGGGCAACAAGAGTAGTTCTATTTGGGTCAATGCTGCAACCCAAAATCCATGCTGATTCAGATATAGATCTTGCTGTGTGGAACTTATCAAAATCTGACTATTTCCAAGCAGTTGGTAAACTACAAGGTCTTAGTGAATTTGCAATCGATCTCATTGAGGTAGAAAATGCGTCTGATTACATGATTGAGGCGATCGCTCAAGGTATGGAATTATGAACGGTTATAATGTCCTGATTGCAAGACTGAATAACGAGTTGACCAAAGTTGCTACTACTGTGCAATTGGCCCTCTCACAAGCTCAAAAAGCAAAAACAACAGCAGATGATGACTATTGGTATGCAACTGCTTTTAGTCTGCAAAATTTTTATATGGGTGTTGAACGCATTTTTGAAGATATTGCCAAGGAAGTGGAAAACAACTTGCCGACAGGTTCGAGTTCTCACAAGCTACTTTTAGAACAGATGTCGCTGGAGATTCCACATACAAGACCTCCTGTGATTCTTAGTGATACTCTACACAATTTAAATGAATATCGGGGCTTTCGGCATGTCGCTATTCATCGCTATGGATTTGAATTAGAAAGTAATCGAATTTCTGAGCTAACGGATAAGCTTATGACAAGTTACACACTATTAGTTAGAGACATAGAGAACTTCTGCCAATTTTTGCAAGCATTAGAATAAGTTTGATATTTGATCGCCGATCTGGTTTGCCGCCGCTAAGCGATCGCACTACGACTGAGAATGTCATCAGTCCCGCAGGTCGAGAAATCATTGTGATTCGTGGATAGATTACTAATCAGTTGATATCGATATGTCGATTCTAGAGCCAATTTTAGTTATTTATAGTGAACCGCCTAAAGCGATCGCTACTACAGACTTACGCCAAGCAAGGGTTGATGAGTTTTTAGCATCAAGATCTTTGCAGCCTAAGAGTCGTAAAGCTTATCAATCAGACTTGCGGACATTTATGGATTGGTGCGATCTGGCTTGGGTGGATGTGAGTCGGCGCAAAGTGACGCAGTTTAAAACTTTTTTGCTAAAGGAGCGTGAGTTGGCGTTGAGTTCGGTGAATCGGGTGCTGCGAACTTTGAAGTCGTTTTATCGATGGATGTTGCTCTCGGAATATGTGGTTGCCGATCCGACGATTGGGATTCAGCAGGAGCGATTGCCCGATGCTGTGGCTAAGGATTTGGAGGATGAGGAGGTGTTGCGGATTTACGATGCGATCTCTTTAGGTAAGGTGATGTTTCGCGATCGGGCTTTATTTTCGGTGTTGTTGCATGGGCTGAGGGCGGAGGAAGTTTGTCGTCTGAATGTTGAGGATTATGTTAACGGGGAATTGGTGATTAAGGAGGCGAAGTGGGATAGTAAAGGAGAAGTACCTTTGACTAAGTTGGGTATTCAGGATTTGGATTCTTATTTGGCTTGGAGGAGGGAGCAAGAAGAGGAGTTATCGCTTGATAGTGCTTTGTTTGTGTCTTGTTCTAATCGCAGTCAGGGTAAGCGGTTGACCTATTGGGGTATTCGTCATGTGATGGATGATTTAGCGGAGAAGACGGGGATTGATTTGCATTCGCATCGGGGTAGACATACGTTTGCGACGAATTTGATTGTGAAATATGAGTTAGATCCATCTTTGGCGA
>QBMK01000005.1:0-48712 GCA_003249035.1 Pseudanabaena sp.
CAAAGGGGATCTCCCTGACTAAAGTGGATATGCGGGAAATTGAGAAGAGATTGGACCGTAATCCAGAATTACCGAAATGGGACATCCTGATTCGACCTACCAGTGGGTAAATTCTTTCTTAGAAATCTCCTTACTAGTTGTCACGATCGCTATCTATGGATGCAACTCCAGAGATGGGGCGGTAAGTGTAATTACCTATAGATGGGGAAGCATTGGGTATACTGTTAGGCGATTGAGAGCGCGATATTTTCATAATATCTTCTTTGATCGCTTCGAGATCGACATAGCGATCAGCAACATTAATCAAATGATCGCTTGTCATCGATCGCAAACTGACCACTTCAACACGTACACCGCGATAGCTTGCCGCATCGACTGCATAGGCAAGATCCCCATCGCCACTAACAAGTACGGCTGTGTCATAGGAACCAATTAGCGCCATCATATCGACAGCAATTTCGACATCAAGGTTGGCTTTTTTAGAGCCATCGGGTAGTTGTACAAGTTCTTTGGAAATTACTCTATAGCCATTTCTACGCATCCACAATAGAAAACCCTGTTGCTTTTCATTGGTGCGATCAACACCTGTGTAGAAAAAGGCTCGAAGTAGCCGTGAGCCATCTGTAAGGCATAAAAGCAACTTGGTATAGTCGATTTCAACTCCAAGTTGCAGCGCTGCATAGAAGAGATTAGAGCCATCAATAAAGATAGCAACCCTGCCTCTGTTTTCTAAAATCTGGTCTGCTTTGAAACCAGAATCTTGCTCAAAAGGTAACATGTTTTTGCCTATAGAACGTTTATTATCTAGTGCTGCGGGATGAAGCTTTGGTATTAGCATTGATACTTAAACCCGTCCTAAGTGATTAATTAACTAGTTTGCCTAACTTCAGACTAATAAACTCACGCACAGTTTTTTAAAACTATGGTCGGACGTTAAAAGTAATCTTCAATAAAAAAACTTGGCTTTATTCCAAGACTATTTAAAATATGAATTTAAGATTAAATTTAAAGTGGATTTAAAGCGAATTTAGAAGTGTTTAGATAAATTTTTACGATAAAGCTGTCGTAGAAAATAACTTATCTTTATAACTTATTTATAACTATACACTATAAGTAAATATACTTATAGACGTAGATTAAACTTCACGATTTTAAAAAGTACAAGGCTCAAATCTAAAAAGCATTGCAACTCAGGCGCACTTTATTTATGTTCAATGCGTTGAAAGATCGGAGTTGCCGCTGAAAGGGACTGACCAGTTTGTAGGATTCCCCAAGTTGTATGACTCCAATCTGGAGGAGATGTTTCATCAAAAGGTAACCCTAGCTGTTGATATGCGGCAATGCTCATGTGAGGAGTGATTGGTGAGAGTAGATATACAGCAATTCGTACTGATTCGAGAAGGGTATATAAAGTTTCGTTAACTTCTTTTTGGTTCCCTGCTTTAAATTGCTTCCAAGGAGTAGTTTCATCAATTAATTTGTTGCAATTCCAGATCAGTTCAAGAATTTTTTCGCAAGCCGCCCGAAAGTTGAGATTTTGATAATCAATTGCAACGCGATCGCCTAAAGATGAAGCTTGCTCAATTACTGGTCGAATTAGGTCTGACAATTCAGTACGATCGCTGGGATCATGCGCGGGAATAGTTTGTTGGCAGTATTTACTTGCCATTCCAAGACTGCGATTGAGCAAATTTCCAAGGCTATTGGCAAGATCGGCATTAATGATCGCCACAAATCTCTCTTCGTTAAAATCGCCATCTCGCCCAAATTCGATTTCCTTGAGAAAATAGTACCGAATTGGGTCTGCACCATAACGTTCAACAAGATCGTAAGGATCGATGGTGTTACCGAGAGTTTTCCCCATTTTCAATCCATCTTTTGTCAGTAAACCATGACCAAATACACGCTTTGGCAAGGCTAATCCCGCCGACATCAGCATAGCTGGCCAGTAAATTGCATGAAATCTGAGGATATCCTTACCAATAATATGTAAACTGAAGGGATACCAATATTTAAGGGCATTTTCGAGGGTCGGCTCATCATCAGGATCTAGCAAAGCTGTGACATAGCCAAGCAAAGCATCAAACCAAACATAAATCGTATGAGTGGGATCTGTGGGAATCGGGAAGCCCCAATCGAGATTGACACGGGAAATTGAAAAATCTTGCAAACCCTGCTTCATAAAGCCAAGCACTTCATTACGGCGACTTTCGGGCTGGATAAAGTTTGGGTTAGCGGCTTGAAATTGATCGAGCGCGTCTTGATATTTGGAGAGACGAAAGAAATAATTGGGTTCGTCACGCCATTCGCAGACAACATTGGTGTGGATCGGGCAATGATGACTGGCGGGTAGTTCGCGCTCCTCTTTAAATTCTTCGCAAGCTACGCAATACCAACCTTTTTGCTGATTTAAGTAAATATCACCTGCGTCATAAACCCGTTGAAAAAATTCATTAACGATTGCTTGATGTTTGGGCGCGGTAGTCCGCGTAAAGCGATCAAAACGAATATTAAACTTTTCCCATAGTTTATAAAATTCAGCAACAGTGCGATCGCAATGCTCTTGAGGTAATAAATTATTTTTTTCGGCAGTGCGCTGAATTTTTTGTCCATGTTCATCAGTGCCAGTCACAAACATGACTGGATGTCCTTTGAGTCGATAGAACCGGGCAAAAGCATCGGCAGCGATCGTTGGGTAAGCGCTACCAATATGAGGGCGATCGTTGACGTAAAAAAGTGGTGTGGTTAAAGCGATCGGTTCAAGGGACATAGAAGACTCAATTCAGGACTAATACCATTTTGCAAAACAATGGCAGCAAATGTAACATTAAACCCAAAAATTATCGGCGGCGCTTTTCGCCGCCGATAATTTTTGGGTTTAGAAAAGCTGTAAACAAAAGTTCAGATTGACGAAAGCGGAGAATGGTAAGAATCGCAAAGCGGTTCTTACCATTCTCCGACATTTGCGCTGTGCGGAGCACAGCGCAAATGTCGGTATCAAAACACTGTAAGGAATGATAATTTAATAAAACCCAAAATTGGTTCGGCGGGCTTTGCCCGCCGAACCAATTTTGGGTTTTATATGCACATGTTATGTAATTTTCATTCCTAAACAATGAAAAATCTAGAAATGCATCAAGTTTGGATGGATCGAGCGATCGCACTGGCAAAAGAAGCAGGAGCGGCGGGAGAAATTCCTGTGGGCGCAGTGATTGTGAATAGTGTGGGGGTTGAGATCGCTACAGGAGTAAATTGCAAAAAGCGAGATCAAGATCCTACTGCCCATGCTGAAATAGTCGCAATTCGTGAAGCGTCGAGGGTCTTGAACGATTGGCATTTGAAGGGATATACATTATATGTGACATTAGAGCCTTGTCCGATGTGCGCAGGGGCGATTTTGCAGGCGAGGATTAGTACTTTGGTCTATGGTGCTGATGATCCCAAAACAGGGGCTATTCGCACTGTGGCTAATTTGCCAGATAGCCCTATGTCTTTCCATAAGCTTGAGGCGATCGCAGGAATCCGCGAACAAGAATGTCAAAAATTATTACTAGATTGGTTTGAAAACCATCGACGCTATTTACTGCACAGTGAATTGATTTGATCGACGATCTCACTTTCCTTGGTTGATACATTCTCTAGATCTTGTTTAGCTTTATTAATAGCATTTGTATCTTTAGCATCAACTGCTTTGACTTGGCTTTTTAAAGCTTGAGAAGCCTCACCATAGACCCCCAACAATTGCGTTTGCAATTCCTTGAGCTTCGAGTCTTGGACTGTGATCGCCTGTATCTCTGAGCGAATTTGATCGATATTTTCGGCGAATGGGGCAAAGCCTGTAATATCCTTGGGCATGATGAAAGCATTCGCTTTATTGGCAATAGTAACAACTTTGTTACATTGGGAAATCTTACTTTCTCCACAACCGTAGAGAAAAATTCCAATGGTCAAGGTAGTAGCCCCCAGAGCAACACGACGGTTGAGACGATTTGGTAAACGATCAGACAAGTGCTGGGGAAATTGCTTTTGAAGTTGCATTTGGTGGTTGCCGATAGTCCAGGGTGATTATTCTAGTGTCTAAAAATTCTAAAATGTTTTAGTTGATTAAGCTAATAACAGAGATTTTAACTATGTCCGACAATCGCAGAAGTCGTGCAATTACCGAAGGCGTTCAGCGATCGCCTAACCGCGCTATGTTACGCGCCGTTGGTTTCCAAGACTCAGATTTTACTAAACCTATTGTCGGTGTTGCAAGCGCCCATAGCACAATTACCCCTTGTAATATGGGTATTGCCCCACTAGCGATCCGCGCTGAAGCAGGAATTCGCGCCGCTAATGGGATGCCTCAAGTTTTCGGCACGATCACCGTTAGCGACGGGATCTCCATGGGAACTGAGGGGATGAAATATTCTCTCGTATCCCGTGACGTAATTGCGGACTCTATCGAAACCGCTTGTAGTGCTCAGAGCATGGATGGCATTTTAGCGATCGGTGGCTGTGACAAGAATATGCCAGGGGCGATGATCGCAATGGCAAGAATGAACATTCCCGCTTTATTTGTTTATGGCGGCACAATCGAACCAGGACATCTTGATGGCGAAGATTTGACTGTAGTTAGTTCTTTTGAAGCTGTTGGTCAATATAGTGCAGGTCGAATTGACGAAGTCAGACTCAACTCAGTTGAGCGCAATGCTTGTCCTGGGGCTGGCTCCTGCGGTGGTATGTATACGGCAAATACCATGTCTTCAGCATTTGAAGCCATGGGCATGAGCTTAATGTATTCCTCCACCATGTCCGCGATCGCGCCTGAAAAAGCCGCTAATACCGAGTTGGCTGGCACTGTCTTAGTCAACGCGATTCGCAATAATTTGTTACCCCGTGACATCATCACCCGCAAATCGATCGAAAATGCGATTTCTGTCGTCATGGCAGTAGGTGGCTCGACGAACGCAGTCTTACACTTTTTAGCGATCGCCTATTCCGCAGGTGTGGAATGGAACCTTGATGACTTCGAGCGTATTCGTGAGAATGTTCCTGTTCTCTGCGACCTCAAGCCATCGGGACGCTACGTTGCGACAGATTTACATAAATCTGGTGGCATTCCTCAAGTAATGAAGATGTTGTTGGCTCATGGTTTATTGCATGGCGACTGTATGACCATTACTGGACAGACTGTTGAGGAGCTTCTCAAAGATATTCCTGTGGAACCTCGCGCCGATCAAGATGTCATCCGTCCTTGGGATCGCCCAATGTATAAGCAAGGTCATCTTGCCATTCTTAAAGGCAATCTTGCAGAAGAAGGTGCAGTCGCAAAAATCTCTGGTGTCAAAAATCCAATCATTACTGGGCCAGCTCGCATTTTTGAATCGGAAGAAGATTGTCTTGGGGCAATTCTCGCGAACAAGATTAATGCTGGAGATGTATTAGTAATTCGCTATGAGGGACCAAAAGGTGGACCTGGTATGCGTGAAATGCTTGCGCCAACCAGTGCGATTATCGGAGCTGGTTTAGGCGACTCAGTAGCTTTGATTACAGATGGAAGATTCTCTGGCGGAACCTATGGCATGGTGGTTGGTCACGTTGCCCCTGAGGCTTTTGTCGGTGGTGCGATCGCCTTAGTAAATGAAGGTGACTCAATCACAATTGATGCACATCAAAGATTGATTCAACTCAATGTCAGTGATAAGGAGATTGCTGCTCGTCGGGCGAATTGGAAGCCTCCCGCTCCTCGCTATACCAAAGGGGTTTTGGCAAAATATGCCAAGCTTGTTTCGACTAGTAGCAAAGGCGCTGTGACTGATTTAGACCTGTTCTAAAAATTGCTATCTGAGAGAATCTAGCCTTTCCCTAGTTTTTTGCATGTCACTTCACCTCCTCAACAACGCATTCCCATAGATTTAAAGAAATAGGGAATTTGTCTTTGGCTGGTAATCCTTGTCAATACTTCAATTGTTTAGCTACGGTCAATTGTCTTACTCCCTTCCCCCGCAAGAATTAGTGGCGCGGCGCTCCGCGCCACTAATTCTTGCGTTTTACTGTCTATTTTTAGAATAGCAAGGGAGTAGGACAAATCAACAAACAAGAAGTGATTGGCGGCGCTCCTCTCCGCCAATCACTTCTTGAGTTTTAGGCTCTAGTACATTTGTCGATAGCTAAAGAGTTTGCCAAATTTTTAGGATAAACACTCATTTTGAAACTGGTATGAACTTTAAGTGTCTTTCTACTCGGGCTTCGATCACAATGTCGGGGCGATTATATTGTAGATGTCTATTAAGTAGTTTGAGATCTGGCCATTCCCAGACGTAAACAGTCTTAGCAAAATATTGAGAAATATAGGGCTGCAATGCAATAAAGAATGAATCTCTAAAAATTAGCACTCTCGGTGCATCAACCCGACATTCTGTAAAGAATGTGACCTTCATTGGATCATTCGAACTCTCTTCCGAAATATACTTGTGACATGCAGGTAATGGTTTTCGTAATTCAGGAACCATTTCCTTGAGGAAATAAGAGATATTTAACATATTGGCAATATCCCCTGACTTGTATTCTCTCAGTACGAAATCTTCAAACGAATAATTAATTGGGCTAAGGTTTGGATAAATTTTTTGGATAGTTCTGATGATTTCAGAATGTGCGATCGCAGCACCAAAGTCATTCCAATGAGTATCAGTTTTATAAAACAACTGTCCTTGTGGCTTCGCTGCGAGTAGAGCAGGTCTTAAATCCAGAACTTGCACTTCCGAATCTTGCATATAGTCTATCAATTGATCAAGACGAGTTTGTTTGCCAACTTGACGAATATGCTTAGGCATATATTCTGGATAAATAGAATATTTGTCAGGAACAACTATAAAGAGATAGGTAATTCCTTTCTCTTTGAGTAACTTATATTTTGACTCTAATGCAATTTTCCAGCTTCTGAGTTCTTCAGGCGTTAAAGGATC
Organism: Pseudanabaena sp.; assembly: GCA_003249035.1. Lineage (GTDB taxonomy): Bacteria > Cyanobacteriota > Cyanobacteriia > Pseudanabaenales > Pseudanabaenaceae > Pseudanabaena. The sequence continues at coordinate 6,948 of QBMK01000005.1, forward strand.
ATTTCTACGATAATCCTCAAGACTATCACCTTCCGCAGGGTTAACATAAAATAGCCAATCCTCTAATCCAATTAAAACTTTAGGGTTTGAGGAGCTCCTCAATACAATGCTGTATAAAGAATAAAGCTGAGTTAACTGATCGCGTAATCCGAAATGATCGTTAAAGAAAGATTCAAACTGAGATGGGAATTTAGTAATAGTTTTTCGATCCCATTTAAGCTCAGGAAACTCTGCAAGTTTGCGTTTCTCTGTAGCTGATTCTTTGCGATTATGAGTTAGAACTAAAGGCAAAAATAGACCAATTACAAAAGTCCCAATCAATAGATTGTCAAATATTCGAGATGAGTTATTCTTCTTGTTTTCTGTGAGCATGTGGCAGTTTGTCTATAGCTTTAAAAGCGGTAATAGATAAATGGATTATAAGTTCCTGCGGCTAAACTAGCGGCGGAAATCAGAAATAGAATAACTAAAAGAAAATAATACCCACCATATAAAGTAGGCTGAAGATGACTAAATTGGGGAGAAACAACTCTCTTTTGTAATTGTATGGCAACCCAACTTGCTACTGGTGTTGCTAATATACAGCCCATAATTAAGTTGATTAGAGTTTTGAAATCAAAGTATAAAAGCGTAAAATATTTAACTCCATCTGCATTCGTAATACCCATCATACTTCCTAAATATTGGATCGATTGATTGAGGGATTCTGATCGAAAAAAAACCCATCCAATCATCACTAGTAATAACGTATACAAATGTCTCAATGGTATCCATAAGCGATCTAGATATTTGTGCCAGCCCAATCTCTCAATCACTAAATAAGCTCCGTGCAAGGCTCCCCAAATGATAAAGTTCCAACTTGCTCCATGCCATAGTCCACATAGTAGAAACACTATCCACAAATTGAGGTATGTTCGCAGTGAAGAGCCACGATTACCGCCCAAAGGGATGTAAAGATAGTCTCGGAACCAAGTCGATAGGGAAATATGCCATCTCCGCCAAAAGTCACGCATAGATTGGGCAATGTATGGATAATTAAAATTCTCTAGAAATTCAAAACCAAAAAGCCGTCCTAACCCGATCGCCATGTCGGAATATCCTGAGAAATCAAAATAGACCTGTAAGGTGTAGCAGACAATCCCTAACCAAGCCATGCCTGTGGTGACCTCATGTACTGGCACAGCAAAGATTTTATCAGCAACTTCTCCTAATGGATTTGCTAGCATCGTCTTTTTGGCTAATCCAAAAATAAATCTCTGAATTCCCGCAGAAAACTGTGGTCTAGTAACTGTCCGTGACACAATTTGCATAGCGACATCATGGTAGCGAACAATTGGTCCCGCAATCAGTTGCGGAAACAGACTAACGTATAGTCCACAATTGATTGGATTTAACTGCACATCAGTTTCTTTACGATAGACATCGATCACATATGACATTGCTTGAAATGTAAAAAAGGATATCCCGATTGGCAAAGGGACTTGAGAATATGCGATCGTTGGAATTGAAAGATTTTGCAGAACGGCATTGAGGTTATTGAAGAAAAAATTGGCATATTTAAAATAAAATAACAATCCTAAATTACTAACAATGGAGATTAAGAGTATTTCCTTCTCTTGCATGAATAAGATCGATTTTTGCCGATGAAGGTGTAACATCAGCCCGGCAACGTAATTCAGCAAGATAGAAGCAATCATGAGGAAAACATAAACTGGTTCTCCCCATGCGTAAAAGATTAAGCTCATTAGTAACAGGAAAATATTCCTTAGATAATGTAGCTTGGAGCTAATCAGAAAATATCCTACTAAGGTCAGTGGTAAAAATAAGAACAGAAACAGTGCTGAGGCAAAAATCATATTTTCCTAATCTTTTAACTGCATTGGTTAGTTTCTATGATTTTCAGTCTTGTATTACTCGCCTCGTCACTAGGTATACAGAGGAACTGCAAGAATTGATCGATTCTAATCTAGATGTAATCCCAAAGCACAAAATAACTACGCCATTTTACGAATTTAAAAACCTTTGCTGGGCTTGGTTTTCAATTCACAAAAGTATGATCACACTTTTGTGAATTGGTATAAATGAAGTAGAGATCATAATGCGATCGCTCAATTCCCATTTTATAATTAAGAGCAATCAAAAACAATGAAAATATTAGTACTTAACGCAGGATCGAGTAGCCAAAAAAGCTGTTTGTATGACTTAGAAAAAGTTTTACTCGATACACCCCCTGAACCAATCTGGGAAGCAAGTATTGACTGGACGCATCATGATGGCTTTGCCGAAATTAAGGTCAAACCACTACATGGCAAAGTTCTGGAAGAAGAAATCTCCGCAACATCTCGTCCAGAGATCATTGCACATATGCTAGAGACCCTATGGAGTGGTGAAACGCCTGTTCTCAAAAGTCCATCGGAAGTTGATATCATCGGGCATAGAGTTGTACATGGTGGTGCAGAATATCGCCAAAGTACAATAATTAATGCTGAGGTAAAAGAGGCGATCGCAAAATTATCCATATTCGCCCCTGTGCATAATCCTGCAAATTTGGAAGGAATTGAAGCTGCCGAAAAAGTGTTTGGGAAAATTCCACAAGTTGCGGTATTTGATACTGCTTTTCATGCGCATTTATCTCCTGCCGCTTATACCTACGCAATCCCTACAAAATATACAAATCAAGGGATTCGTCGCTATGGCTTTCATGGAATCAGTCATCAATATTGTCGCGATCGCGCCGCAAATATTCTCAATCGTAATATCGAAGATTTCCGCCTGATTACATGTCATTTGGGGAATGGATGTTCATTAGCAGCCATTCGTAATGGTCAGAGCATTGATACGACCATGGGCTTTACGCCCCTAGAAGGCTTGGTGATGGGCAGTCGTTCTGGTTCTATTGATGCAGGAATTCTCATCCATTTATTGCGCCAGCCCGATATGGATGTCGAAAAACTCGATCGTATACTTAATCGTGAATCAGGACTATTAGGTGTTTCTGGTATTTCTGGGGATCTGCGTCCAGTACTCAAGGCGATTGACGAAGGCAACCCGCAAGCGCAATTAGCCTTTGACGTATATGTCCATAGTCTGCGATCGCATATCGGCGCAATGCTAGCGAGTCTCGGCGGATTAGATGCCTTGATATTCACCGCAGGCGTTGGCGAAAATGCTCCCGCAGTTAGAGCTGCTGCTTGTTCAGGATTTGAGTTTTTGGGACTGAAACTGGATTTAGATAAAAACAATCAAAGATTGCTTGATGTAGATATTGCTGCACCTGATTCCGCAGTGCGAGTTTTAGTGATCCACACTCAAGAAGATTGGGAAATTGCCCGTGAATGTTGGAATTTAAAGTAGAAGGTTTTGCTTTGCAAAACCTTCTACTTTCTATATGATGATGTCGAATCCCATCCTGTAATGAGCCAATTCAAGGATATCCAGACTGGTTGATTGAGATTCTTTCGCCAGATCAAAGCACAACAAAACTAATTACAAAAATTCAAGCTTGTTTGTCTGAATGCTCAAAACTTGTTTGGTTAATTGACAGTAAAGAAGAAGCAATCATGATTTTCCTGCCAGATCTACGGCTCCGACTTGTTAGAGGTGACGAACCCCTAATTGTTTTAGATGAGATGTCATTAAAACTAACTCCAAATCAGATTTTCAGTTGCTTAAAACGGTAAATAATAATTTATTCTTTATCCTTTACCGCTTATTTTCGCTTTATAGCCTAAGCCTAATAAAATCTGCAAAATTTTCTGACTACAATCGCCCTGAATTTCGATCGCTTGATCTTTCGATGTACCACCAGTACCGCATTGATTTTTTAACTGCTTGGTCAACTTTGCCAAATTCTCAGGTGTTGTCTGAAATCCTGTCACCTCAGTTACGGTCTTTCCGCCTTTGCCTCGACGCGTTACTTGAATACGAGGGTTTTGTTGCTGCGGTGGTAAATCAACCACATTATTTTCTGAATCATCTTCCTCTGGTGCGCCAAACTCACGATAAACTACACGATTTTTTGTCATTATTCCACCCATGCCGATCGCCATGCTAATTCTGCTTCAGCGATCGTCTTTTGTTGATATTTTTGGTCTAGTTCATTATGTAGATGCGCTAGCCTTGCCGATAAAACGCGCAACTCGCCGCGATGAGACAAGACATTGCGATCAGTAAACTCAATTTCAGCAAGACGAATACTCATTTGCGGAGTCTTGCCATCTTGATCCTTGTCGGCATCGGCGCTTAAAACTTTATGATTGACTAAAAGCTGATTTAGTTTCTCCATGCTTTCGTTGAGCAGATTACTAAGCAAAAGATCGAGATTTTCTTGATTGGAGCGACTGTAGCGATCGCATTCTTCTAGAGTTTTTTGTATCTGATCACAAAGTGATTTGATCGTTTGCCTCAAAGCTTCTTGTAAGTTCTGGCGTGCTGATAGGGATAGAGCCAAGAATTTATCAGGACATTTTTGAGTGCAAAATTTAAATGCAGTTTGCAAAATCTGTTGCTGCACAGCTATGGCGATCGCCTGAGAATACTCAATATGAATAACATCGATGCGATCAATCACATCAGCGATCGCCTTTTGAATATTATGAATATCTTTATCAATACGCACCAGCATCGCAGTTCACACTTTTTCTTTTTTTCGTATAAACACGAATATGGGCGGTGTTTCTCACCGCCCATATTCACCAAGTCACAGGGCTTTGCCATGCAATGAGAGCAAAGATTTTTATAGCCATAAGTTGCCAATAAAATACTACTAATTTTTTGCGAAAGTCATGTTTAGCGCGACTTTCGCAAATGTTTGATTTTATCGAAGTTTACAACAATGAAAATCTTACGGGCGGATGGATAAGTTATGCCACTGGAGTAACGAGAGTGGCATAAGTAACTTATTCACCAACAACAAAGCGTACAAAGCGGCGAACTTTAACATTTTCGCTGAGCTTAGTAGCTGTAAGTTTAACCAATTCATCAACGGTAATACTTTGATCTTTGATGTAAGGTTGATCGAGTAAGCACAGTTCTTTTAAGCGCTTTTCAATGCGGCCAAGTACGATCTTCTCGCGAATAGCGGCAGGTTTGCTAGCTAAGTCATCTTTGCCCGCTTCAATTTGCTTTTCACTTTCCACGAAAGCAGCAGGAATATCAGCAACACTCACATACTCTACGTTAGGGCAAGCAGCAATTTGCTTGGCTACACTATCGGCTAGCTCTTTTAGCTCTTCACGACGCGCAACGAAATCAGTTTCGCAGTTAACTTCGACCAGTACACCAATGCGGCTGCCAAAGTGAATATAACTATGCACGATTCCTTCAGATGCAGCACGACTTGCTTTTTTAACAGCAGAGGCAAGCCCCTTTTGTCTTAGGTATTCGGTTGCCTTGGTAAAATCACCACTGGAGTCAACGAGCGCTGCTTTACAGTCTTTGATACCTGCGCCAGTTCTCGCACGTAGCTCTTGAATTTGTTGGGTTGTAATGTCTGCCATATTAAGTAAGCTTGTTTTGGATTTCTAGGGCAACATTTCGAGGAGCGAGGAGTTTTTGCTCGTTGCCGAAAATATCTCTCGAAAATATTTCTAAAATGTTTACAGTACTCTAAGTTATCACAATTCCATGTACACAGGGTTTTGAAAATTTATAACGATCTCCGAACTTGCCAAATAGGTAAGAGGCGCTGATAAGAACAGTCTCTAATCTATCTGGCAAAGCCATTTTGAGAATTCTAAAACCTTAAGAACAAAAGAGAGTTATGACGCGAAGCGCCATAGCTCTCTTTTGTTCTTTGATGCTAGTTAGAGTTTGTGAAATTGGCTTTAGCCTAATATTTTTTGATGAATCAAAGCTTGCTGCTTGAGTTTCTGCACCCGATCGCTTAAACCCTGATCTCGATTTTCGAGATTATGAACCCAAGCATCTGCAATTAACTGAGAATCTTCTGGTAAATCCCCTAATTCCCAGCCAGGGATTCCTAAACCTTGCATTAGATAAGAAACTTTCGGATCGTAACTAATTGCCGAACAATGGCAACCCTCAGCCGCCGCCATGATCAGTCCATGCAGGCGCATAGCGATCGTCAAATCTACCCCATTAAAAATACCCTTCAGGCGGCGTGGATCTTTTTGAATGATCACTTGGCTCTGATTGGGCGTCTTCTGATTAAGCGAATCACAAATTGCTTGGGCGATCGCTTTATCTTGTGATGGTTGGAATGGAATTAGCAAAATCTCAGTATTAGTTTGCATCTGCAACTTTTGCAAAGCTTCAGTAATTGTGGCAAGACGACAGGAGGTCAGATCAGGATGCGATCGCAAAACTACAGCAACACGGGGTTTTGATAAATCTCGGTACATGTTGACCGAAGTTGCCTCCAATGCCCAAACAGGATCGGGTGCAACCACACTCTCAGTTTGCCAGTCTGCTAATAATTGTGCCGATTGGCGATCTCTCACAGATACTGAAGCACACCCCTGAAAAGCTCGTTTGGCAATCCATTTACTCAAGTTACGCTTTAGTGGCCCCACCCCTTGCGCCCAAGCGATCGTTTGCAAGCCCATCCCCTGCGCTAGACCCATAACCCCACCGTAATAAATCGGATTTCTAGCACTAGTCGCATCTTGCATTAAGCTGCCACCACCCCAAATAAATAAATCCGATCGCCTAAGTTCCTTGAGCAAAGCAAATATCGAATAGCGATCGCTAGCTTCGACCTGATGTAAATTTTCGGTGGCTCTAGGACTAGCAGACAATATAAGCGGTTGGACATTATTAGGCAGCATTTGTAGCAACGTGGCAAGCAAAGCCTCATCACCACCATTCCCCATTCCGTAATATCCACATAAAACCGCACGACGCATATTTATTGTCCCAAATATCTTTTAGATTTATAGAAAATACTTACAAAAACTCATTGTCGCGCATTTGTACAGCAATTCTTATTATGAAAGCGATTTTGGAGTTTTTAAAGCGGGCTGGGCACTATGAAAACCCTAAAATCGGTTTTAAAACTATGCAGTTTTAATAAAGGTAGCGCTCATAACTAGCGTTACACCAATTAACACCCAAATTATTGGCATATATTCAGGCATGATAAAACTATTACCCATCTGCATTAAGGCGATCGCCATTCCTGTAATGATTGCAATTCCAATCGCCCATAGCCAATGCAGTCGAAGACGACTAGATCGTTTTGCAGGTTTTTTGAAAAGTTTTGGGGATGAATTTGAAACATAAAACTGAGTCTGTGGAAAGCGATTGCTAGAGGCTGCCAAATTCCCCATAGAATTATTTGCGATAACTTGGGTCGAAACCAAGGATCTTTGCGTCTTGGGAAATACTTTTTGGGCATTTTTCTTTATTTTGCCCTGAATAAATCTTGAATTTAGCTGTCTTCGTTTTTGATTAAGACGGTTTTCGATTTTCTTGAGACGCAACCAAAATATTAGTAACAACGCTATAGCAATTGAGCTCAAAGCGATCGCTAACTTGACTAAAAAAAGCAATAAGTCTATGTTTTCTTGAAGGGATAAAACAATCGCCATATGCGTTGTAATTAAGCCAAATTGCGGGTTTATTTCGCAATATTATTTCACTTCATCCTAAAATTCACTAACTAGAAATCACCAGCAAAAATGTCAGCAAAAACATGGCAATGCGTAACCATGTCGAAAGCAAATGGACAGTCAAAAAGAATTTATCAGAATGTACTTATACCTATCTGCTGCATGATATTGGCTATCGCTATTTAAATTAAAAGTGTCTTAACGCCACTCTTTTTATGAAAAGTTTAATGCTTACTTCAGCACAAATTGCTAGGGAAATTCAAACAGATGGCAATTTAGCATTTTGTTTAAGTTTGACTACTCAAGTATGTTAATTCAACATTTGGGGCTAGCGTAATCACATCGCCGTTACATAAATCATGGGAAGAGGCTATCTTCATATGATGATTGATAATTACGCCATTGACGCTGGGCTTGCCAGAAAGATCCCCATCAATAATTCGATACAAATAACGCCCACCCTCACCAGGCACTCGCAGCAACACCGCATGTTGGCGAGAAACAAATCGGGAATAGAGTTGAATATTATTATTCACATCTCGCCCAATTGTATACTTCAAACCATCAAGTGCGAGTTTTCTACTACCTCTCGCATCTGTGATTAGCAGCGTGTGACTAACGTTTGTTTCGCTCATTAGCTCACCAAAAAAAGAAGAAGATGTGGCTTACCAGCGAAAAGTATATGCTACTGGTAGACATTTGGTTTGACCTCGCTCTACTTTACTCTACAAACGGATTGAATTTTGCAGTTTTTACTTACAGTCAAAGAATCACTGGAGCTTGGCTATACCTTGTAAATTTACAGGGCAGATTAAAATTTAATCTTCAAGTTACTTTAATATTTTTACATTAACTTCGGTGCAAGATACAGAATATGTACTTCAGGTGCGAAGGTGACAATATCGCCGTCTTGCAGATCGTGTGAAGAAACTTTTTCGATCGCATTTAAAACAATCCCATTTTTACTTGGTTTCCCAGATGCGCTGCCATCAATGATCCTGTAGGTATCAAGTCGATCTCGATGATGTACCCTTCTCAAGATTGCGTGATACCGAGAGACAAAATCTGAGTTGAGGTACACAGTGTTATCGGATTCTCGACCGATTGTATATTGTCTGTCAACTAATGACATCTTGCGTGTTCCGCTGTTGTCAGTTACTACTAACAAGTGATCAGGGGAAAGATTAACGCTGATTTCAGTCTCTTCACGAATTGTATTTGGCATATTTTAAAATACTACTCTTAATTTTCTTCGCTAAATTAATCTATAGCTAACGGAGAAAGCAAGCACCTTGGGGGTGAGTGTAAAGAGCCTACCTGGATTGGCTTGTTATACAATAGCTCAATTAAAGCTTGCTATATTTTGGAGAATAATTTAGTGGACGTTACGGAGATTACCCGTCAGACTCAGATTCTATCTCATCGCCTGAGCATTGCTCAGGACTATCTTTGACGTACCAGCGATCGCAGCAAAAATTAGTGACTTAGAACAAACAGCCGCCCAAACCGAGTTTTGGGAAAACAGCGATCAAGCCCAAAAAACAATGCGAGAACTAGATGCGCTGAAATCTTACCTCGAAAAGTTTGAGCAATGGCAGAAAACCATCGAAAACCTTGAAGCGATCGCTGAGCTATTAACTATTGAAGATGATCCTGCTCTAGTAAATGAAGCCAAACAAAGCCTAATTCAAATGCTGCAAGAAATGGATCGATGGGATCTAGAACAATTGCTGTCAGGAATTTATGACAAATATGATGCGGTTTTAACAATCAATGCTGGCGCAGGTGGCACTGACTCCCAAGACTGGACGGAGATGCTGCTACGAATGTATACCCGCTTTTGTGAATCCCAAGGCTACAAAGTCGAGATTTCCGAAATTTCCGAAGGTGAGGAGGCAGGTATCAAATCAGTTACTTTGCTCGTGCATGGTCGTTATGCCTATGGATATCTTGCGCCCGAGAAAGGTACGCATCGCCTCGTGCGAATTTCGCCGTTTAATGCCAATGACAAACGCCAAACTAGCTTTGCTGGAGTAGAAGTAATGCCATTATTGGAAGAGGATCCCGATCTTGAAATTGATCCAAAAGAATTAGAAATTACAACAACAAGAGCAGGAGGCAAGGGCGGACAAAATGTCAACAAAGTTGAAACGGCGGTAAGAATTACCCATTTGCCCACAGGAATTTCCGTACGCTGTACCCAAGAGCGATCGCAATTACAAAACAAAGAAAATGCAATGAGACTGCTGAAAGCAAAGTTGTTAATCATCGCCCAAGAGCAACGCGCTCAGAAAATTGCCGATATTCGTGGAGATATGGTGGAAGCTGCTTGGGGCAATCAAATTCGCAACTATGTGTTTCATCCTTACCAATTAGTCAAAGATTTACGCACAGGTGCAGAAACCACAAATATTCAAAATGTTATGGACGGAGACCTCGATCCTTTTATTCAGTCATATTTAAGGCAACAAAATCAACCTGTTTGAGTCAATACTTTAGATAACAGATTACGTCCTTAGTGTTTTTGACGATTAATTAATGGCAATTGACTATGAATAGTTGGCATCAGAGATATTCGATTTATTTTAAGCAATTTGCAAACCATCAAACCCAAAACTTAGATTTAACATCAGATCAACGCGATGTTAAGAATCATTTCAAAAAATATCTAGGTCATGGAATAGGCACGATTAGCCTGCTTAGCATATGTGTAGTGATAGGGACAATTGTTGAGCCGATGATGGTCGTTAGCAGCTTATCAGCGTCTGCGGAAACTTGTGTAAAACCGTCAAATTTACAAAATTTTCTCAATCAGGTGTCTCTTGGCGAAGACAATATTACGCGCTATGCTACGGCAGCTTATAGGATCGAAAACAAACGTTTAGAGATTTTTCGAGCAGCAAAGAGTAACCCTGATTGGTCTACTGTCGCGAATCTCGCAGAATCGCAACAGACAAAAGTCTGCGACCTCACCAATCCACCGGAATTTTTGCGATCGCTCTGCGATCAGTTACGCCGCTATAGCGAAGAAGAAATTTGCCGCTATGGATTTACTGCGCAAGAGTTTAATCAAATTACACTGGAGCAGAAGCAAAATCCGCAACTGAGAAGCTTAATTCAAGATAAGCAAATACAACTACGCGGCAACAAATAAAAAGTAGAGACTGCGCTTAATCTAAGCTTTACCTTCTTATTGCTTAGGACAAATCAAAATCCAAAAGATGAGTTGCGGCGCTTCGCGCCGCAACTCATCTTTTGGATTTTGATTTGTCCTAGCCATCTCTTGCATTGCTTATAGATAATGTGCGAACACTGTATAAAAAAACTAGAAGCGGAGCTTCTAGTTTTTTTATACAGTGTTCACGCCATGATTTTGGATTTGATACTCCCTTCCACGCCAAGGAATAACGTTGAAGAGCAAAGCCCCGAACCATTATTCTTTGGGTTTATATGTCTATTTCTTTAATAGGAAGAGAGTATCAAGGCTAATTATAAAAAGTAGTTTCATAATTAGCCTTGCTGGCTATTTTTTATTTTGTTTGCTAAAAAGACCAAAATCGTCTATAAAAAACAAGGCAAAATCAGACATCTACGACATTCGGTATGATTATTTTCTCATGTCCTATTGACAATGGTCACTTACAGTCTATAATCCCTCCATTGTTTAGTATGCCCAGTGCTACACAAGCTACAAAACTCATAAAGACACGCTTATGTTCGGCTTAAAATTTGGCGGAAAGTCTAAGAAAGGCATCGGAATCGAAATTACTTCCGAGAAGGTTAACTTCGTTCAATTGCGCCGCAAGGGGCAGTCTTCTTACAAGCTTGTGGCGTATGGTAGCGTCGAGCTTCCTGAAGGTACTGTTGAAGAAGGACGAATTCTCGATCCTGTAGCGCTGGGAGAAGTTATTCGCAGTTTGCTAGCAGACAAAAAAATAAAGGTAAAAAAAGTTGCCACCGCACTACCTGGTCGAGAAACAGTGAGTCGTCTGATTCGCCTACCTGCGGAAATTCCTGACATCGAATTACGCGAGATGGTTCTTAATCAAGAGGCTAGTCTGTACTTACCTTTTCCTCGCGAAGATGCAGATGTGGACTATCAAAAGCTGGGTACAGCTCTTGATGATGATGGCATTGAGCGTATTGAAATCTTGATGGTAGCAACACCTAAAGAGGTTACAGACAGCTATATAAATGCTCTAGAAATAGCGCAGCTACAGGTTGACATTGTGGAAGTTAGTAGTTTTGCTCTTATTCGTGCAATGCACAATGAGTTAGCAAGATTTAGTACATTATCGGAAGCCGTAGCGATCGTTGATATTGAGTACGAAGCCACCGAAATTACAGTAACTGTTGATGGAGTTCCGCAATTTTCTCGAACTTTCCCAATTGGTACTGCTCAAATTCAGAATGCTCAATTACGCGCTATCAACTTACCCCCTCGACGGACAACAGATATGGAGATGTTGAGTTCAACTGTTGTACCTGTCCAGTCAATGGATACAGCAAGTCTAGCAGGTGGTGGTGGAACGCCAGGAGATGCCGCGATTATGAGGGTTGTTGGCGATCTTTCCGATGAGCTAAGACGCTCAATCGACTTTTATACTAGTCAGTCTCCTGGCTCCGATGTTGTGCAGTTATTGATAGCAGGCCCTGGAGCTTGCATTGGACAATTAAATGAGTTCTTCAGTCAACGTCTTGGTATTGCTGCTATTGCCGTTGATCCTCTTACTGCAATTGGTGTAGCTGTTGATGGTGACATTCCCATAGAGGAACGCATGGCAATGTCTGTCGCTCTAGGTCTAGGTTTGAGGGAGGTTTAAAAATCGTATGTATACACTTGATATCAATTTTTTAAGTGATCGCGCAGTTGATGAAGCCCAAGCGGAACGTCAACCAATTGCTGATTCACAATTCCTAATCTATGGAGGTGCAGCTGCTGTAGTTGCCCTCGCCATTGTTGGTGGTGCATTTCTAGTCCTAAACGCACAAAACGAAAGTATTAAAAAAGATCTTTCTGTTTTAGCCGCTGAGGAGTCACAGCTAAATAGCAAGCTTACAGCTCTGAAAAGTCAAGAAACTGAGCTAAAAGCGATTGAAGCAAGAACTGGAGAATTGGTAAATCTGTTTGTTGGTAATTTGCCTGTCAGTGCGATCGCTGATGACATCAGAAAACGTACTCCCATTACGGTTCAGGTAGAGTCAATTACCCAAGCATCTGCACAACCTCCAGCCACATCGACGATAACTTTGACTGGAAGAGCAACTAACTACAATGAGTTAAATGATTTTCTATTGTTACTTAAAGCATCGCCGCTACTAGATGATAAAGAGACAATACTTGTCTCATCTACCTTACAGGCTGCGACCACTGACAAAAACTTTACATTGGTCAACTTTCAAATCCGCACGGCTCTTACAACAAAAAGCCCTGCTGAAATATTGCCTGCACTGCAAAAGGCAGGAGCAGAAGGATTAGTCGCGAGAATCAATCTATTAAAGCAACAGGGAGTGATCAAATAAAATGACAAACGTTGGAGCTGCGTCAGGTATTGAAGATAGTGCAGGTGGTGTAACTCTGTTTGGGATCACCTTAACATCTAAGATTTTGGGAATCTTGATTGGAGTTGGCGGGATTGCTCTAGCTGCTTATGTGGCTACAACCTACGTCATGCCTATCTGGGATTCAGTCCAATCTGGACAAAAAGACATTGAAACAAAAAAGACTGCTGTTACGGCTTTAAGAAGTCAAGTGGCGAACAAAGGCAATATTGCTCAAAAGATTGAGGAAGCCAATCAGCAAAATAAATTTGTTCTATCGCTTTTGCCAAATGTAGATAACATTGACACCCTAATCCGCGATATTCAAGAGCAAATCCCTAAAACAATTGTGATTGCTTTGCCGCCAGATTTTTCCTACGAATTAGCTGGAACAATGCGGAATTTTCAGCCCACTGCACCAGTTAAAGGACCTCAGTATGATACTTATACCTTCACGATTGGGTTTGATGGCAAGTTTGAAGATGTATTAAATACAATTCAGAAAATTGAGCGTTTAAAACCTTTACTAGTAATCAAAGATTTAAAACTAACTAAGAAGGCTCTACCAACTACTACGTTCAAGTTTTCACGCCCAATCGCAGCTGGTAAGGATAAAGAAATTTTGGATAGCCTGCCTCCTTTAATTGGAGCCGATTTCACTCTTCAAGCTTTTGTTCCAAAAACGGAGGAAGAGCTTAAAGCTACTGCCGCCGCCGCTGCTGCCCCACCGAAAAAGTAAAATACAGACCTCTACTGCAATGAAATTCTGCTGTGGAGGTCGTATATAAAGGATACGCAGAAAAGAAATTTGGTTTGAGCAATCAAGTCTATTATTTTTTTGATTTGAAATTGACAAAGTATGGTATAATCTCGCACCATAATCGCGTCAATTCTGTCTTGGTTATGTCGTTCATTTAGTTTGGACATGTTCAAGTTTCTACAGATTTACTACAAAGATTAAGTGTATTGAGTTCCGCTATGGAATCAAGAGGAGTGTAATTATGAATGCTAAATTGAATGATAGGTTGAATAGGAATTTGAATAGTAAGTCTTTAGCTTGCTGGTTTCTGATTGCTGCGAGTTGCCCACAGGTTTTAGCGATCGCGCCGAGCCAAGCTCAAAATGCAGTCCAAAGCCCCATTTCCGCAAATAAGACTGATGTAGTTGCGGTGGCGAGTCGGATTACAGACATTAATACAAGTGTCTCAGGCGATCGCTTGAGTTTGACGTTAAATTTTGCCAGTAGCGATCGCCCTCAAGTCACTTACACAAAACAGGGTAAGGCATGGGTAGCGGTATTAAATGGCGCACAGTTGCAGCTAGATAATGGGAATGCTAGCTATGCAAAGGCTAATCCTGCCCCAGGTATTACTGCGATCGAGGCGACTCAATCCGCTGCAAATAAGGTGCAAATTCGAGTCACTACTAACGATCCAGCGATGCTTAAGGATTTGATCAAGCGTCAGGATATAGGAGATAGCCTAGTTTTTAGTCTAGAGATGCAACCATCCGCAACTCAAGCTGGTTCTCTCTCTGCATCTAATGCGCCTGAATCTGGATTTGTCAGTAAACCGGATTCTGAGTCTAATCAAACATTAATTGCCCAAAATACAACTAGCGCTTCAGTTGGCAAGCCATTATTTGACCCGAAAGTTACAATCACTACTGCTGATGGCAAGACTCGTGTAGCGCAAAACACACCTCCAAATTCTGGAGCAAATAATGTGCCGCCACCTGTTGCCAATCCAGTGACACCGCAGTTACCTGGTCGTGTACCTGGTGTCGTGCCTCCTTTCCGTCAAATCAAGACTCCTCCTGTTGGCGATATTGCGACAACTACTTCTAAGCTTCGTGCTGATATCGTTGAACTTGGCACGGCTGAAAGAGTACCGAGAATTACTTTGCGTGATGCTCCAGCGATCGAAGTTTTGACTCTAATCGGTCGTGTGGCTGGGTTGAGTGTGGTATCTGCCGAAGCTCCTGCTGCGGCTGGTGCAGCTCCTGCGGCTGGTGCAGCTCCTGCGGCTACGGGTTTAAGACAACCAGTTAGTCTCTCGATTGAGAATGAAACTGCTCAGGATGTCTTCAATAACGTATTGAGAATCTCTGGTCTAGAAGCAAATCGCATCGGTCAGACAATCTTTGTGGCGACGAGGCTTCCTGTGACTTTAAGGAACCTAACAACCAAAAGCTATCGACTCAACCAAATTACTGTGGGTGAAGCCTCGGCTTATTTGATCGGTTTGGGAGCCTCCCGTGTCGTCAATCGTCAACGTCCGATTCCAGGTGCTCAAACGGCAACTGTCGGGACAGCTTCAGCTGCTACAGTTGTAAACATTCCAACTGAGTCCGTGCCAACGTTGGAAACCGTAGCAGTTACTCCAGAATCCGGAGCTACTCCGCTCTTGAGAGGATTGCAAGTAATTGCTGAAGAGCGTGGTAACTCTATTACGCTAATTGGCTCTCCTAGACAAGTTGAGTTTGCAGAAGCTCAACTTGCTCGGCTTGATTTGCGTAAGCGTCAAGTTTCAGTCAATGTGAGAGTTGTAGAAGTCCTCCTACAGGCAGGGCAAACAGTTGGAACAACTTTCAGGTTTAACGCAAGCAATCCTGATGGCAGTGGAACAGGTGCAGCAGTTAGATCAGATCAGGGGGTTCTTGGACTGAATTTTAACGATCCGCTCGCACTTCCGTCTATTTTCCTTTTCCCTCAAAGGTTCTCGGCTACTCTAGATGCCCAAATAAACAGTGGAAATGCCAAGATTATTACCGATCCAACCTTAACAGTTCAAGAAGGTGAAACAGCAACAGTTGCACTAACAGAAGATGTCGTAATTTCTAATACAGTTACGACAACACAGAGCAACAGTGGAAATGGTAATCCTACCGTATCTCAAACTGTAACTACCCAGCCAGTAGGGCTAACCTTAAACATTGCTATTTCACGCGTAGATGATAATGGTTTTATTAACTTTGCTGTATCCCCCGCTGTCAGTGCTTTAGTTGGAACACAACCATTAGGTGTAGTTCAGGGGATTCCCACGTTCCAAGGTTTAGTCTCTAGGAGAACTCTTAACTCTGGTCAAATCAGAGTCCGTGATGGTCAGACTCTTATATTATCTGGAGTTATCCGCGACTCAGATCGTCAGACCGTAACTAAAGTTCCAATCTTGGGAGATTTACCAATTCTTGGAGTATTGTTCCGTCAAGAAGTTAATACCAATACCCGTAATGAAGTGATTATCATTGTTACACCACGCATCGTTGACGATAGCCAGAATGCGAATTTTGGTTACACTTATCAACCAGGTGCAGAAGTCCAGAAAGTTCTAGACAGCAACCAAAGGAAGATTCAATAAATCTTGCATTTTCTTTCTTAATTTACACTCCCTTTTTCTCAGCCTTGGAAATATTTCCAAGGCTGTTTTTTGTCAAAATTTCTAGATTGAGCGTCTATTTTTGTGAAGTGTAATAATCTCAAATAAAAAGGTAAGGATGTGCGGCGCGAAGCGCCGCACATCCTTACTAATACCAATTAGAGCAACCGCACACGTTTCTTAATAAAGTAATACATATTTCTTAGTAATCACTCGAAACGAAACAGTGACTATGTTGAAAGCCTCAAGCATAGCCTTAAGGTAGTTGTTATTTCAGCCAGCCTTGAGCCGTTTGGGCACTGGTCAGCTAAAACGTGATCGACGTATTTGCGTCTTTTTTGTTGTCGTGAAATGTACATTTCAGCACCCATCCCCTCATTAACTGACCAATGCCCACAACACAGCAAAAGCCGAAAAAGACTTCTTAGCCCGATCGCAATCAACAATCCGCATTACTGAGAAAACATATTTACAGTGGATTAGTCTTCTATTAATTCAATGATCACATAGCGCTGATATCACCTATCAGATTTCATAAATGGATTTGTTTTTTTAATCTCCGAAAGTATGACAACACTTTCGGAAGTTGGTATTAATCTAGAAAACAAAAAAAAGAGATAGAGCGTTTAAAGCCCTATCTCTTTTTTATTGTGAAATCTATGGTTTTAGTTTAAAAGCAATGCTCTTAAGTTAAAGCTTCTAAAGATTTAGAAAGGGAATGTCAAGGTGTCTGGGAACAAGCGATTAGCTTCGATCAAGACACTAGCGGTGATGGTCATCCATACGGCAGCCAAGACAGGAGCGGAAGATAAAAAGCGATTCAATGGAGTTCTCCTTTTAGATAGTTTTGATTTTTCCCAGAGCGCTTAAACACTTGTCGCAACAATCTGGAAAAGTTAGCAAAGCGATCGCTAGATATAAAAACTAGCGAGGCGAGACGGTAACTTCATTTTCAGGAACCAACAGTTCGCCAGTGCCAAACTCTTTGAGCGCAGCAAGGGGCCATGCAAAACCAGTCAGCATACATTTAACAGCAAGAGGAAGATCGAGGATGATTTCCTTTTCAGTTGCAGTTGCTGGATCTTTGTGAATTGCAATCAGATAAGCACGACCAACCCAGCCGATCCAACCTGTGATGAATAGAAACATCAAGGCAGGAATGGTGAATTCGCCAGCGTGACTCCAACGACCATCGCTGATCAAGTGAGGTAGACCATCTTCGCCGCAAAGCAAGCCAGAGTTAGCATACTTGGCAAAACGAGCTTCAGTTTGGGCAACTTTACCTTTGAGGTATTCAGCAGGGCCGCTACCAGCTTTGAAATTAGCTAGACGGGCTGTATAACCATCAACTTCAGTTTGCAAGCGATCTTGAAAAGCAGAGGAGGTTGCACAAGGAGTCAAAGCATTGAATGAGAATTCTGCGTATGCAGCAGGGGTTGCAGCAAGGCTAATGCCAAACCACAGGCTAATAACTAGAATGAGAGCAAAAAGTCTTTTCATGGACTGACCTTAATTTACCTTGGATAAGATAGGCAAAAATAACGAGATTATCGTTTGAGAACTTAGCCTCAGATCCTATATCAGCGATCGCGCCTTGGTAAAGCAATCTTCACATCCTGTAAAGTAAATTATCAATTAAGATGATCTAACTGCCGCATCGCGGCAGTTAGATCATCTTAATTTTGTTTAGTAATGCCAACTATTCTTGCAATCGAATCTAGCTGTGATGAAACGGCGGCGGCGGTTGTATGCGATCGCCAAATTCTCAGTAGCGTGGTTTCATCGCAAATTTTAACCCATGCGCTTTATGGCGGCGTTGTGCCTGAGATTGCAGCACGGCAACATGTGGATACGATTAATCCTGCGATCACACTTGCCTATCGCGAATCAGGAAAAACATGGGCTGAGATTGACGGGATTGCGGTGACGACTGCCCCTGGACTAATTGGTTCGCTGATGATCGGCGTGACGGCGGCAAAAACCTTGGCGATGTTACACAAAAAACCTTTGATAGCGGTGCATCACCTTGAGGGGCATATCTGTTCAGCTTTATTAGCTGATCCAACTTTAGAGCCACCATTTTTATGTCTATTGGTTTCAGGCGGACATAGCAGCATTATTTTAGTCAAGGACTATACCGACTATCAGGTAATGGGCAAAACTCGCGATGATGCGGCGGGTGAGGCGTTTGACAAGGTAGCGCGGTTGCTCGGTTTAGGTTATCCAGGGGGGCCAGCAATTGACAAGATTGCGATCTCGGGAGATCCCAAGGCTTACAAATTACCGCAGGGACGTATTCCTGATTTTCCATATGACTCTAGCTTTAGTGGTTTAAAAACCGCAGTATTGCGATTGACCCAAAAACTTAGTCCCAATGGCGAAGAGTTACCGATCGCTGATATTGCGGCGAGTTTTCAAGAAACCGTTGCTGCTGCTCTGGTAACCCGCACGATTAAATGTGCAGTTGAGCATAACCTATCGACAATCGTGGCAGTTGGTGGTGTAGCGGCAAATAGCGCATTGCGATCGCGCCTTGTGACCACCGCCGCAGAGCATGATATTCGCGCAGTTTTTCCGCCCTTGAGCCTTTGCACAGACAATGCGGCAATGATTGGCTGTGCAGGAGCTATTCATCTCGCTCGTGGCGAAACTTCGTCAATGAATATTGCGACGCGATCGCGCCTCAATCTCGAAGATTGCCAAAGTCTCTATGCGTAAATAAAAAACGCCGCGAAGCGGCATTAGACATAAAACCCAATAATTGATTGGCGGCGCGGAGAGCCGCCAATCAATTATTGGGTTTTGATTTACCCGAAGACAATTGACTGTAGCTATATAGCAGATGGCACGACCAAATCTTTCATCGCACGATGTATATCTTCAGTGAGTTTACGGGTGCATTCTTTGGAGGCGGCTCGACTAGATTGATATTCGGCTAAATGCTCAGACACGGATAAAGGTTCGGCAACTGAGATCGTTAATTTGCGATCGCCAAAATTAGGAGTTTCTTTAAAAGCAGAATCTTGATTTCGCTCAGTGACGCGCTGTAACACGCTCCACATTAATTTCAAAACTTCAATATAGCGACTAGGGCTAGGATGCTGGCGAACATAGTCACTGGTTACACCGATGATACTTTCAGCGATTCGCATATGCCAGTTGCTATAGCTAGCTTCGAGTGCTAATTGATCAGCAAAGCCACGCTCTACCCCAGATAATTTCTCAATCTCCTGAATGTCATTACGAAAAATCCGATCCCATCCTGCCTGTTCGAGGCGACGGCAGCGATCTATTGGTGAACCCTTTGCCTTGATCCCAAAACTCATTTCCGCAACACTCAAAATGCGATCAGCTAGTTCTTCCAAATTTGCGGCTAAATTATCGGGATTGGTATTTTCGCTATTAATTTTGGCATAGTTGCCGTAGAAAGCTTTGTAATAATCGCTTACCCATTTCACTAGATAACTACCCAAATCGTAAAGTCTTTGATAGCGGTTATCAGGAGTAATCGCGGGTTTACTAATTCCACATTCTTTTTCAATCGTGACGATTGTTTGATCGATTTTGCCCCAAGCCTGAGTCGAATATTCGTATTGAATCCCCACAGGAATGATTAACATTTCCTCTGAACGCCCTTCTTTCTGCAAATCCTCGGCAGCCCAAAACCCAATTTGAGCAATTCCTGGTTCTAGTTCAGCAACTGTTTCACTTTTGCCATTAGTGCCACCTTCAGGAGCCATCGAAAGTGGTACATCACCATGTGTAATTTGTTTGCGCATCCAACTTAGAGCGAGACGATCAAGCTTACCGCGAAAAATGGAAATCCCTCCTAATGCTGGAAATAGCCAATTGACGTAATCTCCTGCCCATAGAGAAATGCCGCGATCGTACACAAACCCGCTATGGGGCAATGTAGTTAACTTGATGCCCATATCTCTTGCCTCTTCTGGCACAGCGTAGGCAAGCAGATACAACATCGCAAAGGGATCATCCGTGGTGGGATGCCGAAAAGCAAGCATATAACGAGCTTTGCCATCCTGAAACTTTTTTGTAGCATCAACAAGGCGATCGATATAGCGGGTTTCAATCTGCTTGATGCCACATTGCCACCGCAACCAAAAAGGCGTTAACAGCCGTATGATTTTCAATATAAATTGATTGGCTTTGGGCGGATAAACTTTGAGAGGTGGTTGAACGCGAGTCAGATCTACTGCCATGATTTCCTTTGTGTGTACAGCAATACGAATTAAAACACGCAAATCGTATCTTCGAGATTTTAGCTTTTTTTACAAACTAAATAATATTTTCAGATAAAGAACTATTAATTTTCAAAGGAACATAGATAAAAAATTCTAAAAATATTTAGAATTTTTTTAAAGTCAAGTCAATCAATAATCTTTATGGCGCACAATTTCATCAAGTGTGAAAAGTGAAATGGGGTGCATGCGCCCCATCTCACTTTCTGGGGTGCAAAGCGCTATACACTTAGACAGTAAGCAATACACACAAGCAATAAAGCGATAAATTGCGGCATCCAAGGTCAACACTGGTATATGAGAAAACTACTAAAGGGTTTACATAAGTTTCAATCGTCCTATTTCCCTGCCAATCAAGAAATTTTTGAACAACTCGCCGATGGACAAAAGCCGCGTGTGTTGTTTATTACCTGCTCCGATTCGCGGATTGTGCCGCATCTCATTACTCAGTCAGGTGTTGGCGAACTATTTGTCATTCGTAATGCAGGGAATTTAGTACCGCCCTTTGGTGCTGCGAATGGTGGTGAAGGCGCTGCGATCGAATATGCGATTCATGCGCTGGGGATCGAGCAGGTAATTATCTGTGGGCATTCTAATTGTGGAGCAATGAAAGGGCTGCTCAAGTTAGAAAAGCTGAGAACCGAGATGCCTTTGGTCTATGAATGGTTGCAACATGCTGAGTCAACTCGCCGTTTGATTCAAGAAAATTATGCTGACGTTAAAGGTGAAGAACTAATGGCGATCACGATGGCAGAGAACGTCGTCACCCAAATCGAAAACCTAAAAACCTATCCCGTAATTCGCTCTAAATTGCATCAAAACAAAATGTCAATCTACGGATGGATCTATGACATTGAGTCGGGTGAAGTCCTTGCTTACAATCCTGAAACTGATGATTTTGAGGTTCCTCAAACCTTGTTAGCCAATACAAACGGCTCTTCAAATGAAAACTTTGCGCATACTGATGCCCCTCCCATTCCATCGGCGTATCAGAATCGTTCACAGCAAGTAGAGACCAAAAATGCTGGAGATTTACCTTCATGGATGTCTCCTGAGCAAGCCAATCGCATCTATCGTGGTTCTGCAAGATAACTTAAGGGCGTCTCTCTACGCCGCCCTTAAGTTATGACATTCAAAATAGAATCTAGTAAATTGGGAAATCTTGCATCTAAATCTTCTCTTCGCAAAGAATTATAATGTTGAGTTCCCTCTAATCTCGTATACATAAGCCCTGTATCTCGCAAAACCTTATAGTGGTGAGATTGTGTGGATTTACTCATTGCCAAACAAAATTCGCCGCAGGTAATCTCTTTTTTGGTTGCCAACATTTTGACAATTTGTAACCGTGTTGGATCGCTGAGTCCGAAGAGGACATCGGTTAAAGAAATATTGTCGCGATCGGGGTGTTGATATTGACGCATTACAAAAGACTGAGCAAGCAAATATTAAGTTAGCAAAAATAGCAAAGCTGTTTTACTAACTTAATTATCCCACGATGTTGCATAAATTTCTATTGTTCGCATATAATCGAACAATAGAAATTTACACAACCTCACATTATTCCTATGAGCGCTCCTCTTCTCTCTTCGGTTAAGCTCGGTCGTTATACATTGCCCAATCGGATTGTGATGGCTCCTTTAACTCGCAATCGCGCTGCTGATGGTAACGTCCCCACAGCTTTAAATGCATTACACTATGAGCAACGGGCTTCGGCAGGATTGCTAATCACAGAAGCGACGCAGGTTTGTCCTCAGGGTCAAGGATATCCCAATACTCCAGGGATTTATTTTGATGAACAAGTCTCAGGCTGGCGCTTGGTAACGGAGGCAGTTCATGCAAAAGGAGGCAAAATCTTTTTACAGCTTTGGCATGTGGGTAGAATTTCGCATCCAGATTTTCAGCCCAATGGCGAGTTGCCAGTTGCTCCATCAGCGATCGCACCCGAAGGAGAAGTCTTTACCTATACTGGCATGAAGCCCTATGTCACGCCTCGCGCTTTGGAATTAGAAGAGATTCCTCAAATCATCGAACAATATCGAATTGGTGCAAAGAATGCTCTCGAAGCTGGGTTTGATGGAGTAGAAATTCATAGCGCCAATGGCTATCTATTAGATCAATTCTTGCAAGACAATACCAATCTGCGCACTGACATCTATGGTGGTTCTGTCGAGAATCGTGCTCGATTGTTATTAGAAGTAACAGCAGCAGTTGTGGATGTGTGGGGTAGCGATCGCGTAGGTGTGAGACTTTCTCCTAGCGGGACATTTGGCAGTGTGTATGATTCCAATCGTGCTGTGACTTTTGGGTATGCAGTTAAGGAATTAAACCACTTTAATCTTGCCTATTTGCATTTAGTTGCGCCTAGAGTCGAAGGATTTGGCTCTGCTGAAGATCAACCCGATCTTGGTGCTGACTTCTTCCGTCCGATTTTTAATAGCACGATTATTACTGCGGGTGGTTATACTCTTGAGACTGGAAACGCCGCGATCACATCTGGTTCTGCAGATCTGGTTGCCTTTGGTCGTCTCTACATCGCTAACCCAGACCTAGTAGAACGTTTTGCAGCCAATGCACCTTTGAATACGCCAGATCGCAATACCTTCTATGGTGGCGATGAGAGTGGTTATACAGACTATCCTACTTTAAATGCTTCAGCGACTGTAAGAGTGTAGATTTTAGGCTAAAAGGCTTCACTCATCTAGAACATACTGATAACAGAGTGAAGCCTTAGCCTACAAATATATATTTCTATAATATGAAACTTTATTTACCCATGAAAGCTTAGGACAAGATTGCTGAAGTTTTTAGTTCTTCAAACCTAGTCTCAGCTTTCCTTTTGCTTTTGTCTACTCCGTCGAACTCACGTCAGTGTTAGAGACTTCTTTGGGGGCAAAACAAGCCTTACCAATGAGAAAAATTAATAATATTGCTGAATTTATAGAAATGTTTCCAGAAGTAAAGGAAGCGCTCATAGATGGAACAGAAAATCCAAGCCTAGGACAAAAAAACGAATATTGATCTCTTAGCTTAGCTTTTTTTAATCACCGTTCAATTGCAAAATCGCCATAAATGCTGCTTGTGGAACTTCCACGGTTCCAATCGACTTCATCCGCTTTTTACCCTTCTTCTGCTTCTCCAACAACTTCTTCTTTCGAGAAATATCGCCACCGTAGCACTTACTCAACACGTTCTTTCTCAAAGCTGAGATATTCTCCCGTGCCAAGATCTTTGAACCGATCGCAGCTTGGATCGGAATTTGGAACTGTTGCTTTGGAATCAACTCTCTCAATTTAGATACTAATGCTCGTCCAACATTATAAGACTTGTCGCGATGGACAATACAAGCCAAGGCATCCACAGGTTCCTCGTTGACGAGAATATCAACAAGTACCAGATCGTTAGGACGATAGCCAATCACTTGATATTCCATACTGGCGTATCCCTTCGTGCGAGACTTCATTTGATCGAAGAAATCTGTCACCATTTCGGCTAAAGGAAGTTCGTAAATTAAAGTTGCTCGTTCCGTAGTGATGTACTTTGTATCTACAAATACTCCTCGTCTTGCCACGCATAACTCCATCAAAGTACCAATATATGATTGCGGAGTCATGATTTCCAGCTTGACATAAGGCTCCTCAATCGATTGTCTAGAGTTTGGCGGCGGTAACTCACTAGGATTATCCACCATCAAAATTTCGCCAGTATTAGTCGTCACCCGATAAATTACCGATGGCGCAGTCACAATTAGATCGAGATTATATTCACGTTCGAGACGCTCTTGCACGATCTCCATGTGCAACATTCCCAAAAATCCGCAACGGAAACCAAAGCCCATCGCATTTGAGGTTTCAGGCTCGTAATTTAAAGATGCGTCATTGAGCTTGAGTTTGGTGAGAGCTTCGCGCAGTTCCTCAAATTGATCGGCATCCGTGGGAAACATGCCGCAAAAAACCATTGGTTTTGCTTCTTCATAACCAGGAAAAGGCTCAGGCGCTGAGTCGATCGCTGAAGTGATCGTGTCACCAACCCGCGCATGGGCGACCATCTTAATCGCAGCAGCGAGATAACCAACCTCACCTGCATGTAATTCATCAACTTGGATTTGCCCAGGGGCAAGCACGCCAAGCTCATCGATGACATATTCTTGTCCTGAAGCCATGAATTTAACGCGATCGCCTTTTTTGACCGTGCCATCCATCACACGAAAATAAACGATTACGCCGCGATAGGCATCGTAATAACTATCAAAAATTAAAGCTCGTAATGGTTGATCGACCGTATCTTTGGGCGGTGGCACTTGCAACACAATCGCCTCAAGGATCTCCCTGATCCCCACACCCTGCTTTGCCGATGCTCGAATTGCTGTCGAGCAATCTAACCCAATTAACTGTTCGATTTCATTGGCTATGCGATCGGGATCTGCTCCTGGCAAATCAATTTTATTAAGTACGGGGACAATCTCCAGATCGTTGGCTAATGCTAAATAGACATTAGCCAGAGTTTGTGCCTCCACCCCTTGCGACGCATCAACTACTAGCAAAGCTCCTTCACAAGCCGCCAAACTACGCGATACCTCATAGGAAAAGTCCACATGTCCTGGGGTATCGATCAGATTAATCGTATATTCATCACCATTAAGAGCTTGGTAGTTCATCCTCGCCGCTTGCAACTTAATTGTGATCCCCCGCTCTCGCTCCAGATCCATGTTGTCGAGAAACTGCGCTTTCATATCCCGATCCGCCACTGTGCCTGTAAATTGCAGCAAGCGATCGGCAAGAGTAGACTTGCCGTGATCTATATGAGCAATGATTGAAAAGTTGCGGATGCGAGAGACGGGTACGTTGGTCATAAAATCACAATGCTGCGAGACTGTCCGATCCTACCTTAAATTAAAGTAAGTAGCTGGGCAAAAGAGCCCTTTAAGCCCAAAAAGACAGATCGCCCGCTAGGCGGGCGATCTGTCTTTTTGA
Organism: Pseudanabaena sp.; assembly: GCA_003249035.1. Taxonomy (GTDB): domain Bacteria; phylum Cyanobacteriota; class Cyanobacteriia; order Pseudanabaenales; family Pseudanabaenaceae; genus Pseudanabaena. The sequence goes on from QBMK01000005.1 coordinate 32,663, forward strand.
GTTTTGTTTCTATTGAGTCTAGTTACTTAGTGTAAATAACTGTAACAATGCTAAAGCCCTAGCTAATGCACTTAAGGTCATTAGCTAGGGCTTTACAAATTTACTCATCCCTTTGATTTGTTTAAAAAAGCTCAGTAAAACATGGGTTTTCAGATGAATCAAAGGCAATTATTCACACAAAGAGCTTTATATATAAAAAATCTCTTCTCAAAAACTGTGTTTAGGGGTAATGTACAAGTGCTAGTAAACTGAGTGAGATTTTGCCAAGGTTTGTGAGCCAAATTAGCTAGCTTCTCATATTACTAGATTGTATGAGTAATAATAGCTATAGTAGTTTCATTTAAAAACTGAAACTTACTCGCTAGCCTGTTCAACAGGAATAGCTAGGCGCTTCTAAGATTAACTATGGTCAATGTAATTCAGTCAATGTATTCAACCTAGCAAAAGATAGGAAGCAACTTCTATGTAAATTCAATTTCATCGTGTACAACAGTTACGCAGGGCAGAGTAAGCAATGAGTATAAGCAATCGAGTTCGCGTATATGAACTCTCACGAGAGTTAGATCTCGAAACCAAAGATGTAATCGCGGTATGTGAGCAATTAGATATAGTTGTCAAAAGTCATAGTAGTACAATTACAGAATCAGAGGCGGAATTGGTAAGGATCAAAGCCCCTCAACATTATCCAAAAACAACTGATCTCAAAGCTTCTGAAAAAAAATCCGCTGCAATAAAGACCAAAGAATCTGATGCTCGTTCTGCCAAGCAGCAAATTCTTGCGGTTACCAAGCCAACAATTCGGCTCAATACTCCGCCTGTCTCTGGTAATGTAGGAGCTACAACTTCTCTGCATCAGCCTCTTAATTCACCTAGTGCGATCGCTGAGCCTATCTCAGAACCTCCTGCAAAAACTGCTGTTATTAACCCTCTCCTGCCCATGCCCTCTGCTTCTTCATTAGTCAAGCCTCCTAGTCGTCCTTCTGTCTCAGAAGGTGAACAGCCCGAAACTACCCCTGCTCCCAAAATTGAATTGATCTCAGAAACAGCATTGACCTCCCCAACAAATCCACAAGCGATCAAAGACTCTCAGCCAGCATCGCTATCAGAATCAAAAACAGAATTAATTACGCCTCCAGCTCCACCCAAATCATCCGAAAAGGCGGCTATAATTACTTCTGCAAAGATCTCAGTTAGCGAGCCAGCAACGTCAAAGAGCATCTCATCCAAACAAGCACCTAAAGAGCAAGCACCCCGTAAAGAGACTCCAAGAGCTGAGCGACCACAAGCAGAAAAATCTGAGCGTCCCCCTGCTGTGCCGAAGCAATCGTTAGTAAGTGTGTCACCACCACAGGTCAAATTAAATAAGCCTGCCTCGCCGGAGAAACCTAAGCCGCCCATAGCCGTTGCGCCTAAAGCAGTTATTGCGCCCAAACCTCCTGCTGCAAGACCTTCAGACGAGTCAAGAATTTCGGCAAAAGCCAATCAGAGTAAGTCCGAGCAAGACAGGGGCGAGCAGATCACATTTGAGGAAACGCCAGAAACAATCAAGGTTAACAAGCCAGAAAAGCCAAAGCTGAATAAGCCTGGCGAACAACAGGCTGTCCCTGCAGGTGGGAGACCTCAAAGCCGCGGGCCTAAGCTGGTCAAAGACTCAGTACTAATCGAACGAGGTATCACTGCGCCGACGGAACCACCGCACAACTTGCGTCCGCCGATGCCAACTCTGATGCGTGCGCCTGAGAAGCCCGTCATTGCTGACAAAACTGGTAAGAAGCCAGAATCAACAGGTGGATTTAATCCTGCACTACCAGAACTTCTAGAAAAACCAACTTTGCCAGGCAAAGGTAGTAAGCGGAAAGGTAAGTCCAAGGAAGAAGAAGAAAAGGATTTACTAGAGCTTAAAGAAAAAAATCGCCTGAACAAGCCAAAGCGCTATTTACGTGATTTTGCTGATGAAGATGATGATGGATCTGATGCTGACGCAGCTGCTGAGCTAGCACAGATCAGTTTGTCGCTCGCTCGTCCTGCGGCGCGTCCTAAAGCCGCAGCAGTGCCATCGAAGCCAACTATGGCGGCGGATATTAAGCCAACTCAAAAGGGCAAAAGATCGGCACCAAGTCGCGATCGCCGTCACCAACAAGTCGAAATTATTCCTGAAAAACCAACTTCGGTAGAAATCGAAGAGGGTATGACCGTTGCTGTACTAGCCAAGCGCCTAGTACTCTCAGAGACAGAGGTAATTCGTACCCTATTTATGAAAGGGATCATGGCGAATATCAACCAAACCCTCGATGTCGGTACTGCCAAAATGGTGTCGGCGGAATTGGGCTATGAAGTCCATGCTCCTGAAGTCGTCGAGCTTGCGCTCAAGACAGAAATGATTGATGCTGGCGACCTTGATAAACTGCAACGCCGTCCGCCAGTGGTCACAATCATGGGACACGTTGACCATGGTAAAACCACCTTGCTTGACGCAATTCGTAAGAGCAAAGTTGCTCAAGGAGAGGCTGGTGGTATCACACAACATATCGGCGCATATCACGTTGACGTTGAGCACAATGGCCAGAAACAACAAATCGTCTTCCTTGATACCCCTGGTCACGAAGCTTTTACCGCCATGCGTGCAAGGGGAACCAAGGTTACTGACATTGCTGTACTAGTTGTTGCTGCCGATGATGGTGTTCAGCCTCAGACCATTGAAGCGATCAGCCATGCTCGTGCTGCTAAAGTACCAATCGTTGTTGCCATTAACAAAGTTGATAAAGTTGAAGCTCAGCCCGATCGCATTCGCCAAGAATTAACCGAATATGCCCTCGTTGCTGAAGAATGGGGCGGCGATACAATCATGGTTCCTGTCAGCGCCATCCGCCGCGAGAACCTTGATACCTTGCTGGAAATGATCTTGTTGGTTGCTGAAGTTGAAGATTTACAGGCGAACCCCAACCGAACTGCTAAAGGTACGGTCATCGAAGCTCACCTCGATAAGGCAAAAGGTCCCGTTGCGACATTATTAGTCCAAAACGGTACGTTGCGCGTTGGTGACATCTTTGTGGCTGGTGCTGCCTTTGGTAAAGTACGCGCCATGGTGGACGATCGCAATGTCCGTGTTGACAAAGCTTCGCCATCCTTTGCGGTGGAAGTTCTCGGTTTGGGCGATGTCCCAGCAGCAGGTGATGAGTTTGAAGTCTACCTTGATGAAAAAGTGGCTAGAGCGATCGCCGATCAACGCACTATGGATCAACGTCAAGCCCGCTTGGTACAGGCAATGGCTTCCCGTCGTGTCACCCTTGGAACTTTGTCGGAAAAGGTCAAAGAAGGCGATCTTAAAGAACTCAATATTATTCTCAAGGCAGATGTCCAAGGCTCACTCGAAGCTATTCTGGGTGCACTTGCCCAGCTACCACAGCGCGAAGTCCAACTCCGCATCCTACTCTCAGCTCCTGGTGAAATCACCGAAAACGACATCAGTTTAGCGGCGGCAAGCTCGGCGGTAGTGTTGGGCTTCAATACTACGATGGCTCCTGGTGCAAGACAGGCTGCTGACGACATGGGTGTTGATTTCCGCGATTACAACGTCATCTACAAGCTCTTGGAAGATATCCAAGATGCGATGGAAGGCTTACTCGATCCTGAAATGGTCGAAGAATACCTCGGTCAAGCTGAAGTTAGGGCAATCTTTGCGATCGGCAAGGGTGCTGTGGCTGGCTGCTATGTTCAGAATGGCAAACTGCTCCGCAACTGCAATGTCCGTGTCAAACGTGGTAATGAGGTTATCCATTCAGCCGTACTTGACTCACTCCGACGAGTTAAGGATGATGCGAAGGAGGTCGCCTCTGGATTTGAGTGCGGTATCTCTCTTGCTAAGTTCTCCACATGGAAAGAAGGCGATATTATCGAAGCCTTCCGCATGGTCACCAAGCGTCGCACGTTAGCTACTTCGTAGCAGAAACAATAAAAAAGCGCTCCTAGGAGCGCTTTTTTATTGTTTGAAAATATTTTCAGGTAAAAGTTATTGATTGATGCCTAATTCTCCCATCAAATACTGCTGAATTATAGGTTGAGCTTCACCAATGACTTCATTAATTAGATTTACATGGGATAGATTATATCGATCAAATGAATAAAATCCTATCGGAGAAACTCCCAAAAAGTTTTCTAAGACTTCTTTTAACTCTTGACCTTCAACTTTTCCATGAGCAGCAAAATTTCTAGTATTTCTAAACTTCTTCTCAAGTCCTTTGTTAGTAAATAATTCCTTTAAACGGTTTCCCGATGTTTTATTGATATATTCATACAAAGAATATAAAGTGACAAAGTGTAAAACTGGATCACTATTTAAATTCTCAAGACTTAAAAATCTATCAATGTATTCATCGATATTATCTCTTTGAATTTCTAAGACTTCACAAAACTTTTGCAAAAGTATATTTTTGGGAAATCCAAGAAATGACATTTCACCAACAACTTTATATATTGTTGCAGCAGGTTGAAATATTTTATTTCTCGTTTCAAAATCTAATACTTCAATATCATAAATATTAGATTGATGGCGATTTCTTTCGAACGGTGTATATCTACGCTGGTTACGTAAGTCCGTAAAGGCAAATTGAACACGATTTAGAGATTTTATGAGTATTTCTAATGGTTTTTCTTTGAAAGCGTCAGTATTAATTTCTTCTTGATAATCTTCAGTTTCACAAAAAAATGCATCAAGTTTTCCTTCCGAACTAAGTCTTAATGAAAGCTGGAAATCATCAATCTCAAAAAGTTTTACAAGCCCTTCATTATCTAGCAATGCATCCTTTATACAAAGTTCTCGCAAAATTGAATCAGGAGGTAAGCCGTAAGAAAGAATGTAGCAATACTTCTTTTTTGGGGTTAGCATTTTAAAATAAATGATTGTTTTTAGGTGTTGGTATTGTTGATATTTTAGACATGATCATAACTGAAATAAACATAAAATGTTAGCCGCTAATATTTTGCAGTGATCATTCTATAAAGCTCATCTTAATACAGAGATTCATGTATTGAGATGAGCGATCGCAATGGCTACTTATATCAAAGTTTACGAGCTCTATGAACAATACATTGCCCCAGAATATTAACGAGAGATCGCCATTAAAGAAAGCTATTAATGAAAATATTGCTTGATAATTAAAATGGGGCGATCGCACAGTATCCTGTCAAAACTATCTGGTAATTTATTACAACTTGACTATCTCGTTGATCGCTTGAAATTGCATGTCTAAATCAAATATTTTAGAGAAGGTTTGCGTGATCGCCTCTTTCACTTCCTCGTATTTCACATCAAGGGCAAACTGATTTAGATTACAAACTTGGCAATTGGTTATCCCGCAAGGCACAATGCGATCAAAACCTGATAAGTCCATATTTACATTTAAAGCGAAGCCATGCATGGTGATCCATTGGCTGACTTTGATGCCAACTTGAGCAATTTTTTGCATTTGACCAGAATTATCGATCCAAACACCTGTTAATCCTTGAATACGCTGTGAAGATACATCAAATCTACCTAGTGTTTGAATGATTACCTCTTCAAGTTGGCGCAGATACCAATGCAAATCACGCTGATGATAAGCAAGATTTAAAATTGGATAACAAACAAGCTGCCCGATCGCATGATGGGTAACTTCGCCACCTCGCTCGATTCGATGACATTCAATATTAGGATCATCAAGACTAAATTTTAAAAATTCTAAGCTCGAACCTTGTCCCAGCGTATAAACGGTAGGATGTTCGACCAGTAATAAAACATCAGGCAAATCTTGCCCCTCACGTCTAGCTTGTTTGCGCTCCTCGACCAATTGCTTTTGCCATTGCCATGCAGTGAGATATGGAAGCGGGCGATCGCTTTGATAAAGCAAACAAGTTCGAGTCATATCAAAATCCTGAATATCCACAAAAGAGCACCATAAAACTATTTTATGGTGCTCTTTCAATAATTATCTGAAAGCGCAAAGCGTCTTATATCGTTATGCTATGGGGAACATATCCAAAGACAAAGGCGTTTCGCACCCCCTTTGTCTTTGGATATTAATTTAAAACGGTAAACGAGGAAGACTTGGAATTCCTGGGATTCCTGGGATTCCTGGGATCGAAATTGGGAAGTTAACACCTGGGAATAGTCCGTTAAATACTGAACGAACTTTATCGATTCCAGGGATTTGGTTAGTAAAGCCCTGAAATAAATTCCCTTTAAGTAATTCCACAAACTCATTTTCGGTAAGCTGTTGAATTATTCCTAAGCCGCCGCCCTGATCAACTTCAACTTTCTCGCCAGCCTTCAGAACAACCTCATCTGGTTGCTTAGCAGGTTGTTTTGAAGGTTGCTCAATTGTGAGTATTGGTTTGCCATTAGCAGGTTGACCTGTTAGAGGTTCAACAGGTCTTCCGTTCTTAGGATTTGGAGGTGTTGGTGGATTTGGAGGTGTTGCCGTGGGAGGGACTGTGGGAGGAGCTACTGTCGGAGGAACTGTCGTGGGAGGTGCTGTTGTAGGAGGTGGACCAGAAAATTGTTTAACCTTAGGTGCAGTTGGAGAACTGCCGTTAGTGCCTTGAGGAGAAGGAATAAGTGGTTGGGTAACTGTTGGTTTAGTTGTTGGATTATCAGTGGGTTTAGTGTCTGTGGTGGGTTCATCATCTGCATCAATTATTGGAGTTGCGTTGCGTGTGACGACAACTTCACCCTCTAACACTTTGACCTCTTGATTACCTGACTCATCTACTTCTAATAAATAAGTTGTACCTCTTACACCTGTAGTAATCGAAGAGGAGCAAGCATTAACCGCGCCATTGATTAAAATCGTTCCTCGCTTGAGTCGAGCGCATTGGCCGATATTCAATACAGAATTAGCCGATAGTCGAGCGACTGCACCAGAGTTAAACAAAAGCGCAGTTCTAGAATTACCCGTGCGGACTTGCTGTTTTTGTCTTGCCACATCATTGAGAGATGCTTGCTTATTTTGAATAAAAACTTGATTGCCATCAAGGATTTCCTGAACGGTTGCTTGAGTTGACTGAGCAGATGCGGGAGCAAGCTGGGGAGCAGCTAAAGCAAAAATGCACAAACCTGTAAAGAAAAATGCAAGCCGCCTATTGTGAGGCTTTATAACAAATTTCTGCGAAAATTTCTTGAAAAGGTTCCATAAATACATATGTGATTATTCTCCCTAATTGATCTTGAGAAAGGGTTTAATGAATTGTAAGAATGCGTGCCAATTTCTCGATCGCTAATCGCAAAGACAGTTACATTATGCAAAAGGTTTCACTAACATCTGAGGTAATCACTAGTAATGTCGCAATCACTACAAATAAAGTAAGTTACCAAACTAAATTTCGCACACTTTTGACAGATATTTCGGTAGCGATCGCACAGGGCAGTAAAACAGCGTTAATTGGCGCGACAGGTTCGGGAAAAACAACATTTTTACGATTGCTTAATCGTTTAATCGATCCATCGATGGGGATAATTTCGTTACATGGCAAAAATATTCAAGAAATTCCGATTCAAACTTTGCGGCGACGAGTGTTGCTGGTTCCACAAGAACCTTGCTTATTAGGAATGACTGTTACCGAAGCGATCTCCTATCCACTAAAGTTACAAAATTTTACGCAAAGCGAAATTGACGCGCGATCGCAAAAATGGCTAAACAAATTGCAACTCGATCATAAATTACTTAATCGCGCAGAGCTGGAGCTGTCGCTTGGACAAAGACAGTGGGTGGCGATCGCCAGAGCCTTAGTCATGGAGCCAGAAGTATTACTACTCGATGAACCCACATCAGCTTTAGATCGTGGGTTATCGCATTTATTACTAGATGTTCTAACTGAGTTAACCCTGCTACCTCAACCTATAACAGTGGTGATGATCAATCATCAGCTTGATTTAGTCCAAACATGGTGCGATCGGCTTATTTGTCTGCACAAAGGTCAATTAGTCCAAGATACTGCCGCTAGTCTTGTGAATTGGCAGGATATTGATGATTTGTTGAGACGAGATTCTAATCCCCCCAAAACCGATGAATTTTAAGAAGAAAGTGTCGCTAAACACCACTTTTTTTTTAAACTTAGCCAATTTGAAACGTTTGATTTCTTCCTAGCTCTTTTGCTCGATATAGCGCAAAGTCAGCAGAAGTAAGCAACACTGAAGGATCGGAGTCGTTCGTAGGAACTAAGCACGTTACCCCCATACTCAAAGTCACAAAATGGCTAACTCCTGAAGCCTCATGGGGAATTGCTAGCTCTTGGAGACCTTGCCGAATAATCTGGGCAATTGCCATAGCACCTTCTATGTCAGTATTCGGCAGCACTAGCACAAATTCTTCCCCACCATAACGCGCTGCCAAATCTGCAGGACGATGCACCGATTGCTTAATTAAAAGCGAAACTTTGCGTAGACAATCATCACCAGCCACATGCCCATAGTTATCGTTATAGTTCTTAAAAAAATCAATATCGCACATGATCAAAGACAATGGTAAGCGCTCTCTTGCTAATCTCTGCCACTCTTGATCTAAATACACATCTAAGCAGCGGCGATTTGCAAGTTGAGTTAACCCATCTAAATTAACCAATCGCCCTAATTTTTCATTAGCCTCTTGAAGTAAATTTTCCGCAATAATGCGGCTACTAATTTCTTTCTTGAGTCGTTCATTTTGTTCTTGTAGCTGTCTTTGCAATCTCCGTAATGTAAGTTGATTTTCTACTCTTACTAATACTTCTGCAATTTGAAATGGCTTAGTGATGTAGTCAACGCCACCTACAGTAAATGCTTGTACTTTATCTAAAACTTCGTCTCGTGCACTAATGAAAATAACAGGAATATTACAAATGACATCAATTGACTTTAATTGTTCACAGACCTGAAACCCATTCATATTTGGCATATTAATATCTAACAACACCAAGTCAGGCATTTCAGTTTTCACAGTTGAAACTGCTGCCAAGCTATCACTTACACCAATTACTTCATAACCCCTACGTGTAAACATAGTTATTAGTAAATGCAAGTTATGAGGCGTATCATCTACTACAAGGATGTACTCTTTTTTTGGCAAGGCTTCAGGCAGTTGCATTTTTCTATCTTCAGACCATGGTCATTGTGAACGCAGCATTACAAAGTTGACACTCATCAATAATTGTCTTTTCAGAACCTAACCACTCCATATCTTAAGGATATCCGAGAACCTTATTGCCCAATAGACTGTATAGATTATATTGTCTACGACATCACTGTTGTAACAAGTAAACTTTAAACCATTTGAAGATTAAAACTCCTATTAGGCTAATTTACCCAGCAATTATCATTATATAAATCGGTTTTGATGAAAGTTCGCCGTCGGCGGACTTTCATCAAAACCGATTTTGGTGTTTCCAGTGCCTCGGTCGCTGGAAACACCAAAATCGGTTTCATAATGAGAATTGCTGTAACTTACTAGTAATTGCCATATCAGTTAAGATACTGGTTAGTGTTGATTGCTTCTTGCTTCATCATAATTTTTTTTAATCATTGTGTTAGCTAATGTCTAGTAGTGCATCTCAAAGAATCGATCTCTCAGGAAGTGCTTTGGGAATGGTCTCAACTATTAGTTTTCCTGCAATCGTGGGAACCGCTGACATGATGCTCAAATCGGCAACCGTGAGACTAGTCGGATATGAAAAAGTTGGTAATGGCTTTTGTACGGCGATCGTGCGTGGTCAGATTACTGATGTCCGTATGGCTGTAGAGGCAGGAGCTGAAACTGCTAGGGAATTTGGGCAATTAGTCTCTACGATTGTGATTCCTCGTCCTTATCCAAATTTAGAGAAGATTTTGCCAATTAGCACCCGTCTAAGCCAGTTAACCGATGGGAGCTACAGCCGTTTGAGTAATCAGGCGATTGGGCTACTAGAAACTCGCGGTTTCCCAGCAATGGTGGGAGCTGCTGACATGATGCTGAAGTCGGCAGATGTCCATCTAGCAGGTTATGAAACTATCGGCGCAGGTCTGTGTACTGCGATTATTCGCGGTAACGTCGCGGATGTAGCGATCGCGATCGAAGCAGGGATGTATGAAGCTGAACGCATTGGTGAGTTTCATACATTGATGATTATTCCTCGCCCTCTTGACGATCTTGAAGAAACCTTACCAACATCAGAATATTGGATCGAATCACCAATACCTGTAAATATTCCGATGATTGCTTTACAAGAACAAGAAAGAGAATTAGTACAATTACCTAATCTAGAGATTGCCGAAGTTGAAACTATTTCGATTGGCGATCGCTAACCACTCGCAAAAACAAACTATTAGTTTCTTGCTATTTGTTTTAGTTGTGAATCCTTGATTGCAAAATAGTGTATCGAGAGAATTTGCAGACCAAACCCTTTCATCCTCAAGGAAATAAGCCCTGATTATATCGACTATTTAGATTTATCATGTCGGCTTATATTGTCAAATGTACCGCCACTCGTTATCGTAGATATAAAGATAGAGTTGAATATATTAATATTATTCAATTTCTCTGATTATTCAGATTTAGAATGGCTATATCCGTAGTAATAAATACTTATATATTATTTTTCAAATAACTATTTAAGTAACTAATTGCAACAAGTCAAAGAATATCTGTAAATTAGCTGCGAAAAGCTACTTCCAAAAAAGTAGCTGCAAAAGTGCGCCAAGCGTCATCTCATTTTTATTTTGTATTAAAAATTTGAAATTTGATGTTTCAAGCGAACCGATCGTAGCTAAGATCAATAGTTGCGCTCGTGCATCTACATCTTTTGATAGATACAACCGCGAGAACTTCAGTTTTTTAGAGATTCGTAAGGATACTGGCTTAAATTATGCCGATCGCTATTGGAATGATCGAGACCAGAGGCTTCCCCGCAGTTGTAGAAGCGGCAGATGCCATGGTCAAAGCTGCTCGTGTCACCCTTGTGGGTTACGAGAAAATTGGTAGTGGAAGAGTAACTGTCATCATCAGAGGTGACATCTCTGAGGTGAAAGCATCCATTGCTGCTGGCGTTGACGGTGCAAATCGGGTTAATGGGGGCGAAGTTGTTTCGACTCACACCATTGCTCGACCACACGAAAACCTAGAATATGTACTACCCATTCGCTATACGCGAGAAGTAGAACAATTTGCTTTTTAGACTTGCTTTAATTTGACTGCTTTGCTTGATTGTCTCAAAAAGACTTTCAAAAAAAAGTATCAAAAGACTGATTTTTCATTAATTTCATTATTTATTTTTCTAGGAGAACATGAATTATGGCGATCGCAGTTGGAATGATTGAAACCCTTGGTTTCCCAGCCGTAGTAGAAGCAGCAGATGCCATGGTCAAGGCAGCTCGCGTAACCTTAGTCGGATACGAAAAGATCGGTAGTGGTCGCGTTACCGTTATCGTTCGTGGTGATGTATCCGAAGTACAAGCTTCAGTAGCAGCAGGTACTGAGTCCGTCAAGCGTGTAAACGGCGGACAAGTACTTTCCACACATATCATTGCGCGTCCTCACGAAAACCTCGAGTATGTTCTACCTATTCGCTACACCGAAGAAGTTGAACAGTTCCGTGACAATGTAAACTCCATCCGTCCTATGAACCGTCCATAGTTAGGACTTAACTAGCGCGATCGCCTGTCGCTTTGGTTTGTTGCCGATTTAGTTTAGCGATTGACTTTTTTGCTTTCACATCTGTCCACGTACTTATAACAATATGCAAATCGCTAAAGTTTACGGTACGGTCGTCAGTACCTACAAAGAGTCCAATTTGTCTGGGACGAAGTTTCTGCTTTTGCAACTTGTTGATCTGCAAGGGCAGCTACTTCCAGATTATGAAGTTGCTACTGATACTGTTGGTGCTGGCGTAGATGAGTGGGTGCTATTTACCCGCGGTAGTGGCGCAAGACAAGTGCGAGACAGTGAAAATCGCCCAATTGATGCAGCAGTTATAGCCATCATTGACACAGTTAGCTTAAGCGATCGCACTCTCTATAGCAAAAAATACAATGAGAGAATGCAATAGTGACATTTATTAATTATTTGTTAATAAGTATTTATCACTAAAGATTTGGCAATCAGCGCTAGTAAAGAATAGTTCTCCGATGTTGTAGCTTAAGTTGTTATTTGGAGGAGCGCTTTTAAGTTCCTATACTCTCGATTTTGATAATCAAGATATAGGTAAAGCTTACAAGTGCAGATTCACTATGGTAGTTCGTAGCTTTGCTGCCCCCCCTACACCTTGGTCTAGGAATTTGGCAGAACCCAAAATTGATCCATCCGCCTACGTTCATTCTTTTTCCAATTTAATTGGCGACGTTTATATCGGCGCTAATGTTTTGATTTCACCTGGTACATCGATTCGTGCCGATGAGGGAAATCCATTTCATATTGGCAATAGTACTAACGTCCAAGATGGTGTAGTTATTCATGGTTTAGAGAAAGGTCGCGTGGTTGGCGACGACGGCAAAGAATATTCCGTCTGGATTGGTGATAGCACCTCAATCACTCATATGGCTCTGATCCATGGGCCTGCTTATGTTGGTAATAATTGCTTTATCGGGTTCCGCTCGACGGTATTTAATGCGCGAGTCGGAGACGGCTGCATTATTTCCTTACATGCTCTAGTCCAAGATGTAGAAATTCCTGCGGGTAAATATGTTCCTTCTGGTGCAGTGATTACAACGCAGCAACAAGCCGATCTGCTACCGAATGTTCGGGAGTCAGACCAGAACTTTGCGAGTCATGTTGTCGGTATCAACGAGTCCTTGAGACAAGGGTATCGCTGTGCTGCTGATATTGCCTGCATTACACCGATTCGCCAACAACAACAGAACTCGCCACAACCAATCAGCAGATCTGCTGCAAGCGTTACTACGCAAATTAATACGCAAGATTTTAATCAGCCTAATCAGACCAAGATAAATTTTACAAGCACAAATACAAACGCACAGAGGAACGAACCTATGAATGGGGATTTAGCGCAGCAAATACGACAACTTTTAGCTCAGGGCTACCATGTTGCGGCTGAGTACGCAGATGAGCGCCGATTCCGCACTGGATCTTGGCAATCCTGTGCAATTCCGCACACAACAGAAGCTTCGACAGTAATTGCAGCAGTACAATCTGCTCTTGTCGAAAATGAAGGCGACTATGTTCGTCTGTTTGGAGTTGATCCAAAAGCCAAGCGCCGCCTTGCTGAGACAATTATTCAACGCCCCAGCGATAAGCCTGTGGTAATCAGTAATGCAACCTCCAGTAATGGGTCTAGTAATGGCTATAGCGCACCCAAAGCAAGCTCCAATGGTGCTGCTAGTGCTGATATTTCTGGACAAGTGCGTCAACTGCTCGCTCAAGGCTATCGCATTAGTACTGAATTTGCTGATGCACGGCACTTCCGTTCTGGGTCTTGGGAAACTGGTCCAGCGATCGATGCTTCCAATGAATCTACTGTGATTGCTGCATTAAATACTATTCTTGCCGAGCATGAAGGCGAGTATGTGCGTCTGGTTGGAGTTGATACGAAGGCAAAACGCCGCGTAGTTGAAACCATCATTCAACGTGCCGATAGCCAAGCTGTGAGCATTGGTCAATCCAATGGAAATGGCTCTGCAAGCTATAGCGCTCCTCGCGCTACCAATGGCAAGGGTGTTGCTAATGACATCTCCACGACAGTGGGTCAGCTTTTAGCTCAAGGTCATCGCATCAGTGTTGAACATGCTGATGAGCGTCATTTCCGTACAACTTCTTGGCAGACTCTGCCTGCTATTACGGCTAAACACGCACCAGCCGCGATCGCTGCTTTAGAAAATTACATTGCTGAATATAGTGATGAGTATGTCCGTCTAGTCGGCGTTGATACCAAGGCAAAACGTCGCGTGGTAGAAGTGTTGGTTCATCGTCCAGGCGGTCAACCAATCACCGCAACTCGTACTGCGGTTAAAGTCAGCAACTCTAGCAATAGTTCCTATGGTGGTGGTGGTGCTGGCAAGATTAGCGCTGACATGATGTCACGCATCCGCCAACTCTTGTCTCAGGGCTATCGGATTGGTACTGAACATGCCGATGAGCGTCATTTCCGCACTAGTTCTTGGTTTAGCTGTTCACCGATCGCAGCATCAAATGAGTCTGAAGTAATTCGTGCTTTAGAAGCTTGTTTGGCTGAGCATGGTGATGAGTATGTACGTTTGCTCGGTATTGACACCAAAGCAAAACGCCGCGTATTTGAAGGCATTATCCATCGTCCTGCGAAATAGCGTGTTTAGAGAACCTCGCTTTGCGAGGTTCTCTGTTATGTGAACTAGAGAATATACAAAGTCATGCCATCGAACTACTTACCACCTTTAGAACCGATCGGAGATTTTCGCTCCTATGTTTGTGGGGATGTAGTGATCGATCAGACAGCAGCGATCGCGTCAGGCGTATTAATCCAAGCCGATCAGGGTGGAAAGATTACGATCGCCGCTGGTGTTTGTATTGGTATGGGAGCAGTGCTCCATGCCCAAGGTGGGTTACTAGAAATTGGGGCTGGAGCAAATTTGGGGGCTGGGGTTTTAGTTTATGGAACTAGCAAAATAGGGGAAGGCGCTTGTATAGGTGCTTCTAGTTCGATTGTGCGTGCGGTAATTGCTAAAGGGGCGATCGTGCCGCCTTGCTCTTTGATCAGTGGATTGGAGCAAAGTGCGGTCGAGAAAGAGGCAAGTCCTGCGATCGCTCAAGAATTAGAGATTAGCAATAGCTTCACTTCACCGACAAATCATTCGTTTACACATACCTATTCATCAGCGAAACCTTTAGCGAATAATTTCGGACAGGTGAACAGCTTCAGTCAATCAAATGAAAATGTTCATAATGGGGTTTCTGACAATATTGTTGAGCGATCGACCACAGAGACTTATGTGCATACAAGTGTTACGGCAGCTTCTGAGAGTGTGATCGCCAATTCTGTTGAGCGAACAGTTACAGAAACTCAGATGGAGATTCCCACTGAAGCGATCTCTGATCAGACCTTGGAATCTGCTGAAGTTGTTGATAATGATCAAATTAATTCAGTAATAAATCCTACTGGGCCTGATATTTCGACTCTTACAACTGCAAATGCTGCACAAGCCAAGGCACATGCTCAATCTCAAATTAATCGCTTCATCAAAAGACTTTATCCCCAAAATTAAATCACCCATATAGGGCTTTTCATTTTTTTAAGAACCCCATAGAGTTGAGAAGAATAAAACACCCTTTTTTATTCTATGGGTTTATTTTGATCATAAATTGCAATCTAAGCACAAAGGTTGGCACCTCTTAATTTCTATATTTTTAATGTGACTAAGATCACTCAAAACTTGATATACAAATTACATTTGTAATCAAATCCCCCGCCTATCATAAGTATGAATCAAAATCATCTTTTGTAGCTAGCCTGAGAATTTATCTCTGTTAAATAGGTTCACAAACATAGCTCAATTGACGGATTAGGAAACAAAAAGACGCAAGTTCGAGTCATTTTGCTAGTTGGGACAAGATTGTTGGAGGGATATGAAGATGAACAGCACTTTTTGCCTTAAATCTAGTATTGTTTTGCTAGTTTTGGGAACTGCTATGCTTGCAGCCCCCAAGGCTCCTATAAAATCAGATGAACTCATTACATACCAGCCCGCGATCGCAGCATCTGCGGTTGGGGCGATCGCAAACACAATGCAGTATGAAATCCTCTAACTTAAAGTCCATAAAATAAAAGATAAACTTCGCAACATTTTTATTTTATGGATTTTGATATGGCTATCGTCAATCTTGTTAGCCCAGAAAGCCGAAAACAAGAAAGGAGTCGCTTAGTGACTCCTTTCCTGTTTTCAGCTTTTATATAAAGAAATTTATTGGTTCGCAGAGATCTCTAATCTAACGTCAGTTCGACGAAAGCGAAAAGCGGTAAGAATCACTGCGTGATTCTTACCGCTTTTCGCCATTTGCGCCGTGCGAAGCACGGCGTAAATGGCTATATCGAACTTGCGTTAATCTAAGTGGCAAAAGATACTCCCTTCCCAGTGAATAATTA
>QBMK01000005.1:48835-76297 GCA_003249035.1 Pseudanabaena sp.
CGGCGCACGCCTAATTGTTCACTTTATAACGCCTATTCTTTGGGTGGGAAGGAAATATTAAATGTATAAAAAATAGAGTCGGTAATTCGTTTAGCTTCTAGTTTTGTGCATTTTATATGGAGACAGCTATATAAAACGGTAGAATATTAAAGAAAATTTTTGGCTTTGGTGGATAAGGGGCAATTTTGGAAAAAGGTACGCTAGTCGAAGTGAAACTGCATGGCGATCGCCGCCTTGTCGTAATTGATCGCCCTGAAGGTAAAAAACATTTTCAAGCGATCGATGAAAATGGCAATACTCACACCATCCACCCCCGCGAAATTAATTACACCATTAAAGCTAGCGGTGAAAGCACAAGTTTTAACCATCTGCAAATCCCCACATTTTTGCAAAAAATCGAAAAATTTCTCGATCCTTCAAGCCTCGAAGTCGCATGGGAAATTTTGATTGAAGATAACCAAGCCACTAGCCCTAGCGACCTTGCTAATCTTCTGTTCTCAGAATTATCGGCTGTTACTTCCTACGCTTCCTATTGCTTACTCAGTAATGACAAAATTTACTTTAAGCAAAAAGGCGATCTCTATGAGCCGCGATCGCTTTCTCAAGTTTCAGAACTAAAACATCAGGCGGAAGCTGCTGCCCAACGCGCTAAATTGATTGAAGAGTTTCAGCAAAAGATTTCTGACAAACTTTCAGGCAGTGATGTGACATGGACAACTAGCGATCGCAGTCGGCTAGATTGTTTAGAACGTTATGCTCTTCATGGTGATGAAGCCTCAGACAAAGCTGCTGCCCAAGAACTGTTGAGCTTTGCCAAGCGTTCAAAAAACGAACAGTCAGCATTTCAAATGCTCGTTGATCTCGACATTTGGAGCGAACATGAAAATCTAAATTTACTGCGTAGCCAAATTCCGATTCGTTTTGCAAATGAATTAATTGCTGCTGCTCAAGAATGCTTCACGGCTCCAAATCCTGACAGAATGGGAGATTTGCGGCGCGATCTCACGCATCTGCATGTTTATACGATTGACGATATTAGCACTACGGAAATTGATGATGGTCTGAGCATTGAGACGCTAGCAGATGGTCGTAAACGCATTTGGGTTCATATTGCCGATCCGACGCGATGGCTCGATCCTGAAAGTGCTTTGGACAGAGATGCTCGTAAACGCGGTACGAGCGTTTATTTGCCCACGGGCGTAATTCCGATGTTCCCGATGGACTTAGCGACGGGACCCATGAGCTTAATCGAGAATAAAGTCTGTCATGCAATGTCCTTTGCTGTTGATCTTGATTCTGTAGGTGCAATTGCTAATTACGAGATTGTGGCGAGCTTGGTGAAACCAAACTATCGTCTCACCTATGATGATGTCGAAGAAATGTTGCAATTGGGAGTAGAAGATGATCTTGAGCGTCTGGCTGACTATGCCCGTCTTCGCAAAAAATGGCGAGTTGAGCAGGGTGCGATCGAAATTCATTTGCCTGATACCAGCGTTAAGGTTGATTCTAAAAATGGCGATCGGCTGACCTTAGAACTGATGGAGGATACCTTCTCTCGCCAACTAGTAGCAGAAATGATGATCCTTGCGGGTGAGGTTGCTGCCAAATTCGCGCAAACAAATAATATTCCGATCCCCTATCGCTACCAAGAACAACCAGAATTACCGCCCCTCGATACATTGATGCAATTGCCATCTGGCCCCGTGCGTGAATTTGCGATTTGTCGCTGCATGACTAAGGGTTCTCTGGGACTATATGCCTCGCGCCATTCAGGTTTGGGACTTGATGCCTATGCACAGGTAACCTCGCCAATCCGTCGTTACAGCGATCTGCTAGCCCATTGGCAAATCAAAGCTTTTTTGCTCGAAGAGGCTTTACCATTTACAGCGGAAATGCTCACGGCAATTTTGCAGGCGATCGATCCTGCGATTTGGGATGCTAATCAGGTTGAAAAGCAGTCGGTGCGTTATTGGAGCTTAGAGTATTTGCGCCGTAACAAGGATGTGGTGTGGGAAGCGCTGATGCTGGACTGGCTGCGGGAAAATGAAAAACTGGCTCTAGTTCTGATCGAAGACTTAGGTTTGAAGTTGCCCATGCGAATTACAAGGCAAATTCAAGTTGGAGATAATCTGCGTATCAAAACTGGTGAAGTCGATCCCCGCAAAGACATTATTTATTTTCTTGAGGCACAGCAGACTACCTCAGTTTTAAAGATGGAAATGGAGCGAGATAATAATAACGACCATAGTGGAGATCGCCTCGCATCGGAGTTTTTAACTCATTAAATGAGTCATGGTTGTCATTTATTAAGTCAATTATTAAAAAATAGCCGATCGCTATAAAATCTGTGACAGAAACTTCTTAGTGCGCTCTTCTCTAGGGTTTTGGAAAAATTCTTCAGGAGTTGACTCCTCGACAATCACACCACCATCCATAAACACAATGCGATCGGCGACTTCACGGGCAAAGCCCACCTCGTGCGTCACTACCACCATTGTCATTCCTGAGTCAGCAAGCGATCGCATTACATCTAAAACTTCACGTACCATCTCAGGATCGAGGGAGGAAGTAGGTTCATCAAAAAGCATTATTTTGGGTTGCATCGCTAAAGCCCTAGCGATCGCAACCCGTTGCTGTTGACCACCTGATAACTGTAACGGATACTTGTGAGCTTGTTGTGAAATACCAACTCGCTCTAATAACTGCATGGCAACTTCTGAAGCCTTGGTCTTTGACCACTTACGAACCCATGTCGGCGCGAGGGTAATATTTTGGAAAACAGTGAGATGAGGAAATAGATTGAATTGTTGAAATACCATGCCTACTTCGCGGCGGATCGCATCGATATTTCGGTGATTTTCTGGTGATAGTTCAATGCCATCGACAAAGATTTTGCCCTGTTGATATTCTTCTAAGGCATTAAAGGTTCGCGCAAAAGTAGATTTACCTGAACCAGATGGCCCCATAATTACGACTACTTCACCACGGTTTACAGTCAGGCTCACACCTTTGAGCACATGAAAGCTGCCGTACCACTTATGCACATCTTTAGCGACAATCATCGGCTCAGTCATGGATGGATTTTGGACTAATGTTTCTTGCATGACAATTGGGTACTTGTGCTGTTTACTGAACAGAAATCCAAAAATGAAATGGTTCGGAAAGTGAACCATTTCATACAAACCACTTCATTCTATAGGTTATTTTGATAGACTACACGTGCATCCAGACCAATTATCGATCGCATAATCATTTTCAAAATTTCAGCACGTTCACGATCGGGATAGCCTAGGACGATGATCATATTCCCAAATCTCGAGGTAATAACTTTAGCAGCAGGAACTACGCTGCGAGCTCGATTAAGAACTTCAGCATCTGAAGATGGAATCACGACTAAATATGGTTTTGTCTCTCTTAATGGTGGCGGCACTAATGCAGCAACTCTGTAGTTAAAGGGAATGGGGGGTATTAGCTTTGCTGGGGGTGGTGTGATTGTTGGTTGAGTGGAGTTTATTGGAGCAGAGGAGCTTTTTGTAGTAGTTGGAGATTTTTTGGGTGGAGGATTGCCAGGTACAACTATAGTTCGCGGTGGAGTCACCGGCTTAGGTGGTACGACGGGAGTTGGGGCGCGATCGATGAGAACTTCGTTAGGATTTTGAGAGAGATTTGTGGATGGAGTTGAAGGTTTAGGGGTAGTTACTGGAGGGATAGTCCGAGGGATAGGGGAAGGATTCTGTTTAGATGTTGTGACTGGTTGAGGTACATCAGGCAGTGGCTCAAGAAAGCTGTTGTTTTTAGGTGGTGCTAGCACAGTTGGTGGCATGGTAGATCGACTAATACTGGGCTGAGGAGATCGCGTAATTTCGATAGTATCCTCATTGCTAGCATTAGCATCTGTTTTGGGAACGGGCGGTAATGTGGCTTTAGGAACAGGGGGCAATGTTGCCCTAGATACAGGCATGGGACTAGGTGTAGTTCGGGATGCAGGAGGAGTTGGAGAATCTCCCGTATAAGCAATATTCCCTGCAACCTTCTTGGGATTGAGCTGATTTCCTACTGCAACTTGGGTAACACCAGAATTATTGTTTAGATCTTCTCCAATATTATTACGGAAGATATTTTTACCGGGATTTGTAGAAGTTCCTAAATCAGGTGTGGGATAACCTTTGCTATCTTTAAGAATCACAATTCCATTACGTTTACTAGCAGAAATTAAATTGTTTCGCAAAGTTGGAGCCGAAAGATTAGAAATAACAATTCCATCGGTATTATTGACGATGGTGTTATTGCTCACATTCACTCGCGATTTTTGACCGATCGAGAGTCCAAAGCCAGTATTTTCAAAAACATTATCACGGATTTCGCCCGTACTATTGCCCACCGCCGAGAGTCCATTCGCTCCATTTTGCTTAAAAACATTTTCGATAACGATCGCATCGGCAGTCCCTGTCAGAAATAATCCTTCGCGATTGCTATTGATAAAAGTATTATTGGTAATTGCCACACTCTTGCCCGACTCAACCCAAACCGCAGTCCCTCTAGTATTGGGATTGGTAACTGTAAGTCCTTCCAGCCGAGCACCATTTTCGGCAAACATCGTAATATTTTGGCTAGCAAAGGTGGGACTAATAAATTTGCCTCCGCCCCGAATCACAGTATTTGCGCCTTTAACTTTCTGATCGCCACGCAAAGTCACTCCTGCAGGAATTTTAAGCGGAAAGGATTCTCCTGATTCAGCACTATAGACTCCTTGAGCTAGCTGAATCACTGTGCCTGCCATAGGGTTGGTGGCAAGCGCTGCCGTGATTGATGGATAGGGATTATTCTGTGAGCCATCACCATTGGGGTTAGCACGCGGGGCAACATGAATCAATGATGCTGTCTGCTGTAATTGGCTAATTTTCCATGTTTGCGGATTTTTCGAAGACTGGGGACGCGCAAACATTGGCGGTGCGATCGCTAAAACCATGATGCTTGTGGCGATCGCTCTGTAGAGACTAGGTTTGCAACGCATACTGGAAATCCTCTTATGTCAACGGATAAAAATTAAGATCAAAAACATGTGATTTTGCCAATCAAAATACACGAAAAACTAACCTATTGCAAAAAATCCCAAAAAACAATAGTCATTCTCTAAGTTTTCGACTTGATTACGGCTTCACTCAAAGCAATCCACTGAGCAACATCTAGATCTTCAGCTCTTACTTGTCCATTAATTCCCATTGACTCCAAAATGAGAACCAATTGATCGCGATCAATTTCCGAAATTAAATTGTTTCTCAACATCTTGCGCTTAGTCGCAAAACCGAGTGTAAGCAAACGATCTAAAAATTTAGGATCGCTAGCAGGAGTTACCGGTGGACGAGGAATAATTCGAACAACAGCCGAGTTAACCTTAGGTGGTGGATAGAAAGCAGTAGCAGGAACGTCACAAATAAACTGACATTCAGCAAGATATTGAATCTTGACACTGAGTCCATTGTAGGCTTTGTGCCCAGCTTTTGCCGCTAAGCGATCGCCTATTTCTTTTTGAACAAGCAGCACAATTTGCTCGAATTGTTGAATTGGCTCCGAGAGAGTTCCCAATAGCCTTTTGAGAATCTCACCTGTGATGTTGTAAGGAATATTCGCGATTACTTTATTAGTCTGAGCAGGAAGAGGAATATCGAGAATGCTCCCTTCGATCAATTGGAAATTTTTTTGATGCATTGTTTTGCGAAGCTTTTCGCAAAGATCTCGATCAATTTCTATAGCAGTGAGCGACTCCACAAAGGGCAGAAGTAAACGAGTGAGATTACCAGTCCCTGGTCCAATTTCTAAAATGCGATCGCTTGGTTTCAACTGACCCGCACGCAAAATTTTATTCAGCACGTCATCACTTCGCAACCAATGTTGTCCAAATTGCTTGCGAGGGCGAATAGTTTTGCTTGGGACATAGATAGGATTGTCGGAATTGGTCATTGCGATCGCACAAGTAGATCAAAATTTGTAAGTTTGCGCCCCGAACGGGGGCAACCTTACAAATTTTGGGTAATTTATTAGTGATAATAACTGAGATCGTCAAATTATTTTCGCTAAGCCGTTAGCGCTGCATGTGCCAAGTTCATCCTCTTCGTTTACCATTCGCCACGCTAGCTCTAGAGATGTTGGTCATGTGTCTGATATCTTGACTGAGAGTTTTTATCGTAATAGCGATTATCAAGTGAACTTTTTGCAGCGCTGCTTTACGGATTTGGTATATCCCCTTTTGCGCTACGGCATCATGCTAGATCTTGGTAGTCGTTTTGATGATAAGTCGTCTTGCTATGCCTGTCTTGTAGCCACCCATCCTACTAACAAATTTCAAGCGATCGCCTCCCTAGAAATTTGTATGCGTTATGTACCTGTCAAGCCCTATCGTGAGTTTTGGTTAGGACGTGACATGCAGCAATATCCATATGTTTTTAACTTAGCAGTGCATCCTCAATGGCGGCGGCGCGGGGTGGCAAAACAACTTTTGCTAGCAGCAGAGAAAACGGTGAAACAATGGGGATTTTCGCGCCTGTACATGCATGTTCTTGAAGACAACCAACCTGCTCGGAGTCTATACGAGCGTATTGACTACAGACTGCATAGCCAAGAAGGCATGGTAAATTATTGGTTACTGGGGCGACCCAAAAAATTGTTATTACTAAAAAAATTCTAAGACTGTTATGGGAACTCCAAGGAAAAAATGATCCATATAAAAACCCAAATATTGCAGTGGGCTAAGCCCACTGCAATATTTGGGGGATCGATTATTTTGTGTAAGCCCCTAATGTTTAAACAATGCCAAAATTTGAGATCAAGTTACAATGTAGGTGTGCTGAAATAATTTATCAGGAGTACATCTGCCAACTATGACCATCGCAACCGATATCGATACCCCCACAGATCTCAAACTTAGAGAGAGAGAGCAAGAACAAAGCTATCAAATGGCACAGGCGGCGGCGATCGCTGCTGATGATCGAAAGGGAGAAAATATCGTTTTGCTAGCGATCGTTGAAGTGTCGAGTTTGGCTGAGTATTTTGTTATTGCGACGGGATTTTCTAAGGCACAAGTAAGAGCGATCGCAGGTATGGCTGAAGACGCGATCTCTGAAAAGTTTGGTCGAAAGCCTCGACATATTGCTGGTGAGCAAGATGGCGCATGGATTTTGCTGGATTATGGCGATGTAATTGTCCATGCGATGATGGCTCAAGAGCGCGAATATTATGACCTAGAAGCTTTTTGGGGTCATGCACCAAAACTTGAAGTATTTTTACCTGAGCCAGAATTAGAACAATCAGCATAAAACCCAAATTGGTATAAAACTCAAAAAGTAGAGTGACGAAAAGTGTCACTCTACTTTTTGGTTTTGATGTTAATTAACACGTCAGACAGGCGATAATTGAAAAATCTCGTTTAAATTTGGATATATCAAAGCTTATGAAGATTGGCGATCGCGTTCGTATTAAAACACCATTAAGTGTTTTCCACCATCCTGAACACAAAGGCAAATCCTTTGATATTTCAGGACTGGAAGGCGAAATTGTCCGCGTGCATACGGAGTGGAATGGTCGCCCGATCAGTCCGAACTATCCCTATGAGGTCAGATTTACACCTAAATTTGTAACCCATTTAGGCGAACACGAAATAGAATCAGTTGGTTAAGAGCCCAATAACTTATAAAAGACTTGCTTAGCCAGTCTTTTATAAGTTACTCGCACCTGAATAAATCGCTACCATTGGTTTACATATATGGAAGCAACAATTTTTAGCATTGTTTTTGCTTTATTGAGTGGCACTTATATCTATCGCTCATTTCGGATCATCGAAGAAGGCCAAATTGCATTGGTTGAAAGATTTGGGAAGTATCAAAAGACGATGGAACCTGGAATCAATATTGTCCTGCCATTTATAGATCGTGTCTCCTTAATCAAAAGCGCCCGAGAACAGGTATTAGAACTAAAGCCCCAGCCTTGCATGACCTCTGATAATGTTAGCGTTAATGTCAGTGGCACTATGTATTGGCAAATTACTGATCTTCAAAAAGCTCGCTACAACATTGAAAATGTCGATCAGTCTCTGCAAATATCACTTTCAACGCAAATTCAAACACAAATTGGGCGCTGTGAACTAAATAACGTCATCGGCGGACAAGATCGAATTAACGGTGAAATTTTAACAGGTATTTGCAATGACACCCAAGATTGGGGAATCCATGTATTGCGTGTCAGGCTCGGCGAGATTACGATTCCGAGTTCAGTGCTTCTGTCGATGGAAAAGCAAAAGGCAGCTGAGATTGAGAAAAAAGCGATGATTTCCCTATCTGAAGGGGTAAAAACTTCAGAAATCACTAAGGCGGAAGCCGAAGCTCGCTCTAATCGGGTGCTAGCAGAATCAGAGCGTCAAGTTCAATTAGAACAGACAGAGGCTATGGCTTTGTCGATTGAGCGGATTGCCAATGCGATCGCCAAGCATCCCAATGGCAAGGAAGCAGTGCAGTATTTGTTAGCCCAAAAATATCTGGCTATGGGACAGGCGATCGGGGAAAGCCCTAGCAGCAAAGTTTTGTTTATGGATCCAGATTCCATTCCTGCGGCGATTCAAGCATTGTTAGCCATGAATGATATCAAAATCTCTGAAACAATGACTGAGAAAATCACTGAGGAAATCGCAAGGCAACCCTATGGTGCAAGTGGCAATATTTCACCAACATTGCGCAATTTACCCGAACTTAAACCATTTCCACCTCCATCGGATAACGAGAAAGGCACTTCTAGCAGTAATTAATACCAATTGTTGAAAGTGTTACTACACTTTCAACAATTAAGAACCAAACCCTGTAATACCAATTCACAAAAGTGTCGGCACATTTTTTTGAATTTAAAAACAAACCCTTTGAGGATTTTAAAAACACAAAATGGCAAAGCCATTTTGTGTTTTGGTATAAGGGATTTAAATGGTCAAAATGGCAGCGCCGTTTTGACCATTGGTGTAATAGGCTTGCAGTATTAGCTGCTTTAGATCAGCAATCAGAGGATAGCGAGGATTTGCGCCAGTACATTGATCGTCAAAGGCTTGATCCGCCATGTCCTCCACATGTGTCATGAAGAATTCTTCACCGATACCTTGCTCCAAGAGAGCGTCCTTAATTGTGTCAGGAATATCTACTTGACGTTTGAGATCTTCTACAGCAGCGATCAATAGCTCAACCTTCTCATCATCTGTTTCACCGCCTAAATGCAAATAGTTAGCAATCTGGGCATAGCGCCATTTGCTATTTGGATATTTATTTTGTGAGAAAATCGCTTGTTTAAAGGGAACATCCGTCGCATTATAACGAATGACATGGGAGATCATCAGCGCATTGGCTAGCCCGTGAGCCAGATGGCAAGTACCACCTAACTGATGAGCAATCGAGTGACAGATTCCCAAGAAGGCATTGGCAAAAGCCATCCCTGCGATCGTGGCGGCATAATGGACTTTTTCTCGCGCTTTAGGATCTTTCGCTCCATTTTTGTAAGCACTAGGCAGATACTTGAATAGTAACCGAATTGCTTCTAGAGCCAATCCATTCGTATATTCTGAAGCAAGGACAGAAACATAAGCCTCGATCGCATGGGTGAGTGCATCGATACCACCATAAGCAGTAAGTCGTTTCGGCATATTTAGCGTCAGTTCAGGATCGACGATCGCCATATTCGGAGTCAAAGCATAATCAGCAAGCGGATATTTGATATGTGATTTCTCATCGGTGACCACCGCAAAAGGCGTAACTTCCGAGCCAGTGCCAGATGTAGTAGGAATAGCCACCATAATCGCTTTTGCGCCAAGGGGTGGCAACTCGTAAACACGTTTACGAATATCCATGAATCGCATCGCTAAGCCTTCAAACTCGATTTCGGGATGTTCATACATTAGCCACATGATTTTGGCAGCATCCATTGGCGATCCGCCCCCAAAAGCAATAATCACGTCGGGGTGAAAGCTGTTGCAGATTTCTAAGCCTTTGCGAACCGTTGCTAAAGATGGATCAGGTTCTACATCATAGAAGGTGTAATGAGCAAGTCCGATTTCTTCCAAACTATCGGTGACTTCCTTGGTTAAACCCAGTTCAAACAAAGGGCGATCGGTGACAATCAATGCGCGTTTTCGTCCTACCAGATCCCGCAGTGCGACAGGCAAACAACCAGACTTGAAATAAATCTTTGGTGGAATGCGAAACCACAGCATGTTCTCCCGACGCTCAGCCGCAGTTTTGATATTCAACAAATGTTGCGGGGTAACGTTTGCTGATACGGAATTACCACCCCAACTACCGCAACCTAGTGTCAATGAAGGGTCGAGACGGAAGTTATAGAGATCACCGATCGCGCCCTGCGAAGATGGCGTATTAATCAACATCCGAGAGGTTTCTAGTTTGCTCTCAAAATAGCGAATATGTTCTTGGTTGTTGGCTGCGGTATAGAGTACCGAAGTATGACCATGCCCTCCAAACAAGACCAACTCTTCAGCTTTATCGACAGCATCATGGAAATCCTTAGCGCGATACATCGCAAGGATTGGCGAAAGTTTTTCATAGGCGAAGGGTTCGTCCTTAGAAATCGCTTCCACTTCACCGATCAAAACTCTGGTATTTTCTGGTATGCCAAAGCCTGCAACTTCAGCAATTTTGATCACTGATTGCCCGACGATCGCAGCATTCAGTCTGCCATCTTTTAAAATTACTTGACGAATCTGATCGCGTTCTGATTCATTGAGGAAATATGCACCACGCTTAATAAATTCCGTTCTCACCGCTTCATAAATTGCCTCTACCACGACTACAGACTGCTCAGAAGCGCAAATCGTGCCATTGTCAAAGGTCTTACTGAGAATAATTGAACTGACCGCCATTTGAATATGCGCAGTTTCATCAATAATCGCGGGCGTATTCCCAGCACCAACTCCAATGGAAGGATGTCCCGAAGAGTAAGCAGCCTTAACCATGCCTGGCCCGCCCGTTGCCAAGATCAGCTTAATGTTCGGATTTTGCATCAAAGCTTGAGAAAGTGGCACAGTCGGCTCATCGATCCAGCCGATGATGTCGGGAGGTGCACCTGCGGCTACAGCAGCATCAAGGACAATTTTTGCAGCAGCGATCGTACAGTCTTTGGCATGGGGATGAGGCGAGAAAATAATTCCGTTTCTCGTTTTCAAGGCAATCAAAGACTTGAAAATAGTTGTGGAAGTAGGATTGGTGACAGGTACGATTCCTGCGAGTAGTCCGACAGGTTCGGCGATGCGCTCATAGCCAAAATGCTTGTCTGATTCAATCACACCGCAGGTTTTATCGTTTTTATACTTGTTATAAATCATTTCTGAAGCAAAGTGATTTTTGATCGCCTTGTCTTCGATTACGCCCATACCCGATTCTTTAACTGCTGCTTTGGCTAAAGGAATCCGCGCCGCATTTGCAGCCAAAGCAGCCTGTTTAAATATGCGATCAACCTGCTCTTGCTTAAAAGTAGCATATTCAACTTGAGCAATTTTCACTCGTTGAATTAGCAACTCTAATTCTTCAATATTTGTAACTTTCATATTTAATCCTCCTCAATTTAAATTACGAATTACGAATTGGCAACTCGTAATTCGTAATTTTTAAACCCCGATCGCACCAAGTGCATTGATTCCGCGATCGCGAAATATCTCGACTGTTTGCCTTACTAATTCTGGGGATGCTGGTGGCGTGTCTTTAAGGGAGTAAGGCAAGCCCAACTGTTCCCATTTGTATTCTCCCATTTTATGAAATGGGAGAACTTCTAATCTTTCAACATTTTTTAAGGTGGCAATAAAGTCGGCAAGTTGATTGATATTATCCTTGTTATCGGTAAGATGTGGTACTAGCACAAATCTGATCCATGCAGGCTTGCCAATATCGCTGAGATATCTTGCCATCGCCAGAGTTGGTTCAATGGAAACATTGGTGACTTTGTAATAAAGTTCAGGGATGTAGGATTTGATATCGAGAAGAACTAAGTCGGTTTCTTCGAGAACTGGTTTGGCAACTTCTAAAGTGCAGTATCCAGAGGTGTCAAGGGCTGTATGAAAGCCTAGTTGATGACAACGAGCAAATATTTCCCTAGTAAATTCTGGCTGCATCAAGGGTTCTCCACCGCTTACAGTGACACCTCCTTTACGAATATAGGATTTACATTTATTAATCTCATTGATTAGATAATCAACGGTAACTTCCTTGCCGTCATGGGCATTGCGACAGTCGGGATTATGACAATATAGACAACGTAGAGGACAGCCCTGAGTGAAGACTATAAACCTGATTCCCGGCCCATCAACAGTACCAAAGGTTTCGATTGAATGAATGCGTCCAATGCCAGACATGATATCTCCTCTTGATTGTTAAAAAATGCCGCAAAGCGGGCCTTTTTAAAACCTATACCCGTTCGTGGAACGTACGCTTAATTACATCCATTTGCTGCTCACGGGTAAGCTTAATGAAGTTTACCGCGTAGCCTGAAACCCGAATTGTCAATTGTGGATAGTTTTCGGGATGTTCCATTGCATCTAGGAGCGTATTGCGATCAAGCGCGTTCACGTTAATGTGATGACCGCCATCGTGGAAATAGCCATCTAACAGATTAACTAAATTATTGGTGCGATCGCTTTCCTGTCTACCCAATGCTGTAGGCACAATCGAGAACGTGTTAGAAATACCATCCTGACAATCGCCATAGGGAAGT
Source organism: Pseudanabaena sp. (assembly GCA_003249035.1). Taxonomy (GTDB): domain Bacteria; phylum Cyanobacteriota; class Cyanobacteriia; order Pseudanabaenales; family Pseudanabaenaceae; genus Pseudanabaena. The sequence continues at coordinate 61,580 of QBMK01000005.1, forward strand.
TTAGCCACCGATGAAAGCGAAGCGATCGCGCCACAACAGTCTCGTCCATGCATAGGATTCGCGCCTGGAGCAAATGGTTCACCTGCTCTACGTCCATCGGGAGTATTTCCAGTTTTCTTACCATAGACCACATTGGAAGTAATCGTCAGAACTGATTGAGTCGGCACCGCGTGGCGATAGGTGGGATGCTTGCGGATTTCATTCATAAATCTTGCTACGAGGTCAATAGCAATGCTGTCTACAAGATCGTCATTGTTGCCATACTTGGGATATTTACCCTCGGTGACATAATCCACAGCCAAGCCCTGCTCATTCCGAATTACCTTCACCTTAGCGTATTTGATTGCTGAAAGTGAATCTGCAACTACCGATAAACCAGCAATTCCACAAGCCATCGTCCGATAGACATCGCGATCATGCAGAGCCATTTCGACGCGCTCATAGCAATATTTATCATGCATATAGTGAATGACATTGAGGGTGTTGATGTATAGCTTTGCCAGCCATGCCATCATCTGCTGTAAGCGATCGTTGACTTCTTGGTAATCGAGATATTCAGCCATGATTGGTGCAAAGTTGGGTGCGATTTGATCTCCAGACTTCTCATCTTTACCGCCATTAATTGCATATAGTAAAGCCTTGGCAAGATTGACTCTAGCACCGAAAAACTGCATCTGTTTACCAATTCGCATTACCGATACACAACAGGCGATCGCATAGTCATCACCATAAGTCGGACGCATCAGGTCATCATTTTCATACTGAATCGAACTGGTGTCGCTGGAAATTTTGGCACAGAACTGTTTGAAGTTTTCGGGTAAATGTTCTGACCAAAGGATAGTTAGGTTAGGCTCTGGAGCCGTGCCGAGAGTAGAAAGTGTATGCAAGAAACGATAACTAGTTTTGGTAACCAAAGTCCGACCATCGGCACTCATGCCACCGATCGCTTCGGTTACCCATGTGGGATCGCCTGAGAAGAGGGCGTTGTAGTCAGGTGTGCGTAGAAATCGCACCATTCTCAACTTCATCACGAAATGGTCGATGAGTTCTTGCAGATCGACTTCTGCGATCGCGCCATTCCGCAAGTCTCGCTCAAAATATATGTCTAAAAACGTCGAAACTCGACCGAGGGACATAGCAGCCCCATTTTGTTCTTTGACTGCGCTTAGATAACCAAAATAAAGCCATTGCACAGCTTCTTTTGCTGTCATTGCAGGATGGCCAATATCAAAGCCATACTTTGCTGCCATTTCCTTTAGTTCAAGCAAAGCGCGAATTTGCTCCGATAACTCCTCACGCAGACGAATAGTTTCTTCATCCATTACATCTAGTTCGAGAGATTCTTTCTGCCTCTTTTTATCATCAATCAAGCGATCGACTCCATAAAGAGCCACACGACGGTAATCACCAATGATCCGTCCACGTCCATAGGCATCGGGCAGCCCTGTAATGATCCCCGATTTCCTTGCTTTTCGCATCTCACTGGTATAAGCATCAAACACTCCATCGTTATGGGTTTTGCGATACTTAGTAAAAGTCTCTTCTGTTTGGGGATCAAGCTGATAGCCATAGGCTTCTAACCCAGCCTTAACAACCCGAATACCTCCATAAGGCATAATTGCGCGTTTAAGTGGTTTATCAGTTTGCAAGCCGACAATTTGTTCTAATTCGCGATCAATGTATCCTGCATCATGCGCTGTAATAGATGTTGGTAGTTTCGTATCTACACCCAATACACCCTTTTCCCGTTCTAGTTTCATTAACTCAAGAACATTCTGCCAGAGCTTTTCAGTTCTTGAGGTTGCTGCTGCTAAAAACTCAGCGTTTCCCTCATAGGGACTGTAATTCTTTTGAATAAAATCTCTAACGTTTACTTCTCTAGTCCAACTGTCTTCCGTAAAGCCTTGCCATTCGACATACAACATAGCTTCAACCTCCATTTTTTGAAAGATATAATCTGTTTTTTATCTTCCAAATCTATTATAGATTTATCAATTAGTTCCCAAGACAATGCTGCTAATGTCATTACAAAAGTTAACTGTAAAAGTCATCAAGCCACATTATTCGCGAAAGGTAAATAAAGAAAGAGATTCAAATAAGAACTAATCATTGCATCATCGATGCTCTTCAGATTTAAAGTCTTCTTGTACTTGTCTAGCAATTTATCACTACTAGCTTGAAGTCTACGAAATCTTACTTCTAATAACTTTTTTATAAAATTTGAACTTTGCTTCTTGAAAATACTTTGGCATGAGAAGATACAATCTTTAATATTCTGAAAAGCCTATTATTTTCGATTATCCTAATGGACGATTTAATCAAACCTCTAACCCTTTCCCTGCTAGCGGATACGAGCGCGAAGGCTCGCTTAAGTCCACGCCTTCGTCAAAACCATAACCTGCATCAACTGCCCGATCAAGTACAGCGTTTTGTCAATGTGTTGCAACCTGGAACCTATGTACGTCCTCATTGTCATCATCGGGGATCGGGGAGAAATGGCTTTGAGCTATTTGTAGTGCTGCAAGGAGAAATAGGAGTTCTAATTTTGGATGAGACAGGACATGTGGAGAGATATTTTCGGGTTGGTGGTGATCCTTGGGGATTGGAACTAGCAGAGGGAGTCTGCCATACCTTAGTGGCACTTCAGCCCGACACGGCCATTCTAGAAATTAAGGAAGGTCCCTACGAACTATCCTCAGACAAGGATTTTCTTCCGCAATCCCCCCTAGAAGGCACAGTGGAGGCATCCGCCTTGGTAAAGCTTTGGACAGGGTACTTCAGTGATGTCGCTTAAAAATAACGAGGAGCTCGTGTACTGAATTGTTTTGACCTATTAGTTTAGGTAGATCTAGGCAATAATTTGAGTTAGTTAGATTAATTACGATCGCACGACCAGCGTTATGGCTAGGCTTCACACGTACAAATTAGGTTTGCAAAAGGGTTCTTAATACAGCCTTTACTCTGGATAAAAGTTGTCAAAGCCAAAGTTCATAAATACATAACCATTGCTCCGTAATTATTTTTGGCTGCGGTCAGGCAGGACGCTCCATGAATGAGCTATTGCTCAAAGGAGAAAGGGATCGACCATTTGATGAAGAGCGATCTTTATGGAAGAGCAAGATTTGCTTTATAGCGGTTTTCAAATGAGTAATAGCAAGATAAAATGGAGAGAAATTGCAAACAGGAAAAGCGTATTCACCGGATTAGAGAGAATGAGTAATCGAAGCCTATCAAAAAGGACAAACCACGATAAAAGAAGTAGCACATAGGTTGGCGGTAAGTCGAAGCTGGGTCAATAATCTGGTGCAAAGACAAAAACAAACAGCGATCGCCCCTCATCATCCACAAAACCCAATCGCCTATCTCCCCATCAACCAGCGATCGCCCTCAACACCCACAAAACCCGATCGCCTATTTCCCCATCAAACAGCGATCGCTCTTCACCACCACAAACCCGATCGCCTATTTCCCCATTAAACAACAATCGCCACTCACAACCCACAAAACCCGATCGCCTAAATCTCAAATCAAACAGCGATCGCCCATTCATCACCCCAAAACCAGATCGCCTATTCCCTCAAAACCAAACAGCGATCGCCCCTCACATTCCAAAACCCGATCGCCTATTTTCCTCAAATCAAACAGCGATCACCCCTCACATTCCAAAACCCGATCGCCTATTTTCCTCAAATCAAACTGCGATCGCCCCTCATCACCCATAAAAACCGATCGCCTATTTCCTCAAATCAAATAGCAATCGCCCTTTCACCACCCAAAACCCGATCGCCTATTCCCCAATCAAACAGCGATCGCCTCATCATCACCCAACACCCGATCGCCTATTTCCATCAAATAAAACAGCGATCGCACCTCACCACCCAAAACCCGATCGCCTTTTCCCTAAAATCAATCAAGTGATGCTCCACAACATTCAAAATGGGATCTCATCATACTCTGGAATCCTTATAACTTCAGAGGAAGAGTTTTTGCGAGTTTGTAATTGAGTGGATTCTCTCTGTGGGTGTGAATTAGCATAACCTTCAGATATTGCTAGATTTCCAAAATCATAGAAATCTAAATCAGTATTGTAGACTGTCAAGCATTGTTGACTTCTTGTAATGGCTGTGTATAGTAATGCTGCTTTCTCAATTTGTGAGTCATTCGCATTGAAGAAGACTAATATATTACTCAACTCCCACCCCTTAAAGCTATGAATAGTAGATACTTTAATTCTCCCTCCTTGCATCCAGAAACCAGCTTTGTAACAACGTCTCAAGTTATCTAATTCTTGTTTGAATTTATTGGTGTCCCCTTTGTATTGTTGATACAGTTTTCTGTTTTCATCCTGAGACTCGAAATTTCTTTGACATGGCAAGTGCAAAGCATCCAAAACTTTACAAATTTCCCATCCATCTTCAACACTGCAAACTAGAACAGCAATATCAGCCCTTGCTGTATTTGGATCAAGAGTTAGAGCTTGTAGATCATCTTGTATTGCTTTGATAGCTGTAGATTTCGTCCCATCAAACCAGACATTTTTCACAAACACATCACCTTGAACTGCTTTGGTAGATGTAACATCTTCTGATTGACTTTCTTGCTTTGACCATCTTGAGAAAGCATTAGCCAATTCAGCAGTTTGTTTGGGTAAACGTTTTGATTTATTTAGTTTGTTTTGTCTTCCTCGAATACCTGGTACTGATTCTCTGGCTCTAATGCTTTTTCCATAGATGTTTTGCCGACCATCTTCAAAAAACATCAAATGATATTTTGCAGCGCATAGAGACTGACACTTCTCTATCCATGATCTTTCAAAATCTTGTCCTTCATCGATAAGTAAAACATCTATTGGATCTTTGATGATTTCTGTGTCAATATCAGAATTTTCCTCAGGAAAGAGTCTATGAAAATGACTAATTTGGATCATTCTATGACAATGAGGATCATAGTAGCGGGCTAGACGAGTTATAAGATCCCGCAAATAGTTAACCATTGTGATATTAAAGCAAACTACTAAAACCCTCTTACCATCTCTTGCTGCGTTAACAGCCTTATGAACTAATACAAAAGTTTTACCTGACCCTGCTGCTCCCAAAACCCTTCTACTACCTATGCTGTTTGGAAGTAAATCTCTTTGTTTGGATTCAGCTTGGGCTAATAGATTGCCTAAATCAGTTGCTCCATGTTTCGGATAAGCAAGAGCATTACGAAGTCGATTCTCTAAATCATTTGACTGCATCCATGGAGTAAATTTAGAACCATGCTTTAAATATTTGCTGGCTAATGAATTACGAAGACTATGAGGATTCAGTTTGTCATATCCAAAAACATTATTTCTAGTGTGTCCATCCAAAATTTCTTGTATTTTTTCCTGAATCTCAAACGTAGTATGTCTATCAAAGTAAACGAATGTTTGAATCAAACTGTATTTTTCTGTATTGAGAGCTATCTCAGCCCCCAGTACAGGCATTTCATATTTGATAATAGAGTCTTTGTATTTTTTAACTTGTTCTAATGGGCATTTCTCCTCAACATAATTCCGTGATGATGCATCGTACACTTGCCATTTTTTATCACGAATACGGTAACAGCCTAAATCCCAATCTTTAACTTCAAATATTCCTACTCCTCCATCTTCAGCAAAAATTACAATATCTGGTTTAAGTCCATTTAAATGAGGCTGTACATACACAGTCCAACCATCATCAAGAGCTTCTAATAACGCATTCATCAGCCTACTTTCCCCATTTGTTAGTTTAGTAGGTAGCGACTCAATTTCTTCTCTGCTTGGTACAAGAATAGCCATATTATATTTTCCTAATTATATGAAAATTAACGATCGCGATAAACTTCTCGGCGATGACCAACTGAGACAACCACAACAACCAAAACCTTATCAATAATTTGATAGAGAACGCGATAATTTCCTACCCTAACTCGGTAAACATCTTTCTCACCTGATAGCTTCTTAACTCCGATGGGTCTTGGCTCATTGGCTAAGGATTGAATCGTGAGCGATATATCCTGACGAACCTCAACCGATAAAGCTTTTAGTTGTCGCGCCGCCTTTGGCAATATTTGAACCTCATAGGACATCTAAACTAACTCTCCCACCACAGACTGCAAAGCAATTGGCTGCTCCCCTAATCTTTCTGACTCAGCGATCGCCTCTAGAGCATCTTGCAAATCTAAGCGATCTTCTAGCTCGGTTTCTTCTAAAAAATCAACCAATTCTCTAGGCGTAGTATCCAGAATCTTTGCCAGCGTGAAAATCGAGATTTGTGGCGTATCGTTGAAATAGAGCAAACCATGTAGATCTTCGCGATTTAACCATGCCAAAAAGCGATCGGGAGTAGTTCCCAAAACATCTGCTGAAGTTGCTAAGTCAACCGTCAACTTTGCCATAATTTTACTAAGTTGCTAAAAAGTAGGAGACATAAGTGCCATCTGGATTTGATTTTACTCTAAATCAAGATAATTTTTTATAAATGAAGATTAGGATGGAGCGAGTTACTCAGGAAATTATTGAATATGGGGAGTACAAATGACTGGAACTTTCTGGAGGTATGGATCGATCCGATGCAATCACCGCCTTATTTATTGATGCTAATGGGTGATCGCATGGGTATCTGTCATATTTGCGATCCTGTCGAAAATTATCGAGTTGTGCAAATTAGCAAAAACTATGAGGAAGCTCAGCTATGGCTATTAGAAGATGAATTTGAGCCAGTTAGAGGCAGATTGTCAATTAAGGATTTAGGGCTTGTCAATGCCATACTAGAAGTTAAGGATGAAAAGCCTCTTAGTTTTCAAGAAGCGCTTGCTGAGATGGAAAAAGCATAAAACCTTTATTACCCTGTGCATCTTCTCTAAGAATGCTAAAACTTTTCAATGCTGGGCAAAGAGCAATCAATGACTTTATTAAAGCTAGATAATCTTCGGCAATCATCACAACGTTTGCTCTAGCTTACTAATTTCAACTAAGAGATCCTTTCGCAACTCACACAAACTAAACCACTCAAACAGATCCATCTCATCCCCTAATGCTCCTGATTCAAATTGTTCTTGAAACAGATGGGAATCAAGTCTATAGTTCTGTTCAAACTTACTAATATCACGGTCATAAACAGCTAATTTCTGTCGAAGACGATTTAACATTACACTGAGTAATTGACTGAGAATCCGATCTAATTCATTGCGATCGCTGCAATTTGCATTAAGTAGCTCTAATTTGTCTAATGTATTCATGGCATATACACATAACTAATTTAACATTATACCAACGGTAATTTTCCCTATGAAAAAAGGCGGCGCAATACGCCGCCTTTTTAATTTTTACTCTACACCTTCAATGCGGTCTTCGAGTTCTTGATATAGCTCACGCAATCTATCAAGATTCTCTTCACTGGTTTCCCAATAGCCGCGACCATTGACTTCTAGCAAAGTACCAACAATCTTACGGAACGAATTGGGGTTGAGATTTTTGAGCCGATCGCACATCTCTTTATCATTCACATAGACATCATTGACATCTTCGTAAACCCAGTTATCCACTGCTCCAGCCGTTGCTGACCAGCCCATCGTGTTCACAAGGCGCTTGGAGATTTCGCGTACACCTTCATAACCACTCTTGAGCATTCCCTCATACCATTTAGGATTAAGGATTTTGGTGCGGGTATCGAGGCGGACTGTCTCAGTCAGGGTGCGGACTTGAGCATTGGCGGTGGTGGTGTCAGCGACAAAAGAGGCAGGTTTTTTGCCATCTTTGCGGAGACTGCCAACTAGCTTCGTGGGGTCAGAGTCGAAGTAGTGAGATACATCAGTGAGACTGATTTCTGAGGAATCCAAGTTTTGGAAGGTCATGTCAACAGTTTTCAACGATGCTTCATAAATCTGACGCTGTTGGGTGTTGCTGACATTGCCTCCAAAGGCGAAGGACTTGCGCGATAGATACATCTGTTGCAATTCTTCTTCGTTTTCCCATGTGCTGTTTTCCACAGCAAGGTTGACGTTCGAGGAATACGAACCCGATGAGTTACTGAATACGCGAGTTGCGGCTTGATTGATGGTTAAGCCAAACTCTTCGGCTTGGGCGATCGCGTGTTTGCGGACAAAGTTCATTTCCAAAGGCTCATCGGCTTCGGCTGCCATACGCACTGCGCGATCGATTAAATCCATTTGGTTAACGAATAAATCGCGGAATACGCCAGAACAGTTGACGACTACATCAACGCGAGGTCTGCCAAGTTCTTCAAGAGGTGTTAACTCTAAACGGTTGATGCGTCCAAGAGCATCAGGCATAGGTTTTACGCCGATCATGCAGAGAACTTGAGCGAGGGATTCGCCGTAGGTCTTGATGTTATCGGTTCCCCAGAGGACGACGGCGATCGTTTCGGGATAGACACCGTTGTTGTCTTGACGCTGACGCTCTAACAGGCGATCGACTACAGTTTTTGCAGCTTGGACGGCTGCACTCGTGGGGATCGAGTTAGGGTCGAGGGCGTGCATATTCTTGCCAGTGGGTAGCACGAGGGGATTACGGATTGGATCTCCCCCTGGGCTAGGCAGAATATAGTCACCTTCAAGGGCGCGAATGAGACCGCCAAGTTCATTATCAGCAACAATTTGTTTGAGACAGAACTCTAGGAACTCAAATAGAGGCTTGATATCGTCTTTATTGATATTGGCATAACCATTCTCTTGGAAAACTTCGATCCAAGGTTCGGTTTTACCCATTTTAAAGAAGTTGAGAACCGAGATTCTGGAAACTTTGCCATCATCATCAGCTTTAGCTTTGACCAATGCGCCAACGGCTTTGTTAGCGATCGCCCGAATACCAGACAATAATTCCACATCGGCATAAATGCCCTTATCGCTAGACTTGTAAAGCAGTTCGATATCGCGACCGATCGCTTCACACATGATCCGCAACAAAGACTTCATATTGTCTTCAGGGCGATCGAAGCTAGCGATGCTGGTTAATACATCGGTGACATCTTCAGCTTTAGGAGGTTCGCCGACGATGTGCAGACCACAAGGCAGAACTCGCGATTCGATTTCCATCAGTTTGTTATAAACCTGACCGATGACGTTATCACGTCCTTCCAAATCCATCTCCTTAGCATCGGTGTCAGGAAGCTGCACATCCTTATCCAGATTGACTAAGCGCACTTTATCCATAATCGTGTTGGTGATTTGGATGCCGCGACTACCTGTCCGCAAATCCTTGTAAGAAGCAATCAGTTCGCTGAGTTCTTGCAAATTACGGCTCAAGCCAGCATTTTCAGGAGCAGGAGTGATATAGCTGATGATCGTGGCGTAACCACGACGTTTAGCGATCGTGGCTTCCGATGGATTGTTTACCGCGTAGTAATAGATGTTGGGTAAAGCTCCAATCAGGCTATCAGGGAAACATTCGCCCGACATACCGACTTGCTTGCCTGGCATGAATTCCATTGAACCATGAGTTCCGAAGTGAAGAACAGCATCGGCTCCCCAGATATGGTTGAGATAGGTGTAGTAAGCAACGAAGCCATGATGGGGTGAGGCGGATTTGCTAAATAGCAAGCGCATGGGATCGCCTTCATAACCAAAGGTAGGCTGCACACCGACAAATAGATTGCCATATTGCTTACCGTAAATTAGCAAGTTCTGTCCATCGGAATTCAGATGTCCAGGGGCGGCTCCCCACTGTTCGATAATGCGATCGACGTAGGGAGTATTTGCTTCATATTCAGGAACCGACATCTTGTAAGCAACGTTCAGTTCGGGGCTACCGACCATTGCTTCAGGATTATGCAAGATATCTTCCATCATGTCGTGGGATGTTTTGGGCAAGCCTTGGACATCATAGCCATTGTTACCAAGGGCTTCTGCAACTTTGTGGATAGAAGAGAATACATCCAAATAAGCAGCCGTACCAATATTGCCCTTATCGGGTGGGAAACTGAAGATCGTGATTGCTAGTTTCTTCTCGTGACGAGGCTTACGGCGTAAATTCGCCCACTTAATTGCACGGTTGGCGATGGTTTCGAGGCGATCGCCGATCGCGTGAGATCTTCCCGTCATACTATCGCGACCTGACAGCACAATCGGATCGAGTCCACCATCAAGTTCTGGAAGAGCCACTTGCAAAGCCACTTGCACAGGATGCAAACCAAGATCGCTATCTTGCCATTCTTCCGTGGTTTGGAATACGAGCGGCAAAGCCACCATGTAGGGACGATTCAGCTTTTCGAGAGCTTTGATGGCTTTGGGATGATCTTGCTTAGCTGGTCCTCCAACTAACGCGAAACCAGTTAGAGAAACCACACTATCAACGATCGCCCGGTCCTTTTGTTTAGGATCGTAAAAATATTCTTCAACTGCATTGGAGAAATCCAAGCCCCCATTGAATACAGAAATTACTCGAGCCCCAAGAGATTCCAATTCTTGCACCATCGCCACATAATGCGCGTCATCGCCTGTAACAAGGTGAGTTCTTGCCATCAACAAGCCCACGCATGGCGCAAGCGGATCTTTCATGTCATCAGAAATATCTTCGCGAGCGTTAAACCATTTCAAATAATCAGCCGTAGTCTCAAACATCTTTGGCGCGAGTGGATGCCAAAGCCCCTTTTCCAAATAAGTAACTGGCTCTTTAATAATCAGATTTGCCGAACCAGTTTCTTTAGCCCTTGCCTTGACGCTGGGTAAATAATTCTGGGCAAGCATCAACAAGAAATTTTCGAGATTCTCAGTCGAACCACCGAGCCAATATTGGAAGCTCAACATGAAGTTACGAGCATCCTGCGCCTTGTCCATCGGCATATATTTGAGAATCTTGGGTAAGGTCTGCACAACCTTGAGCATACTGTCCTGAAAAGAACTCCCCGATTTTTCTTTGCGCTTCCGCATAAACTGCGCGATCGCACTCTTGGACTGTCCCAGATTTTCCATGCTAAAGCTGCCCATTTTGTTTAGGCGCATTACTTCGGGCATCGATGGGAATACGACACAAGCGGCTAGGCGATCGCGATGGGGCGCAACAGCGAGAGCGATTTTTGTCGCAAGATCGTCAATAAAAATTAGTGACGCGATGAAAATATCAGCATTTGCAATATCTTCTTTAAATGCTTCGTAATTTTCAGGACTACGAATATCCTCGATTAAATAGCCATTCACCTCGATCGCAAGGTTGGGATTATTTTTATTAATTGACTTTACAGCCGCCGACATAGCGCTCTGGTATTGAGGTTCGAGCACTACATAGACCAACTTCATTAAGACCCGACCCTGTAGATTTTCGGGAATGATATGTCTACTAGATAGTGATGCGATCGGTGGCGCAGAAGTGAACATGCAGTCTCCTTAAATTACAGTCCTGATTTTTAGGAATTTTAAATTTGGCTGATTCGTTATTTGTTGCTCAAACTGTTACACGAGGTAACAATTAGCAATTAAAGATTTATACCTATTCACTATTTAATACCAGACAACCATTGCAGTGGTTGATTTTGGGCAATAAATGCAATAATTTGAAATTGATTTGTTTACATTTTGTTACATTTTGTGAGGTTCATGATAACAAAATGTAAAAATTGATAGTAGGTAATATCTACAGATTTCCACTAGCCAGAATAAGCCACTGGAGTATGAAAAAACACTTGCAATGGCATTTTAAAGTTTTTTCTGTTGAGTTGTTATAGACGAACTGAAAACTGCAATATCAACAAAAAACTTATCTGACTGACTATGGCGATCGCTATCTTCAGAAAATAGCTGAAGTAAGGAGTTAGTTATGAAATCAGAGATGAGATCGGATTACGATTACTTGATTGTTGGCAGTGGTCTATCAGCGTTAGTCTTTGCAGCTTTGATGGCAAACTCGGGTAAGACGGTGCAGGTGATTGAAGCCCACGAGCATCCAGGTGGTTTTGGTCATACTTTTACGCTGGCTAAGAAGTATACTTTCAATGCTCAATTTCACTATGTTTGGGACTGTGGTGAAGGTCAAACGGTAAATCGAGTACTCAAAAAACTGGGCTTAGATCAAGAAGTCACTTTTGTGCGGTATGACCCAAATGGCTTTGACCATATGCGAATGGAAGGATATGCCTTGGATATTCCTTCTGAGCCAGAGGAATTGATTCAACGATTGTCAAACCTTTTTCCTGAGCATGGCGATCGCTTTCGAGGGTTTGTGAACGCGGTGGAAAAAACGAGTGTCGGTTTAAAAAAACTTGCGCCTCCCGTGCAGCCCCTATCACTTCTCAAATATGCAAGCGAAGTGCTTTGTGCAATCCAATATCTAAACAGCACACTTCAGGATGTATTCGACAAATTTAAACTGCCACAGGCGGCTCAGACTCTTTTGGCGTTGCAATGGCCAGATTTTTTACTGCCGCCCAACCAACTTTCATTCTATGCTTGGGTTGCTCTCTTTAAGGGCTATCAAGCAGGAGCCTTTTACCCGACCCAGCATTTTGAACATGTGATCAATTCCTTAGTCAAAGTGATTGAATCCCACGGCGGAGAGGTATTGCTTAACCATGAAGTTATCAACTTCAAAGTCACCGATCGCACAGTTACGGGAGTTGAAGCAATGAACTTGAGTACCCATCAAACCCAAGAATTTGTGGGTAAGACAGTAATTTGTAACATTGACCCCAAAAAAGCTGCCAAAATGATTGGTGAGGAAAAATTCTCGAAATCTGTCCGCCAAAAGCTCAATTATGACTATTCCCCTTCCAACTACATGGCATACTGTGTGGTCAAAGATCTCGACCTCCGAGATTATGGATTTGGCAAGTGGAATCTTTTTCATTCAGGGCATGGGAATTTAAATGAGTCTTTTGCCCAGATGTATGAACATCATGACTTTTCTAATCCTAGTTTTGTGATTACCACACCAACTCTGCTGACTGACGTTGGTGGAGATTGCCCAGAGGATTGTCAGATAGTTGAGTTTTTGACCGTTGCGAATTATGCCTACTTTCAGCAATTGCTGAAAAGCGATCGCAAAGCCTACAATCAAAAAAAACAAGAAATCTTCGATTCAATTTTAGATGTAGTAGAAAAGCACTATATCCCAGATTTCAGGAAGCATATGATCTTTCATGTGACGGGCAGTCCCACCACCAATGAGCGCTTTTGCGGTTGTCCGCAAGGCAATTCCTACGGCTCCAGTCTCACCCCGCGCAACATGGGTTTAGGTAGATTAAATCATGAGACCTCCCTCAACCATTTCTATTTCTGCAACGCATCATCGGGTTACCCTGGGTTTGCCCCCACATTTTGGACAGGAGCGCTTCTATATCAAAGATTATCGGGTGATGCAATTTTAGGTTAATCATTTATCCTCACGCCTTTAGCGTGAGGATAAATGATCGAAAAGCTTTGCAATACAAGTTATTTGGAGTCGAGCTATGAGAATCGCAGTCATCGGTGGTGGCGCTAGTGGTATGACTACCGCTTACTTGCTTTATAAACAGCAACATCAGGTTACTGTCTTTGAACGGCAACCCATACTGGGTGGACATATTCGCACATTAACCAAAAATGTGCAGCCAAACCTCTCCAATTGCGATCGCATGTTGGAATGTGGAGTCCTCGAATTTCCGACAGTATTTCATAGCTTTGTGGCGCTGATGCAGGAGTTAGAAGTTGAACTAAAACCGATACCGATCGGTTCGGCGCTATTCGCCAAAGATGGCAGTCGCTTTTTATCGGGAGTAATGATTGATAAGAATTATCAAGGTATCCAACGCCTGCTTGAATATCTACGCTTCGATCTCATTCATGCCAGTTCGGTAGGATTGTGGCTAGAAGCGCAATTTGCAAAGATGGAAGATTTCTATGATCAGCCATTGTCGAAGTATGTGAACAATAACAGCACCAGTAATATCTGGCTGAAATTATTGACGATGTATAGCTACTCCATGTCTTTTGAGCTAATTGATGACTTTCCCGCCGAACTTGTTATGCCGATGCTAAGAGATTATATTGCCGTTAAATGGCTCAGAGTCGAAGGTGGTGTCTACTCTTACATTGAGAAAATTTTGGAGCGCTTTAAAGGTGAAATCTTCTTAAATGAAGAAATTACGGGTATTTCCCGCAGTCCAGACGCAATCAAAATTGAGCGATCACAAGGTCAAGTACAAGAGTTCGATCTGGTCGTATTTGCTACGCCCCCCGATCAAGTGCTGGCGCTATTAAGCGATCCTACGGATGCGGAGATCAGACGCTTCTCCGACTGGAAAGCCAATCTTATCCATACCATTTTGCATCACGATTCTTCCATTTACGATCGCCACGACGTTCGCAACCCTTCGGAATTTGATTTTTTTCAGACCGATCATCAGTGGGGGTATAACAGTTACTTAAACGATCTTTGTGGCATTTCATCACCAGAGCATTACTTTCTATCATTTCAACTTGAAGATTTAATCGCCAAAGATCGGTTCATTCATAAGCAGGAGCACCATACACCTCTATATACCACTGCATCTTTTCGATACCGAGATGAAGTGGTGGAAACGAATGGCGAAAATAATACTTACCATGCAGGAGCTTATCTAGGAGATGGGTTACATGAAGGTGCGATCGCCTCTGCTTTTCGAGTGGCTGAACTGATTGCCTATGGTTAGGTACTCGAACGCTAATTATTGATTTAGGGACTTACACAAATATAATAAAACCCCGAAATATAGTGGCGGGGTTTGCTCCCCCCTATTTTTT
>QBMK01000005.1:76307-199181 GCA_003249035.1 Pseudanabaena sp.
GGCCCCCCCCCGCCACTATATTTTGGGGTTTTATTTGGAGTTCCCTCAAACGCCAATAATTGTTAAGTATTGTAAAGAATCGCATAAATCTAGAGATCCTCTCTGATGAGTTAACAAATCTCATAAAAGAGGGTTTAAGGGAATATGAAAAAAGTTATGTATTGGCTAATCGGCGAAAAAGCGGGTCGAACGATTGTTGGGACATACAACTGGCTTTGGGGCATTCCCGTCGAATCTGGTGGCAAGGTAGCAGTGGCGGTTGCCGAAGAATCGCTCCAATCAATGCAAGAGAGCGTACAACGTCTAGCCGAAGCAGTTGCAATTCAGGATGCCTCATATCAGCGTGCTAAGCAAAAGTATGATGCAAAAATCAAAGAGATAGAACTTTTGAACAGACAAGTTCAAACTGCTCAGAATCTTGGCAACGAGCTGGCTGCAAGACAAACAATGGCGAGATTGATCCAGACTGAACAGATTCTGCCAAATCTCAAAACCGTAATTCAGCAAGCAGAACAAGCTGTCAACTTGTCAAAAATGAAACTCAATCGCGAACGTACAAGGCTTGAAGCATGCAAATCAGATATGCAGAACCTGAAAGATCTTGCAGAAGTAAACGAAGCTTTGGCAACAATCAATAATGTCAATAATGAGTTTGACATTGGCTCAGCCAAAAATCAATTTGAAGCAGCCAAGAGTGCTGTGGAAAATCGCAACTTGCGGACAAATGCGCTGGTAGCGATATCAGAAGATCCGAACGCTATAGTAACTGCCGAACTCGAACAGATGACTTTAGACGATGAAGTGACGCGCCGACTTCAACAAGCTAAACCTTCTGACATTTAGAAATTCAACTACAGCCCCAAATGCTTAACCAGAGACAAGATTTTTATTAAAAGTTCTGCAAA
The DNA here is from genome assembly GCA_003249035.1 of Pseudanabaena sp. Taxonomy (GTDB): domain Bacteria; phylum Cyanobacteriota; class Cyanobacteriia; order Pseudanabaenales; family Pseudanabaenaceae; genus Pseudanabaena. The sequence continues at coordinate 77,213 of QBMK01000005.1, forward strand.
GCCACACTTTGAATAAAAATCCGATCGCAAATTACTTTAACTCAATTAACTAAGGAGTACATCGATCATGTCAAATTCAAACGTAACCAAAAAGATTTCTCCACCTCCAATCGTTTTTATCCTTCTGCTACTTGGGTTCGGTTTTGGAGGATACTGGTGGTTTCAGCAACAGTCCTCAAAGCCCTCTATTCTCTCCAATACTAGAACTTTGACTTCCCAGAATGCAGGCAATATTAGTATTGGGAATCAAGTTCTCATTACCGAAAAACTCACTCCTGACAAACAGGCAGGAGTGGACTCTCTTGCGAGAGGCGACGGGAATGACGCGATCGCCAAGTTTCAAGCTTCACTTCAGCAAAATCCGAACGATCCCGAAGCGTTGATTTACTTGAATAATGCCAAAATTGGCAATGGGAATTCCCTAAAAATTGCCGTAAGTGTTCCCATTGGCAGCAACCTTGATGTCGCCCAAGAAATCTTGCGTGGCGTGGCACAGGCACAGGATGAGTTAAATCGCAGTGGTGGTATCAATGGAGTTCCTTTAAAAGTAGTGATTGCCGACGATCAAAATAATCCAGAGATAGCTGTCAATCTAGCGCGCGAATTCACCATGGACAACCAAATTGTTGCTGTTGTGGGTCATAACGTCAGTAACGTATCTCTTGCTACCGCTCCCATATATCAGCAAGCTGGATTGGTAGCAATTTCTCCTACATCTAATGCAGTCAATCTATCTGGAATTGGCAGCTATACATTTCGCACTGTTCCAAATATTCGGACGGAGGCATCTGTTTTGGCAAAATATGCCGCGAAGACTAAACATCTTGCCACAATTGCAATTTGTTTCGATTCCACGGCAATATCAAGCCAATCGTTTAAATCTGAATTTACTGATCGGTTCGTGTCCAATGGTGGACGTATTGCGAATACATCCTGTGACTTTGCCTCTAAAGATTTTAATCCAGCGCTTATCATGCCCAAGGTGATTGCTGAAGGAACTGATGGCTTACTTTTGCTTCCTAATGTTGACAAAATCAACGCCGCCACAGATATGGCAAGAGCCAATCAAGGGAGACTCGCTTTAATAGGAAGTTCGGCTATGGATACCCACAAAACCTTGCAATTAGGGCAAAAAGATGTCAATGGTTTAGTGCTGAATGCAATCTGGCATCCTGATTCCGATCCTACTAATCCCTTTGCAAAGAATGCTGAGAAACTCTGGAAGGGCGTTGTTAACTGGCGCACGGCAACATCCTATGATGCTACACAGGCAATTATATCTGGCTTAAAACAGAATCCTACTCGAAATGGTTTGCAGCAGGCGATCTCGCAGCAAGGATTCTCGATTGATGGGGCGACAGGAAAGGTGAAGTTTTTGCCTTCAGGCGATCGCATGGGTGACACTATCCTCCTAAAAGTGCATCCCAGCAACTCTTCAACTGGCTATGATTTCACGCCCATGCCATGAGATTTACTGAATGATTGAATAACTGTCTTTTTCAGATAGTTATGAGATTAGAAGTTGTTATGTGAGCAATCAATATACCAGCTCATTTTTTAGGCACGTAAGAAGTCTGTTTGTATCATTTTTACTATAGGAGAACTAACTATGGAAGCTAAATCTCTGCGTACTTGGCCACAAATTCCACTGTATTTACAAATTGTGATCGCACTTGTTTTGGCGATCGTGGCTGGGATTGGTTTGGGAGCGGGTCAACCCAGTCCCGAGGGCATTACGCTAAGCAATAACTTAGCAGTACCTTGCAATTTAATTTTGAAGGCATTACGTGCTTTAGCAACTCCTTTGATTTTATTAGCAGTGTTACATACATTTCTAACCACTAACATTCCCCATCGATCTAGCCGCCGTTTAGCGATTCTATTGCTGACAAATACAATGGTAGCTATTTTGATTGGTCTCTTAGTGGCAAACATCCTCCAACCTGGGGCTTGGAGTGGTAATCTCATTACTCCAATGGGATCGTCACAAGTAGCGGGTAAACCTCTAGATCCTTGGGGGCTGCTACAAGATATGGTTCCCTCATCGGTGCTTCAGCCGATGGTAGACAACAATGTGTTGCAATTAATCTTTGTAGCCTTGATCTTTGGCGTTGTCTTTCGTGCTCTAAAAGCCGAACAAATTGCTAAAGAACAACTTGACTACACAGGATTGGAAAGGGCGATCGGAGTATTGCTTGAAGCGATCGTTCGCATTCTAGGCTGGGTGATTGCGCTCATTCCAATAGCTGTGTTTGGCATTGTTGCCAAAACGATCGCTCAAGAGGGGTTTACTCCATTTAAAACATTAGGAGCTTTTGTGATAGCAGTGCTCATCGCGCTGTCGTTGCAGGCAGTATACTATTTAGTGCGAGTTCAGCTAGATTCTTGGGTGAAGCCATCATACTTCCTCAGAGAAGGATCGGATGCACTACTCACGGCATTTTCCACTTCTTCTTCCACTGTGACAATGCCTGTAACATTTCGCGTGTTAATCGAGAAGATCGGTCTGCGAGAATCTTCAGCCTCTTTGGGAGCGATTGTAGGGACGAATTTTAACAACGACGGTACAGCATTGTATGAAGCAATGGCAGCACTGTTTATCTCGCAGGTTCTCGGGTTGCATCTATCACTACCGCAACAGTTTATCGTCGTCATAACTTCTATCTTTGCTTCTGTCGGAGCAGCAGGAATTCCCAATGCGGGTTTAGTAACGATGACACTCGTATTTACATCTGTCAATTTGCCCACACAATACATTGCTTTATTGATCACTGTAGATTGGTTCTTAGATCGCTGTCGCACAGCGATTAATGTGATGGGTGATATGACTGTCAGTGCGATACTTGATGGCAAGGAACGACAAGACTTAGAATGATTCGCTTTCACTTACGTGCAAACATGTATGGCATTTTGCAAATGAGTACATACTCATTTGCAAAATGAAAATTGCTATTTCGATGAACAGTACGCAATTAGCAAAAAAATGAATATTTATGATTAATAAACAACCCAAAGCGATCTACGATCAAAAATACAAGCATAATTGTTTGAATCAAGCTGATTGGATCGCAGACTTGAGCTAGCTGTTATGAAAATATCAAGGTATTGGTAATGAGTATAGAGGAGCAATTAAAGCAGCTAGTGCTAGAAACTTGCCAGCACCCGCATGGAAGTGTGAAGCGGCAAAAAGGATTAACTGCGATTGTTCGGCTCATCAATCGCTCGCATAAACTCTGGAGAGATGCATCTGCCTATTACGAAGATGCCTTGCAGCAAACTTGGTTGTATTTCTGTCGCAATCTCTGCGAGGCATTTACAGCAAGGGCTGCCTACGATCCTGAACAAAGTAGCATCACGACTTGGATGAACGCCTATCTCAAACGTCGCCTACAAGATATGTATACTGAAACTCAAACTCAAAAGAATAGAACTGTGTCAGAAATACAGGAAAAGAACACAGGGTTAACTGCTACCGATCGCCTCGTTGCTCCCCCCCCGCCTTCTTCTTTACTAGAGCGAATTCGAGAATGGGTCGAGCAAGATTCCACCAAAAAATTGCGAAAAATTCATATTCGCGATCGCCCAGATGTTAACGCGCAAGTTTTGATTTGCAGGCGCTTACCCCCTGAATCGAGTTGGCAAACCCTCTCGCTGGAGTTCGGTCTTCCGATTTCTACACTTAGCAGCTTCTATCAACGTAGTTGTCTTCCAGTTTTAAAGCAATTTTATGACTTAGACGTAGTAGGCTAATTTTTGAGATGAATAAGATAGAAGATTTTGCATTATTCTTACCCATTTCTACCGAGCATCGCAGAATTGCACGGGAGTTTATGTCGGAGCAGCCCACAGCAGCCAAAGCCGAGAGTGTCATGGGCAATATACTGGCTGTTCTCGTCGTCAAAGACTACCTAGAAATGATGGGGATTGTGACGAATATTGCCGAGAGTGACTGCTGGAATCCAGTGATGCGAATATGTGCAAATATAGCTGACTTGAATATCGAGGGCGTTGGGAAACTGGAATGCCGCTCTCTTAAAACAGGAGAATCGAGCTGTTATATGCCCCCCGAAGTATGGGAAGACCGAATTGGCTATGCGATTGTGCGAATTGAGGAGGATTTGCGATCGGCATCTCTTTTGGGTATGGTATCTCGGGTCTCAACGGAGACGATCGCAATCGATCGCTTGGAGCCTATCGAAAATCTCTGCGTAGCGATTGCAGCTTTGCAAGCATCTGTCCAATCAAATTTGCCCCAAATTAATCATCAGTCAGATATTCAGCTAGAGCGATCGCAACCTTTAGTAAGTCTTGGGAATTGGTTGCAAGGAATCTTTGAGGAAGGATGGCAAGAGATAGAGGCCATATTCAGCGAACGCCAAATCCAACCTGCTTGGCGATCGGCAACGCTGAGATTGAGATATAAATTAAGCGAACAATCGGATGTTTCAGGAACTCGGCGCACCAAGTTTTTAAATCTAGAATCCTTGAGAGTTGCTTTGGTGGTCACGATCTTAGAAACAGAGAGAGAACATGTTCCATTACATATAGCGGTCTACCCTATAACAGAGGTGTTTTTACCCGAATTCCTCAGTTTAAAAGTATTGGATAATTTTGGTAATTGCTTTTTAGAAGCAAGCGCAAGGAGACAAGATAATTACGTTCAGCATAATTTAGGTGGCGATCGAGGAGAGCATTTCAGCATTCAGATATCTCTTGGGGCAACAATTCTCACAGAGAACTTTACGATCTAAAAAATGTTTTCATCTCGATAATATGGGCAAACTCGTCATTCTTAAATTTGGTCAAGGTAGTTTCGAACAAGGGTTTCCGATCTCAATTCAGATTGGTGAGGAAGGGGCACGACCGTCCTTAGAGGCTTCGGCATCGTTACCCCCTGCCAGCCTCGATCGCACCTATCAGGAATGGCAGCAGAACTATCGAAACATGATTTCGACCCCAAGGTTATCCGCTCCAAGTGCTCAAATTACCAATGTTTCATTTTTTGAAGATTGCCAAATTAAGTCACTGGAGTTGCGTGATTGTCTAAATCGTTGGCTGCGATCGGATTCATTCTTACCCATCCGCGAACGCATTATCGAAAATATTCAACGTAACGATGAAGTGCGTTTTTTGATTCAGACAGAAAATGAAAGTCTTCAGCGGATGCCGTGGCAAATATGCGATCTATTTGCGCGTTTTCCTTGTGCTGAGGTGGGAATTTGCCCACTTGACTATACGACGATGCCTGCGAATATAGCGCCTATTCGTGTAAGTCCTGCGGCTCAGCCAGTGCGGATTTTGGCGATTTTGGGCAGTGATGATGAAATCAATGTGGAAGCAGATCGCATACTATTACAAAAGTTGATCCATGCAGAAGTTACGTTTTTAGTAAAACCAAAAAGCCAGCAATTAAGCGATCATCTTTGGCAGCAGCATTGGGATATTTTGTTTTTTGCGGGACACAGCACTAGTCATTTAGAGTGCGGACGTATTTACATCAATGATTCTGAAAGTCTTACCATTGAGCAACTTCACTATGCCATCAAAACGGCAGTTGCAAATGGATTGAAGCTAGCTATTTTTAATTCCTGTGATGGTTTGGGGCTAGCGCGATCGCTATTCGATCTCGATATTCCCCAAGTCATTGTTATGCGCGAACCAGTTCCCGATCTCGTTGCTCAAGAATTTCTGAAATATCTGCTTGCTGAACTTTCCATTGGACGACCACTTCATCTTGCAGTTCGCAACTCCAGAGAAAAGCTGCAATGGTTAGAAGAGCAGTTCCCCTGTGCAACATGGTTGCCCACTATCTGTCAAAATCCCGATCTGGCTCCATCTTTTTTTAAAATACCATCAACTCAACGCTCAAAGAAATGGCAAAAATGGCAAAAAATTGCTTTGTTGGTTCTTATTGGTATTGGTTGTGCGATCGTTTCTACAATCTACATTGCAAGAAATTCACAAATAAATCCTAACCTAATTCCTACTTCTCAAATTTCTTCAGATGCTCTTACAGAAAGACTTAGTCTCGGTCAAAGATTTTTAATCACCTCAAATCTCAATGTCTATAAAGATCAGGGCGCAAAGGCTTTTTCTGAAGGGAACTATCCTGTAGCGATCGACAATTTTCAATCTTCATTACGACTAGAGCGGAACGATCCTGAAACATTAATTTATCTCAATAATGCTAAAGCAGCTACGCAAAAGCACCTTCGTATTGTTGCCAGTGTTCCAATTTCGGGCAATCTCAATATTTCTCAAGAAATTTTAAGAGGTATTGCCCAATCTCAAGATGAAATCAATCATCGTGGTGGCATTCGGGGCATGATGCTGCAAGTAGAAATTGCCAATGATGAGAACGATCCCGATATTGCCAAGACCTTAGCGAAAGCTTTTGTAAACGATCGCAAGCTTTTGGGTGTGATTGGACATAATGCTAGCGAAGTAACGATTGCGGCAGCTCCTATTTACCAAAAGGAGAAGTTAGTTGCGATCTCGCCTACAAGTGGTGCGCAAGAACTTGAAAATTACGGAGATTATGTATTTCGTACTGTTACCAGCAATGTAGTTGATGCTCAAAAGTTAGCAGACTACACTGTGAGAATTGCCCAAAAGAAAAGAGTGGGAATGTGTATAGATTCAATTTCTACCTATAGCTATTCACTTGCCTATGAATTTAAGAAGCTGCTTTTGCAAAAAGGGATTCAAATTAGTGCGATTCCCTGTGATTTTTCTAGCAAATCTTTCAATCCCAATGAGATCATCTCACAGATGTTGAATGAGAATGTTGATACGCTGTTGATCGTACCCTCTGTTAAACGTCTCTACCAAGGTATCGAAATTGCGAAACTAACCCAAGGCAAAATTCTTCTATTAGGTGGATCGACAACCTATACACAAGACCTACTGAAATTAGGTGGCAGTTCCGTAAATGGTATGGTTTTGTCAGTCGTTTGGCATCCTTCAGTTTTTCGCGGCAGTTCTTTTCCTAGTGATGCGATCGCACTTTGGGGTGGAAGTGTGAATTGGCGAACTGCAATGTCCTATGATGCAACCCAAGCGATCGCTTCCGGTTTACAGCAAAGCGATTCCCGTGAGGATCTGCAAAAAACGCTTTCGAGTTCTTCGTTTTCCGCCATTGGTGCTTCAGGAAAAATCCAGTTTCGTAAAACTGGCGATCGCTCCGGACGCGGAATCCTAGTTAAGGTTGAGCCAGGAAATCAATCTGGCACAGGTTATGATTTTGTCCCAATTTTAGAACCAATTGATCAACCATCAAAGCAATAAAAATGGGGGGCTATGGGATTAAATGGCTTACGGAAAATAAAACTCGCAATCTCTATCCAAAAATTTCTGCAGGATCGGCAGATTGAACTTTGCGTAATGAAATCGCGCCAGAGATCACACACATAAAGATCGTTAAGAGCAGAACTGGAAAAGCCTTGTCCCAAATATATAAAGGTAATAACGTCGCATTTTTGGTGAGGTTATACAGAAAGAAAGAAATTGCTAGTCCGGGGATAAAGCCTAAAATCGATAGTACAAAAGCCTCTTGAATTACAACTTGAGCTAAGTATAAATTGCCATAACCCATCGCTTTGAGCGTTGCATATTCTGCAAGGTGATCGGAAACATCAGTATAAAGAATCTGATAGACAATCACAATTCCGACGATGAAACCCATCACAGTTCCAAGAGTAAAAATAAAGCCGATCGCAGTGCTTTTTTGCCAATAGCCTTTCTCAAAGTCAATATAGCCTTGTATCGTCAAGATACGGGTATCATCGATCGCCGCATCTTGAGTCCTTTTGAGATCTTCAACTGTCAAATCAGACTTGGAAATAATTACTTTATTCTTATCTTCTTCACTAGTGATTTTTCCATCTGCACCAATCTTCTCCTGATATAAACTCCGAATGCGTTTTCCGTCGGGTTGAAGTTTTTCGCGTGGCAAAACCACTTGATCGCTTGGTTGACTAAGGATAAAGTTTCGCATCGCTTCATAGGGAGATGCGTCAGGTTTTAAATTAATCAATCCAACATTAATTAAACCTGCACGTCGGTTATCAAAAATTCTTAGGAAATTAGTGTCGCTAGTAATCATCGAGCCGTCGGCAGCAAAAGAAGCACCTAGCTCAAACAATCCGCCGATAGTAAGTTTGCGATTTGCGACCTCTCGACTAACTACGTTATTACAGGCAAAAGCCTCATCAGTAAATTGGGTTTTTAAGGCTAATGTGCCGCATTCTCCAACAATTGGACCAAACTCTGCACGTGAGGCCCGGTCAAACAAAACGACATCTTGGGTTTTAACGCGATCGATGTTTGATACTGCACCAGGCATCTTAAAGACCTTGGCATCGGGATTAGCACCTAACACGAGAATGTTGCGAGTTTGTCCCGCAGGATCTTCTTTAATTTTCCAAGCTCCAATGCCAATATAGAGAGGATTTACTGAAGCGACTTCTTTCATTCCTAAAGCTTGATATAAGCGACGCTGAGAGAAGTTCCGCATTCCCACTAAGTTAGTGGATTGAGGACTGATAATGACCAAGTCGCCCACTAGATTACTTTGCAGTCGAATCGCACTGTTAAATAGAGCGTCACGGAATCCTAATTGCAAAAACATTAAGACCACCGCAAAAGTAATCCCTGCGATCGCAACTAGCAGTCGGCTTTTTTCGTAAGTAAGTTGTAGCCAAGCAAGAGGCACTGCAAAAATCATAAATTCATCTAGCGATTTTTAAAATACTTGAAACGCAATCATGCAAATTTGCTCGCATTAAGGTTCAATCTTGACTCTGACTTGTAAATTGGTAAGTCCTGAGACCTTTGTACTGTCATCTAACTTAATCTTGACTTCGATAACCCGCACATCAGTTTTGGCGGCAGGGTCAGTACCGAGCACATCATTTTTGGCAATCCGCAAACCAATGCGATCGACCTTGCCAGTAATGACACCTTCAAAGGCTTCACTCTCAATCGTGGCAGTCTGTCCAACCTTGATTTTGCCAATATCAGTCTCATAGATTTCTGCAACTACATACATCTGATTGGTATTGCCAAGATCCATGACTCCATTTGTCTGGCTGACAACTTCACCAGTCTTAGAATTGATTTTGAGAACCTGTCCGTCAATCGGAGCTCGAACTTGAGCTAGATCGAGATCGACTTCAGCTTTTTTGATATTGACGATCGCAGTTTGGAGTTGGGCTTCGGCAAACTGAACATCAGTAGGACGTACCTCTCTAACGCTGCTGAGCAATCCCTGCGACTGACGCAATTGGAATTGTGCTTGCTGAATTTGCTGCTGAGACTGAATTAGCTGGCCTCGCAAATTCTCGACTTTGAGGCGATAGGTATCAAGAATGCTTTGGGAAATTGCGCCCTCTTGAAAAATTGCTAGATAGCGGTTGTAATCTCGAACCGCAATTTCCAATTCAGATTGAATTCTGGCGGCATTAGCTTCCAGCGATTTAATATTTGCGGCGGCAGAAAGGACATTACCTTCTTGCGCAACGATATCACCGCTTTTTGCACCCGCGCGAACTTTAGCAAGATTGCGATCGCTCTCTTGAGCTTGGCTTTGAGCTTGGAGTAATGCCGCCGCAGAGCGATCGTAACTGTCGAGAATGGCAATTACTTGACCTTGTTTGACCTTATCGCCTTCTTTGACCATCAATTTCACAATGCGCGATGTGCCAAGTGCTGATGGGGAGGCAACTTTGATAACTTCTCCCTGTGGCTCTAAACGCCCTAATGCACTGATTGATCTTGTCTGTTCTTTACTGGTATTTGTTGCAGGTGCAGACGTTGATGGGTTACTGCTAAAACGTCCAATTACAAACCAAATACTCACGCCCAGTGCTGCTAGGGCAAGTGCGATCGCAGGGATTAAAAATTTGTTTGAGCTTTTGGGTTCTAGGGCATTTTTCATAGAAGTTTTATTTCTGGCAGAGGTGCTTGCTGGATCTACCGATATATTACTGATGTCAGTAGAGGTGTCTACTTGTTTATCCGCCTGTTTATCTACCTGCATATGCTCCTTGCCTCTATATACTTCAAACCAGATTTGAAAACTAGCCAATAGTTTAACAATCTATAACAGTTTGTGTATGTATTTGGCATCCTACATTAGCGCTAGCTTAGATTCAAAAATACATCTACAGTCTCATCCTAAAATACAGAATGGCATAGCCATTTTGTGTTTTTAAAACCCTTACTGGGTTTGGTTTTTAATTCACAAAAGTGTCGTCACGCTTTTGTGAATTGGTATCACTTGTCTTATGACAAATCAAAAACCAAGAATTTGTTGGCGACATGGCACGCAATATCGCTAACAAATTCTTGGTTTTTATGTCCTAATACATTCGGTAACAGCTATAACTCGTCCACTCTTCTTAGTTTTCGTAAGTCCGTCTAGCCTTATTTGCCTCATTACGCAGCGCATCAAGACGTTTTTCGATCAATGTACGCGATCGCCCCTTCGATGTGTCACTGAGCATGATTTTCAGAGCGCTACCCAAACTTTTGTAAGCCGCTGGTAAGGGGTACCCATTACGCACAGCTAAACGAATTGCGCCTTGGTCAGCCTCGACCAAGTTGCGAATATCTTTTTTGCTAGTCCCCTTGCGCCACAGCTGAAACCCAGCCACACCGCAGATACCAAGTGCCAGTACAAATAGTAAGCCGTTTTGTACCCACAGTTCGCCAACTGCGCCACCTAAACCGATCGCTAGCGCTGCGACTTCCCAGCCATCCTTTGGCACTGCGTCATTTTGGATACGGGCAACCTCATGCCAATAAAGTAGATTGCGCTGATCCTCCGCCATACGTTCCCAGCGCACCATGTCAACTAAAATCACCACTTCATCGCCGCCAGCTTCTTCACAAGCGATTAGGGGTGGGCGGACACCATCGGCATTAAGCACTTTTACCCAAGCCTGCAACTCTGGGGGCAGTAAGTCTTGCAGACGGCGGATCTCAGTTCTGGTAAAGGTATTTCGAAGGGAGGAAGAAGTTGGAGATGGCATGAATCTTCGTCAAAGTTCAGGATTTTTGGAGACTTATCACTAAATCTAGATTTTAGTATAAGTTTTAACTACTTGCACTTTAGATTAGATTAATACAACTAAAAAGTTATCTTAAGATTATATGCTGGGTATAGGCTTACTAAATATTCTTTTAGTCAGATAGATTCTAATAGCCATGCGATCGCTTACAAATTCGCATAGATAAAAAAATTTAACTACAGAAATTTTTATTTAAAAATATTGCTTCTCATTCAGGAAATAGGCGGAGTTCTGACGTTGGGGAATTAAGAAATAAGTTCGCCCGTTCGATCACAGGTGATGACACTTGAATTTGCTTGAGCGTGACTAATCCTTCTTGGACAAAAGATTGACACAACGCAGCGTTGTTGCCTTTATTAAAAGTCGTCTCATAAAAGACTTCACGAATACCCGCCGATACCACTAGTTTTAAACAAGAGATACATGGCTCCAAAGTTACATAAATACTTGCGCCATCGGTGGAAATACCATGTTTAGCTGCTTGGGCGATCGCATTGGCTTCGGCATGAACTGCCCTTGAGGGAAAATCTTTGTTAACGGTGCAATTACTCATCTCTGGATAGCAATACCCTTGAGTAGTGCAATGTACTGAACCTGAGGGGGAGCCGTTATAGCCTGTAGCAAGTACCTGCTTGTTTTTGACAATTACTGCCCCAACTGGAAAAGCTAAACAGGTCGATCGCATTGCGGCAAGCTTGGTCAGCAGCATAAAGTATTCGTCCCATGTTGGGCGTTGTTGGAATGCGGCGCTGTCGATCGATTCGGGCATGGGTAATAGACCTGTTGGTAAATAAGACGACATAAAAACAGTGGCAAAAAACTAAATCAAATTTCTCTGAAACTATTTCTAAGTACTTGTGCAAAATAAATTACCCAAACCAGTAAAATTGCGCCCCTACGGGGCGCAATTTTACGGGTTTGGATGTGTAATTAATTATGTACATCTACTTAGCTCTTTTCTTATACCCCACTTCTCCATCAACAAATTATTTACTGCAAGAATTGTTTTCTGCAATCCTTGCATAGATAACATTGCTTTCCTCTACGTTGACCATTTTTGGATATTTGCTTAGAATAACAGTGAGGGCATATCATTACCTTCATTACATTACTCAGTTTATCCCCAACTATATCGCCAACATAAGGCTCTAAGTAAGCCGCTAGCAAATCTTCAATTTCCTTAGCTAGCATTTGTCGGCGTTGTAAATCGGGATTGCGAAGAGCTGACAAAATTACAGCATTACTACTATGAACACAAACCTCAGATATTAGGCTTAACTGCAAGTCATTTAACAATGGATTTCTATGCCGCAAAATATCCGCCAGAAAGTTGATGGCTTCTTGAGTCATGCTTTCATCAATAGACTGAAAGACTTGGCGGTTCGTATAAAACTGGATAAACATTACTCGCGATACGGGATTCTCAAATAGTTGCGAAATAGCTTTGACCAGCAAATTGAGCATCTGCCGTAGTGGTAATGAGACTATTGCTTCAACATCTGTCTGTGCCCACATCGCTTTGACCCTCTCCGTATGGCGCAATTCCATGGTGTTGAAAATACTTTCCTTGTCGGGGAAAAATTGATAAAGGGAGCCAACAGCTGTGCCTGCTTCGGCTGCGATCTGATGGGTAGTTGCGGCTTCGTATCCCACCTCATCAAATACAGATGCGGCAGCTTCTAAAATTTTTTCAACGCGAGCTTTACCTCGTTTTTGGCTAGGTTGGCGGCGCAAGCCATCAGTGGATTTATTGGTTGACAAATACGAATCATTCGTCATATATTCAAAAGCGACAAATTATTCATGATTTTATAAATATTTAACTATATCGAGAGGAGATAGTCATGGCTTCTATGCTACAGGGCGCACCTTGGTTGATTTCCCATACCTCTATGTTATCAACTAATCAGCCACGCAAAATCTCTGTATATGGTAATGATTATGTAATGTGGAAAGATGCTAGGCGCAATATTCACGCATTGCCGAATGCATGTCCTCATATGGGAGCGATGTTGTCTGAGGGATGGGGTGAAATAGAAAGTAATGGCGAAAGCGCGATCGCTTGTCCGTTCCATGCCTTGCGTTTTGATGCATCAGGCTGCACGATGCTACCAGATGCTCATAAAAAAACTTTGCCACTTTTGAAACCCTTGGAGCTAATAGTTCAGGGTGAGTTCATCTGGACTTATGGGGGATGTGAACCGAAAGTTGAGATTCCCACTGCATTGAATGAGATTGCGAAAAACTATGGGTTTATTGGTCATACAGGCGATCGCAGTATCGAAACAGATTTGTTGACGATGCTGCTGAATATGCATGACTACAATCACCAAAACGGAACGCATCGAGAATTGTTTCGGATTACAGAAGTTCAATTCCATCAATTTATCGATCAAGGGCATTTATCTCATGCCTTTTACGAGATGCCAACTGCTCCCTATAGCTTGATCGAAAAAATCAAAAAGCCAGATTTATTTCTTTTGCCAACTACCTTAAAGGCTCATTTAGAAAATCATTTTCCATCGCTAGTAATTTTTCATGGTGAGACGGATCTAGGCAAAGTTGCCCAATGTCATATTTTTGTGCCAGAGGCTGAAAATCGCACCCGCACCTATATTTTGATGTTTGGTATACCTAAGCATCCAATGTTCAAGATTTTTGGCAGCACTTTTTTGAATTTCGCTAAAGTTGTGGTCGATCAAGATGCGGATATTCTCGGCAAGATTTATCCTAATTCGCCACAGAAAGTAAAGCTCAACAATGAGGTGGGGATGGATTGGGTAAAAAGGAATTTTGCGAGTTTCCCGACTGTAGTTGAGCCTAGTCTGTCGAAATAAGCGATCACATCCAAGAGGCTAATCTGAGCCTAATCGCTAGAATTATTTTCGATAGCAATCGGTTCAATTTCATCAGCAGGAGTAAAACCGAAAATCTGAGCATAGAAATAGAACTCACCATCAAGGGCGCGTTTGATATTTTCAGCTTTACGGAAACCATGTTGTTCGCCTTCAAAGAGAACATAGGCAACAGGCAAACCTTTTTTACGTAAAGCATCCACCATCATTTCGGCTTGATTTGGTGGCACGACTTTATCTTCAAGACCTTGGAAGAAGGCGATCGCACAGGAAAGTTTTTCGGTGAAATGAATTGGCGATCGTTGAATGTAAATTTCCTTCTGTTCGGGATATTTACCGATTAGGCTATCGAGATAGCGCGACTCAAATTTATGGGTATCCATAGCAAGAGCTTCAAGATCGCAAATGCCATAATGACTCGCCCCTGCTTTGAAATCATCGCGAAATGTCAAGGCGCAAAGTGTCGTATAGCCGCCAGCACTTCCTCCCGAAATCGCAAGGCGATCGCCATCCACCAAACCCTTGTCTGCAAGGAATTTTGCACCATTAGCGCAATCATCAACATCAACGATACCCCAATTCCCTTTAAGGCGATCGCGATATTCGCGTCCATAGCCAGTGCTGCCGCCGTAGTTTACATCTAGCACTGCAAAACCACGACTTGTCCAATATTGAATGCCAAGGCTCAAACTTCCTGAAGTCGAAGCGGTGGGACCACCATGACTTTTGACTAACAAAGGTGGTTTTCCGGAATCCTCTGTTTGAAAATCTTTGTTTTTTGGAGGATAGAATAAACCATAGGATGTCTTCCCATTTTCGGTGGGAAACTCTATCGGCTGAGCGGCGGAAATATAGTCTGGGTCAAGTTGTAGATCTGAGGCAACACGGATTTTCTGCCAAGTTCCTGTTGGCAAATCCAGTAAGACAATCGCAGTTGGTTCCGTTGCTGAACCACCATGAAAAACAGCGCGATCGCCTTCGCAATGCAATCCAGAAATGGAACTAAAAGGCGTAGAGATTTCTTGTAAACCTACATCAAGATTGGCAGGATCGAGAATTGCTAAATGAGATTTACCATGTTCTGTATAGGAACAAAGAATTTTGCCATCACCTGTAACGTCATAGGTGGTCATCCCAAATACCCACTGCGGTAGCCCAAACTCAGCAGACTTGGGACAGAGAGATTCAATAGCAATATCTTCTACTGAAGTCCGATATAGGTTCCACCAGCCTGTGCGATCGCTAACAAAGTAGAGCTTTCCATCGGGCGACCATTCTGGCTGGAATATAGATTCCTCAATGCCTCCTGCGATCAATTGCGGATTTTGAATCTTGAGAACGCCTGTATCTGATTCCGCAAGATCGGCAACCCAAAGTTCGGTTCCATCCCAAGGCATATTCGGGTGATTCCAACTAATCCATGCAAGTTTATCACCAGTAGAATTGAGTCTTGGCGAAGCATAAAAATCTGCTCCTGTGACCAATACCTGAATATCTTCGCCGTTGCTGGTATCTACCGCCACCAAAGTATTAATCGGTTCACCGCCACTCGTATGGTCTTCGCGCACACAAATCAACTTGCCATAAATCCGGTTCCAAACAAAATCGGCATAGCGATAAGCGCTTTCGGTCGTCAGAAGTTTGCACGAACTGCCGCCAATTTTACGATAAATGCGGCGATCGCTAAAGTTGGAAAAATAAATGCGTCCATCGCTTACCAGATATTCGCCGCCGCCGTATTCATGGACTAGCGATCGCACATTGAGCGATGCGGGTGTCATTTCGCGGTAATTGCCCTCTGCGTCATAGCGCATGAGTACGTTTCGCCCTGCTTCCTGTGGTCTGCCTTCATTCCAATAGACATTACCTCCATCGATAGCGATCGCCCCGAGGCGGATACTACTAGAAACGATCAAGTCAGAACTAATTGGCGATTTCCAAGAACCGTAGGGCGCGAGAGGCATAATTTTATGGTGATTGTGGCAAACTATCTATTGAAATGATTATAAATGAGCTTGTACAAGCGGTGTTGTTAGTATAGATCGGAGAGATTTGCGAAATTCAGGAGACAGATACTTCTCTTGCAAAGGTTGCCAACTCTGCCAAAATGCGATTGATTCTTCCCGCATTATCTGCGCGATGGTCGGTAGAGATTTTCCTAAATCCTCTTTCAGAGCAGATTCTAGAAAATCACTGAGGACAACATGATCTTGTAGCTGTCCAAGCATCTCCTGCATTGTTATAAATTCTTCCATCCTTTGGGCATAAGCATCTTCATAAAAGTCAGAGAAAAACTCAGTCTGATAGCGAACTCCCTTAATATGCTTGCGCAAGTCATGCAAATTACTACCAAATTTTCTTAATTGCTGATTTAACTCTGCTCCATCCTCAATGGATATCAATGAAACCTTGCCCGACTGAATGGTTGTGCCAACCAACCAGCCAGAATGCAAAAAAAGTCTACAAATCAACGGCAATAGCAAATCTGGCAAAACTTCTAAGACAGCTAAATTAGCCATCATCGTATAATTTGGCTGAATTAACCAATCTTGAATTGCTTGCTTGAGGGTTTGATAACGATCGCCATTCAGCATTTTTTTCAATTTCAGAAAACTCCGATCGCGTTTCTGTTGCAAATGCTTAATGACTCGAACGAACTTAGACTCTTCGGCTTTCGTCAATAAAGGCTGATAGCGTTCTATTAGTGTCTGTTGTAGGACATCCAGATCGCGTGTCTCTCCTAAACTTCTAGCAATTTTCCCAATCGATGAATTATTAACTTCTTTTGGTAGAGAGATCGCATTACCAAATACCTGAATAGCAGTTCGCAATCGCCTCATTCCGACTCGCATTTGATGCAACGGTTCAATGTCTTGATCTTTAAAAACAGACTTTTCTTGATCGATAACTTTTTGAAAGTTTTGGTGAATCACCTGATGGGCATAATCACCAAGGGAGATCGAGAGATTGAACTGATGCTCTTTCATGCAGGTTATACCGAAACTTGCTTAGAGCGATTTTGCCAGTAAAAGAAGAGCGAAATATTAATCCATTTAAAAATGTAATAAAGCCCAGTAAAGGTTATGAAAAACAGAATCGTGCCTACGAAGAAATTAGGAGATGTAAAGGTGTGAATTGCATCGCGGATAACATTTTTGAGATTGGTGAACACATCCCAACTATTTAATCGGTTAAATCTTCCCCAATACACCCCGATCGCACAGATAAAATTTATGCCTACTTCTAGCCAAGTCGTATTCTTGATCAGCCTCAGCCAGCTTAAATATTTGATAAGCTTTAATACCGAAACCACGTAGCACTGAAAACCCAACAATATGAAAACGATATATTGAGGAATCAGTACAAAAATGACGCCATTATCAGAAACGTCAGTCGCTCGCACATTATCTACAAAATGAATAATGTCAGTGATGATATAAGGCGCATTAGGGAGAAACAATATAAAAATTACTAAGCCGAACCACCATATCGGGTTTGAAGGTAATCTCTTAGGCGATTGCTTAGAAAATAAAATGAAACTAAGTGCACAGGGAATTATCGCTAAGAAAAGATTCCAAGTCATAAAACTACTTATATTTCCCCAAAATAGCTCAAGTGCTCCAGTCATTTTTTTTACTCCGTAGTATGTTGAGTAGTAGGGTGGGCAAGGCCCACTCTACTAATTTTTAAGATTAACTTTTATGATAAATAGTTTACCCATTTCACAGGGCTGGTTGATTGCGATCGCCCTTAATACGCTTCTCGGTGCGATCGCCTTACTATTACCTCGTAAAATATTGACCACCGCAGGCATTTGCCATGCATGGGCTTTGGGAATTACGGTCTGGGGCTGTCTCGGATGGCAAGGCTATATCGTTATTTTAAGCTATCTGATCGTCGGTTCGGGGGTAACTCGAATTGGCAAGGATATCAAAGAAGCAAAAGGCATTGCTGAAAAACGCGATGGCGCAAGGGGCCCCGAAAATCTTTGGGGATCGGCGGCAACAGGTACTGTCTGTGCGATCGGGCAAGCGATCGCACCAAATCCGCTTTGGTTATTAGCCTATGTAGCTAGCCTTAGTACCAAACTTGCGGATACAACTGCTAGTGAAATTGGCAAAGCTTACGGTAAAAGTACATTTTTGATCACTACGCTCCAGCCAGTTGCCGCAGGCACTGAGGGCGCTATCAGTCTAGAAGGCACGATCTCAGGAGTTATCGGTTCGCTATTAATGGCAGCAATTGGTTGGGCGGTGGGACTATTAACAAGTCCTTGGGATCTGCTTTGGTGTGCGATCGCGGCTTTCATCGCCACAAATATTGAAAGTCTGATCGGAGCTACTTTACAAGAAAAATATGACTGGCTTACCAATGAGCTTGTCAATGGAATTAATACAACTATTGGTGCAGGGATCGCGGTTTTAATCGCACAGCTATTACAATCTTTTAACCTTAAGTTAATGTAAATTTAACCTTGGTAAGTCACGCAATAAATCATAGATTTTGTTGTGTAAATTGATCCTTAGAGCCTTTGTTAGTAGACAATATTACCGATTATTTCAAGGATTTATTTCATGCCTAGAAATGCTCACTATGCAACTACAATAAGCATCGTATTTACATTTTTTTGATTTACTTTTAGATAAAGTGGAGTTTAATCTTGACTACAATTGACTTGTTTAAAAATGCCCAAGACTTTGAGATCGTCCCTGCTGGGCAAGCGATCTTTGAAAAGGGCGGGGTCGCAGATCATATGTATGTGATCGTTGAAGGAGAAGTAGAAATTTTGATAGATGGGAAGATATTTGAAACTACTTCTACTGGTGGTATTGTTGGCGAAATGGCTCTTATTGACTCCAGTCCTAGACGTGCTACAGCGATTGCTAAAACTGAATGTAAGCTAGTACCCGTCGATCAAAAGCGGTTTAACTTTTTGGTACAACAAACCCCATATTTTGCAATTAACGTGATGAAAATCATGGTTGAAAGAATTAGAAAATTAGATGCCATTGTTATATCGCATTAATATCTTTAGCCAAAGCGATTTGTAGTTAGTCAAAACCCAAAAGATAAAGATGCGGCGCTTCGCACCGCATCTTTATCTTTTGGGCTAGCTGTAGCTAGATAGAGTTAAGTCATAAAACCCCACAGTAGAGTTGCAGCGCGAAGCACTGCAACTCTACTGTGGGGTTGCCGCAATAGCCGATACCTTAAAGTAAATTTTGTCAAATTTTTTGATGAACACCTAACATTTGAGAAATGGGACAGCGCGAAACTGTAAGATTGTTGCGAAAGCTTTACTTAAACATCAAAGGAATAGCTCAAAGTGACTAAAGGCACAGAAATCATTGCGATCGCTGCACGAGAAATCCTCGATTCGCGCGGCAACCCAACCGTTGAGGCGGAGGTCAAACTTGCCAACGGCGCAATCGGTCTCGCACAGGTTCCCAGTGGCGCATCTACAGGTAGTTTTGAAGCCCATGAATTGCGGGATGGAGATAAAAAACGCTATCGAGGCAAAGGGGTATTAATCGCAGTTCGCAACATTACTGAAAAGCTCCTACCCGAATTGAAAGGGGTAGATGCGCTCAATCAAGAACTCGTTGATCGGATTATGATCAAGCGAGACGGTACACCCAATAAATCCGAAATCGGTGCAAATGCGATTTTGGCAGTATCTTTGGCTAATGCCAAAGCAGCATCGGCAGCGATCGGACAGCCTCTATATCGTTATCTAGGCACACCTCTCTCGAATGTTTTGCCAGTTCCCCTGATGAACGTTATCAACGGCGGCGCTCATGCAGATAACAACGTCGATATCCAAGAATTTATGATCGTGCCCGTAGGCGCACCAACTTTTAAAGAAGCATTGCGCTACGGTGCGGAAGTATTCGCGGCGCTTAGCTCGATCCTTCATGAAAAAGGCTTATCAACCGCTGTCGGCGACGAAGGTGGATTTGCACCTAACCTTGAGTCTAATCAAGCAGCTCTAGAATTGCTGATCGATGCAATCACCAAAGCTGGTTACAAACCAGGAGAGCAAGTTGCCTTGGCGCTAGATGTTGCCTCCAACGAGTTGTTCAAAGATGGAAACTATGCGATCGATGGTAAATCCCTCAGTCCTCAAGAGTTCGTAAACTATTACGAAGGCTTGATCGCCAAATATCCGATTGTCTCGATCGAAGATGGACTTGAAGAAGATCAATGGGCTAGCTGGAAAGCAATGACCGATCAACTCACCAATACTCAGTTAGTCGGCGATGATTTGTTTGTAACTAACAAGACTCGTCTAGAGCGTGGCATTCGTGAGCGTTGCGCTAGCGCAATTTTGATTAAGCTCAACCAGATTGGTAGCTTGACTGAGACTTTGGAAGCGATCGCTACTGCAGACAAGAATGGATATCGCTCGGTGATCAGCCATCGTTCTGGCGAAACCGAGGATACAACGATCGCCGATCTTGCCGTTGCAACTCGTGCAGGTCAAATCAAAACAGGTTCTCTCTGCCGTAGTGAGCGTGTTGCTAAGTACAACCGTTTGCTAAGAATCGAAGCAGAACTTGGCAGTCAAGCTGTTTATGCTGGAGCAGTTGGTTTAGGCCCCTCTCGCTAACTATAGCTAGCTGTCCCCAAGTAAGGACATAAAATCCAAGAATTGATTAGTGGCGCGGAGTGCCGCTAATCAATTCTTGGATTTTGATTTTTCCTAAGACAAATGAATATGACTTCTATCAAAACAACAAAAGCCTCGCTGTGCGAGGCTTTTGTTGTTTTAGTTTGTTTTATGCCCAGTCGTCCTGACCTTCATCCTTAGCCATATAAACTTTACCGAACGCATGGATCGCTCTAGTTTTAGTAAATAATGCTTCTTCGGTTAACTGCCAATTATTGAGAACCTTAAGCAGATCGGCTTGAATATCTCTCGCCCCGACAAATCCTTTATAACGCACGATTAAACGTGCTAGCTCTGCATGATCTCGGTTACTTGGCGAAGACTGCGACAATAATTCATTTACGATTTGTCGATCTTTGGTGTACTGAGGATGTCTTTGATCTTTTGCTTCTGCCATAAGAACTACAGTGCTTTGAACTGAGATAAATAGCTCCAAATTCATAGGGAATATTTCTGTGCAATATTCTCTATGAATTTGGAGCTTAAGGTTCGCTTAGAAACTACTGTCTCAAAATCACTACTTCGTTACCAGTTACAGGGGTACGCGCAATCAAATTATTCTCAGCATCCGCAACAAATAGTTTCTTGAAATTGAGCGACTGCGATCGGGTTTGTAAATCTGTCACCAATTGAGTCTGTTGACTTGGCTCTAACTTATACCAGTCATCATTAAGTGCCACAATCAAACGTCCACGCTTAAAGTTGGTCTGTACTGAACCAAGTAGAGATTCGCCATATTGGTTCGCTACTTCGGAAACTTGGATTTGGATCTTTGCAATCTCAATTTGTTCAGCATTTAGAGGCGAGTCACCACGCTCTGGTTTCACCAAATCTTTATTAACAGCTGGCGGCTGTTTTTTCGCATTGTTGCTAACTGGCTTACTAATTGGCGTTGATGTTGCTGCAACTTTTTTAACATTTTGGCTATGGGCGTGGGATGGCTTCAAAATGATCAGCAGGGAAAACAAAGTGACCAAAGCGACGGTACCAGCCCGTTTATCTAGAATCCGCTTAACTTCATCGGAGAGGGGAACCTGAACTGCAATCCCACTGATTGATCGCCAAATTGGAGCAGTAGCGGTTACAGTCTTTTTCCAAGAATCATTTTCTTGGAGCTTTTCCCAAGAGTTTACCAATGAAGGAGTTGCTGCCGCCTTAGTCGAAGCTTTTTGCCAAACATTTGTCGCGATCGGATCCAGCTTGTCTACAGACATTTGTAAAAACGACAAAATTTTCGGTGTAACTTGCTCCTTGACAAATTTCCAAGCAATGCCGAATTCTTGCTTAACTTGCGCCACTAATGGAGAGTCAGCTTCAGTTGACGCATTAAGCAATCCCGCTGCCTCGCCCGTTGCATCCAAAGTACTTTCTTGACCTGCAAGGCTTTGTTGAAGTTTTGTTAAGGCAACAATTAAAGCTGAGATCGCCTTAGCTGAGAATACCTTCCCGATATTTAAAGCTTTATTTAGGGTAGGGTTACTAGATAGATTATTCGTACTTGAGGTAGCAGATGTCTCTTCACCTTCTGTTGCCACCAAATCAGACTTGGTGAGCTTTGTTTGCAGGTTACGCAGGGCAGGTAGCAAACTTTTAATAAGTTTGAGTAATAGCGCTTGCAACTGCGGCTGTACTTTTGTCCAAGTTTGCCTAACTTGCTTAGAAACGCCTTCAATTACTTCTTTAGTTTTGTTTTCTGTCATAACTGCCTCCTGTCACAATTCACACGGTTGCCATGAAAAGTATCACAAATTATGCAGTGAGATTAACATATCTTGAGCCATTTCTTAGGATTATACAAATTCTCAAGATGGCGTTGCCATTTTACAAATTCCAAATCCTTGCTGGAATTAGTTTTCATAAATTTAGCCATTCATTTAGGGATAAAACTCAAAAGATGAGAGATGGTAATTTACTCCACCCCCCATCTTTTGAGTTTGTGAAGAGATCGCCAAAAAAATGAAGTCAGCGTGTAAGTCTTTACTTTACTATAGCCATCTCTTACATTGCTATAGAATCTACATTTGTTATAGATACATAGTTGCTATAGTTAGTTAGTAGGCTTTATTACTTAGGCTTTACTCTCTCGTCGATTATCGTTTTTATTAATACAAATATTACTTAAATATCATGCGTATTCTCGCTCTAGCTTGGGAATTTCCACCACGCATCATTGGAGGAATTTCTCGTCATGTAGCTGAGCTATATCCTGAAATTGTTAAGCGCGGACATGAGGTGCATTTAATCACCGTAGCAGTCGATTGTGGGTCATCAGAAGAAACCGTTGATGGCATTCATGTCTATCGAATTTCCGTTGGGGTCAATAATGACTTTTTCCCATGGGTTGTGCAAATGAATGTAAGTATGCTGAACTTTGCGAGAGAGTTCTTGGCAAATAATTCTATAGATTTGATCCATGCCCACGATTGGTTAGTCGAAGAATCTGCGATCGCGCTTACTAACGAATTTAGGATTCCACTAGTTACTACGATCCATGCCACTGAATATGGTCGGTGCAATGGGATTCACAACGATACTCAAAGGTATATCCATAACAAAGAAATCCTCTTAACTCAAGCATCTCAGCGTGTGATTGTTTGCTCCGAATATATGCGAGGTGAATTGCTTCGGGCTCTGGATTGTCCTGCAGAGAAAACTGATGTGGTCTATAACGGTCTGAGCGTTGATCGTTGGCATAATATTACCGCAGAGCACCATGACGATCTTGAAGCTCTTAAGACTCAATATGCGAAACCAGAAGAATCAATCATTTATTATGTTGGGCGTATAACTTATGAAAAAGGCATTTATATTTTGCTGAATGCTATGCCTAAATTAATCGCTGCTATGAACGATCAAGTTCGTCTAGTGATTATTGGTACTGGCGATGCTTACTCGATCTTGCTCCAGCGCCAAGCTTGGGATCTAGGGATATATCACAAGGTTTTATTTACAGGCTTTATGGCAGACGCTGATTTCTGGAGATTTCAGAAGATAGCTAATTGTGCAGTTTTCCCCAGCTTATACGAACCATTTGGGATCGTTGCTCTTGAGAGTTTTGCTGCAAAAATCCCGCTAGTAGTTTCCGATACGGGTGGATTACCAGAAGTTGTTCGTCATAAGGTTACGGGTATAGTAACTCGCGTTAATGACGCTGATTCTCTAGCTGATGGCATAATCGAGATTCTTCATAATCCTGAGTATGCAAAAACCTTAGTTGAAAATGCTCAGTCCGAACTAAGGGAGCGATTTGCTTGGGACAAACTCGCTGAGCAAACTGAAGCAGTTTTTTTGAAGGTCAAAAATTAAAAGTTTGGCATTAGCGGCTAGACAGCAGGGGCAATGACCAACGAATTCATTAATGAGGTCTTAATTTGTGGAGAATTGCGTAATCCTGATGGGGAAGGAAGAAAAGACAGCGCTACGGTTAACAGTGCGATCGCGACCATACTTCCGATGAAGAATTTTGCAAACCATAATTCATTAACATCGAAATTATGGTTAGGATTGAGATTTGGGGAAGACATAGTAATCTGAGTAATTTTAGTTAAAGAATGTTAGAGGCTGGTATTCAAGGGTTGCCTGAATCCTTACTGAGATATATGTAATTACAGAATTACAGACGATCTAATTCATAAAAGGAGTTCCCCAAAAGCTCCAGTTCTCTTTATTAAATGGCGATCGCCATTTTTCAATTAAGCTTCGTTCAAGTTGTTGACGTGGACGTGGGGAGGCAGGTGCATCCCACCAGAAGGTCATGACAACTTGAGTCTGGAGGTTGTGGGTATTATGCAAATCACGATAATTAAGAAGATATCTTTTGCAATCATGAACTCCTTTCCATCGTTTATGAGATCTGCATGTCTCTCCAATATAGAGTAGCACGGGTGATTGCACCTCACTAGTGAGATCGATTACAAAGTATATGCAAGCATCGTCACAATCCCTACTGGGTAAGCGATAGAACTCTGCAGCTTGAATTGGCAATAAGAAGGGATTAATCGCATGGGGATCGCAGTGACTAGATGGCAAGTCAAATAGAGAAGTCTGAACAGTGGGGATCATTGTGGTGATGGAACTCTGATACTTTGCGATCGCCTGTTTCCATACCTGTAATGACTGACTTCCCATTTCATAACTCGCTCCACTATCATTGAGTCGCGAATTTCGCTGTATGCCTTCACCAAAGAGCGATCCCTGTTCATAACTGAAGGAATTTGCAGAATGAGAGGCATGAGTATTTTTACTATCGTAGGGAGTGGGGCGATCGCTCATGATGATTGCTATAATTTTTTTTACCGGCGCTGAACACCGTCTAAAAAATTATAGTCAGATATTTTGCCAGAAGCTCTACCATCTCAAATTATCAAAGGGCAACCTCTGACAGCACTCGCCCCGATGCAGGACGTAACCGATCTTGCCTTCATGCAAATGTTAGGCGAATATGGCTGTCCTGATTATTATGTGACAGAATACTTTCGAGTCTATGCTAATTCTAATATCGATAAAAAGATTCTTAGGTCAATCACTCTGAATACAACAGGTAGACCTGTATTTGCTCAATTAATTGGCGAAAGTATTCCCGATATGTTCCGAATTGCTCAGCAGCTAACGAAATACCCAATCGCAGGAATCGATCTCAACCTCGGCTGTCCTGCGCCACGAGTTTATCGTAAAAATGTTGGTGGAGGGTTATTGCGTGAACCTGAAACCATTGAGCGGATTTTTGAGGCTTTGCGATCGCAAATTTCGGGACTCTTCACAGTGAAAATGCGCGTAGGGTTTGACTCGATTGATAATTTTGAAAAGCTATTGCAATTAATCAATCACTATCAAATTGATATGCTGAGTTTGCATGGTCGCACAGTCAAAGAGTTATATCGCGGTGAAGTGCATTACGATCTAATTCGTCAGGCGGTGCAGTCTGTGAATTGTCCTGTCCTAGCGAATGGCAATATTACTTCCTATCTCAAGGCTGAACAGGTTTTACAAGAGACAGGTGCGGCAGGAGTGATGATTGGGAGATCGGCGATTCGCAATCCTTGGATTTTTCAACAAATTCGCGATCGCTTTGCAGGTACCCCAGTCCAAGTAACTACCCTTGCTGATGTGTATAGATATATTCAGCATCTATTTGAAATTACTTACCGAGATGATCTCAAAGAGAAATCCCACGTTAATTGTCTGAAAAAGTTTTTAAACTTTATTGGCACTGGCATTGATCCTGAAGGGCAGTTTCTAGCAGGAATGAGATTAGTGCAGTCAAAGCAAGAGCTTTTTGAGCTGTGCGATCGCCATTTACTCACTGAACCTGAACGTCATTTTGCGATCGAGCCATACGAAAATCTTATAGCACGCCCAAGTTGTGAATCTAGTTGTGAATCCAATGAATAAAAAAATGCCTTCACCGAAAAACTTTTGGAAGTTACTAATTGGAATTTGCTTAGTATTTTTAGCAACCTTTTGCATTGATTATTCGCCAGCAAGTGCAAGCGATCGTACATTCTTAAATGTATCGCTAGATTTTATTAATGAGTATAAATTACCAAAGCAGAAGTTTGAGAATACTCCCGTTGGTGGTTTGTCGTGCCTGGCTTACGATCGCATTGATGATATTTTTTACGCAGTTTCTGACGATCGTAGTGAGTTTGCTCCCGCCAGATTTTATGCTCTCAAGCTGAAGTTCAGTCCTCAAAAAGAACAACCGAATCTTGAGAATGTAGAAGTAATTGGTATGGACTTTCTCAAAGACAAAACTGGAAATACTTATCCTAATGGCGAAGTCGATCCAGAAGGAATTGCCCTAACAGGCGATCGTACAGTTCTGATTTCTAGTGAAGGCGTAACTAGCAATGGTATTGCCCCCTTTATTGATGAATTCGATTTAGTCTCAGGCAAATGGCTTAGAAGTCTGCCGATTCCTCCTCGCTACTTCCGATCACCTGAAAAGAATGATGACGCAAGAACAGAACCTAAAACGCAGGAGCCACAGGGAGTGAAAGAAAGCCTTGGTTTTGAAGCTCTCACAGTGATTCGTGATTCCATCGGAGATCCCTATCGTGTCTTTGCAATTATAGAAAATGCCCTTGCTCAAGATACTCAACCTGATACGCAACAGCCATCTGAAAGTCGATTTTTGCATTACTTAGTTGGCAACATTGCGCCACTAATTGTTGCCGAACATCTCTATCCTGTCGAAGCGATGACTCCACCTGTTAACCAAATCGGGGTTAATAAACTTGTAGCGATCGATCGCGGCGGACATTTTCTCACCCTTGAACGCTCAAATGGCACGGCAGGATTTAATGCAAAAATTTGGCAAATTGCTACGGGAAGCGCTACCGATACCTCATCCATCAAAAGTTTTAGAGTTAGTCCTAACGTGAGGGCAATTCGCAAAAAGCTAGTTTTAGACTTGTCAACCCTTGGGATTAAGTTAGATAACTTAGAAGGAATGGCGATCGGTCCCCGTTTAGCTGATGGTTCGCAAAGCTTGATTTTAGTGAGTGATGATAACTTTAGCGAAAATCAATTTACCCAATTCCTATTGTTTCGGCTTAGTCGGAATTAGGCACACATAGGCTCAAAGCAATTGATACTCCCTTCACAGTGAATTTAGTGTTGCGCAGCTCCGGTGCGCAACACTAAATTCACTTTAATAATGCCTATTTTTTTGCTAGGAAGGGATTAAGTAAAGGAAAAACTAAAAACTACAATTCAGTTAGATTAAGTAGATGGGCATAATTAATTACAAACCAAAACCCGTAAAGTTTCGCCCCTTCGGGGCGAAACTTTACGGGTTTTGGTAATTATTTTTCACAAGTACTCAAACGCTCATCTGCGTGACCGCAATCTTCCCAGAGAAGCAAACATCAACATCAGTATTAGGAGAACGATCTCGAAGATTATAACGACCTGCATAGGTGACGCGATCGCCATCGGATTTAAACTCTAGAGGTAAGGGCTGACTCGACTTTTCGCAAAACACAATTTCGGGGATGCTATCAAGGTCGGCAATTTCTAAATGCGGTAAATTCACATTCCAATAGGATTGAGGCGGCAGCTTGATTTCTAAAATTTGCTTAATTACCACAGCAGTTGCTCGTGCCGCCCAATCCCAATCAAAGGGTATGCGTCGATCTTGATAATGGGAAATGGCGATCGCAGGAATATTATGAAAAGCTGCCTCGCGGACTGCCGCCACTGTCCCTGACATATAGACATCCACGCCCATGTTGCCACCATGATTTATGCCAGATAGGACTAATTGCACATCACTATATAAATGCGCGATCGCTACACGCACACAATCAGCAGGCGAACCAGCGATCGCATAGATATGCTCACCAAGATCGTCACGCTTATGAATTGAGATCGGGGTATCAGTTGTTACTTGATGTCCGCATCCCGAATATTGACGCGATGGGGCTGCGATCGCACCCTTAGTCCCAAATACTAGTTCAGTAGATTTTTGCAACGACCAAATGCCCTCTGCATCAATGCCATCGTCATTGGTCAAAATAATTGTCATGAATTTTTGAATGATAAAAGAAGCGCACCCTTTGGGTGCGCTTCTTACAAATTAAGCAGCATGTTCTTCTAATTGATCTTTATGAAGCCAAATTACAGGTGTTGGCACTTTACCAAATTTAATTTGGACATAATCACCACGAAACTCCAACACTTCGCCCCAAGTTTCAAAAAGATAAGACGACCAACGGGTATCATTTGCCATAGCCTCAGGGCTATTTTCTAGTTTTTCGCGAATAGCGCGAACGAGTGTGCCTTTCTTCAGTGCCATAGATTTAATGCAACAAATTATTAAGAATTTAAAACAGTTAATAGGTATTGTATCTCAGAAACCCCAGACGTGATTGCTAGTAAGCCACGCCTCTTAATAATACTTTTTTGTTAGGATATCCCCATGAATTAGGTATAACTGTCATGTGCATCTGCATCAACTGCACCTACGTCGATCGCTGCATCACCTATCATGCTGTTGAAGCGCAACATTTGCAACCTCATTTAACCGAGTATCCCGACTTTGAGGCGGATTCACCAACGATTAATGTCAATATTAAAACAGACTCTGATGAAATTCAAATGGAATGGGATGTTGTAGGTTGTGAGAGCTTTGTCAAAGAAATGGGGAAATGGATAAAATTACGCCCTGGTGAACTTGTTCCCACTTGAAAAATTTTAGGGTTACTAGCTTTTCATAATCGTTTCATTTTTTGCTTTTATATGCTATATTTTAAAAAATGAAACGATTATGAAAGTAATCATGGAGCCTCAACTTAGCCCAATTAAAAGTTTGATTTCCTTGAAAACCTATCGGACTATCCTTGCTATTCTTGTGTTTGCGATTAGTCTAAGTGGTTGTAACTTTACGACTACCCCAACTCAAACTAGTACCATACCCAATTCCACGAGTGCACCAGATCGTAAAGATAAAAAAGTCATTCTGACCACTTTTACGGTACTTGCGGACATGGCACAAAACGTAGCTGGGAATAAAGCTGTTGTTGAGTCGATTACCAAGGTGGGGGTTGAGATTCATGGGTATGAACCTACACCCAGCGATCTGAGGCGAGGTCAATCAGCAGACCTAATTCTTGACAATGGATTGAACTTAGAACGTTGGGCAGAACGTTTTTATAACAGTTTCCCTAAAGTCGATCGCCTTACCTTGAGTGAGGGGATTCAGCCCATTAACATTGCCGAAGACTCCTATCAAGGCAAATCCAATCCTCACGCTTGGATGTCGCCCCAAAATGCGTTGATCTATGTCGAAAATATTCGCAAGGCTCTGGGAAAGATCGATCCTGCGAATGCTGCGATCTATGATGCTAATGCCAAAGACTATAGTCAACAGATTCAGGCGATCGATGTCAAGCTTAAACAGTCTATTGCGGTGATTCCCCCTGACAAGCGCTACATTGTTAGTTGTGAGGGTGCATTCTCCTATCTTGCCCGTGATTACGGATTAAAAGAAGTTTATATCTGGCCAGTAAATGCCGAACAGCAAGCCACGCCTAAGCAAGTAGAGAAAGTGATTGAAGCGGTGAAGGCTCATCAGATTCCGACCGTATTTTGTGAGAGTACAGTCAGTGATAAGGCGATGCAACAGGTAGTGAAAGAAACTGGAGCAAAGTATGGAGGTGTGTTTTATGTGGATTCTCTATCTCCGCCCGATGGACTCACACCGACCTATCTCAAACTACTGGAATATAACGTAAATACCTTAATCAAAGGCTTGCAGTAATAAATTTAGCATCTTCTCTTTCTTTAACATGAATCCATCAAAATAAATCGAGATCAATTATGAATACTTTTAGCATTGATATTGAAAACGTAACCGTTGCCTACCATGGCAAAGTCGCTCTCCATAGTGCATCCCTCCAACTCAAAGCTGGAACGATCTGTGGCTTAGTGGGGATGAATGGCGCAGGGAAGTCTACGCTATTTAAAGCGGTGATGGGATTTGTCAAACCTCTTAGTGGAAGAGTATTAATTAATGGATTGCCGATCCGCCTCGTCCAAAAGAACAACCTAGTTGCCTATGTACCACAAACAGAAGAGGTGGATTGGAACTTTCCAGTAAGTGTCCATGATGTGGTGATGATGGGACGCTATGGCTATATGAATTTCCTTCGCATTCCCCGAACGACAGATAAAGATGCTGTGCGTGATAGCTTGGAGCGCGTGGAAATGTGGGAAATGAGCGATCGCCAAATCGGCGAGTTATCTGGCGGTCAAAAGAAACGCACATTTTTTGCAAGAGCCTTAGCTCAACAAGCCAAAGTTTTGCTGCTAGATGAACCCTTTGCAGGGGTTGATGTCAAGACTGAGAAAATGATGATTAATCTGCTAATGGAACTACGCGATGCAGGTTATACGATTTTAATTTCTACCCACGATCTTGAATCAATCACAACATTTTGCGATCAAGTGGTGCTAATCAACCGCACAATTCTTGCCTATGGTGAGACTTCTGAGGTGTTTACTGAAGAAAATATTTCTCGTACTTTTGGTGGTTCGGTTGTCGATTTATCTCGTTCAAAAAGTCAGCTAGCTCAAGGCAATCAGGAATAAGCTTAATGGAATTAGTCAATTGGTTTACTGCGCCTTTACAGTATGGGTTTATGGTTAAGGCGATTTGGGTTAGCGCCTTGGTCGGTATTGTTTGTTCGGCGCTATCTTGCTTCATGATTCTGAAGGGATGGGCTTTAATGGGGGATGCAGTTTCCCATGCAGTGCTGCCGGGTGTAGTACTTTCCTATGTGATGAATATTCCCTTTGCGATCGGCGCATTTGTGTTTGGTGTGGGTTCGGTAATAGCGATCGGATTTATTAAGTCTAATACCCGTATTAAAGAAGATACTGTCATTGGATTGGTTTTTACTGGACTATTTGCATTTGGAATTGTGTTGGTTTCCAAAGTAAAAAGTACAGTCGATTTAGGTCATATTCTATTTGGTAATGTTCTTGGAATTGCCGATAGCGATATTGTTCAAACCGTAATCATTAGTGTTATTACGTTGGTAACGCTAGCGTTATTACGCAAAGATTTAGTCCTGTTTTGCTTTGATGCTACCCATGCGCGATCGATCGGTCTAAACACGACATTTCTCTATTATGTCCTTCTATCCTTGTTATCGCTTACGGCTGTTGCGGGGCTTCAGACGGTAGGGATTATTTTAGTCGTGGCAATGTTAATTACCCCTGGGGCAACTGCCTACTTATTGAGCGATCGCTTTGACCATATGATTCTGATTGCCATGGCTTCGGGGATGTTCTCTAGCGTGATGGGAACCTATATTAGCTATCACATTGATGGATCGACGGGTGGCTGTATTGTAGTTTTACAAACCTTGTTATTTCTAACCGCAATGATTTTTGCGCCTAAGCATGGACTATTAGCAAAAAGCCACTGACTCTCTCAGTGGTAGCATAACAAAAACGGAATTACAGTTATTCAGTTACGCCCTTTCCAGTCAAGAAATAGCGTAACGCTATTTCTTGGTTTTATATGTCTATTTCTATAGTGGGAAGGGCGTATTCTCTAGAGGAGGAACGATAATCTGGATATTGTTATACTTTAAACGAATACAATTTGCGGCTTATCGAAAGTCTCAAATTGTTTTACCTCGATTTGCCTACTTCTAAATTTGATAATAAACGGTTTATGTCTCCTGACAGAAGAATCACTTGGTATGAAAAGCAGAAACAGAGAAAGGCTTCTCCATTTTTTCGTTTGATTGACCGCTCGTTTGAGTTTCGTCTATTTGTTGCCAGTATTATTGCTTTCCTGCTCTTAAATGCTGTCCATCGATTTGAGGTTTGTGGAGTTGGGGATTATTTGACAGATTGCCATCTTACAGATTTCTGGTCTGTGATTAGTGTCGGTAATGTCGAGGCATTTAGTATTGTAACGGCATCGTTAATTTACATACTTGAAAGCGGGAGACGCAAGCAGCATGAACACTTGGCAGATATGGAGACAATCATGGCGTTGCAAAAAGCTGGAGCCGTTAACAGTATTGGACGGATTAGAGCCTTAGAGAATCTCAGCGAGGCTGGTCTTTGTCTGGATGGAATAGATTTACACGGAATCAATCTGGAAGATTTGGAGGTTCCTTATGGTCGGTTACGAGGAGTGAACTTGGAAAATGCAGTTTTGAATGGAGCTGACTTTCGCTATGCGGATTTAACAAAAGCTAATCTCCGCAATGCGAATCTGGCAGGGACAAATTTAACAGGAGCTAATCTCACCGATGCTGACCTAACGGGGGCAAACTTAACAAACGCGAATCTTACTGATACAGATCTTACTCGGACGAAGCTGGATGGAGATATCCCTAACGGAAAGTAGTTTACCCCTAATATTTGCATCCAAATATTGCTGGTTTAAAAGATTTACAGCACTTTTCTTTCAAACCCGCCACAAATAAGAATATAAAACCCATTGCGGGGCTTCGCCCTGCGACCGTTCTTGTGGCGGGTTTGATCGAACATTGCTGTAATAAAAGCTTATTTCATACTTTCTAAGGTTTCTACAAGTACCTTATCGCCTACGTTAATCTTTAACAGTCCAAGTCGAGGATTTTCTAAGTCTAGAATGACAAAAGTGATTGCAGATATAGTCACACAGAATATAACCATATAGAGTAATGGTTCCTTTTGGTTGGTGGACATACTTTGACCAACCAAAAAAGCTGAAGCAAATCCAAGAGCAAATAATAAAACGTAAACAACGATAGGTGGATGGGTTCGGGTTGCCTGCAACCGTTCATTGGCAACATCAATCACTTCATTGGTGGAGCTTAGGACTAGGGTAATCACTCCAGGGTTTTTATCTTTTAGAACAGAAGCATTAGCAATTTCCCAGATTTGACCTTGTAATTTTAGCCCTTGACTGAAGTAAGAATCGGATAGCTGCCGATTTTCATAATTCTCAAATACATTGATGCGGGATTGAAGATATTCTTTGTAAAGTGGGCGCAACTTATTTCGATCGTTCTCTGGAAGTAAATCAAGCCTGAGGTAGGCAGTACCAATGGCGTTTGCTTCTTTTAAAACTAGTCTGACTCGAAACTCATAGCGAGCCAAGGCCCCCGTGAAAGTGAACGCTAAAATTAAACCTAGAATACCAAAAACAGAACTCTCAACCGCCCCAGCCCCTTCGGCTTTACTTTCCGGATGCTTTTCTAGTCTGCGCTTACCAGTCCTATAGCCAGTTTCAATGCTTCCGGCCATACCTAAGCAAAGTAATATTGTCGATAAGAGTGTTGCAGCTACAAATTCCATAATCTATCAAAAATAAATGATATTGATTATAACTAAATTCAGTAACTAAGATTTTGAAGTCCCCGATCGCATCGAGTTTGGCAACTATAGCAATGAAAGAGATAGCTAGGACAAATCAAAACTTTCATTGCTATAGATGCTCTGATTTATAGCTGTCGCCAAATGAACTAGGTCATAAAACCAAGAAATAGCGTTGCGGGGCTTTGCCCCGCAACGCTATTTCTTGACTGGGAATGGAGTAAGACAAATGCAATAATTTTAAAAATTGAACGTCACGCCCAGATATGGCCCGTTATACGAATACTTAAAACTCTGGTCGTTATTACCATAGTTGATTTCATAAAATTTGTAGCCAATCTGTAGCGTAGTGGTGGGAGAAATCCACCAGTCAGCTCCAGTGATAATATTCCATTGTAAATCTGGACTGCCTGCCAGTCCAAAACCAGAAGCGTCACCGCGCAACCACAGGGTTACAGGATCGGAAACCTGCACGCCAAATTTTGCTCCGACCATGGGTTCGAGCCAAGTTCTGCTTCTACTAACTGTTCTCTGAAAAGACCGATCGAATCGTTGGCGTTGGAATGTCAGGTCTAAACCAGCATCAAGGCTGGCATCTAGAGTATTGATGCGAACGCCAACGATAGGCTCAACCCAAACTTGGGGAAAAGACTTATTTGATGGTTTGTCTGGCAAGCTGTATTGAGCGGGATCGCCCAAGTGATAGCTAATCGCAAAATCGTAGATACCCTGAGTAAAACTGGCACCTACAGAAAGGTCAGTCTGCAGACGGTTAAAATCACGGCTAGAGTTACCATATCCGGAAAAAGTTTGAATGCTTGCATCAACAATGAAACCCAAGTTGTTGTTCCATGCTTCGAAGCGACCAAATAAGCCTAAGTCTAAAGCGTCAAGTACACCCGACAGACCGGAACTGAAGCTGAGCGAGCGATCGCCAATCGTAACTGACCCATTAACGCTTAGGGGAACAGGAGCATAGGGTTGAAGTTTAAAGTGCCATGCATTGCTGTCGTCAGCAGGTTGCTGGACTGGCGCGGGTTTTGGTTGGCTATTCTGCGCATTCTCTTGGGCAACTTTCAAGCTCAATGGAGGTGTCGTAATTTTTTGATCTAGCTTGAAAGATTCTAAACTTGTAGGTGCGATCGTCAGATCTGCGACTGAGAAGATGGAAGTATCAGTATTTTGTGTGGGCTTTGCTTTCTGAATTGGTAATGGTTGCGAATTGGGAGTGAGAAGAGAAGACTTATCTGCTAAGTTTATTTCATTAGGCGAGGTAGTCAGCCACTTCTCAGGAGCAACCGAATTAGAAACTTCTAGATCAAGACGATCGCTAAAAACAATAGTTTCTTGAGGAACATTTGCCCGATCGCTATTTTCTGCGATTGATATGGGGTTGGCGATTGCACTCGGTATCAGCAGGCAAGAAACGCCCAACAATAGTTGAGATAAGTAGACAGATCGGGAAAGATTTTGCGGTCTCTTAAACATTATTTAATCTCCTCAAACACTATTTTTTGTCCTTGTCAATTTATACCCTTTTTCCCATTTTGGCAATTTAGAAATATCCAATTTTAAATAAAACCCAAAACTGGCGCGGTAGACAAAGCGCGCCGCACCAGTTTTGGGATCAATTATTCTATGGAAACCTCTTACTGCAAATTAGCCTCCAGTGGGGAAGAGGAATGCAAATTGGAATCGAATCTGCCAATCTGCGCCAAATTCGGGTCTGATGACATTCCAAAATGCTGCCAGAGAGACATTCACAGGTTGCTTATCAATCCGAAATACTCTCCCAACACCACCGCCTATCGGTACTGTCCATTGGTTCCCAGAGGATGCGTTCCAATTTGCCGTAATAACAGGTGAGAATGAGAGAAACCAACCATCGGGCATGTTGTAGTTGATAAATGGCTGAAACAAAAACTGGCTGACCGCAGCGCGATTATCATCGCCTGCCACTGACCATTGTTGATTTGCTAAAGCGCCAACTACCCATTTCCCAGGGCTCCAAACCGCAACGGCTGTAGGCCCAACACTCCATTTCCCAGTCCCCAGAGCGGGATCGGTAGCTGTAGGGAATGACAACACCGGACCTATTCCCCAAGTAAAATCGCCAGGTTGCTTCGGTACAAAAAAGAAACTGGGGTTAATATCTCCTAGTCCAAATCTATCTGAGTTAATAGGTACCGGCTGGACTAGGACTGGGGTAATAATCCGTGAAACTAACAACCAATCATCATTTAATGAGGTTGGAATGACTGGCTGGATGTTTAAAAGGTACTGCGTGCGGTCATTGGGCCCGACACCAAAGTTAAAGTTGAACTGAAAAGGCACACTGATCAAGTTAGCGATCGGGTTCTGCGCTGATTTTGCCAAATTTTCTGTCTTTTGGGCAGAAGCCGATTGCTCAGTGGCTGTTTCTGCCGGAGCCGCAGTGGGATCGGTTTGGGCGACGATTGCTAAGTTGCTCTCGATCGGCATTAAATCTTTGGCAGAGATACTTGCATTGCGATCGGGAATATCAATGTTAACCTGTGCTAGTTTAGTTTCCGCTTCGATAGGAAAAGGGGCAGAACTTTCTATAGGTTTGCGATCGCTTAACATCGCATTTTCTTGAAGATGTATTGCTTCAGAATTTGGAGAAGTTATTAAGTCTGGGTTTGCTAAACTGCTCTGTGCAATTAAGCAAGTAGCAGTCCAGGATATTTGAGATAACGAAGTTAATAGTACAAACTTCTGCAATGACTTAAGCATATTTTCTTGCAAATTACTGAATAAGAAACCTTGCATAAAAAAGTATCATAGAAGCTAATCAAATCGAATAATCAAAACAACTTTTAACGTTTATAGCCATAGTCACTTGTATTAGAGAAAGACCCAAAGAGTATGAGGCGGCGCATAGCGCCGCCTCATACTCCTTGGGTCTTGATTCATATCATTGAAGTAGTTGAAAAGATTTAAAAAAAGTCGTAGCATTCTCAGAGAGAGAATTTACACCTTTTTGTTTTGCCGCTAAAACATATAGTCGCCGCTCAACTAGATAAATCTTAAATACGAAGGTTTCTTGCTGGTTCTGCATCATTAACTCTCTTCCCGTATAACTTCCCAAGGAAATCGGGCGATCGCTTGACTTCGACAATCCCGTTCTCGCTAGAATAGCTGTTCGCACCGCTCCAAATAGAGAAGTAGGGTTTTTGAGTTGAGACGATGGCAGGTCATCTGTATGAGCCACTAAAAATCTAGAAGCCCCATCCTGACTGGCAACTACTTGATAATTTAACTTACCAACAGCCGTTTCTAAAGATTTTGTCTCATTAGAGATAACACCGGGAGGCATCCAAATGGAAAATCCACCTGTTTTAGAGATAATCGGCTGCCATTGTGTGGTCTGCACTGTCAGCAGTGGACTTGCTTGCGGTGCTTGTAATCTTTGAATCTCCCGATCCATAAGTTGTTGACCTTCATCAAAAAAACCAGGTGGTTGATTGAATAGTCGCTGAGCGAGGCGCAAATCTACACCTGTCAAGGGAGACTTCGCCTCGCTAACTTCTGGAAGGGCAAATGCCACTGTTCGTTCGGGAATGGATAACCCTAATAAAGCAGTAGTAACAGCAACAATTATGTAGCGATTCATTTGCATTCAGTGGTTGAGGTTACAGGTTGTTTTGGCGCTTAAAGTCTGCAATGGCTTGAGACAGTTTTTCTGACGAAGCTGAGGTAATCAGAAACATCTTAAACTGCTCACCTTGACTTAGATATACGGAATAGGCAGACTGTAGGTAGGGTTTGTAAACTTCAGGATTGTCGAGGTAAGTCCCGAAGAATGCAGTCAATAGGGCAGCAGTGTAGCTGCGGATTAGAAATGGACTTGGTAGGGCAATTTTATCAACAGACTCAATTGCGGTTAATACTCCAGGATCCAACTTAGAAAAGTCAACGTGAGCCTGTCCTTCCACCAATACTAAAAATTTATTGTTTTGAGTTCCCAAATTATTGAACCCCCTAGTTGATGACAGCCAAGGGAAGGTGCGTGCCTGCTCTGCCACAAAGGGAGCTGCGGGGTCATAATTACCGCCTGCTACGAGTACAGGAATTTCAATCTTGTTTAGCCCAGGCTTTCCGAAGATGCTGCTATTGACTGGATTTGCGGCAAAGACAGCGGTAACTCGGCGATCTCGAAAATCATAGGCTTGGCGAGGCAACTCCAAAGCTCGACATTGCAAGAGGAGAGAAATATTCAAACCTTGACCGTCTTTTTTGCAATCTATTTCTAGATTTTCAAAATCTATCTCAGCGCCAGCGATCGCTAAAGCTGTATAACCACCGAATGAATGC
This sequence comes from Pseudanabaena sp., assembly GCA_003249035.1. Classification (GTDB taxonomy): domain Bacteria; phylum Cyanobacteriota; class Cyanobacteriia; order Pseudanabaenales; family Pseudanabaenaceae; genus Pseudanabaena. The sequence continues at coordinate 114,970 of QBMK01000005.1, forward strand.
CCTGCTACTCCCACCGATTCCAAGTTGAGTAGCCCCTGAAACTCCGATTGATTACGGCGTCCGAGTTCGTCAATCGTGTAACTGATATCCTTGGGGCGATTAATAAATTCATTAACGTCAAAGGTGTTTCTGTGAAGTCCTTGCTTAAATTCATTAATCCAGATCTTATCGCTGCCGGGATGCTGCGGAAGGACAACGACATAGCCATAGGAAGCCATATGTTCTGCTCCTGCGCTAAAGTCCTCTGGGCGAGAAGCAAATCCATGGGAGACGACCACGACAGGAGTTTTGCCAGAGCGAAATTTCTGCGGTTTATAGACATCGACATAAAACTGGCGATTGCGACTGCTATCGTTCAGAACCCAGACTTCTTTCGGCCGCACTCCATAGGTTCCGGGTTGGCGGAGATCTGTCATTTTCGAGAAATCTATGGAGGGAGCATCTGCTGCTTCCGCCATAGACCATTCCTGCATTTTGCTGGTCAAGAGCTCTGTTGCTCTCACTAACTTCTCGCCAAATTCTGCAACTGCTAGGATGATTTCTCCTTGGAATTCGATATTGGTAGGAAACTTCTTAAAGACATTGAGCAGAGTTAAGCCTTGAGGCTCGAAAGCAGCTTGCACGATCGCAGCTCTCAAGCCAAACTTGCCATTGACACCACCATCAAGAGTAATGCCTCTTCCCAGACGAGTCAGCCCAGCTTCGCCAAGTGCCGAATAAAAGAAACGAGACAATAGGACTGGGTCAACTTTTGCTGGCTTCAAGAGGGCAGCGCGAAATACAGCCTGTTGTTCTGGAGTTGCTCTGCCTAGGAACAATTCTAAATCTTTCTCGATTTTCCCATCTTTGGCAAAGGTCTCTAGGGAACTGACTCTTAGGGGTATCTTGAATGGTCCGAATAAGAAAAATATTTCCTCAGCTGCTTTGACTGGGGCAGCGGTCAAAAGAGTAGCTGAAACCACACCAAGCGCGGCATAGCGCATCCAATTACTTAAGCTGATGAAGGGTTTGCTCAAGTTTAGCGATCGCTTGTTTGATTTATTGGCGGGGCTCATATTTAAGTCCATATTGTTTCGTTCACTCCTGTTAGCTTTTTTAACACAACCATTATTTTTAGATTAACATGTTTTTTCTCAGCAATATTTGCTGTTGCCAGCGCCTTTTCCGCTGAAAACACCAATTTTATTGAGAATTGTTGCATTTGTCCCATCAACTTAATACCAAAGCATAAACAGGCGTAGCCAGTTTGTGCTTTTAAAACCCTTACTGGGTTTGATTTTCAATTCACAAAAGTGTCGTCACACTTTTGTGAATTGGTATTAAGGGCATCAGCATAATTAAACCCAAAAAATCTGTACTGCTCGCTTAGCAGGCGGTACAGATTTTTTGGGTTTATTAGGTATTTATTGCTTTGATGAAGCTCACGGATAAAAGCTAAATCTACGAGCTGAGATACTCTCTTTCAATCTGTTCTATAGGTTATTGAATTTCCTAAAGTCTTCAAAAGCTTTGGCGAGATTATCTGCTGAAGCTGCACTAATTAGGAAGACTTTGAATTCTTCACCTTGACTAAGAAATGCTGAATAGGAAGCCTGAAGATAAGATTTATAATCTGGACGATTTCCGATGTAAGTCTCAAAGAATGCAGTTAATAGGCTGTCCGAGTAGCTGCGAATTAGGTATGGGCTGGGGAGGCTGACTTTGTCAACAGACTCAATGGCCTGTAAGATCCCAGGATCGAGCTTGGAAAAGTCCACGTGAGCCTGACCTTCTATCAACACCAAATATTTCTCGGTGACATTAAGCCAAGAGAAGACACGAGCCTGTTCGAGGACGAATGGAGCTGCGGGGTCGTAGTTGCCGCCTGCGATGAGGATTGGGATTTGAATCTTACTCAGTCCCAAACGTCCAAAGGTAGCACTACCAATTGGATTGGCAACAAAGATAGCGCTAACTCGTCGATCGCGAAATTTAGTTTGAGTTGTACTGGGCAACTCCAAAGCTCGACATTCCAAAAGGTTAGAGATATTTAAACCACCGAATTCTTTATTGCACTCTTTTTTGAGATTTTCAAAATCTATCTCAGCACCAGCGATCGCAGCAGCTGTATAACCACCGAATGAATGCCCCGCTACTCCCACCGATTCTAGATTGAGTAGCCCCTGAAATTCTGATTGATTGCGCCGTCCGAGTTCGTCAATCGTGTAACTGATATCCTTGGGGCGGTTAGTAAAATCGTTCACATCAAAGGTGTTTCTGTGCAGTCCTTGCCTGAATTCATTAATCCATATCTTATCGCTGCCGGGATGCTGCGGAAGGACAACGACATAGCCATAGGAAGCCAAATGTTCTGCTCCTACGCTAAAGTCCTCTGGTCGAGAAGCGAATCCATGGGAGAAGACCACAACAGGAGTTTTGCCAGAGCGAAATTTCTGTGGTTTATAGACATCAACATAAAACTGGCGATTGCGACTGCTATCGTTCAAAATCCAGACCTGCTTAGGCTGCACTCCAAACGTTCCAGGTTTGCGGAGATCTGGAAGTTTAGCAAAATCAATAGGGGGTGCAGAAGCTGCTTCCTTTGCGGACAGTTGTTTCATCTCATTGGTGAGAACTTCTGTCGCCCTTATTAATTTCTCAGCGACTTCGGCAGCGCCTAGGATGACAGCTCCTTGGAATTCGATATTGGTGGGGAACTTCTTAAAGACATTGAGTAGGGTTAATCCTTGAGGCTCAAAAGCAGCCTGCACGATCGCTGCTCTTAGGCCAAACTTTCCATTGATCCCACCATCTAAGGTAATTCCTCTTCCAAGACGAGTCAGCCCAGCTTCTCCAATTCCCGAATAAAAGAAACGAGATAATAGAACTGGATCGACCTTTGCTGGCTCAGTGAGGACTTTGCGAAATACAGCTTGTTGCTCTGGAGTCGCTCTGCCTAAGAATAATGCTAAATCTTTTTCAATTTTCCCATCTTTGGCAAAGGTTTCTAAGGAACTAACTCTTAGTGGTATCTTAAATGGCCCAATCAAGAAAAATATTTCTTCAGCTGCTCTAGCGGGAGTTGCAGCCAAAACAGTAGATGAAACCAATCCGAGTAAGGCATAGCGCATCCAATTACTTAGACTGGTGAAGGGTTTGCCTAAGTTTACGGATCTCTTGTTTGATTTGATGTCGATTCCTACATTTACATTCATCATACCTATGCCTGAGTTTGTGCCTATAGTACTTTGCAAAGCAATTATTTCAGACTAGCATGATTTTTCTTAGCAACATCTACGCCATAAAGCTATTATTATTTCAATTAAGCTCTAGTATTTAAAGCTAGAATTTATTATCAACAATTTCTGAATTTCTAAAGGTGTTTTTATGACATTAACCAATCGCAATTTACTATCGGTAGGCTTTGCTGGCGTGCTTCTGAGTATGTCATCTCCAGCGATCGCACAGAATTGCAGACCGCTAGGTGTTGTAGGAGGGATAGGTACAAGTGTCACGAAAACGGTCTCTCCACCAGCGACATTATGGACGAGAAACAACTGGAATACTGACTTTGAGGTTCCTGGTGGAGCAAGGTTCAATCGCTATGTTGTGAGAATGACAGCACAAACTGGGGCTGCGTTTCCCACGAAGATTTTCCTGAAGTACAGCAATAACACCGCAGACAATTTTTTAAACAAAACAGTACCGCTTAATCCAGGGCAATCAGTCACTTTTCCTGCGACCCCTCGCCCCGCCAACGATCCCTTTCAAGTCAATGTGTTTGTCGGCGGACTTAGCGTAGTCGGACAAGTTTATATGCTATCTGTGGAAGGCTGTTTTTAATTTACTGATTTAAGAGTATAGCTTCCTCGTTAGGCAGCCTATATCTATTTCCTCATCGAAGATCTGACTCCTCAGATTTATATCGATATGTATTTCGAGGTAACAATTGCCCATTAATTTAATATGGATTGTTAAGATGTCTATTCTTGAGAGGTACGAAAATTGAAACGGAAACACAATCAACATTCAGCCGCAATCTTTTTGGTTTCGGCGATCGTCGGAATAGGATGGGCTTTACCCTTACTAGCTCAGTTGGGAGATGGAGATGATGATGCCATAAATCCACGTCCTGCTCCAGGAGTTACTCGTCCTGCTTTCTTTCAGGATAGTCCTCAGGCAATACCTCTAGGTGTATTTCGTAGGCAACCATCGCAGACATTTCAACCGCAAATCGAATTCAACTTCGATCCAAATGCTTGGCAGACTTTTAGTTCGAAGTCGGGTGGGTTTGTCATCATGATGCCTCCGGGGATTATGTTTGATGAAACGGAAACCTTGAAAACGGCTATTGGCGATCTACAGTTTCGTGTACTTTCTAAACATGATGGAAATTCTCGCTTTCTTGTAGCTTATTCCGATCGCCTTGCTCCAAGTCAAATCAAATCTCCGAAAGCGATTCTTACAGCAATTGCCGAACGTGTTAACCCAACTAATTTGTTCCGCTTAACTGCCAATCGCCCCATTAATATTGACAACTTCCTTGGTCGTGAACTAATGTTCAGTACTGCCAAAGAATCAATCGTAATGCGGGCTTATTTAGTTGGCGATCGCGTCTATATAATTGGCGCTAATCGTCTCACTAAATCAGCGATCGCTAATGTTAACGAGAAATTCTTTAAGTCATTTCGTTTATTGGAATTACCTGCCGCGAACGCCCCTAAGTCATAAACCCTAAAACAATTCATAGCCCTATTTTTTAATAGTAATGGTGAAATGCAAATTACTCTGGCAAATATAGCAACTGAACTCGCAGCCCGTCTTGACGGACCCTTACACTTTCGACTCTTTCTGCAACCAATTATGGCTGCAATATTTGCCTTCCGTGACGGTCGCATTGATGCAAAAAAAGGCGGTACACCTTTCGGCTGGGCGATATTCACCGAGCCAGAGCATCGTAGATTTTTAATCCAAGAAGGTTGGAAAGGAGTTTCCAAGGTCTTTATCCTCGCCATAGTGTTGGACTTTATTTATCAGTTCATCGCTTTGAAATCGTTCAATCCACTAAATGCAATCATTGTTGGCATTTTGTTAGCAATAATCCCTTATGTCGCACTAAGGGGAATAGCCAACCGCTTGACAAAGCGCCGTCGCAGGAAGCAATAGGACAATCATTCTTAGCTGCTAGATTTGCGGTTAGCTGATTTACATTGCTTTACGCCAAAACTCGAAACAGTAAATTTTTAAAAGTGTTGACTTGCAATACTTTTAAAAATTTATTATGTTTTATTGATCGTAAATTGCTTTGAGTTTGGAGATGATACCAAATCACAAAATGGCAACGCCATTTTGTGATCTTAAAACCCTTACTGGGTTTGCCTTTCAATACCCAAAAGTGTCGCGACACTTTTGGGTATTGCTATGAAATAGTGAATGAATAGTTTGGGAAGAGTCTATGTTGAGTAAAAAGATCCGATTCGGCATTTTAGGATTTGTTCTATTAGCTGGTTTAGTTGCACTTTTAGTACTCCTATTTACACCAAAACCGCCTCCCTCTCTTCCCATAGTTTCGGACTATCAGTTAGCTCAAAAGTTAGCGGTCAATCAGACGAGTTATTTTCCTATTCAACAAAATCTCGATTCTCAGCTCTATCGTCCAATAGATCAGTGGTTGGGACGGCTCATTTTGCCCCAATCCGAAGAGTTTCAACAAAACGCAAATCAGGATCCTGATTGGGCTTGGCTAGAAATATATCAAGCTCCGTCAGCACATCAAAACTTAGTGGGTCAAAAGGTGCGCTTGGCTTGGCAGCGATCGCCGTTGTTAGATCGATATTTAAAATTGGTAACAACGGACATCAAATTTTCAGAAGACGCAAAACAAAGCGAACAACAGGGCAACGTAGTTCCTATTCGTCTCAATGGGCGTTCCCAAGTCGGCCCATTGCAGGCTTTAGCAGGAGCTAGACCAGATGACAATGTCTCGATTAGTTTTCCGGAAGCTCAAGTAACCGCTTCGCAGCAGATGACAACCCTGCGGGTTGAGCGGATGCCCCTCATGGTTACTGGGCGTTATGTCGCATTAGTCCGCATCATAGGAGAAGCGCCACCTCAATCATCTAAGGATATTCCCTCTCAATGTCCCGGTTCGCCCCCCTGCCCTAGCGAGTTAATGCTGGTTCAGCACTACAATCCCAAAACGAGTCAATTTGATGGGGTGCAAGAAACTATTCGCATTCCTCAACAACCATTAGGATCGGGCGATCGCTTTATTTCTACCCCACGTCTGTTAGCAGATTCGCCAGAGGGCAAATCTGGCTGGTATGTCTATGGGGCGCAAGGTAAGGACGGTTTATTCACGGTGCAGGCGTTACAACCGCGATCGCTTATACATCTGAAACCAACCGATACGACATTTGGACAAACGGCAGGTTCTGATTATATCGATTATGGTAATTGGCAAAACACGCCCGAACGCAAAGGAACAGGTCAGCGAGTCTTAGTTTCTCCTCACAGCGATTCCCCTAAAGCAGATGCAGATTTGTGGAAAGAAGGCGATCGCGGTTTAGGGATTCATTTATTTGGCGGCATTGGTGGTAAGAAAGGCGAGCCAATAGAATTAGGAACAGTCACAGGTCATTTCTCATACTTCTTACCAGAAGTGGTACGCGATCCCTTTACCCAAGAATTGCAATGGGATATTACTTACTATCAAGTCTACGCTCAAAATCCTCAGGGCATTTTGTCTGGTAGCCAAAGCTGGGCAAATTATATGGGGAATTTAAGACAAGGATGGCTTAATTCTCGTCCCATATCAAATGTGATTATGAGGTTGGATGTCCTGCAAGATTACAATTTTGGCGGTGCTCAGATCTCTCCGATAGTTGTATTGAGGCATCAATTGGAAATTATGATGGCTCGTTATCGAACTGGAGATGGAACTGGTAATTCAAGCGTCACTCCTGCGGCTTCCTGCGTGCAGGATTCTAATCAAGCTCTATTTATCACGATTGAAGTGTTGAAGCAACAGGTTTCCCAAACTCCTGAGATTATTACTTGGTTAACAAATAATCCTGACGATCCCCAAAGCAAGAGATTTCAGCGCTTAGTTCAACTAGGCGATCGCCTCACTAAAGTATTTACTAACAGAGGTGTAATTAGAACTGACTGGAAAGAGAATGCCGAAACTCTCGCTTCTGTTACCGCCAATCGCAATCATTCTGGCTTTGTCAGAGAAAGTACTCTTGCCAATGCTCTAATCAGTTGGGGCTCGATGTTGCCCCGTTTCAGCCATGACATTATCAGTAAAATCTTTCTAGAACATGGAGCAACCCTTTGGTTCTTACGCACTAATCAAGTTGGTGGAGAAATGCCAGAGATTTTACCCCTTGCTCCGACCAATTTGTTTGGGGATGTACCCTTGCTTTCTGCCGCTTTGCGTCGCATCCTCGTTTCTTTCATCTTGCTGCCAAGTGTTCAGGGTTGGGCAATAACGTTTGGATTGCTAATGGGCTATGCTGCGATCGCCATTCCCATCGGATTAAAATTCCAGTTCTTACAGTGGCGACCCAGACTGCAAAACCCAATTCAACTCACGTTCACGCTAATTGGACTGTTCTTCTGCCCTGCTTTCTTCGAGGAATTGTTCTTTCGGGTGGTTCTGCTACCTTTCCCCGACGGGTATTTTTCTATGGGTTCTCAGCTTGGATTAATTCTTTTGAGTTTAGCCCTTTTTGTGTTTTATCATCCGTTGAATGCCTTAACCTTTTATAAAGTCGGTAATCCCATCTTTTTTAATCCCACATTTCTAGGATTAACTGCTTTATTGGGAATCACCTGTACGATCGCCTACCTTGTGACGGGATCGATTTGGACAATATCTGTACTTCATTGGATCGTTGTCTCAGTCTGGCTATTGGGCTTCAATGGCTTATCTCAATTCAAGGCTAGATCAATATAGCCACACTTGTCTTTAAGCTCTTTGTGCTCAAACCAGAACCAAGAAAATTTTTAAAAGCATTGCTTCGCAATGCTTTTAAAAATTTTCTTGTGGTTCGTTTGATCGGAAATTGCTGTAGGACAAATCAAACCCCAAGAATTGATTGGCCTTTGAGACCAAAGGCTTGGTCGATAATTGCCTTCAATCGCTGTAATGATTCAGCCGTCGGCGAGGTAAAGTGCTTCCGACCGTACCACCATTAAAACCGAACTAGCGTTATATTAAGAATTGTTACGGTAGTTCAAAATTCTTGTACTTATATGCAAAGTCAAAATACAGCTCCAATCTTTAATGCCGAATTTAATCGCTTTCAGAAGATCGATGCAACTCAAGCATGGTCTCTGTTCTTTTCAGCTAGCAACAAAGATCGACTCTTAGGTTCAAATACTAAAACTGGAAATTACCTCACTTTTGGCTTGTTGGGTGCGGTGATTGCCTCGGCGATCGAGATTGTTCTTACTCACGCCTTATAATCGAAAAAGAGCGAGTTTGGGTAAAACTCGCTCTGAATCTAGACCGCAGATTGATCATCTAATTTAGTTATGCTCTAAGAGCGTTCCCGCTCTTAGAGCATAACCACTGCCGAAGCGCTGAGGGGCTTTGCATAACTTTAGGTAACGACTCCACTCCTCACGCCAACCCAACAACAGTTATCCGAACTGCTCCACAAAAGTAATTATTGATAATCTGTCTACAGACTGTTTCGAAAGTTAACAATAAGCTTTAGATGGTTTTCTAACGACAATCTACTTCTAGCAGAACCATAAGACCCATGAATGGATAAGGTCTATTTCCTATCTGCTCATCGATACGATATTCCAAATGCTCTCGATAAATGCGAATTTTAGAATTGTACATGTGCCGCCACTGAGCGATCGCAACTTCTCAAAGTTTAGGAACGACATAACCATAAGACATACAGAAAAGATCGTATCTTTAGCGTCAGACTCTGGCTTACCAAGGTAAGTGGCTTCCATCCCAAGAGAAAAACTGCCCACTATCGCCTTCGTCAAGATTTTCGATCACTTTTAGTAATTGGGCAACAGTCCGCTCTATCGAGAACAATTTTTCCGCCGACACGTTTTTTTGAAAAGGTTGGGATAGGCGCGTGTCAGTCGTGCCGGGGTGTAACATGATCACAATAGTTCGAGGGCTAGTGCGGCGGTACTCGATGGCTACATTCCGCATGAACATATTCAACGCGGCTTTCGAGGCGCGATAGCCGTACCACCCACCGAGTTGATTATCGCCAATGCTTCCGACCTTAGCAGAAATCACCGCTAGAATGCTTTTTTCGTCGTGACGGAATAAGGGTAAGAGGTGTTTGGCTAGTAGGAGGGAACTAACACTATTAACCTGAAAGTAGCGCAGTAAATGCTCTGGATCGATGTGTTTTAGGCTTTTCTCGGGTTGGATGCTCCCTTCATGAAGTATGCCCGCACAGTTGACAACTAGATGCAATTTCCCCACTTCTTCCCCGATACAGGCAGCAGCTTGGGATATCTGCCCTTCATCCGTGACATCTACTTCCAAACAGCATATTTTTTCTGGATATTCACTTCTCAAGGTCAATAATTCATCCGCCGATACCTGACGGCGGTAGGTGGCATAAATCTTAGCGCTCCTACCATCCTGGAGGAGCTTTCTGACAAAACCTAGACCAATGCCCTGACTTGCTCCCACAATTAAAATATTTCCCTGATTAATTTCGTATTTCATCTGTTTATCTGTCCTCAAAGTAGAACTGAATTGTCGTCTAATAGTGCGATCGCCTGATTTTGGTGAATCCAGCTTCTTTGGTAAGCCGCCAAACCTAGATGGGTTGGAAAGCTTCGGTTGACCGACTCCTCACAATGGAAGAGATCCGTTCGACAGAGAATTAATTTTGTCCTTTAAGTCAAGTTTGTGTAATAATTGTTTACATTAGCATTAACAAAACTTAATATCCAGCTCCGACAGGTGCAGGAATCACTAAGGACAAAGCTCATGGAAAACCAAGATACTAAGTTCGGCTTCACCCAATTCGCAGAAACATGGAACGGTCGCCTAGCTATGCTCGGCTTCATCATCGGCATTGCCACCGAGTTCCTCACCGATAAGGGAATTCTGTCTCAGTTGGGTCTGATGTAGTCAAAAAGCAGTCAGCGCAGCCACCAAACTTTCTTTGACAGCGTTGGCTCATTCTTCTGTTATCTCTGGTAGCCAATTACAGTCAAAATTATTAGTTTATGTTCCCCAATCTTCTCGAAGCAACAAAAGAATACTGGCAAAGTCTAGATCGGTTAGAAGCTGCTTATCAGCAGGGCGAAATCCCCCTAGAGGAAGTAGATGCCAGAGTGGCTGAGTTGATGACAGCACTGGCTAAGGAACGCCGAACCGCTTTTAACAATTTCTGGCACGGCTGGCAACATTGGCTGACCAGACAAAGAGAAACTATCATTGGTTTGGCTATTCTGGCGCTCATCGCCTATTTGTGGATGTTGACCAGTTCAATTGCTTAGGTTTCTGTCGGTCATCCGCTCCTGCTGTTGGATAATTAAGAGCAGCCGTTCATGATTGCAGAGATCGATTTCCCAGAGTTATTCAAGCCATTAATTGTCACGACAGCCTCTGGTTTAGGAGAGTTTGGACAAGACCGCCGTATCTACCTTGTACACACAAGTCTCTCTGTCTACGTTTCGATGTATCTCGGTTACTACGTGATCCCCTAAACAGGCAAGAAGTAGCATGGCAGCCAATTGAGCTACTCCTACCTCCAATTCTTGAGTAACGCTAGTTGTCGCTGATTTATCTTCAGAAATAGTCAATGTTGACTGGTACGCTTTTCTCAGTTGGATTGAATCGAGTTATCGAGATTTTAAGCTTGTCTTGCACTTTCAACCTCTCTCTAATACGTGCGCTATTTTTGAACCGTTCTTTTTAAGTTCTTGATAATTTTGTCTTACTTTTGTTTTATCAACTTAGTTTAGATATAACAAATCCCCTGTTGGAGACAAATATGAACGTTCAAAAAAACAAATTCCCGAAGCCAGTTCTTTACAGCACGATTTTTTTGTTGGGAGCCTCGGTGGCATTTGGAGGAAAGCAGTTACTAACTCAGAATAAAGCCATCGCTCAAGGTCTAGCACCTCAAGCAACAGAATCAACATTGGCAGGTAAATTACCGATCGCTAGTGACTCCAATTTTGTCACCGAAACTGTCCAAAAAGATGGTGGAGCTGTAGTACGGATTGATTCTTCTCGCAGCGTTGCAAGGGAGACACCTGATACGTATAACGATCCTTTCTTCAATCAGTTCTCTGATGGTGAAACCCCAAATCAACCAAGACAAAGAGTAGTTCAAGGCACTGGATCGGGATTCATCTTGAATGCTAATGGCGAAATTCTGACTAATGCCCATGTTGTCAGTGGTGCTGACAAAGTAACTGTAACGCTCAAAGATGGAAGATCTTTTCAAGGCAAAGTTTTAGGTGCAGACTCTGTTACCGATGTTGCGGTTGTTAAGATTGACGCTCCCGATCTGCCTAGCGTTAGTCTGGGAGATTCCGATCGCATTCAGCCCGGAGAATGGGCGATCGCGATCGGCAATCCTCTAGGACTAGATAGTACTGTCACTGTTGGCATCATTAGTGCCACAGGTCGCTCTAGCTCTCAAGTTGGTATTCCCGATCAACAGGTACGCTTCATCCAGACTGATGCTGCCATTAACCCAGGCAACTCTGGCGGCCCTTTGCTCAACCAACGGGGCGAAGTGATCGGCATGAATACTGCCATCATTAAAGGTGCTCAAGGACTTGGGTTTGCCATTCCTATCAACAAAGCCAAGAGCATTGCTCAACAGCTCATCAGTCAAGGCAAAGTCGATCATCCATATTTGGGAGTCCAGATGGTGGGACTCACACCTGAAGTCAAGCAGAATCTTCCCGCTAAGTTTAGGGTTAGTAGCGACCAAGGCGTTCTAGTAGTGGCAGTACAGAATAACTCTCCTGCCGCAGCAGCAGGGCTAAAAGCGGGAGATGTGATTGTCAAACTTAACGATAAGGCTGTGGATAAGCCAGATAACTTACAGCAATTGGTTCAAAGTACTAATGTTGGCGATAAGCTCCAACTGGAAATCGATCGCAGTGGTCAAGCGCTCAAAGTAACCGTCCAAATTGGAGCTTTGCCCAATCGAGCAGGTTAGAACGCTTTGCATTTTGCCTAAAACCCAATAAATTTTGAAATGGGCACTTTCCCATCGAATAATTGGCTAAACCCCAAAAGCGTGAGGCGGCGCAAAGCGCCGCCTCACGCTTTTGGGGTTTTATGCTCTAACAATACTGGCGAAAGCTATAGCTATGGTATTCTCAATAAGATCTGATTATTTCGAGATTCCAAAGTGCTGCTCAGTAAAGCTTTTAGGAAATTATTTGGACAATACTCAGTTAAAGATAAAGACTGGGCAAAACCCCTAACTGAAGGGACTTGTAGATATATTGCAAAGAGTAAGGAGGTACTATGAGTTCAGTGGAACAGTCCGAATCGTCGCTTAAGTTTCGCTTCGATCGCAAGCTTTGGGAGCGGTTTGTTGAAATTGCTCAGCCTTACTTTTATCCAGAAGAAGCTAAAAGTTCGCAGCATTTCTTTTTCTTGGTGACAACGCAACTGATTTTTGTAGTAGCGTTCACATTTTTCTTTGTTGTTGTGCTTGCCTTAATTGGCTTCCAGTTTGCCCCTAAGTTCTTTGCCGGGATGGTTAATCAGATCATCTATCTACAGTTTCTATCTGGGCTGGGCAAAACCTCCACAGAGATTATTCAAGGACTGTTGAGATTTCCCGCATTTTACATATTTTTGGTACTTTTATTGGTTGGTGGAGGCATTTTTTATGCCTATCGAACCAAACTCAAAGGACGCGAAAAACAATGGCTAATTTTAGGGGTATTAGTATTTCTGGCTTTTATCGTCAGCAGCCTTAACGTACTGATCAGTTATGTTTTTCGATTTATTGATAACGCTTTAAATGGTAAAGATCCCAAGGCTTTTTGGGAATTTCTGACAGTTTATGGCATTGTTTTAGTCGTTGCGATTCCAATTTTGATTAGCTATCGCTACACCCGTCGTAAGTTGGCTCTATTTTGGCGAGAGTGGTTAACCAATACTTTTTTAAATGGCTACTTCAAAGATCGGGCTTATTACGAACTAGACTCTAATTCCGCCCACACAGATATTGACAATCCAGACCAACGGATTACTCAGGATGTTAACTCTTTCACAGTTACAGTTCTAGATCTGATGTTAGATGTTCTGAACTCGGTTTTAGATATGGTTGCCTTTACCGGCATTCTTTACAGTATTTCCCGCGAATTGACCTTGGGTCTGTTTGGTTATGTTTCGATTGGCACAGCGCTAGCGATCGTGATCGGTACCAAACTGATCAAAATCAACTTTAATCAACTACGTCTAGAAGGTGACTTCCGCTACGGCATGGTTCATGTCCGCGACAATGCAGAATCCATTGCATTTTATCGTGGTGAAAACTTAGAACGCACGCAAGTTGAAAGTCGTTTAGATCGAGCTATTAAAAACTACGATTTACTGATCATCTGGTTTGCATTTCTCGATATTTTCCAATATGCCTACAATTACTTTGCGCGTTTAGTGCCTTACTTAATTGTTGCGCCGCTATTCTTTGCTGGCAAGGTTGACTTTGGGACGATTGGTCAAGGCATCTTTGCTTTTCAAATGGTGTTGAGCGCACTTTCGATTATCCCAACTCGGATTCAGGATATTTCTTCGTTTGCTGCGAGCATTGAGCGTTTGGGAATGCTGTACGAACGCTTTCGAGAGCGGGAGGCTAGCGAAGCTACGCAAGGCGATCGCATTCAAAATCACCTGTCTTCCCATTTCAAAATTGACCAGCTCACGCTGCGAACTCCTAATGCCGAGCAGACTTTATTTCAAAATCTATCTTTTGAATTAGAGTCGCCCAATTCTTTACTGGTGGTAGGTTCTAGTGGATGTGGTAAGAGTTCACTTCTCCGTGCGATCGCGGGACTATGGCACAACGGTTCGGGCATTGTCGAAAGCCCCAACTACACTGAAGTTCTCTTCTTGCCCCAAACGCCATACATGCTTCTAGGGAATTTGCGCGAGCAATTGATATACCCCAACCTGCGGAAAGACATCACCGACCTCGAAATCCAAGATGCCTTAACGCAAGTTAACCTCGAAGATTTGTCTGAGCGGATGGGTGGACTTGATAATGAAAAAGATTGGTCTTCTGTGTTGTCGGTCGGAGAACAACAGCGCCTTGCCTTTGCTCGTATTTTACTGAACCAGCCTAAATACGCGATTTTAGACGAAGCGACCAGTGCCCTAGATGTCATCAACGAGCGACGTTTGTACCAACTGTTGCAAAGCCTGGATATCACTTACATCAGCGTGGGTCACCGCCCTAGCCTAGTGGATTATCACCAATCAGTTTTAGAACTCGGTCGCGATCGTGACTGGCAGTTGATGGCGTCTGGTGATTATCGGTTTGCAAGTTAGTCTGATTCCCTCAGCCTAACTATGCTTTCTTACAGCAGTTACCGATAAACCGAAATACAAGAAATTTTTTGAAAGTGTTGCTTTGCAATACTTTCAAAAAATTTCTTGTTTGGTTTTGAGCGCAAAGCGCTCTATAACTGTTACAGATAAAATCTTAAACCCTTTTCCGCTCGTCCGCTAGCGAAACATGTTTTAGATCAGTTTTTATTGTGCCGAGGCACTTATGAGAATTCTTTTAGTGGAAGATGACAACTATATAGCCAAACCAATTGCCAAAGATATGCGACATCAAGGGCATGTTGTCGATGTTGCTAACGATGGCATTAGTGGATGGGAATGCGCTCAAACTGTAGAATACGATCTCATTCTATTGGATTTGATGCTGCCTCGACTAGACGGTATTTCGCTGTGCAAAAAATTGCGTGCATCGGGTTGTAAAACGCATATTCTGATGCTGACAGCTAAAGATACTACCGCAGATAAGGTGTTGGGATTAGATTCGGGTGCAGATGACTATCTAGTTAAACCTTTCGAATTAGAAGAGTTAGCGGCGCGAATAAGAGCTTTATCGCGAAGAGTTGTTGAGATGCAACAAACTTCGATCGTCCGAGGCTCTTTGGAACTCAACTTAAACACACATACGATCGCATACGATGGACAACCTTTGGCATTAACGCCCAAGGAATATGTGATTTTAGAATGCTTTTTGCGTAATCCTACTCAAGTATTTACCCGCGCAAATCTGCTTGATAAACTCTGGGATCTAGATAAACTATCTGGTGAAGAAACTGTGAGAACGCATATCACCAATATTCGCCGTAAACTCAAGGCTGCAGGTGGCTCTGAGGATATAATACAAACGATGTATGGTGTTGGCTATAGCTTTAATTCTAAGTGTTAAGTAGATGTGCATAATTAATTACAAACCCAAACCCATAAAGTTGCGCCCCTTCGGGGCGCAACTTTATGGGTTTGGGTAATTTATTTTGTAAAAGTACTTAGGAACGTTAATGCGATGTTTCAAAAAACGCGACTCCGATTACTCTTGGCTTATCTTGGCATTTTTGCTTCCATTTTGAGTATATTTGCGATCGCGGTAAGAACTGTCTTTGTGCATACGATGACCAATCAAGTAGTGGATAAGCTCACAACTCTCGGTCAGACGGTTGCCGCTAGTTCAGGATTTAAAAATGGACGGATTCAAATAGCGGATAATCTCTCGGTTCGAGATTTGGATACGCGAATGCAGTCGTTGCAATGGTTAGACATCCAAGGGAATACGATCTATATGCAGGGAAATCGAACATTATCTTTACCCATTGCAATCCGAGAATCAATCCAAATCCAACCCAGTAATCCTGCTCTAATTAGTGTCAATATCCCAATTGTTGATACTTACAATCAGCGTTTAGTCGGTTATTTGCGTGTTAGCCAATCTCTCGAAGAGTTAAATGAAACCTTTAGAAAGTTAGATATCGGATTAGCTGGAGGGGCGGCGATCTCTTTGATTTTGGTTGGAATGGGAGGGATCTTTCTCACTCGCCAAGCAATGAAACCAATTGAGAAGAGTTTCGATCGTCTGCAACAATTTACAGCAGATGCTTCCCATGAATTGCGGAGTCCATTGATGGCAATTAAAGCCAGTGCGCAGGTGGCGCTAAGATATTCTGAAGGAATGCGCCCAAGTGATGCTGAGGAGTTTGGGGCGATCGCGCAATCGGTTGAGCACATGAGTCGGCTGACTGAGGATTTGCTGATGCTAGCAAGGATGAATGAAAAGCTAACTATCGTAGGGGAAAGCATTGACTTAACAGAATTACTTCAGCATTTAGTGAAAAAATTCCAGCCTCAAGCTTTGGCGAAAGAGTTAACTCTAGGCTATCAATCTAGAGAATCTCTGATGATTAAGGGCAATTCAGATCAGATACTGCGATTATTTACGAATCTGATTGAGAACGCGATTCACTATACGCCATCAGGTGGAAAAATCACGATTTCGACAAGCGTAGCAGGGCAATGGATCGATGTGAGAGTTCAAGATACTGGAATTGGTATTGCACCCGAACAAATAGAAAATATCTTTGCTAGATTTTGGCGAGCTGATACTTCTCGCTCTCAATGGACGGGAGGCAGTGGATTAGGACTTGCGATCGCCCAATCTATTGCTGAAGGTCATGGTGGTAAAATCTCTGTTACCAGCCAATTAGGATCTGGTAGTTGCTTCACAGTGCGCTTGCTTACAAGTAAACTTGCGTCAAGTTAGAAACCCAGAGTAGTGCTATCGCATACACACAAATTCCCTAAAGCGCTTAATCATGACAACCCACTTACCCATTGAACCTGAGACTCCTGTTTCCGTTGCCAATCTTAACCTAGAGCCAAGAGGTAGGGTCTTTCCCAGTCCGTCCTTGTGGAAAAATCATATTTTTTATCAGATCCTACCCGATCGCTTCAGCGATGGCAGAGAAGCAGAACGTCCACTGTTTGATTACAATCAGCCTGAGCAGTATCGGATATCAGACAAACGAGCCTGGATGGAAGCTGGTCTAGGCTTCACTGGCGGCACGCTCAAGGGAATTCGTAGCAAGCTTGACTATCTGCAAGGTATGGGTATTAATGGTCTTTGGCTTAATCCCTCCTTTAAGCAACGGACCGATCTGAATACCTACCACGGCTATGCCATTCAGAATTTTCTGGATATTGACCCAAGATTTGGCACAACTCAAGATCTGCGCGACCTGATTGATGATGCCCACGATCGAGGTATGGTTGTTGTGCTGGATGTGGTAATCGACCATACCGGCAATAACTGGTTCTACGGGCCTGACGTAACTGGCATCATCGAAGACTCGTTACCCTACCGCTACGATCCGCCATATAGCTTCGGAGGTTGGCGTTCTAGCACTGGTCAGCCCACTCCAGAGATCCACACCTTGGAAGACGGCTGCTGGCCCCAAGAATTACAGAGTTTGGAAGCCTACAATCGACGTGGTTCGATTGTCAACTGGAGCAATCCCGACCCGATGGATCCCAATGCAGAGTTTCGGCGCGGTGATTTCTTCGATCTAAAGAAACTAAATGGCTATCACAATGAGACATTGGATGCGATTATCCGTTGTTACCAGTATTGGATTGCCGTTACTGATTGCGATGGCTTCCGGATTGATGCAGCCAAGCATATTCCCAAAGATATTTGCCAGCAGTTCAGTTTCAACATTTTTCGCTATGCTCAATCGATCGGCAAAGACAACTTTATGCTGGTGGGCGAAATCACGGACAACCTGATGAGCTTCAATTATCTATCCCTATTTGGCAGTATTTTTGATCGCGCTTTAACAGCAGTACTTGACATTAATAACTCTCCGAACCTACTAGCTGGAGCTGCTCGAGGCACGGCTAATCCAATGGATTTTTTCGGTCGCTATAGCACCGATAACGAGCTAAGTCGCTACATTCAGACTGGTCGTGTCCACGTTGCGATCTTCGACGACCACGATATGTCTTGCCGATCGCATAAACAGCGCTTTGCCGCTCACAACGACACCCCTCATCGCTATTGGCAATCAGCCCATGTCGTCGGTATTCAACTGACAACGCCGGGCATTCCCTGTATTTATTACGGCACCGAGCAAGCCTTTGAAGGCAGCGAAGACTCCCACGACTACAGCATCGAGTCTCAACGCTTCGGTGAGGATCGCTATATACGCGAAGATATGTTTGGTGGGTCGTTTGGAGCCTTTGAGACGCAGGGCTGTCACTTCTTTAATCCCGAACATCCCACCTATCTAAGAATTGCCGCGATCGCACGGTTGCGTAACGGTGATAACGCGATCGGGCGCACCCTGCGCATGGGAGTTTGCTATCCTCGCGAAACCTCTTTTTGTGGCTATCCATTCCAAATGCCCGGTGCAGGAGAGCTATTTGGTTGGTCAAGGGTGCTGGCTTACCATGAAGTTGTAATGGTACTGAACACTAATGGCGTAGAATCTCGTGGAGCCGATATCACTGTCGATAAATCGCTACATCCACCTGGCTCGACTTTACAAGTTCTCTATCGAGCTGATTGGACTGACGAGCAATTGAAACATTCTCCTACGGATGAAGCTGTTGAGGTTGAGAAGGCAACGACAGATGGACGTGCATACATCCGCTTAAATTTACCGCCCGCAGGTATGGTTATCCTCGGCTAATACCAATTCACAAAAGTGTGACAACACTTTTATGAATTAAAAACCAAATCCAGTAAGGATTTTAAAACACAAAATGGCTACGCCATTTTGTGTTTTGGTATAAGTGGTCAGCTTTTTCTACTTGCAAACTTCCCCACTCAAGAAATAGCGGTGCGGGGCTTAGCCCCGCACCGCTATTTCTTGAGTGGGGAAGTTAAATTAGATCTGCCCTTTTCCTGATTTCACAAGTCGCTGAAGTTGCCGACTTTCGAGTTCTAAAATTCGTCTGGCAAAATCAAGATCGTGGTCGAGCAAATCATCAACCGCATCGATCGCGATCGCGATAACGCGAGTCTTCTCACTATCAGCAATGATTGTATTTTCCGAATTACTGTGCGTTAAAACATCTAACTCATCCAGTGTTTGTCCGGGATAAACCCGTTCCACTCGCACCTCACCAGCAGATTGATAATGAATATTGGCATCTCCTTCAAGCAGTATCAATAATTCTCGACAAGTATCGCCAGCTTCGGTAATCGCTTCACCTGTTGAGTAAGTTTTCACTTGAGCCCGATCGCTGAGAGTAATCAAGGTTTTGGACTGGAGACCATTAAAGAAATCGGTATTAAACAAATAAACCAATTTCTCCAATCTTGGAAATTCTGCTAGAGGTGGTGCAAAGGGCAAAGATAGCAATCTTTCAGCCGTTTCTTCCACTAACGGAGACGGTGAATCATGGCGCAGCTTGAGAGCGATCGCTTCGGTGCGTTCTGCATCAAGTTGACCAATAGAGTAGAGTGCTGCCGACTGTACTAGAGGATTTTCGTGCTCTAGTAACAGTTCTAAACGACTCAAAGTATCTTCTGTAGAAGATTCTACAAAATTGGATGCTAGGGGTGCTTCTGGTTGCGTCTCTTGGAGCGGCATCAAAATCTGAACGATATCAGAATGCAAGCGATCTTGCCAATGCTCGTGATTCAAAGACTCTGCTACTAGCGTTGGTGAAAGCTGTTTTAGAGACTGCGCGATCGCGATCGCATCTGGGCTATTTTGGAGAGTAGTTAGCTTTTCTAAAATTGATTGCACGAGCAATTCTTGTTTTCGGTATACGCTACCTTGCAACAATGTCAAAACTGTTTGATGAGCCCTCAGAATAGAATGATTTAAAGCGCGATCGCATTCAACCCATTTTTCTAATCGAGTCAGCAAAACTCCAACGGTTTGAACATTACCTAAATCAGGAGAAAATCCATTCATGATCCAGTCTTCTTCTTGAGGCGTAATCGAATACTCGCTGCGCAAATAGCGAATTGCTGCTGAGCTTCGTGGTGATGGAGAACCCATTGATTGATCGGGCTGCCTTTGTTGCAATCTCATTAATCGCTCTAATGATTTTTGGTAGCCGCTTAACCGAATCTGATTCTCTAAAGTTCGTTGGTGTTTTGGATCGAGTAACTCTGGAGTCTCAACACCCAACTCTTCCAAAACTTTGCTGTGTTCATCATCAGAAATATCCAATTCCTGACGCATTTGCTGCAAGACTTCTAGGCTACTGGAATAATTAACGTAACCTTCTTCTAAAGCATCCCTTACCACTCCTTTATAGACTTGATGTCGTTTTTCACGAGTGAATCCTGGAAGAACTTTTGCTAGCACATACACTTCATTAGTATGGAGATCGTCGAGAGAGCGACCATCTATATACTGCGATAAATCAAGCTGCATTTTTGCGAGTTGTTTACGGAATCTGCTTGCCAGATTTTCACGAGAATAGAGATCGGGCTCTCGTCGCCATGTCTTTTGTAGCCAAAGAGTGCTCAAAAATACTAAGCTCACATCAAAGGCATACTGCACCCACAAAGGGAGTAGATGAATAAGAGGACGACCTGCAAAGAAGAAGAAAAAGTTAAAAGCGATAAACGTGCAAACAGCAAAGATTCGATGCTTAATGATGTCGGGGTGGAGTTTTGCAAAATGCCGACGACCATAGGATTTTGCGCGCTTTTCAATAAATCTGCCAACTCCATATCCTAAAGCCGTGAATCCACCTAACACTAAAGGCACAGCAAACAGTTTAGGAATATTAATGGGTTGTCCAAACAGATAGAGTCCAGGACTCATCAGCGCGGCAAGCTGATTAGGGTCACGATTCCAAACACCCGAAAAATAATAGTCCCAATTGCCAGCATAGAGGTAGTAATAGAGAAAATAGCCAATTACTAAGCCCAAATAACCATATCGAATTAAGGATTCTTCAGGCTTATTCAATCCATCCCAATAAGTTCTCTCAGCGTCAATATCCATGCAGGGACTTTGACAAGCCACACAGGCACTTTGCTCCTCGCCATCTGGCAGAACCGTGCGACACATCGATTGCGTCACCCGTTGATCGCTCATGTGAGCCTTACTTCCCAACAAGCCTCTGGGTTGACTAAAAATTGTTTGCACGGGTGCCATTGGACAAAAATATTGACACCAGGACTTGCCTCCATAAACATATCCAACCATAATTGCACAGGCGATCGTGAAGACCAACCAACTCCCTAAGACTAGGCGATCGGCATTAAAAAATAAAATCCGCCCGCATATTCCCACGAATAGCCAGCCAAATTGAACGTAGGGATAATTTCTGCCTAGCCAAGAATCGGATTTGACTTTGGCTAACTCGTAGCGAACCTTTCCAGTTTTTTTGTTTTCCCGTTTAAATTGTCTTTGAAAACCCAGAGCTCGTGGTATTTGAGATAGAAATGATAAGGGGCAAATTCGCCGCCAGAGTTCATGGCCAAACACCAACAAAATGAAGATGCCCGATGGCACGATCGCTCCCCAAAACAATGTAGCTCCCAACTGATAAGGCTGTTGAGGTACACATACACCTTGCACCTTCACACATTCACCTGAAAGCCGCAACACACTCCAAGGATGATTTGGTTCAGTTAATGCCGCAGTCCAAGGATCGTAAAATAAAGACGTGATTACAAGAAGCCACCCAATAGTTACTATCCATCGAACCCAGTGCATTTGACGTTCTGGCAGTTGTGTAAACATATATAAGTTTATTCCTTATCTTTCTACTTCATTATCATAAGCGTTTTAGTTCAAGAACTCTAGATTATCTAGCTTGTTTTTGCCCTTCAGTCCGTTCAATTAGAGGTTTCTGTAGGAGTGTATACCAAAAGCCTTAATTATGTTGTTTTGAGACTTTGGTATATACCTCACAAGATGGGGAACCCCATAATTGACCATGCTGCAAATTGGTGAACTCTATTATGACGTTTGAGGATCTCAGCATTAGCAACATTCTGACTCGGTAGATAAGTACTTGTCCAAAACAAATTACCCAAAACCGTGAAGTTTCGCCCCGCAGGGGCGAAACTTCACGGTTTTGGGTTTGCAATTAATTATGACTAGCGATTTAAGGCTTATATTGCCTTGCCATTAAAAATATTGCAGTCCAGTAATGAGCCGATTAGGATATGATTCCTTTGATTTAGACAAGTCTAAGGGAAGTTTTCATCGAACAGAAACTGATTAAGCAAATTCTAGAATGAGAAGGTGGTGCTAATTACACCAACAGTTGCAGTCCCATTAGCCGAATTGCTACCTTGGTTGAATACCCAGTAAATACCCTGAGTGATAGTGATGTTATTAGTAATACGGAAGCGATAGAAAGTTTCAAGTAGATAAGGAGTTGCCCCAGGACTGCCTTGTGCAATACCAGTAACGTTAGTTCGTTGTAGGGGCTGACCGAAGGTAATTGCCGCAAAGTCACCTTCAAGGAATAAATCTCTCCCAGCGAAAGATGTTACCCAGCTAGTAAAGGTTGTAGATGCAGGTGTTCCAGTTGAATTAGCAAAAATGTAGGCTCCCCATGTTTCGAAGGTAAACTTGGGGTTGATGTCCCAAACCAAACTGCCAACAATGGTGTTGCTCTGGATACCAGTAATACCCGTGCTAGTAACTCCATTAGAATTCCCAGATGGCTGTCCGAGAGGGATCCCTCCAAAAGAGTCAGCATTGAGTCCAGATGCAAGACTGTTGCCAGGGGTGTAGGCATACGCATAGCCAAAACCAAGTTTTAGCGTCTCCATCGGCTTGTAAACTAGCTGACTAGCGATCTTGGTCGCTCCACCACCTAAACCACCTTGTCCAGAAGCATCAGCAGCATTAGATGCGCTGTAGGTAACTTGGAGGTTGGCATTCTTGACAAAGCTCCAGTCGAAACCTGCAACAGCAAGCCCTGTAGCGCCACCACTAGAGGCAACGCGAATTAGTGGATTACTAGAAAGTGTATCTTGCCCGATAGTTTCAATAGGATCCATCGAGTCGAGGACATCATCTGGTTGCCCAATTGGAGCGATATATGCTGTGAATGTTTTGCCAATCGGGAAACGATAGAATAAACGATTGATTCGAAAATTGTTAGAAGTACTGCCCAAAACCAAACTAGAACTATTAGCTGCGTCAAGTACTCCAGGATTTAAAGCTGTGGAAATATCAGGAGTGTTGCCAGCTTGCAAACGAGTTCTCAACTGATCCTTGCCAGTGAAACTGGTATCTAAATTTAAACGAACTCGATAGCTAAAAATAGTGTTCGTGTTATTGGTAGGCGTAGTATCTGTTTCATAAGCACCAGAAAGACCAAAGATTGCTTCGCCACTTAGCTTGGTAGTGGTGGAGAACTGTTGAGCTTCGAGTAAAGCTGTTTTAGCTTCCAGTGCATAAACATGTCCGCGAAGAGTTGCGAGTTCAGCCGCGAATTCTTCTTGAAGCTTTTGGGCTACCGCGAAGTCTTCTTTGCTGACCTTATCAGTTAGACCTGCAGCAATAATTTCGTTGATCTTGTCCAAGCAAGCATTCAAACCAGCAGCAAACTCATAGCGGCTAGTAGCTTGTTTGCCACGGAAAGTGCTGTCAGGGTATCCAGCGATACACCCGTAACGCTCTACCAAGGATTGCAATGCGGTGAACGCCCAATCAGTCGGTCTAACGTCGCTAAGTTGTGATACTGAAGTTACATTTTGATCAACTGCACTAGGAGTTTGCTCAACAAGTTTGTCAGCGCTCATGGAGCGAACAACTTGAGAATGAGGAGAAGATTGGGCATTTGCAGCACCACTAATTAGTGCTGATGCAGTAACAGCCGCAAACATTACAACACTGCAATTTTTGCTCGAAGACTTAGACATATGAAATTACCTTTTCTCAGATAGGTGGCAGCAATAAGGAGCCTAAAACCACGCTAACAAATAGAAATATCAGCGTGAAAGAAACGCCAATAAGTACAAAGTCTCCAAACCCGTAGTTGCTTGATCCTACCACCAAAGTATTTACAGGTGAAGAGATCGGAGTCATAAATGCCAATGAATGATTAGTGGTACGCAGCGAATCCACGCACCACTAATCATTCATTGGGAAGGTAGCAAGTTAGTATTTCTGATTTGACCTATTGACTAAGCCTCTAAGCTGAAATGCTCTCTCAGTTTAGCTTCTTCCTCATTGGACAAATTTGACTGAATCAGATCGGCAGTAATCCCTCCAAGAGACTCTTTTACTTTGTCAAGAGTTACGTCACCAGTAAATAAAAAGAGCGCCGATGTTCCTTCTGTCACCTTGCCCTTGACATCATTAATAAAGTTGTCATCAATACCATAATCACGCATAGAGCCGCCTAAGGCTCCCGTAGTTGCGCCAACAGCTATGCCAAAGATGGGACAGAAAAAGATTAGACCAAAGAGTAATCCCCAGAATGCACCATCCAAAGCTCCCAGACCAACTAAATTGATAGCCTGTTTCGTTTTAGGCTTCTTTTTGCCTTCAGCCCAAGAGACTGTTGCGGCATCTTTGATTTCGATGATACGCTCTTTTTGTAAGTGGGCTAATTTAGTCAATGCTTCTTCGGCTCCTTCTGCGGAGTTGAATTTCCAAACGGTTAGCGTTGCCATGATTCGATGGTTTTCCTTTAGTTTTCAAAAGCCTTCATCAGTTTATGATGAATTTGCCTAAAAAATCATAAATAATAACGCGATGTGCAACTAAAGAAATAACAAAAAAACTCACAGCCAAGAGTGTTATAAAATAGAACTAACGTCATTCTCAAAATGCGCGATCGTGGCATGGAAGTTTTAGAACCGCACGATCTACTGACTGAAACCCTAGCGATGCCATCTGGGAAAAAATTGATACTCGACCCAAACACCAGATATTCACAGACAAAACCTACTGGGAGCAATAACTATGAATGCTGAACAAAAGCGAGGTCCTCTGGTCATCATCGGTGGAGCAGAAGATAAGAAGGGCGATTGCGTCGTCTTGAGAGAATTTGTCCGCGCGTCTGGGGGCGTGAAAGCTCACATCGTCGTAATGACTGCTGCTACGAGCTACCCCAAAGAAGTAGGGGATGAATACACCCTAGTTTTTGAGAGATTAGGGGCAGGGTCGGTGCAGGTAGTACATACTGAAAGCCGCTTTGATTCTGAACGGGAAGAATCCCTAGGCATTATTAAACAGGCGACAGGCATCTTCTTTACGGGAGGCGACCAATTGCGGATTGTAGACTTCATCAAGGGAACTCCGTTGGACGAAGCCATTCACCAAAGGCATCAAATGGGAGCAGTAATTGGTGGGACTAGCGCCGGGGCTGCCATGATGCCCTCTGAGATGATTGTGGGCGGGGCATCCGTATCCCATCCCAGTGTTGATGCGGTCAGGATTGGTCCCGGTATGGGCTTTCTGCCGGGGATTTTGGTGGATCAGCACTTTGCCCAACGCGGTCGTCTCGGTCGCCTGCTGGCAGCTCTAGTGCAAGAACCTGCGGATCTCGGTTTAGGCATTGATGAAGATACGGCGATTATTGTCAAGGACGATGAATTTACCGTGGTGGGACAGGGCGCTGTGACAGTGGTGGATGAAACCACCTCTACGCATAACAATCTGGAAGGTTTGCTGAAAGATGAACCTATTGCCCTGTGTGGTGTCCAATTACATATTTTGCCACATGGCTATAGGTTTGACCTAAAAAAGCGAGTCCCACTGCTGTAAGAGAATAAGAGCAAACCATGACCACTTCTGCTACTGCACACAATACCATCTACGTCGGCGATCAGATCCAAGGCATCCCCGTCATCAGCCAGTTAGATCTCAATGACCTAGAACCGGGGCGGATGCACCGCTTTTTCTTCCAAGGCGTACAGATGGGAACCGGTCAGCATTGGTACGTCCCGATCATCGTGGCTAAAGGCATTCGAGAGGGCAAACGCATCTGTCTTAGCGCGGGAGTGCATGGGGATGAATTAAGCCCCCTAGAGGCGTTGCGAAGGATTATGGAGGCTCTCGATCCAGAGCGAATGTCAGGGGCAGTAATAGCCGTCTGCGGCATATCTCGTCCTGCTATAGAGTATATCCGCCCTCACTGGCCTATTTCCCAGAGCGGGGGTCTGTCAGTGGATATCAATCGGGTCTGGCCGGGGGACGAAGGGGGGGAGAATGCGCCAACGCGCCAAGCGGGGATTCTCTGGCAGCGACTGTTCAAAAACAACACCGATGTAGCCCTCGATTACCATACAGTGTCCACCGGCAGCGATTTTACCCTGTTCCTCTTTGCTGACTTCCGCCAGACCGAGGTGCAGCAGATAGCCCGGCTATTTCCGAGCGAACAGATCAAGAACGATCCCGGACTGACGGGTACCCTAGAAACTGCTTTCATAGAAGCAGGCATCCCCGCTCTCACCATCGAAATCGGCGCTGCTCGTCGCTTCGATACCTGCAAGATCGCTTTGGCGGTCGAAGGCAGCCTGAATGTACTCAAGCACTATCAGGTTATGGAGGGACCCATAAGCCGTACCTCCAAGGAAGCGGGAACTTTCTTTGGTGATACTTTTGAGACCATTCGGGCAAAGGTTGGAGGTTTTCTTGAGTTGCTGGTGGATCTGAAAGATAAGGTTATTCCGGGTCAGCAGGTTGCTATCCAGCGCAATGCATTTGGGGATATCGTCGCCACCTACACCGCCGGGGTGTCAGGGGAAGTGGCGACTATTGCTAGGGATGCCCTCGGTGAACCTGGGACGAGGGTGATGCAGATCCTCTATGACAGCACCGCTCCTGAAAACCAATGATAAGTACTTGTACAAAATAAATTACCCAAACCCGTAAAGTTGCGCCCCTTCGGGACGCAACTTTACGGGTTTGGGTTTGTAATTGATTATGCAGATCTACTTATTGAAGTATTTTCAGAAAGGCGGCAGCAATAAGGGGACTAAAAACACGCTAACGACTAGAACTATCAGTGTGAAAGGAACGCCAATACGCACAAAGTCGCCGAACTCGTAGTTGCCGGGCCCAACCACCAAAGTATTTACGGGTGAGGAGATCGGAGTCATAAATGCCGCAGAAGAAGCAAGCGCAACGATCATGGCAAAAGGATAGGGCGATGCGTTAAGCTCCTGTGCGATCGCCAACGCCACTGGTGTCATCAATACCGCAGTAGCAGTATTGGAGATAAAGAGACCCAGCACACCGGTGATCAGAAAAATACTCCCAAGCACTGTATAGATGCCGGCTCCCCCGATTAAGCGGATTAGCGCATCGGCAGCCAAATCAATGCCTCCCGTTCTATCTAGGGCGATGGAAAACGGAAGCATACCAACAATCAGCACAATGCTTTGCCAGTGAATCGAGCGATAGGCACTCTTCAGGTCGATACAGCCAAAGGCTCCCATTAGCAAGCATCCAATTAGAGCCGCCTGCACATTTGGAATCACGCCGCTGATCATCAGTACAATAACCAATGTAAGACTGAACAATGCTTGGGGTGCTCGTTTTGCTGTTGGAAGGACTTCGTCAAGTTCAACAGGTAAATTGAGAATGACTAGATTCGTACTGTCGGACTGTAATCGCTTAATGTCCTTCCAAGAACCAATCAACAATAGCGTATCGCCCAGCTTCAGCACTTCATTCAAGAGTTTTCGTCGGACAGTGGTAGAACCACGCCGTAGACCAATCACCGTCAGCCCGTATTGCTTACGAAACTTTGATTCAAGTAAAGTCTTGCCTATCAACTGCGAGTTTGCTGGAACAATTACTTCCACCATGCCGATCTCTTGAGAGCGATCGGTAAAATAATCGCCCGTTAGGGGCAATGCCTCCAGCGCTAATCGCTGCTGAAGCGCTTCAATGTCAACATCAGGTGCGAACAAATCGATCAGTAGAATATCTTCTGGCTCTAAAAGTGTCTTCGCAAAAGGACAAATAATCTCGTTGGAAAACCTGCGGGTTCTCTCGATCGCAATAATGTTTGCGCCAGAGGACTTGCGAAGATCTAATTCCTCAATAGTCAGTCCAACTAGAGGCGAATGCTCCGTAAGTCGAACGCGGTACTCGCGCTCTGCAAGTTTGTATTTCTCAATCCAATCTCGAAGTCTGGGGCGAAGATCGGATTCGACATCTTGGTCATTCTTCGAAGGTAGCCATCGGCGGGCAAAAATCATGTAGATAATGCCAAGAATAAGTATAGTTACTCCAAACGGTGTAAAGCTGAAGAAACTAAATCCTTTTGCGCCAGTGCGGATCAGCTCGGCGTTGACAACGAGGTTGGGAGCAGTCGCAACTAGGGTCATCATGCCACTAATTAGGGCAGTGAAGCTAAGTGGCATCATCAACTGACTTGGTGGCGTGCCATTTTTTTGACAGATCCGCAGGACAATCGGAATAAAAATGGCAACAACGCCGGTAGAACTCATGACTGAGCCTAGCCCACCGACAACTAGCATCAGCAGGACAAGTAACCCAAGTTCGCTACTACCTGTCTTAGAGATCAGCCAGTCACCAAGCCGCTGAGCGACTCCTGTACTGACTAGCCCATGTCCAATTACGAATAGCTCCGCGATCAGCACGATATTTGGATCGCTGAAACCCGCCAATGCTTCGCCCATCGTGATTACGCCTGTAAAGGGCAATACAGCAATCATGATTAGTGCTACAGCGTCCATTGGGGGCTTGTTGATCACGAACATTGCGATCGCAGAGGCAAGCAGCAGCAGAACAATAATTAGATCTATATTCATTGAAATAAAAGAAAGAGATGTGCAGCTAAGAATTATGAATCAATCAAGTCTTCAAACTATACAGGAACCCAATTGATAAAATATTCCATAAAAAAATGATGCTCACAGCTAATCGCGTTAGTAATGTTTTCTAACATTCTCAGCTGTGAGTTTTTTTGCAATTTCTTTAGTTGCACATCGTGTGTTTTAGAAATCAACAGCATCTCGAATGATCGGACAGGTCATGCAATGTCCACCACCGCGTCCTCGACCCAGTTCTGCACCGACGATTGTGATCACTTCGACGCCCTCTTTGCGGAGAGCTGTATTGGTGAGGGTGTTGCGATCGTAGGCAAAGACAATTCCAGGGGCGATCGCCACCATGTTATTTCCGCTATCCCACTGTTGCCGCTCCATGGCATAAGGATTCCCAGCAGTTTCTACTACTCGCAGTTTTTTGAAATTCAATGCCGCCGCAACCACATCCACAAAGGGTTCCGTTTCTTTGGTCAACTCGTAGCCAGGAGCTTTGTCGCTGGGTCGGAGGGAGAAGGTCACCACTTGATCCATGATTTGGGGAAAGAGAGTGACGACATCGCGATCGCAAAACGTAAACACCGTATCCAGGTGCATCGCCGATCGCAGCTTAGGCATTCCGGCTACAATTACTCGTTCCACTGCACCTTTGGCAAATAGGGCTGCCGCCAGTTGGGTAATTCCCTGACGGGAGGTGCGCTCACTCATACCAATCAACAAATTGCCATTGCCAATCGGCATCACATCGCCGCCTTCAATGGTTGCAGACCCGAAGTTTTGAGTTGGATCGCCCCACCACACATTCACCTTATCCGCTCCAAAGCTGGGATGGAACTTGTAAATGGCGGTGGTTAGCAGCGTTTCTTCGTGGCGAGCTGGCCAATAGAGCGGGTTTAGCGTCACACCACCATAAATCCAGCAGGTGGTGTCGCGGGTGTATAAAGTGTTGGGCAAGGGGGGCAGCAGATATCCCGTCATGCCAAACTCCTCGCGCGACAGCTTAAGCATTTGACTGCCAAAGCCTTCAGGCATATCGGCAATGGAAAGTCCGCCGATCATGAACTTTGCGAGCTGCTGAGAAGGTAGACTTTCCAAAAAGGAGCGGACATCCTCCATCAGTCCCACCCCAACTTCATTGGGGGTGATTTGCTGATCTAACAACCATTTTTTGGCTTCTGGATTATCCAGAGTTTCTGCCAAGAGATTGTGCATTTCCACGACTTCCACGCCGCGATCTTGCATTTTCAAGATGAAATCGTAGTGGTCGCGCTTAGCGTTATCCACCCACATCACATCATCAAACAGCAAATCATCACAATTGGTGGGAGTCAGTCTAGTGTGGGCCAAACCGGGGGAACACACCATCACTTTCCGCAGCGTACCCACTTCTGAATGGACGCCATAAGCAGTGGAACCTTGATTGGACGTAGTCGTGTTGGTTGCAACAGTCATAAAAACTCCTTTTGTTTATTTTACAGTTGAGCAAGGCGGTTAAAGTGAGGCTCTCATTCGTTGAAAATATCTGCGTAACATAGTTGATCAGATGACGATCCGACCCGTTGCAAATCCGTAAAGGGCTGATAGGGCAGCGATCGCAATCACAGAAAAAACAAACCACTCACCGAAGGTAAATACCTTGCGGTTTTGCTCCCGTCGAGCCAGGAAGAATAGAATGGTTCCAGGGGCGAGGATGAGCGCTGACAACTGTAGTTTTGCTAAACCACCTGCTACGAGCATCAAAATCGCATAAAGCGTAGCGATCGCTGCAATTACCAGTTCCTTATTTCGGTTGGGAGCATCCCGCTCGTAAGTCTCTTGAGTTAAAGCCAATTTCAGCCCGTAACCAGCCACCAACAGGTAGGGAATCAGCGACAGAGAACTGGCTAGCTCTAAAGCCAGTGTGAACGCATTTTGGGAGAACAGGGTCACAATCAAAAATGACTGAACCACAATATTGGTCATCCAAAGCGATATGGATGGAACCTTCTGAGCATTTTCTTGAGTGAGAAAGTGGGGCATGATCAGGTTTTTGGCTGCCATAAATGGGACTTCGGCGGCAAATAAAGTCCATGCCAAGAATGCCCCAAAGACTGAAATCAGCAGCCCACCACTGATGAATACATTGCCCCAGCGCCCCACAACCACCTCAAATGCGCCTGCCATGGATGGATTCCGTAGGGCTGCTAGTTCGGCGCGAGGCATCAGACCAAAGGGCAACATTGTCACCAGGATCAGCAAGCAGAGGACTGCCAGAAATCCCAAAATCGTGGCTTTACCCACATCAGTTCGCTTTTCGGCATAGCGAGAGTAAACGCTTGCTCCTTCAATACCGATAAACACGAAAACCGTAATGAGCATGGTGTTGCGCACCTGAGCAACCAGCGACTCCGCCTCATAGCCCTGACCACCCAAAAGATTGGCAAAAAAGACATCCGGCTTAAAGGAAAATAGGAGGACGACAATAAAGATCAGGATTGGCAGAATCTTAGCGATCGTGACAATAGTGTTCAATCCAGCAGCCTGCTTCACTCCTCGCAGAATCATAAAGTGAAAAATCCACAGAATGATGGAAGCAATCGCGATCGCTGGAACTGTGTTGCCGTCGCCAAAGATTGGAAAGAAAGTTCCCAAGGTTGATTTGATCAGGACAAAGTAGGAGACGTTACCGACGCAGGTACTCGACCAAAAAGCCAGCGCTGCAAGGAAGCCAATATAATTCCCAAATCCAGCTTTGGCATAGGCGAAAATTCCCGAATCCAGATCGGGTTTTCGTTGCGCCAAGGTTTGGAAGACAAACGCCAGCATCAACATGCCAATGCCTGCAATCACCCAAGCGATTAACCCGCCGATCACTCCAGTTGCACGACCAAACCCAGCAGGCAGCGTAAAGATCCCAGCGCCCACCATCGATCCCACGACTAGCGCAATCAGGGCGTTCAGGGGCAGGGTTTGCTTTTCCGTAATCGGATCAAGATCCTGATCTGAATATGGACTATAATCCTCGTTTGATGTCATAGAGTTCTCCAGTTTACAAATAGCTATATTTTGGAAAGCTTTGGTAACTCTGCTTGCTCCATAATTTATAGAGCTAAAGCGGAATCGAACTGCTGATCCTCTCAATGCCATTGGGATAAGCTCTCAACTTCCCGATATCTAAGAACTACTTAACTTGCATCATGATCTCCTAAATTGATACAGGTGTCAAATACATTAGAATCAAGCGATGTGCAACTATTTTTGAGCTATTGCCCTAAGGTTGTTTGAGATACCGGAAATTCAAACTCCTCATTAGTTCAGTTCGAGTCATCAAGGCTGTCAGCCTTTTAGTTGCACATCGCGAATAAAAGTCATATAAAAGATTTACATAAAGGAAATTCATTCAGATAAACATCTTTTTACTCCAATGCTCTGGAGTCTGATAGCTTCCCAACTTAACCAGAGGTCTGCATGACATCCGTGTCAGGATTCTCAGGAGGTAATGCAGGAGGTAGTGCAGATGGTGGCTGAGGTGGCTGACCTTTGGGTCTGCCAGCCAAGGTTTTAATCACCACATACAGAACAGGCAACATCAGCAGATTCATGATCGTTGCAGTCAGTACACCACCAAAAACGGCATACCCAACCGACCATCGGGAATTTGCGCCAGCACCTGATGCGATCAACAGAACAGAGAATCCAGCCAAATCTGAAGCTGCGGTCATTAAAATCGGGCGAAACCTCTGACCAAAAGCTTCAAGAATTGCTTGTGTGTAGCTCGCACCCTTCAGAGCGGCTTGGTTGGCTAACTCGACAACCAAAATTGCATTTTTACTGGAAAGACCAATCAGCATCAGCAGGGCAATTTGGCAGAAGACATTAATCTCTAGACCCCTAGCCATAGTGAATATCAAAGCTCCCAGCATGGCTAAGGGCACAGTAATCAGGATGATGAATGGATCGACAAAGCTCTCGTACAGCGCTGCCAACACTAAGAACACAACCAACAGACCGAGACCAAAGATAATTGGGCCAAGTCTGCCAGACGCAATTTGTTCTCTTGCCGAGCCATACCATTCAAAGCTTGTGCCGGGAAGAGACCTCTCTTTAAAAGCTTGAACCATTCCTTCAATCGCCTGCCCACTGCTATAGCCAGGTGCGGGGTTGCCAACAATATCAATAGAACGAAAAATATTGAAGTGGTTGATTACCTGTGGTCCCGATGTTTTCTTGATTGTGACCAATTCACTCAAAGCTACCATCTGGTTGTCCTGAGAACGGACATAAATCTGTCCAATATCTGAGGGAGAACTCCGAAACTGTGAATCCGCCTGGACATAGATTTGGTAATAGCGTTGACCAAAAGAAAACTGGTTAACAAAACTAGAACCTAGATAGGTTCCGAGGGTAGACATAGCATCGTTAAAATTCACATTGAGGGATTGCAAGCGATCGCGATCGATTTGAATCTCTAACTGAGGAGCACTGGGTGCGGCGGGAGAAAAAATATTTCTTCCGCTAATGATGGGATTGGTTCTGCCTTGATCAACGATTGAGTTGGCATTGGCAACAAACTCATCGAAGGTTAATTTGCCACCTGTGCTATCCAGAAATTGCATCTCACTGCCGCCAAATCTACCTAGACCAAGTATGGCAGGTATATTTAAGGCAGTAACCCTTGCATCTGTAATCGATGCTAAATCTCGATTTACGCGCTCTAAAAGACCGTCAATTTGCTGTTCTGGCTTTGTGCGCTGATCCCATGGTTTGAGTGAAACATACAGAGAG
Organism: Pseudanabaena sp.; assembly: GCA_003249035.1. Lineage (GTDB taxonomy): Bacteria > Cyanobacteriota > Cyanobacteriia > Pseudanabaenales > Pseudanabaenaceae > Pseudanabaena. The sequence goes on from QBMK01000005.1 coordinate 148,488, forward strand.
CCAGCATTGGGTATACTTCCCCTATTACTGAAGCCTGAAATAACGGTGACATATTCAATTTCGTCGTATGTTTTCAATTTTTGCCAAATCTGGTCTGCCACCTTATTGGTATAGCTAAGGGAAGCGCCAGGAGGGCCGTTAATAAGGCCGAGAAATACACCTTGGTCTTCTTGAGGAACAAATCCAGTGGGAATTGCCTGGAACAAAAATATGGTCGTGGCAATCATGAGACCAAAAGCAACCAACATCAGGTAACGGAAGCGAATTAACGCTGTAACCAAAGTGATGTAGCGTTCTTTGAACCAATCAAATGATCGGTTAAAGGCATTAAAGAACCCGCCTAGCAATCCAGTCTTTTCTCCATGGGCATGGGGGAGCATGACGAGCCCGCCAATACTGGGGTTGAAAGTCAGACCATTAAAGGCGGATACCAATAGTGCAAATGCAATGATCAGTGCAAACTGCTTGTAGATGATCCCTGTAGTACCGGGAAAAAATGCCACTGGTACAAATACTGCCATCAGCACAAATGTCGTGCCGAAAATCGCTCGTGACAGTACTTGCATGACATCAATGGCTGCCGCTCGAGGCGACATGCCCGGATTACTGTCCAGTTTCTCGACAATCGCTTCGACAACGACAATACCGTCATCCACCAACATTCCTGTACCCAGAATCAGACCCAATAGTGTCAGAGTATTGAGAGAAAACCCAAATATATAGGCAATCGCCAAAGATCCCACTAGGGCAACGGGCATGGAAATGACGGGAACCACTAAGGCTCGCCAATCTTGAAGAAAGATAAAGATGACGAACACTACCAGAAGCACCGCTTTCAATAGCGTAAATAAAACTTCAGTAGTAGCTTGATTCACAAATAGAGTTGTGTCAAAGACTGGAGCGGCAACTAATCCTGGCGGGAAATCTTTCTTCAACTCCGCTAGTTTTTCTTTGACTGAAGCAGCAACAACCAAGGCATTTGCATCTGACTCTTGGAAAATCAGCAATGTCATTCCCTGACGACCATTGGTAAAGGAAGCCGTGTTGTAGTTCTGCGATCCTAATTCAGCTCGTCCGACATCTTTTAGCTTGATCAAGTCCCCATTGGGCTGGACTCTTAGCACGATGTTCTCAAAATCCTTGACACTCGTTAGCTGAGTTGCGGAAGGAATAGTGAACACGAAGCTTTGATCTTTATCAGTAGGAGATTGTCCAATCCCACCCAACCCAATTAGAGGGTTTTGCTCTTGTATTCTGCGAGTCACATCTTGAGAGGTTAATCCTCGACCCGCGAGTGCTTTGGGGTCGAGCCAGATTCGCATTGCATAGAGCAGTTCACCACCGCTTAAGACTTGAGAGATGCCCGGAATCCGAGTGATTTGATCCTTAATTTGCAGATCGACGTAGTTACTAATGAATTTGGGATCAAGGGAGTCATCTGGGGAATAGATGCCAATGCCTAAAAGGATAGCAGGAGAGGTTTTTTCTACTCTCACGCCAAGTTGTTGAACCTGAACTGGCAGTAACGGAGAGGCAATCCCTACTCGGTTTTGCACATCCACTTGAGCCAGATTCTGATCTTGGTCGGGTCTAAAGTATGCCGTAATGAGCGACAATCCCGTAGCTGTGCTATTGGAGGTCATGTACTGCATGTTGCTAGCACCGTTGATCTGCCGCTCTAGAGGCGTAGTAACGGTATTTTCCACCGTAACCGCATCTCCTCCAGTCAGACTGGCAGCTACCTGGATCGTCACCGGCGTAAGAGGAGGCAAATAGCTGATCGGCAATAGGGGAATACAAATGGCTCCTACCAACACGATCAACAGGGTGCAAACCGATGCCAGTACTGGACGCTTAATAAAATTGTTGGAAACTGATAATAACATTTATGTAAGTGCGCTCTTAGGATTCTGGTCTGACTGGGATACCATTTCTCAGGTTGAGAATATTAGACGCAGCGATTGTATCACCGGGCTTTAGCCCCCCAATCACCTGATAGTTTTGTCCTTGAATATCACCAACTTGAATGAGTCGCTGACAGACGATCTGATCGCCAACGATAGGAGGTTCACCTTCTCGACAAGGTTTGTTTTGGACAACAAAAACAAAAGACTGTCCGCTGATCAGAGAAACTGCCGTAACTGGAACTAAAACTCCTGGTTGACGATTCCAAGTCACTCTTGCCCTAACGAACTGGCTATCTCGCAACTTGCCATTAGTGTTAGGGAAACGTGCACGGGTGGTGATTGATTGGGCAGAATTGTTGACGACAGGGGAAATAAAAGTAATATTGCCTCCCGACGATAATACTTCCTTGGTTTTGGGGTCAATCAGAGATACGGATACCCCTCTTCGCAATTGGTTGGAGTAGGTCGTGGGTACGGAAATAACTAGATCGAAGAAATCATTCTGATTGATCGTCGTTAAGACTTGACCAGCGGTGACTACGTCACCAACTTGAACGTTAAAATTACCAACTACCCCATCAATAGGAGATGTAATCTGCTTAAACTGAAAGGGAACCAGAGCGCTGTCTACTTGGGTTTCAGCATTAGCAAGATTAGCTTGAGCCTGATTTACTGCTGCTCTGCCAGCTAGAATTGCTTTATCTTGAGCGTTGAGTTGAGATGTGTTAACTTCGACTCTTCTAATTTGATCGTCCAAAGAGAGTTGAGGCACAGCACCCTCGCTGGCAAGAACCTGAGACCGTTTGAGGTTCGTCTTATCAAACTCCAACGCAGACACAATTGATCCCCTTTGAGCAATTGTCTGCTCTAAATTCGCTTGGGCTGATTTCAGCGCCATTGCGGCAGCATCAACTTGGGTATTCACTCCAGCTAGTCGAGGGGCTGTTTGAGCAGGTTCAAGTCGAAAGAGCAGCTCCCCAGGTTTGACTCTTTGCCCAAAAGCCACGGGAATCTCGATAACTTCTCCCTCGATTTGAGTTCTTAACTGTACCCTTTTGACAGCCTCCAAATTACCGACAAACTCTGTGGTATCTTCTAGCACATCCGAATTTAAACGTTGTAGTTTTACCGGAACCGCTTGAGCCCCTCCACCAACTGCCTGTTTATCTGAACAGCCACTTAAGCTGAGTAAGATCAGCACTCCCAAGACGAATCCACTGCCATTCCGAGAGACAGCAGATGGGAATAATTCTCTGTTTTTGCAATATTTCATCATTCCAGCTAGATAATAAAGGTAATTGGTTCAAATGAACCTAATAAGTGATAACTAAGATCAAACCTAAAAAAAAGCCACAATGTCGGATTGATATGGTCTAAATCGAATTTAATTTAGCATAATTAGGTTTGGAAAAGCCAACTTGTGCCATTTTTTAGCAGCAATTTCTTATTATGGTAATCGGCTTCAAAATGGAGATTGCTGAGCTGAGTCTGTTTATTTATTCTGCTACCACAATGCTCTAACGGGTTGAGGGGTAATTTGTGCAGTAAAACGTAAAACGCCCGATCCTTGAGTAGTTTGATAAAAGATTTGTAGACCTTGATCATTTACTTCGTATCGCTTAGCACCTTGTAATGCCTTTAGGTATCTTGCTTCCTGATCCATGACAGGAGTTTCGCAAGCTTTAAACGTTGAGGCAAGGGGTTCAATAATAAGTTTGTTTCCCTGTGTTTTAAAGCCTCCCATAAAGCGATTGCATCCACCTGAGCCAGAGAGGCGATCGCTAGAAAAGTCTGCGGTCATTTCCTCTGTAAACAGCATCGGAGTAGGAGCAGCATCTTCTGAGATGTTTGCCAGTCTCCAATTTCCTTCAATTGATGAAGACGCATGAGCTATCTGAAGGAGTCTTGTTGTGAGAGGGAGTGCTTCTGCGATAGCAGGGGTTGAGGCAGCAATACCAAATCCGATCGCCATTACCATGCAGAGAGAAAATCGTTGATTAGATGAAGATTTACAATTCATTTTGCAATACCATAATTTAGTTATTATTTTGGTCAATATGCGCGCACACTAGGCTAGAAATCCATTCAATTTATTTTTGAAGACTTCTGACCAAACTCACTAAAACTGCTTCTACTAATCATGATGAACCTAAAAATGACTGAGCAGATGTTCCCAAAAATTGGGTTGAGAAGCGAAACAAATCCCCAGCATTAAAGCCCTGTTGAATCTCTTTCTGGCTCAACCCGACGGATGCGGAGGTGATGTATAGATCTGTCAAATGGCTGCCTCCAAATGTAACACTGGTTGGACGTTGCACTGGTAGTTTAACCCGAAAGATTTCCTGTCCGTTGGGATCGAAGCAAGCAATTCCCCATCCATTCCACAGAGCAGACCATATATTTCCTTGCCCATCGATCGCTAGTCCATCGGGTTCAGCAATTTCGTCGCTAAGATCGATTAATACACGGCGATCGCTAATCGCTCCAGTTTTTACATCAAACTCATAAGCATAAATTTTCCGTTGAGCGGAGTCAGTCAAATAGAAGGTCTCACCATCTGGACTCCATCCCAATCCGTTGGAGATCGTTAATCCTCTTTCCATGACCTGTAGAGAGCCATCTGGATCGTATCGATACAGTTCTGCTTGCCCAAGTGCTTCGCTAATGGAACCAATCCAGAAACGTCCTTGAGAATCACATTTGCCATCATTAAAGCGGGTATTCGGATAGGGAAATTCAGTCTTGTATAAGGGTGTAACTCTCCCAGTTACGGTACTGAGGAAGGCAATGCGATCGCCTTGGGCAATCAATAAGCGATCTTTGCCTGCCAGCACAATTGCGCTGACCACATCACCAGTATCAAAATAGATATCATTCCCAGTTACTGGGTCAAACAGGTGAACACGATGATTGTAAACATCGACCCAATAAAGCTTCTGTTGCTCGGCATCCCACAATGGGCATTCGCCTAAGCGGGCGCGGGCAGGGAGCACATTTTCAATCAACGGTGGATTCATAGGATTATCGATACTCATAAATTTGCAGTAAAATGCACTTATGCCGACCAAGCTTCTCGAAAATCAGCATAGAGGGTCAGTCCGCCATCAATAAACAACGTTTGCCCAGTAATATATGAGGCATCATCTGAAGCAAGAAATGCCACTCCTGCCGCCATCTCTTCCGCAGTCCCCGATCGCGCCATCGGAATATGGCTCTCGACCATAGCCTTTTTCTCTGGATGATCGATCCAGTCTTGATTAATAGGCGTGATGGTTGCGCCGGGGGCGATCGCATTGACCCGAATACCCCGTGCAGCATATTCCAACGCTAATGTTTTGGTCAAATTTTCCATGCCACCTTTGCTAATTGAATAGCTGGCATACAGTGGGCGAGGAATGATTTCATGAACACTTGAGACGTTAATAATAATTCCAGCGCGATTTTGGCTCAAGCAATGCTTAATCATTTCCCTAGCACATAGAAATGAGCCGCGTAGATTGATCGATAAGATATTATCAAAATCTTTCGCAGTGACTTCATGAGAAGGACATTCTTTTTGAATACCAGCATTATTGACTAAGATATCGAGACTACCAAATGTTTCAATCGTCTGATTAAACATGTTGAGAATGTCTTCTTCCTTGGAGACATCGCCCTGAATGAGCAGCGATCGTACATTAGATTTTTGGCAGGCAGTCTGCATTGCTCGCTCTGAAGTATCTTCGGCTTCTTGAGCACTCTTACGATAGTTAATTACCACATTGCAACCTTCTTGCGCCAGACGAATGGCGATCGCTTGACCAATGCCTGAACTCGCTCCCGTGATTAATGCAGTCTTTCCAGTCAATCCTTTCATGCTTAACATTCTCCAACCTATTGACTCGTCACAGCAAATGCTGTGCATCCTTCTAAGAAATCCAGAAGTTCTTGCGATATTGTAAACCTGTTGAGAGGCACTTAGGTGTAGCTAAGCTCACCTAAGATACTTAGATCTACTGCAATCAAAAAATAAAACTGATATAAGTGAGCAAACATAATGATGCCCAATTGCTCAGGCATTATTATGTTTGCAATTCATTGATTTGTAAGCATCGGCTTACCTCTGAATTAAGAACATTTTAAGTCAGCTTTAGTTTTGGCTTCAGCTGCTTCTACTGCTGCAACACTGGGTGCGATCGCGGCGGCAGCTTGAGCGATCGTAGCCGTATCAGGTATAGCAGCAATAGCTTTTTCTAGATTCTTGGTTGCCGTTTCTAGATCTGCAATTTTTGAATCTTGAACAGCAAGAGCGGAAGCTTTGAGTTCAACAACCGTTGTCTTGACCTGCTCTTGAGCTTTTCTTAGATCGCCAACTGTAGAATTAGAACTCTTGCTTTTAAGTGTAGCGACTGAAGTTTTGAATCTTGCAAAATCAGTACACATTGTCGCCTTCTTGTCTTTAGTTGATGCAGCTGGAGCAGCCTTCTTCTCAGGAGCTGGTGCAGCTGGGGCGGCCTTAGTGTCTGGAGCTGGCGCAGCTGGAGCAGCCTTCTTCTCAGGAGCTGGTGGAGTCTCGTTCGAGCAACTTACCAATAAGGAAAATGGTAGTGAAACTAGAAGAACGCTAAATACACGACTAAATATCATAAGAAAGCCCTACTTCATAACGAAATAAATTAACAAGTAATAAGTTAACAGAATAAATTGACAACCCAACAATCTATACAAATCTTTGAACGATTGGCAATAGCGCTAACGCACAAAATAATCCTAAATAATATTCAATTCTTGCCGCTACTGGACGATTGGTAGTTCCCATCCTTCCTCTCATTGAACTGGCAATAAAGGTTTGGCAGTCTTCCCCATCTCATATAAATCGCTTTGAACTAAGGTATAAAGATAAAACCAATTACCAATTGTTAGTTACTATGCGCCCAAATAGATCTCCAAAACCATCATCTAAATTGTGGCGAACCCTCAATAATTCCTCACTTCTGGGCTACCTTTTGTTGTTTGCCAGTAGTTGGGTCACGGTCATACTAATCAATTATTTCTATGGCACGATCGCTCTATTTACAGTGGCAGGAGTCTTTGCCGCACTCTTAAATTATCCAGTGGTTTGGTTATCCCGCTATATTCCTAGGGGATTAGCGATCGCCATCACCTTTATCGGATCATTAATCTTACTATGTGGAATGCTTGCCAGTATCGGACTAGAAGTTCTAAGTCAGGGACAGGGTTTAATAGTCCATCTTAAGGATGCGCTGACTCAGCAAGATGCTTTGCCCTTCCAAGATTTTTTGAATAAAGTGGACATTGGTAAAGTAATTTCAACGCTTCAGACTGGTTTGATTTCTGGTTTAGGATTTGTACAGGGTATTTTTTCTAGCGTCTTTGCAGGGATTTTTGGTGCTGTTATTAGCTTGTACATGTTAATCGACGGAGACAAGCTTTGGAAGACATTTCTCGGTCTCCTGCCATTCGAGTCTCGCGATCGCTTTGCTCAGGTGTTTAAGCAAAGCTTTCTAGGATTTATTCGTGGCCAATTGCTATTGATGTTATTTCTATCTATCACTACTTTCATCGCATTTACAGTTTTAGGAGTGAAGTATGCATTGTTTTTGGCGACTATTATTGGCGTAGTTGATGCCATTCCAGGAATTGGCGGTACTCTGGGGACTTTGGTAGTTACTACATTAGTCTTTAGTTCTCAAGGCGGAGAAAAGGCTTTGGAAGTCGTAATCGCCTGTATCGCACTCCAACAAATCCAAGACAACTTTGTCAGTCCCAAGGTGATGGGGGATGCTATGGAATTAAATCCAGTCATCTTGTTTCTTGCTCTGTTTATTGGCGAAAGAGTGGCAGGGCTTTTGGGAGTCTTTCTTGCTATTCCTATTGCTGGCATGATTGCGATCTGGCCGCGATCGCTCAAGGAAGAAAAAGAAGAGAAAGAATAACTGTTGGAAGAGTAATACCAAAGCACAAAAAAGAGAAAACAACCGAAGTAATGTGTGGTAGTTGGCCAAATACCTCGTCGATAATAGCCCCTAGTCAATGCTGAGGTAGGTGTTTAGGCTGTTAAAATCTTCGAGTTCATAACTTCCATTCATATCAGTTTATCTTTCGTGATTTTCAAGAAAATGTTAAAGATAAACTGATATGATTTCAGTCAATGATTTTTCATTAATCGCGATCGCTATTCTAAAAACGTTGAGTCCCAATTCACAGGCTTGCAAAAATGACATTAGAAACTGAAGACAATACAGCCCAAAAAAAGCAGAAAGTTATTACCAAAATGCCGCGTCTGTTTAAGGCAATTGCGTGGACTAGACTATTGAGTGCTTTAGCAATACTATCATCGCTCGCAGGGTCGATGCTACTATTTTTTATTGGAGTAAATAATACATTCTTGGCATTTGCTATTTTCTTTAAGTCTTCTGAAGCTAGTAATTCAGATATTGGTGAATTAGCAACAATTAAGCTTCTAGAATCCCTAGATGATTTTTTAGTGGGATTAGCCTTTCTGTATTTTGCCTATGGCATCTACTCACTATTTATCGCACTGGGTCAAGTTCATGAGTCCACTCCCTCATGGCTTAGGGTTGAGAACATTGGAGAACTTGAGAAAAGTCTTTTAGAAATTCTTGTAGTGTTTTTGAGTGTGTTGTTTGTTAAAGGGATGCTGGAGCAAATCCAATCATTTGCTCAGTTGCGTTGGGAAGTTTTAATATTCCCTTTGTCTATTATGGCGATCGCCTTTAGTATTCGCTTGTTGAGTTTTGAAGAAAAATCTGAAGAATGAATTAAAATTAATCCTACCTATTCTATCTGAGTTAATGAGCTAGACAGTAGGTCTCATGTAAGTCGTGTTCGGGCAAAATCAAAAACTCAAAATCGAGTTGCCGCACAACTTAATTTTGAGTTTTTATGACTCCACTAAATTAGCGATTCCAAGTCCAAAGTTTGATCGATATTAAACCTTTCCACTAAGTGAAGTTGACAATGTTTGATAATCTATTGTTATCTGTTGAGTAAATTAAGTCTAGTTTCTGCAAAAGCATATATGTCGGTCACTCTTCCGCATCTCAGTTATTTTAGTTGCTTGGTAGCAGGGATCTCCACTGCGATCGCACCCATCGCACTGAGCCAACCAATTCCTACAAATTTTCCTACCGCAGATCTAAAGAGACAGCAGGAAGCAATTAGCCCTAGTCAAAAGCAACGAATTTTTACCATTAATGGGGGTGATAAGGCTGCTATAAGCGAAGTAAAATCACAAAGATCCGCATATCTCTCGCAGGACAGTTGTTGGTTACGTCAACAAAAAGAAGCTTCAGGGGAGATGATCTCAGTGCGATCGCAACAAGGAGAAGGATATTTGAGCTTGTCCGAGCAATATTGCTTCCCTGTTCAACCGCAAGTAAGTATCAGAGCTGCCGACTTGGCAGCAGATAAACCTGTCTGGACTCAATTCCTGACAGCGGAAAAACTAACCGAAGCTAGTGAAACTCCTCAGCCTCCCGCAAACTCTGACACTGTTGAACAACAGACTACTGACATTCCAGTTGATACGCCAGAGCAAGTAGCTAAAGATGTAGAAAACCCTCTTATTAGACGGATCACCATTCCTGTCGCCAATCGGACAAGTTTTGGGATCGGACCTTTTAATCGCACGGCCAATGCCACAGTCATTGCGCCACTACTGCCTATATCAATTGGTGAAAATCAGCTGTTCGTGCGCCCCTCTATTCCATTGGTTTATGCCCCAACCCTGAGCCAACCCGAGGGTGGTACTTACGGGCTAGGAGATATAAGATTGCAAGTTTACTTCGCCCCCAAACCGACTCAAAAAGGTCTGATCTGGGGCATCGGTCCGACCTTCCTGTTCCCCACTGCCGGTGCTCGCACCTTGGGCATAGGTAAGTGGGGAATTGGGCCTGCTGCCGTGGCAGTGGTGTCCGAAGGACGCTGGACTATTGGCGCTCAAATCGAGAATTACTGGTCAATAGCAGGAGATAACGATCGGCCCAATGTAAGTCAATTGACCGTGCAGCCAATTATCAACTACACCTTGGATGATGGTTGGTATCTCGTCTCATCTCCAATCATTGCCGCTTTTTGGAACATTCCCAGCGGAGAAAAATGGGTGGTTCCAATTGGCGGAGGTATTGGTAAGGTTTTTAAAATTGGCGATCGCCCCTTTAACGTCTCCGTGCAGGCTTACTGGCAAGCAATTCGACCCGACAATACTTCGGGATTATCTCTAGTCGTTCAGTTGCAATCAATTTTCCCCCGTTGGTGATGTCAGTAGTGCCAAGATCGCTTTTTAAGCACTTTCAATATCTATATTTTGCTTGGCTAGGCATCTGCATTGTCTTGCTCGCAGGCTGCTCGAATCCCTTTGCGATCGCAAATGCCCCAGATCAATTACGAATTGGAACTTTCAATCTGGAAAATTTTGATGGACTAAATGATGAAAAGACGGAAGCAGTGAGCCAGATAATAGAACGCAATTTTGATCTAATCGGCTTACAAGAAGTTAGTCCCATTGCTGCTGAAAAGTTAAAAGAGAAGTTGAATAAATCAAAACAATGGGAATTTATTTTGGGTGATACAGGCAATAAACAGAGGATAGCTTTGTTCTATCGTAAAGATGCGATCGCTGCACAAAAAATAACTGAATGGAGAAATGTAAATCTTACAGGAACTCTGAGATCTCCACTTGTAACTTTTGTCAAAGCAGGTTCAAACTTTGACTTCACGTTAGTTATTGTTCATCAAAAGGGTGGAGGCGGTAAAGATGCCGATCGCTTACGTCAAAATCAAAGCGATCTACTGCGTAAAGAAGTGGACAATTATCAAAAAAGTGCTCAATCCGATCCCGATCTGATCCTCGTAGGTGATTTCAATAGTCCGACATGGGCTGATCAAAATCGTGGGTTGCGTGATGCCCCACTGACATTTTTGACTAAAGCGATCGAAACTGATGCAAAAGAGAACTGCCTAAAAAAACATGGTCTGCCTAAAACGACCGATGGTCGTCCTAAATATTCCAATCGCGGCACTGGTTGTGTAATCGATCATATCGCTGTTTCCAAAGCTCCCAAAGGAGCAGAAGAAGAATATATTCCTCAATCAGTGCAAATTCTCGATCCTCAAAAAGATCTTGGCTTTGATAGCGATCGTACCTATTTTTCTAAAATCTCCGACCATTTACCAGTTCGCGCAATCTTTCGCACAAAATAGATATTCCAAAGCAAGACCTATCTTTATTATTTGCGCTCTGGCAGTAAATGTAAAAGTGAAGGAACAATAGAAATCACAACGATTCCTATTGTAATGGGAAGCAAGTATCTATCAATATCGGGGATACTTTTGCCCAATACAAAACCCAGAACGGACAAACCAGATGTCCAGGCTAATCCGCCCAGTAGATTGAACTTAAAGAATGTAGCATAATCCATTTTGCCGATGCCTGCGACAATCGGAGCAAAGGTTCGGACTACAGGTATAAAACGCGCGAGGACAATTGTTTTTCTGCCATGCTTATCATAAAATTTCTGAGCTTTGACAATATGCTTGTTATGGAAGAACAAAGAATCTTGTTTAGAAAATAATTTATGTCCAAATCGCTTGCCTGTAGCATAACCAACATTATCGCCAACTACCGCACAAATAAAGCATCCAACTATCAGTGCAACAATATTTAGGAACCCTTGTGAAGCTAAAAAACCTGAGGCAAAGAGAAGAGAATCTCCAGGCAAAAAGAAACCGACAAATAAACCTGATTCCGCAAAGATAATTGACCAAATTGCCAGATGACCGCCCCAAAAACCTAGAGATTCAACTAATTGCTTAGGGTCTAAAATACTCACTCTGAATACCACTATTACATCTTGTTTTGATATTGTGCCCTGTTAAGCAGGGCGCAATATCAATTTTTGCTGAGATTATAGCCCTGAAGGTAACCCAGTTGGTTTTCCTTTAATGCTAGTGACAACTCTTCCCCAGCCAGATTCGCCGCCACTATCCCAAAAAATTTGCTGCATTACTGGATAGCTATAGAAATCATAAGCTCCGCCAACACCTACATCATAACTATCGCTAGCGCCAAGACGAGTACCGTAAGGATCATGCACAAGCCAAACCCTTCTGTCAGGATCATGTCCGACAATCAAACAAATGTGACCACTGCCTTTGTAGGCAAATCCAACAACTACTGGGATATTCAACTTGAGCGAAAGTAATACATCCTTAGCCGAGAGGGAAAAACTAAAGTAGGACTTAATGCCAAGTTCTAATAAAGCCCATGTTTGAGCGTCATGATCGGTTGTATCCCCATACTTCACAACTAGACGCATATAGACTGACTCTGGTTCTGGAAATCCTTGGGCTTTCGCCATTTTTGTTAAGGCTCCATTTAGTAAGTAGTCAGCTAGCATCGCATTACTAGTGGTATTGCACTGTCGCCAACCAGCCCCAAAAATCGTCTGATCGTTATCTAGTTGTGAACAGTATTTGACAGGCAACTTGATCAGCTTATTTAGATCTTCCCCTTCAATCTTAATATGCGGATCGTAGACATAGACTTTTTGTAATTGGGATTTTCCATCTAGAGCAGGAAAGGGCGAGGCAAGGGTCATCAAAAGATGCTGATTGCGATCGGGGTTATATTCAGTAACAAAAAATGACTGCCCTTTTTTGACAAAAATCTTCTCGGAATCAGCTAAATCCGTTGAGTCAAGTGGTCTCTTTTTGAGAAAGGTATCTGCTTCGACGATCGCTTTGGGCATAGGACAACCTCGGAATAAATGCGATAACGCTATAAATCATCGCATATCATCATCTATAAAAAAATATAGCGTTATATTTTGCGATCGCACAGCAATTCTCATTATAAAAATCAGTTTTTTGAAAGCACTCCTACGGTGGGCTTTCAAAAAACTGATTTTGGGATTTGCTAATAACGTTACAAGTATTTGACAATCTCCATAGGAGAGTTAGCAATCAAGTCTACCCCATGATTTCTTAGCTCTTCCTCGGTGCCATAGCCATAGGTAACACCGATCGCTATTATCTGGTTTTTCTTAGCGCCGATTGCATCATGGGAGCGATCGCCTACCATCATCGTTTTGGCAGGAATCAGATTCTCGGTGAGGAGAATATGGCGAATTAGTTCTCCTTTGTCACTATGAGTGCCATCTAATTCACTGCCATAAATACCATCAAATAGAGAAGAGAGTTCAAAATGCTCAATAATTCGCTTTGCAAATATATATGGTTTGGATGTGGCAATGAAGGTGCGATAACCTGCGGCGCAAATTGATTTTAGAGTCTCAGGAATTTCTGGATAGAGTGCATTTTCAAATAGACCAACTGTCGCAAAGCGATCTCGATAAAAGTCAATTGCGCGATCGATCAACACTTTATCTGTAGTCTGGAGTAGCTTAGCAAAGCTGACTGATAAGGGTGGCCCAATGCACCAGAGGAGTTGTGCTGTCTCAGGTGCATCATAATCAAGTTGTTTGAGCGCATACTGAATACAAGTAGTAATCCCAATTTTGGGATCGGTTAAGGTTCCATCAAGATCGAATAATACTGTATCCATCTGGTTTTATTTGGGCTTTAATTCCCTGAATCTTTTGTTCTTAATTTACATTTCCGACAGGCATGTATTCTTTGATGAGTTTACGTTGACTGACACGATCTCCTTCTGCTAACAAGCGATCGCCTGCCTCTTTTAGCGTTCTCAAATCAAAACTTGGCGGACGAAACTCTGGTAGCGACTCAGTACTATTCACCAATCGCAAAGATAAGCGATCTAACCCAATCTCGTAGATAAACTTCCGTACTTGCTCGTCATACAGACTCGATCGCAGTGAGCCAAAGAAATCAATCGAGCGATCGGGATACATATCCACAAGTCGCTCGATTTCCCATTGCGGAATCCCATCGGGCGCAAAAATACCACTGACAATGCCAATGCGATCGCTGCGATCGGGCATCCAGAAGAACTTTTCCATACGACCATCACGCACCAACGGCGCATACAAAGTCGAAAAATCATTCCCCGTCACAATAATCGGCACACGCCTAATCGGATTGCTGTCATAACTTCCTGGTAACTGGACATTAGTTGGGTTATCAGCAATATTCATCAAAGTTGCATTCACCAACTGAGTATTGACCGTATATTGTGTCGTGCTATCAACCCGTCCCGCCCCTGCATCCAAATCATTAATCAAGAGAGCACACATCTTACCTCGCACCTTGACCAACTCCGCCGCCTCACGATAGCGCATTCTGATCAACCTCGCAGGATCGCCCGCATCAGGACTTTCTAATTCCCCACCAGACATTCTGATCGGATCAATACCTAGCTTCTGAAAAGCTAATTCACATTGAAAAGACTTCCCTTCACCTTTACCTCCGTGAATGCCTAAAATTAGCGGTACATTCACATTCGGCAGTCTCATGAAATTTTTAGCAAGATGGACAGCAAGTTTGTCCAAAAAGCGCGGTGAAATGTAATAAGACATACAGATTAGTTTTGACGACTATTGCCAATTTACCTCATAGTAAGCCCCTATTTTCTTTTTAGGTTTAAATTACTTTTTTGACATTACCAACTTGCGATCGCCTAAATTCATCATCAGAAATAGCCAGCAAGGCGGTCACAATTCTAATCAAAAAGATAGCTTCTGAAATAGCTCCGATAATGGCATTGCGAAACCTTCAATAACATCTTCACCATCTAAGGAATCGGATTGTTTGAGCAAGCGATCGGGTTCCTGGGCAGAACGATAGACTAGGACATAACGTAATTTGAGATTAATGACCCAAACTAGGCGTGAGCCATTCTCAAAATATTCCACAATTTTTTGATCGATTTCGGAAATCGTGTTGTTGGGAGAGAGAACTTCGATCGCTAGATCAGGTGAGCCATCTAAAAAGCCATCGGGTAGTTCAGTAAGTCCCTTTAGTTTTTCTTTGGATACAAAGGAAATATCGGGCGATCGCTTGTTGCCATTCTTCATGGTGAAGGCAGTACTAGAATCAAGAATAATGCCAAGTTGTCTAGGCAAAATGTAATTCATTAAAGCCATGACTAGAATGCTGCAAGTATATCCATGCAATGCACCTGAATTTCCCATATTAACCAGTTCTCCATTCACAAGCTCATAGCAATTTCCATCGGTTAGCGCCATTAGTTCGGCATCTGTCCAGATTTTTTTGTTTGATTTTATTGGTGAAATAGTCAGTGAAGACATAATTAACTCTTAATGATATGAAAAGGAAAAACTTGACTTAATTTCAAAGTTGGGAAATAACTTGCTCAATGGCTTTAATAGCTAATTCAACCTCACAATCGAAAATCTCAGAACAATCAACAAGGTTATCCTGTTTCCAGTAAGATTTGGAAACATTGTGCTGATTTAGAATTTGATGAACCTCAAGCTCTACACGAGCTACTTTGTCACAATGTTGAGTAAATTGCATTTTCCAATCACTGCTACCACCATACCCACAATTATTTAGAGTATATTCTCTCTTCCCAGCATCTTTCGCTGTGCCAATTTTAGTTAACCCAAGATTCTCCGATCTTGAAACATATAGAGTGCCTGACTCATGATATCTCCTCCTAAACGCAATGTTATGAGTACCACATTGAATACAGTGTCCACCACTATCTCTGAGTGTATGTCCTGCTCTAATACAAGGCGTAACTCCAATTGCAACTGCCATACCTTGTTCCTTCATTATTCGCTTGTACTCGCCTGTTTTGATACCAGTTGCATCAAAGACCTGATACATAGGTATACCTTGATCTATTAAGAAACAAATCTGAGGTAATGTTAGTTTGGTCATATTATTAAGTACTAAAACTATTAAACATTGGCTCAATAGGTGTTTCGGGGAGGTGATTTAGCTTAAATGCCTGAAATGCTTGATGTACAATAGTTTTAGCCTCGGAAGCCTTTGATGTCTGAAACACCAAGTATTAAAAGCATTAAGCCATTTATTATGTTTGATCTCCCCGAAACACAAATAGAGCAAAAAATAAAAAAGCCCGCCTAGGCGGGCTTTTTTATTTACTTCTTATCTTTAGAGTTAGAGATAACCTTAGGAGGTTCGCGGAAGAAGATTGCAAAGAAGAACAAACCAATCAAACAAGCGAAAATTAAAGTGTAAGTGAGAGCTTCCATGGAATTTTATGCCTCAACAGCGCGAGTAGATTTATCGCCAACTTTTTGGAATGCGCCCCATTCAACTTGCTCTTCGCTCATTTCTGGGTCAACCCCAGCAAACACATCGCGGAACAAGGTACGAGCGCCATGCCAAATGTGACCGAAGAAGAAGAACAGAGCAAATACTGCATGTCCGAAGGTGAACCAACCACGAGGGCTAGTGCGGAATACACCATCAGAATTATTCTTTTCTTGATCGAATTCAAAGATTTCGCCTAGCTGAGCTTGACGAGCATACTTCTTAACCGAAGGAGCATCAGCAAAGGATTTGCCATTTAAAGCGCCGCCAACAAAGGCTACTTTCACGCCAGTTTGCTCAACACTATACTTAGACTCAGCACGACGGAAAGGAATGTCAGCTCTGACAACTCCATCTTGGTCTTGAAGAACTACAGGGAAAGTTTCAAAGAAGTTAGGCAAACGACGAACAAAAAGTTCACGACCTTCACCATCTTTGAAAATTGGATGCCCTTGCCAACCTTGAGCAACACCATCACCATTATTCATAGGACCAACGCGGAACAAACCACCTTTCGCAGGGCTGTTACCAACGTAGTCATAGAAAGCGAGTTTGTCAGGGATCTTTGACCAAGCTTCTTCAGCACTCAAACCAGCATTCAAGCCAGTTTGGACGCGGCGAGAAATTTCTTGTTGGAAAGAGTTGCTATCCCACTGATAGCGAGTAGGCCCAAACAATTCGATGGGTGTTGCTGCCGAGCCGTACCACATGGTTCCAGCGACAACGAAAGCCGCAAAGAATACTGCAGCAATACTGCTGGAAAGTACGGTTTCGATGTTCCCCATGCGTAGCGCTTTATACAAGCGCTCTGGTGGACGCACGGTTAGGTGGAATAGACCAGCCACAATACCAACGATACCAGCAGCAATGTGGTGAGCAACAATACCACCAGCATTGAAGGGGTTAAACCCGTTAGGTCCCCATTCAGGAGCAACTGGTGCAACGTGACCAGTTAAGCCATAGGCATCAGAAACCCACATGCCAGGTCCAAATAAACCTGTTTGGTGGAATGCGCCGAAGCCAAAGCAGAGTAATCCAGACAAAAATAGGTGAATACCAAACATTTTGGGCAAGTCCAAAGCTGGCTCGCCTGTACGAGGATCTCTAAAAAGTTCTAGATCCCAGTTAACCCAGTGCCAAATTGCAGCAAGGAAGAGTAAACCAGAAAGTACGATGTGTGCTAGTGCGACACCTTCAAAAGACCAAAAACCGGGGTCGGCAACTTGTTCACCAGTGATTGTCCAGCCGCTCCAAGAGTTGGTAATACCAAGACGAGTCATAAAAGGCATTACGAACATGCCTTGCCGCCACATGGGGTTGAGGACGGGGTCACTGGGGTCAAAAATTGCTAGCTCATAAAGCGCCATCGAGCCTGCCCACCCTGCTACGAGAGCAGTGTGCATCAGGTGCGTGGCAATCAGTCTTCCTGGATCGTTCAGGAGAACTGTATGCACTCGATACCAGGGTAATCCCATTGCAAAAGTTCCTTAAATCTATGTAGTGAGTAAGATCTTAACGATTCTTAATTTTAATTTATGATAATTGATTCTGACTTAAGGTAGCCACTCAAATACTTAAAGTAATCTGAGTAAATTCTATCTTCAGAATCTCTAAATCAATCGGGTTATTTTATTTGTAACATCATAATAAACTATTCCTTCCGATTGATTGCGGTAAAACCTAAAAACTAAGGGCGACACTTGGCATTAACCTTAGTTTTTGAGTCTAAATCCTTGTCGGCGTATATTTTTGTTGGAAATTTTAATTGGTAGGTGCGATCGCGATATTTCGACAACTAAGTCTGCAAATGCTCCGCCGTTGTCACGATTAATCATGTGGGGCATGAATAATTCAGGGTGTAGCGCTTTCCAAAAATATTCGACAAATTGAGTAATTTCTCGATCGTTCATGCCTGATTTACCAGTAGCAATGAGTTTATTTTCTGCCTCAATCCGCCATTGCAGACTGTAGTGATAGTCTTCAGGCATAAGCACGATGAGATGATCTAGATATTCCCAGAGCGGCAGGTAGTTATATAGATTGGCGTTACATGCGAGGGCAAATTCGCGATCGCTTTCTGACAAAATTGGCGGCACAAAATTTTGAAATGCAGAAATCGGTAGCGGGCGCATCCCCACAAACCAGCCTTCAAACAAGACAATATCTGCTTCACAGGAAATTTCAGGCTCAGTGCGATCGCCTGCACCGTGATGTAGAGATTTATCAAAGCGAGGAATCTCGATTGGTTGTGAGCTACCTAAAGGTCGATCGCGCAGTTGCTGCAAAACCTGAATGCCCAAATCCACATCGTGCGTACTTGGTGGACCACGCCAAATAATCTCGGGGCAGAGATCGCGTAATTTTTGGCGATCGGCATAGGTTTTATATAGATCGTCCAGAGAAATACTGAGAAAAGTTTTGCCAAGATGTTGCAGCAAAACTTTTAGAACAATCCCTAATGTGGTTTTGCCAGTGCCTTGTCCACCTAACAATCCTTGAATAAAAGTTCTTCCAATTTTCTCTTGTTGGTTGGCTAGGCTTTGAGCAAGAGGTAACCAATAATGCCAGAGCATGGGCAATATTGCCGATGGAGGATCAATTTGGATATTGTGAGAGGCTAAAACCTGAGAAATTTCGGGGTAAACCGATCTAAGAAGCTGAGATTGCCTATCAACTGTTTCGTTAGGATCTATTTCTAAAGACCATTGACAATCGTTACTGTTACTTAGCTGATTTACCAATAATTCAGAATCTGGGCTAGTTAGACGACCTCCTTGAATAATTAGTTCAAAAATTCTTATAAGTATGGTTTTAATCATTTCCTTACATAATGGGGATCTTGCATGATTTAGCCCATAAGTCGGCTATACAGATTACAAATTTGCAAAAATTAAGCTACTAATTTACAAATATTTAACATAGAATGATCTCGTGAGTAATTATACGCAGGCTCCTCCACAAAAAAACTACATATAGTTACTTGCATTCAAATCACTTAGATCCCTTACTAAACAGAAAATAATTACAACTATGAACTTGAAAGCTCTCTTAATCGTTGCCAGTCTTGGTTTGTCTGCTGGACTAGTTTCTTGCGCTACCGAAACCCCAGCTCCTAAAGCTACTTCAGCCGCTACATCAGCTCCAGCCGCTACTCCTGCTAAAGATAAGGCTGATGCGCCTAAGACCGACTCAATGGCTAAGCCTGATGCTAAAGAGGTCAAGCCTGGTGACGCAATGAAGTCTGATAAGCCTTCTGACAAAGTCAAGGCTGGTGATGCAATGTCTAAGCCTGGCGATGCAATGTCTAAGCCTACTGATGCAACTAAGCCTGCTGATGCATCTGCAACTCCTGCCGCAACTCCTGCTGATGCAACCAAAAAGCCTCAGTAGTCTTTATGAATTAATCAAATAAAAAAGAGGTGATGCTTTGCATCACCTCTTTTTTTATTTGATACGAAGATTGATACCAATTCACAAAAGTGTGACGACACTTTTGTGAATTAGAAACTAAACCCAGTAAGGGGTTTAAAAACATAGAATGGCTCCGCCATTTTATGTTTTGGTGTGATTCGGCTAGAATCGATGCAAATATTGACAGTAAGTAGACAGTAGATAGCTATGCGATCGCCCACTCAAACCTTAGCCGCTAAAATTTTTCATTGGGTAAGCTTGGTTAGTCTATTCTTGATGATTACCAGTGGTTTACAGATTTATAATGCCAATCCTGTCTTTGGAGGACGAGGGGGTATACATTTGCCTCCAATTTTAGGGCTAGGGGGATGGCTCGCGGGTGGGAGACATTGGCACTTTGCCTCGATGTGGATTTTTACGCTGAATTTAGCTTGGTATGGAGTTTATGTCTTGCTAACGCAAAGGTGGCGACATCGGTTTGCTAGTGGAAAGGATATCAAGGCATTGGTGGTTAGCCAAAATGAGAAGCGCAAAAACTATGCTTGGCATCGAATAGTTTATTCATTGTTGATTCCGATTTTGTTGCTATCGATTTATTCAGGCATCGGTATGTATAAGCCAGCACAATTTTATTGGATTGTTGATAGTTTTGGTGATTGGGAAGCATTGCGAATCACGCACTTTATGGCTGTGCCAATTACGCTGATCTTGGGTGGTATTCATTCTCAACTGGGGCGAAAGGTAGGTGGCGATCGCCTACTTGATTCAATGTTTTGGGAATAATGTTAATTCACAAAAGTGTCGTCACACTTTTGTGAATTAAAGACCAAACCCAGTAAGGGTTTTAAAAATACGAAATGGGGTAGCCATTTTGTGTTTTGGATTAAGTACCTTGAGCTTCAATAGCGGCAGCGCTTTGCGCCGGTTTTGCTATATTTAAGTTATGTCACAAGAACCTGAACAAAAACAACCAAACTCAGAGCTTGAGTTTGATGATACTGACTTAGTCCCACGTCGCCGCTTTTTGACTTTAGCAGGTGCAGGGTTACTGACGATAGGCTTTGGTAGTCTTGCCGAAGGTTTGCTGGGTGGTCTGTCAGAGCCATTCAACCAACAGGTTGAGTCATTAATTTTTAATCCGCAGCAGCCAGTACCAGAATTTCCAATTAGTGCGATCGAGCCAAATAAATTAATTGTTAATAGCTTTCGAGGTACACCAGCGATTAATCCTCTCTCTTATCTCCTCACCATTGACGGGGAAGTAAATAATCCCCTGAGTCTTAGTATGGGAGATCTCCAAAAAATACCCTTTACCAGCATGGTCATCCGTCACGTATGCGTTGAGGGCTGGGCGGCGATCGTGCTATGGGGGGGCGTGAGACTGCGAGATTTAATTGCGATCGCGCAACCATCTGCCCAAGTAAAGTATGTCTATTTCTATTCGGCGGATGGCTATTACGAAAGCTGGGATATTGACTCGGTGATGCATCCTCAGACCTTGATGGCATATCAAAAGAACGGTCAAGCTCTCACACCAGAGTATGGTGCGCCTCTGCGTCTTGCTTCACCTGTCAAACTTGGCTATAAGCTCAGTAAATGGGTAACTCGAATTCAGCTTACGAGTGTGCTTGGCAACAAACGGGGCTATTGGGAAGATCTCGGTTATGAATGGTATGCGGGTCTATAAAAAAACTTGTTACAGCGCGAAGCGCTGTAACAAGTTTTTTCTATAAAGCTTTGTTTGATTAACTTTTGTAACGAATATCGTGTTATGTTCACAAGCAGGGATGCGGAGTACGTTGAGATTTTCATCCTAATTTTAAAATTCAGATTAGGTAAAGTCTATGCGTTTAATATTCACATCTAGTTTTAATCGGTTTCAAACCATTAATGCCACCCAAGCGTGGTCATTATTTCTCACAGTTTGTAAAACAGATGATTCACTTGGAAAAAATCCGATGATTGGTAAATATGTAACAGTCGCGCTTCTAGGCGCAATTATTGCCCAAATATTAGAGGCGATTTTGATAGCAGTCTAAAAAATATTAAAAGAGTCGTCACGAAGTGACGACTCTTTTAATATGGTTCATGGTGTTGAGAAAACTTAGACAGCTTCTAAGTCTTTTTCACCAGTACGGATACGGATAATTCGCTCTACAGGAGACACGAAAATCTTACCATCTCCAATTTCACCAGTACGGGCGGCAGTAATAACTTTCTCTACCACCATATCAACCTGATCGTCTTCGATGACAATCTCGATTTTGAGTTTTTGTAAAAACTCAACCGTATATTCAGAGCCACGATAGCGCTCTGTTTGTCCTTTTTGACGACCAAAACCTCGTACTTCTGATACCGTCATACCAACTACGCCAGCATTTACCAGAGCAATTTTGACTTCGTCAAGCTTAAATGGACGAATGATTGCTTCAACCTTTTTCAAATTAACTCCTCCACTGATTCTTGAACTTTAATACACTTGAATCGCTACCCAATTTTGTAGCCTAGCATACTTTTTGGAATTGTAATTCAGATCGTGGTTAGGATTAACGTTGCCACAGCCACCAGCGAATTACCAATTTCTCTAATTCTATCCAAACAAACATCAATGCACTAAACCCAAAACAAACTGCTAGTTCTTGGGGTCTGAGTAGATGTGTACCAAAAAATACGCGGAATGTTGCCACATAGATTAATACCATTTGTAAAACAGTTGTCATAATCACCGATCCCCACACATATGGGTTAGTGCGTGGGTCAAGTTCGATGGTTAGTTGGGTATTAGACCGAATGGCGATCGCATGACCCATTTGCGCTAAACAGAGGGTTGTAAACACCATTGTTTGCCAGCGATCGGCAACATAAATCGCATCGAAGTTAGCCTTTGTGTAGCCACTTGCCCAGACCATTAATGAGATGGTAATCACAGCCAAAATAATACCAATTCGAACCATGTATGCCCCCATACCCCTTGCAAAAATATTTTCGCGAGGATCAAATGGTGGTCGTTTCATGACATTTGGCTCGGCTGGCTCAACGGCTAGAGCAAGAGCAGGTAAGCCATCAGTAACGAGATTCATCCAAAGGATTTGCAGAGGGATCAACGGTACAGTTAAGCCCAACATTGGTGCGGCAGCGATCGTAATTACTTCGCCGATGTTGCTACCAAGAATGTATTTGATAAAGCGACGGATATTGGTATAAACTACGCGGCCTTCCTCAGTGGCGGCGACAATAGTGGCGAAGTTGTCATCCAGCAAGATCATGTCACTTGCTTCTTTGGATACGTCAGTACCCGTGATCCCCATCGCAATCCCAATATCTGCTTGCTTAAGCGCTGGGGCATCATTGACTCCATCACCTGTCATCGCCACAAAGTGATGCTGTCTTTGCAAAGCCTTTACGATGCGTAGTTTGTGCTCAGGAGAGACGCGAGCATATACGTTGACCTGATCGACTTCACTATCTAATACCTCAGAGCTCATTACTTCTAGCTCTCGCCCAGTGAGGACTCGATCGCTAGTGTTAGCAATTCCTAGATCGACTGCGATCGCCTTCGCGGTAAGTTGGTGATCCCCCGTGATCATCACTGGACGTATTCCTGCTTCCCGACAAAGCTTCACGGCTTCGCGAACTTCGGGACGTGGAGCATCAAGCATCCCAACCAACCCAACCCAGACGAGATTGCTCTCATCTCTTGTCGTAATTACATCTTCAGGTAGATCGTGGAAAGTTCGATAAGCAAAGCCGAGTAAGCGCAAACCACGACTTGCAAGTTCGTTATTTTGATCGAGAATTTGCTGACGTTGATGATCAGCGATCTCATGAATCTGATCGCCAATCTGAATATGTGTGCAGCATTCTAAAGTTAATTCTGGTGAGCCTTTGCAAAAAAGAACATTCCCGCCCTGTTCACCTTGAACTAATACACTCATGCGTTTGCGTTCAGATGAAAAGGGAACCTCAGAAACGCGGGGCATCCGATGCTGCCATTCTGAAAAGTCACATTCACCTTTACTGGCAAGTACTAATAATGCACCTTCGGTTGGATCGCCAATAATAATCCACTCGCCGTTTTTTTGTTGCAAGATCGAATCGTTGCAAAATATACAAGCCATGAGCAATTGCTGAACTTCAGGAAGATTTTGCACCGCAAAATTAGCATCTTCCGAAGGACTTGCCGATATGCTAAATTTCCCAATTGGAGTATATCCATTTCCTGACACTTGCAACGAATGTAATCCCGTACAAATTGTCTGCACTACCATTTTGTTCTGGGTCAATGTGCCTGTTTTGTCGGAGCAAATTGTCGTAACTGATCCAAGGGTCTCGACAGCAGGTAAGCGACGAATTAAAGCATTCCTTTTGACCATACGCTGAGTTCCTAGGGCGAGAGTCACTGTCACCACCGCAGGTAAACCTTCAGGTACTACA
The DNA here is from genome assembly GCA_003249035.1 of Pseudanabaena sp. GTDB lineage: Bacteria > Cyanobacteriota > Cyanobacteriia > Pseudanabaenales > Pseudanabaenaceae > Pseudanabaena. Next base: position 172,487 of record QBMK01000005.1, read on the forward strand.
GCAACAGCCATGCTCAGGGAGGTCTCAAGGAGTTCTCCAAAGTTGCCACCTCTAAACATACCGATCGCAATAACTACGCCGACAAGTGCCAGAGAGCCCCCTACAAGAACATTTCCCAACTGCGTCATGCGTTGTTGGAGAGGTGTGTCTTCAGTTTCTACATCCTGAATTAGCGTTGCAATTTTCCCTAATTCGGTCTGCATCGCTGTTTTAGTGACTAGCACCTTGGCTCGTCCCTGCACGACTTCTGTTCCTTGATAGACGCAATTTAAGCGATCGCCTAAACTCGCATCTAATTCTAAAATCAAATTTGCTTCTTTGTTGACAGCTTCTGCTTCACCTGTCAGAGCCGATTCGCGCACTTGCAGATTTTGTTCATCGATTAATCTTCCATCAGCAGCAATTTGTACTCCCGCCTCCAAAAGCATAATATCGCCAGGCACTAGCTCTTTACCGCTGATTTCGCTCACTTCGCCATTGCGAATCACTCGCACTTTTGGTGAAGACATGCGTTTGAGTGCAGCGAGAGCTTTTTCGGCATTGACCTCTTGCATATAGCCGAGAATGCCGTTAAGCAAGACAATCGAAAAGATCGCAACTGCATCTTTAGGAAATTCGGGTACGGGCTTAGTAATAGCTAAAAAGGCAGAGACAATTGCCACTGCCATCAGCATTACCAGCATGATGTTTGTAAACTGGTCAATAAAAATTCGTAAGGGCGATCGCCCAGCTTTTTCGATTAGCTCATTCGTACCATAGCGATCGAGTCTAAGCGTCACTTCTTGACTGGCAAGCCCTTGGTCTGGGTCACTTTGCAATAAGTTAAGCGCTTGATCAGCATTAAGGGTATGCCAACGTACTACGGACGATTCTGTGGACTCAATTGCCATAGATATTTACAGATAAACGGCTATGAACATAGTACTAAAAAATAGTGCTAGTTGTTTTAAAGAATCTTGAAGCTAGGTGAAAGTAGCGCCTCCCTTGCCCCTTAACCTGATGTGACGAGTTAGAGTGGCAGGCAATTACGATACAATTACAGAATGATTAACAATCCATTTTTGCCCCAGAGATTAGTAGGCAGGCAAACAGAATTAGAGCAGATTAGTCAGATTTTGTTAGCGGATGACGATTTGCTAATTGCGGGGGTGGCAGGGAGTGGACGTAGAACTCTGGTCAAATGGGCAGCCCACAAAGCTGGTGCAAGGGTGATCACAGTAGATTGTTTGCGAGCCACGGATGGCGATCGCTTTTTAAAACTATTAGCCGAAAGTTTGTTTAATGAGTTTGATCGCCCCGAAGAGCTAGTCAAACTCCAGCAATTGCTCAAGGATCAGCCTGTCACATTTGTGCCGAGTGAACAGCCTAAATCTCGGATTGTTTGGAAGCTTTCGTCAGTGGGTTTATGGAGCTTATTTCAAAATTTGCTGAGCTTTCCACAACAGATGGCAGAATGGCTCGATTGTAGGGTGGCGATCGTCTTGCATAACTTCACGCATATTCGCTCTTGGGATCGTAAAGGCGAATGGGAGGAATATTTGCGGCGAGAAATTCAACTTCAAAGCCGAGTGAGTTATATCTTGATCGCCACAGTCCCGGAACCTTGGATGCATAAGCTGAGTCTGCATGTGGTCGAGCTTCCACCTTTAAGCAATGCGGAACTTTGCGAATGGCTGGAACCAACCATGCAAAAAAAAGGATTAAAGTTTGATTCACTTAATTCTGAAATGGAATCCAGCCATTGCACCACGGCGCTACAGCTGTTTACAGAATACATTCAAGGTAATATGAGCGATGCGATCGCCTTAATTAGACGCATTTGGCTTGACTCACTGACCTTGATAAATACTCAATCAGAATTCTTGATTCAACCGTATCATGTGCATCAAAACATGTTGGCATTGGTTGAAGATCTGGCACCTACATTTGAGTCTTTAATCATGCTGCTGCCACCAACACAAGTGCGGGTATTGGAGAGTTTAGCGATCGATCCAACTGTTAGCCCTCATAGTCGTGAATACATTCAAAAGCATCAACTTTCTAAAGGTGGCAGCTTGCAAGGAGCACTCGATAGCTTAGAACAGAAAGGGCTAGTTTATGGAGCTAAATATGGCTATCGAATCGCTTTGCCAACCCTGCAATTTTGGCTAAAGCTCCGTTTAGGATAAGCGATGCAAAATATTCATACACTACCAATCGAAGTAGTTCATCTCATTGCCGCTGGTGAAGTGATTGACTCTTTGGCGGCAGTGGTGCGCGAACTTGCGGAGAATGCGATCGATGCAAGTGCATCGCGGATTGTGATTTCGATATGGACAAATACGCTCTCAGTGCAAGTCAGTGATAATGGGGAAGGTATGGAGATCGCTGATTTATCGCAAGCAGCAACACCGCATACAACTAGCAAAATCAATAATGCGGAAGATTTAAGAAGAATCCAGAGTTTAGGCTTTCGGGGTGAAGCGCTTTATAGTCTTGCTCAACTTGCCGACTTGAATATTTGTAGTCGTCCATTACTAGAGTCAGTGGGATATCAAGCCAATTATGACGAGCATGGTAATTTGCAATTTAGTCCGAAAGTAGTGGCGATCGCTTCAGGTACTGTCGTCACAGTTCGCAATCTATTTTCTCGTTATCCCAATCGTCTGCAATCTTTACCGAGCAACGCTCAACAAGTCCGTAAAGTACAGTTGCAAGTTCAACAAATGGCGATCGCCAATCCACAAATCAACTGGCAAATAAATCTCGACAATCGGGAATGGATCGCAATTTGGGCAGGTGAGAATTCCAGCGAAATTTTGCCGCAAATTATTAATTCGATTCAACCCTATGATTTGATTTATAAGGAGTTTCCCATTCCTCTCAACCCTTCTTCCATAGGAGAAGCGAGCAATATTTCCATAACTCTAGGATTGCCAGATCGCTTATCGCGCCGTCGCCCTGATTGGGTAAAAGTGATTCTCAATGGACGCGTTGTTAATTTTCCCGAAATAGAACAAACTATTTTTTCCAGTTTAGATCACACCTTACCTCGCAATCGCTTTCCTGTTTGCATTGTTAGTTTAGATTTGCCTTGCGATCGCATCGACTGGAATCGTCATCCCGCTAAAGCTGAGGCATATATTCAAAATTTAGGAGATATCCAAACTCATTTAGCAAACTGTATTACAGAAGCTCTCAAAGCGCCTGAGTCAAATTCTCAAATTAATTATGGTAGTGCTACTAACGATCTGCTAAAAACCGCCGAACGCAAAACTTCTTATCTAATTCCTGCTAAGCGAGAAAACTTCAATCAGCCAAATACATCTTTGAAAGCGATCGCGCAAGTTCTCGATACCTATATTTTGGCGGAACATGCTGGTGGTTTATGGCTAGTGGAGCAGCATGTTGCGCATGAGCGAGTTCTCTTTGAACAAATTGAAACGCAATGGCAAATCGTGGCTATTGAGCAATCGATTTTATTGAAGCAGCTTTCTGATGACGAAATTGAGCGCTTGCAAGTGTTGGGATTAGAAATAGAAGATTTTGGGAATAACTTATGGGCAGTGCGATCGCTGCCTGAAATTTTAATTGGACATGAAGATTGTGCTGTGATTTTGCAAGAAATGAGTCGGCAGGATGACCCAAGCATGGCAAGGGCAACGGCAGCCTGTCGCAGCGCTATTCGCAATGGTACGAAGTTAGAAATGTCAACAATTCGCGATCTACTGTTGCAATGGCAACAAACCCGCAATCCTCATACCTGCCCGCATGGTCGTCCAATCTGTCTGGCGATCGATGAGTCGGATCTTGCCCGATTTTTTCGACGTAATTGGATTATCTCGAAATAAAGCATACAGGGCGCCGATTTTTGAATCGACATACCGCACGTAATGGATGAGTAACATAGCATCGCTTTATTGTGTTTCTTTTTCTTGAAAACATACGTTTAGTTTGCTGAAACAAACTAGACGTATGTTTGAAAACCCTTGATTTCTTGGCTTAAACAAGTCTGACTAGCTTAGCGCTCAAGTCCCACAGGCGTTCGGCTCTAGCATCATCACGAGCTTGAGGAGAGACGGTCTGCACAAAAGACTTACCATCTTTTTTCTGACGATTGCCCCAACTCCAGTAGGCTCCTGACTGTTTGTATTCGGGATCGGCGATGACAGCAGCAACTCTTTCACCCGATAGCTCCTGCGTGACATATCCCTTAGTGATGTTCTTTTGGAACAATGGGAATAGCTTCTGGAAGAGAGGATAGTGATTGCGGAAGAGAGGCGTATCGGCAACACAACCAGGATAGAGGGAAGTGAAGGTGATGCCAGTGGAGTCATGATAGCGGCGGTGCAATTCTCGCATGGTTAAGATATTGCAAACTTTGCTCTCTTTGTAAGCGCGGACAGGTTCAAATTTCTTGCCATTAGCCATGGAGATCGGCGGTTTGAAGCCTTTCTCAAAACCTTCGAGATTGCCGAGATCTGGCTGTGGAGGAATCTTGCCGCCCAGTTCGTCGGGGTTGTGGGTAACAGTTCCCAAAATGACCATACGGCGATCGGGATGGGTAGATTTTTTCATGTCCTCTAATAGCAGATTGCAGAGAAGGAAATGACTGAGGTGATTGGTCGTCATTGTCAACTCAAATCCTTCAGGCGATCGCAATGGCTCTTTGAGTAAAGGCATATAAATCGCAGCGTTGCAGAGCAAGGCATCAAGTGGCATTCCTGTTGCTCGGAACTTAGCCACAAATTCGCGCACACTAACTAGAGAGCCAAGATCAACTTGGATGATTGTGTAACTGCTTTTGGGAATACCGACGGATTCGGCAGCTTTTTCGGTTTTGGGGATATTGCGGCAAGCCATGACAATATGCCAGCCTTTGTCAGCCATGGACTTAGCTGACCATAGACCAACACCTGAAGACGCACCTGTGATGATAACTGTAGGCTTGTGATACTGTGACATTTTTAAGAATTATTTGATAGACTTTGATTAGAATTTTACAGTGATTTGTGATTAAGAGACAAATGGGGTGCAAAGCAAGGTAATTCCTAGTGCTATAGCAACCATTAGTTCTTACCGACTATAAAGCTGGAGTCAATGCTTTGATTATATTTTGAGCCGCTCTTGGTTGTTTGATTGATCGAAATTCTAAAGTTAGCGTTGTAATCGGCTTTTAGCCAAGGTGCGCAATAACGACCAACTGGCAAGGTGTAAATATTGCCATTAATAATTGCTCCATTGCTGGGCTCAAATTTCGGCGAGATTTTGAAGGTCAAAGTAAGCCGTTTGACATAATCGTCAGTGACTACACCAGTTGCGGACTGCTTGCTAAGACATTCCACTTCAATTTGAGTATCTTTGAGCAATTCGCGCACATTACCGCGATCGCTAAGAACTAATTGATTGTCAGAGCCAACACCTGAGATTTTTTGCAATTGGAATGAACTAACCCGTTCGGGGTTAAATCCGCCTATAATCTTCACAACTTGAAGATTATTCTCAGGAATAACTTGATATTCCAAAGTCCCAGGCAGTTGATATTCGAGTTCTGCATTCTCATTGCGGACACTTACCGTTGCCCCAATTTCCAAACTATCAACTCCCAATGCTTTTGGCGTTTCTTTTGCCGCCCAATCAAATCGATAAAATAATCGCGCCGTATCTTGCAAATATGTGTATTTATCTGAAACATCTGAACTAGCACGGAGTATGCGATTCAAGCCACTTCGCTCCACCCAAATATTTTTGATCAGTCCCACTTTTTTGCCGATCGCATTTACCAATGGCGTGCGATCGCTAGGGATCTCCACTGGAATATCTAAACGCGGTACAAGCGTAATTTGACCATAGTTTCCTGTTTTGCCTTCAAGTCCGTTATTACTTGTCAGACCATCGCGACCACTCTGGCAAGTATAGGAAGAACTGCTTGAGCGTTCTTTTTTACTGCGATATACCCAATTACTATCGCTGCTGGGTTCTTTTGAAGAAGATGATAAAACATTACTTAAAAGACCAGTAAATATATTCTCCCCAAAATTGTCTCCTGATGTTGAGCAAATTCTGGATTCTCTAGAGTAATGTTGCCAATTTGCATTGGGATCTTTTGCTGGTCTACGCTCAATTTCAGTGGTACAGGTCGTAATCGTCCAAGAAGCTTCTTGGCAATCACAACCCCTGCCCCCGAGAGCGCCGCGTCCATTGCGCCCACCTTTTCCACCAGCATTGCGGATTTCGAGCATTTGGAGCGCCGCAATATCAGTGTAAAAAATAGTTGCATTGCCCCCTCGTCCGCCATTACCGCCATTGCCGCCGATACCACCATTACCACCAGATGCCCCAATGAGAGAGAATTGAGTCCGACGAGGCTGCTCACAACTACTAGCCGATCGCCCTAATGTTCCATCTTCTGCATCTTCGCCAATGGTCCCTGTGAGGTTATATGCAGCAGGTTTACCATCACCGACAATTCTGATGTCTTGACCCTCTCGACCATTGCGCCCATCTCGACCCCGATTACCATCCTCTCCAGCCAGCCCAAAAGTGTTTTCAGCGATCGCCGCTGAGTCAACTGACGGTATGACTAAAGGTAATGTCAGAATGGCGATCGGTAACGCATAGATCGAGAATTTGGGCGATCGGGTTTTCCACATATACAAAAAAAGCCTTTGAGGTTACTCTATCCTGTTGACATTATCACTACAGACTAAGTTCCAAATATATTCTGGAAATTTGCACCGTCTAACTTACAGCAATTACCGATCAAATGAACCCCAAGAGATATTTTGAAAGTGTTGCTTTGCAACACTTTCAAAATATCTCTTGGTTTGGGGTTGAGCGCAAAGCGCTGTAAAATTAAAATTAAAAATTATTTGTAATATGCCTATAAATCAAGGTCAACAACTAGAAACATATAGTAGTACCCATCCTCAAGAAGTCTTACTTGTTAAGCTGAAAATTGATGATGAACTTGATGAAGTGATGATTTTTAAAGGGTTTTCCAGCTCGTTGATGCGATCAACTGCTTTTGATCCTGATGTGCCAGTAATTAGCGATCGCGCCGCAATATTGACCATCGATCGCCTCTCCGCACCATATAAACCAAATCAGCCAAACTATCTCCAACAAGGGATAACATGGGAAGAGTTTAAAGATTATTTGTGAAGCTAATTCCTCGCAAAATTAACTTGATGTAGATATGCTTGAAGAGACTCGGCAATCAATCTATGCAAAGCAGGTGAGAATCGCCTCATTACTGCTTTACCAAGATGTTTTAGAGCAAGAGGCGTGGGAAGCCTATGTACATTTATTGCATAGCCTTGCCAACTTCGCTTTAGATGGACATGAAAATAGCTCAAGGCGGCTTAGCTATCTATTAGCCTATGGTAAATGGTTTCGCGCGATCGCCTCGACAGGCTACAACTGGAGAGACTATCTAATTTCGCAAATTCTGACCTCTAATAATCCCTTTAGCCAGCAAGCGCAAACTACTGAACTTAATTTGTTACCTCTATCATTGATCGCCGCCGCCAAGCACGATCTTCAAATCATAGAAGAGATTAGTCTTTGGGGTGGAGATAAGCTAGTTGATTGCATAGAATCTTTTGGCGATCGCACTGTGGCTTTGCAATTGTCGGAAAGTGATATGTCGAGACTTTCAGAAACAAAGCGATCGCTGATTCTCAAATTTCGATCTACTGATGACTGGACGAAGCTTTTGCCAGAGTTAGCCAGTTATTACAAACGCTCAGGCACGGGCATATTTACCGATTACGATGCATTCCGTTGGTGCAAAGGTCATCTGGAGGGCATTGCCTATCCTGATTTGGTTCAGCTATCCGATCTAATCGGCTACGAGTCACAAAGACAGACTCTGTACAAGAATACAGAAGCTTTTTTGGCTGGCTATCGTGGTCTACATACCTTGCTCTACGGCAGTCGTGGCACGGGCAAGTCTTCGATGGTCAAGTCTTTGATGTATGCCTATCGTGATCGCGGTTTACGTCTAGTCGAAGTCGCCAAAAACGATCTTAAAGACTTGCCCGTCATTGCCAATATTTTGCGCCAAGTGCCACAGAAATTTATCATTTTTGTGGATGACTTATCTTTTGAAGAAGAAAGCGAAGACTATAAGGCGCTCAAGGTAGTTCTAGAAGGAAATCTTTCCGCACAGCCCAATAATCTTCTGGTTTACGCCACTTCCAATCGTCGCCATCTGTTGCGAGAATATTTTAGCGATCGCCCTAGCCTCAGAGCTCTCAGCGATAGCAAAGAAGTCAATCCTTGGGACACAATGCAGGAAAAGCTATCTCTAAGCGATCGCTTTGGCTTAACTCTAACGTTCCTACAAGCCGATCAAGAAATCTATCTCAAAATCGTGCATCACCTCTCAAAGCGAGCAGGCATAGATTTACTAGACGAAGATCTCAATTTTCGAGCCTTGCAATGGGCTACTCGCCATAATGGTCAATCGGGACGTACTGCCCAGCAATTTGTCGATTTTTTGCAAGCAGATTTAGAACTTAAAAGTTGAGATGTAATGCGCTCGCCTCTTTAATCTCTATGAAAGTATAGTGCGATCGCATATTGGTATATTTTAATTAGCCAAAAATTGCCCTGTGTTATTTTTAAGTTATGCCAGCGATTTTAAGGATTGGTGCATATCGTTTTTATTTTTATAGTCACGAGCCAAATGAACCGCCGCATATTCATATTGATCGCGATAACTTGACGGCTAAGTTTTGGTTGCAGTCTGTTAGCTTGGCTCAAAATATTGGGTTTCCTGCTAAAGAGTTAAGAAAATTGCAGTCTATGGTAATCGAACATCAAACACAATTATTGGAGGCTTGGTATGAGTACTTTGGCGATTAAGACGGATGAGAGAGTTAAGAATGTTAGCTTCACTGAAGATACGATCAGTGTTGATTTAATGGATGGACGGACAATTGTAGTTCCGTTAGTGTGGTATCCGAGGTTATTAAATGGAACTATTGAGCAGCTTGCTAAGTGGGAAGTCTGCGGTGGTGGCTATGGTATTCATTGGGAAGATCTTGATGAGGATCTGAGTACTGAGGGTATGTTGCGTGGTGCGCCTGCGGCGAGGAAGTCAAGAGCAATTAGTTGATGCGATCGCCTCTTTAATCTCTATGAAAGTAAAGTGCGATACTTTATAGTCCTTTAAGCAAATTATCATATTCGCCATGAGAGCCAATCCAAAATCAAATGATGGTTTGACTATCTTGTTTAACTCCTACTGCACGCCAGCCAATGCCAACTCAGATCTCATAGCTGGTCAAAACCTAAAATTTAGGTTTTGCTATTTGCGGAGTTATTTAAAGCTTTAGTAGCAAGTTGATCTAGCTTAGCTGGCTGTGGTTGAGATAGAGTTTGTACCCAACGCATTTCGCTTTCTATGTCTTCGAGAAATTGGGCAGCAAATTCGTCTTGTAGATATTCTGGTAAGGATTGCGCTTTTTCAAATGCTTGTAATAGTAAGCTAGTAATAACTTCAACCTTTTACAGTTCTATATCCAAGTATACCTTCACTCTAATCGAACGACTCAACCGCAACACAACCCGTAGAGCGATCACACTTTAATCTCGGCGAAAGTAAAGTGCGATCGTACAGAATAATTTCAAGATTTCAAGGTAAAATTTTTGCAATAAGGCGTTAACACCAAATATTGGGAGTTTTTATGGAGCCACTGACTACAGCCGCGATCGCCGTTGGGACTTTAATTCTCAAAAAAGCTTTTGAAAAGACGGGGGACAAGCTGGGCGAGGCGGTTAGCAACCAAGTCGGAAATTTGGTGAATTTGCTGAAGAAAAAGCCACTTGCCAAGACTGAAGAGATCGCCCAAGCTGAGCCATCAGCAGATTTTAAATTGGCGGTGTCAGAGTTAGAAAATGTGGCTAAGACTGATGATGAGGTTTCTCAGGCAATTCTCGCGGTTGAGGCGGCGGTGAAAACTGATCCTGAGTTATTGCAAAAAATACAGGAAACAGCAAAGGCGGTTAAGAACGAACCAACTTTAATTCAAAATAGCGCTAAGCTTGCTGAAAAAATCGGTTTAGTGGTTCAAGGTGGTAAGGTCGAAATCCAAAATTTTAGCTTCTAATTCCATCTCTAGTCATCACAGGTCATTATGAATCAATTCGGCAAGCTTGCAGAAAAAATAGGTATTCTCGTCCAAAAAGGTGGAAAGGTTATCGTTGGACAAATCCGTTTGGATGGCGAGATGTCGCGGCAAGAGTTCCGCAATCGCAAAGCGCTGTTGAATAACGTCAAAACTGCTTGGGTAGATGGTGTTTTAGAGAAGTCACTGCACGAGCAGATTCCCATTGTCTTAGGATTAGAGAATCATCCTAATGCCGTTGCTTCTCCTTGGAATATGGATATTATTAATCCAGACAAGTCGTGTCAACCTTTGCCAGCAGGTACACCTGTAATTGAGGTATTTAATAAGTTGGGAGAAGGTGGGACGTTGCTAATTTTGGGAGAACCAGGGTCGGGAAAAACGATTACTTTGCTGCAATTAGCGAGGGATCTGATTGCTCGTGCAGATCAGGAGATAGATCGCCGTATTCCTGTGGTGTTAAATCTTTCTTCTTGGGCAGCGAAAAAACAGACTATTGCTAAATGGATTGTTGAGGAACTGAATAGCACGTTTCAGATAAATCGCAAGATTGGTCAGCTGTGGGTAGAGAAGCAGGAATTGTTGCTGTTATTGGATGGTTTGGATGAAATTCGAGATTTGGAAAAGCGCAATGCTTGCGTGACGGCGTTGAATGCTTTTCAGCAGGAGCAAGCAACGGGGATGGTGGTGTGTTGTCGGGTGAGGGATTATGAGGAGTTAGGAGATCGCCTCAAACTCCAATCTGATCTTGTACTTCAACCTCTTACTAACGATCAAATTCAATTTTATTTAGATCGTCTTCAGTCTAATTTGACCGTATTGAAGACATTGCTAATTGAGGATGTGATGCTGCAAGATTTAGCTCAATCTCCTTTACTGCTAAACATCATGGTGATTGCCTATCAGGGAATTGAGTTTGCAGATGTTCCTGTAAGTACAATTGCTTCAAATCGCAAGAAACAGTTGTTTGATGATTACATCAATCGTATATTTCAGAACTCACGCTCGAAAGCATATCATCCAAATTTACTTTCTCAAGAGAAGTATCGATATTCTCGTCGAGTCGTAATATTTCGACTAGTTTGGATGGCAAAAAAAATGGTTCAGCATTCTCAAATTGTTTTTCTATGCGAAAAAATGCAATTTAGTTGGTTGAATAAAGAAGAAATTATCTTCTATCAAAATGAATTTATTGTAATTGGCATGTTAGTTGGTGTGCTAATTAATAAATTTATTCTCTCACTTTTTAGTATGATTTTTAATATTGAAGCTAACGAGATTATTGGCTTGCTAATTTCTGGATTTATTGGTGGGTATGCTGGCTACCAGTTCAGTGTGGAGGTTTTTTCAGAAATAAAACCTATAGAATCTGTGAAATGGCTTTTTTGGGAATTTAAAGAAGTATTTTTGAGATCGTTGCGTATTGCAGTGTCTATTATGCTACCTGTTGGGCTGTTTATGGGACTAGTTCGTAGTATTGATATGATTTCTCATTATGGTCTGTTACGTGCACTATTCTCAGAGATACCTTTGGGGCTAGCTTTTGGGCTGGTTTTGGGGCTAATCTTTGGTGTGATTGGGGGGATCATTTTTGGTCTAGTCTATGGTTTGATTGGTTCAGAAGTGGAAGAGAAAATCTATCCAAATCAAGGTATTAAAAAATCAGCTCTGAATTCCCTCATCTTCGGACTAATTTATGGAATGATTTTTGGACTTTTGGGGCTATTTTACGGACTAATTGACGGACTACAAGGACAAATTGATTGGTTCATTAATTGTGGGCTGTTGGGTGGGCTGTTGGGCGGACTGATTGGCGCACTATATTTTGGAGGTTGGGCATGTATTCAACATCTTGTATTACGCCTGATTCTCTATTCTACAGGACGTGTTCCTTGGAATTATTCTAAATTCCTCGATTGGGCAAGCGACAAACTATTCCTCCAAAAAGTAGGCGGCGGTTATATATTTATCCATCGATCACTGATGGAGCATTTTGCCGAAATGGAAAGTAGTCAATAATCTAATAAACTTCATCGTGAGAGACAATCTCTCTCATCTGTCCAACTCCGCCAAAAAATCATCAACAGAACCAGATTTGAATTTACCTTCACGATACTCCTGCTGAACCTCTCGAACTTCTTTAACAACTTGCTGCCGTTGACGCAACTTTAAACGATTATTCAACACGTCTATTAAAGCAGCTTGATCGTCTAAAGACAAAGCATCTATGGCATTGAGAGCTTCTTGAAATAGAGATGTTTTTAAGGCTTGACTCATAGGATTATTTATGAAAGTTTACTCTATAACCACGATTGTCATTATACTTCAGAAAAAAGTGATCGCCTTTACTGCACTTATTCAAATAGCAAATTAGCTAAAATCTCATAAACCGAGCATTTGTTTAACATTATTTAAACCGATCATCTTTAACTCAAGTCCAATAAATCTACCTGTAATAACAACTATATAACCTCTATAATAGGTAGATAGTCTTAGACTTAAAACCTATGCTAAAAGAACTTTTTGGCGGTAAAACACCCGAACAGGTTTTGCTGTATCTCGAAAACTATGAAGAAGGCTACGGCAAAGCGATCGCCGATACTTTTGAGATATCCTTGAGTTCAGTACAGAAACAACTGCAAAAATTTGAAGACTCAGGCTTATTAGTTAGTCGCTTAGTCGGGAAAACTCGACTCTATACATGGAACCCGCGATCGCCATTTGTAACTCCAGTCAGAAACCTACTAGCCCAACGACTCAAAGTCACCCCACCCGAAGAAATCCAAGCATACTACCGCCAACGCCGTCGCCCTCGCAAAGCTGATAAACCCCTTGGAAATACTCAAAACCTCATCCCTAGCTGAGATTGCTGCGATCGTCTCAGATACGCTTACCAAAGCCAATATTATCGCCGTGCTAACAGGTGGCGGAGTCGTTACGGTGTATTCAGAAAATGAATATCAATCTGACGATCTCGATTTTATTTCTCCCGCTAGTTCTCAAAAGCTAGAAGAGGCAATGTATCAGATAGGATTTAGCAAAGAAGGTAGATATTTCATCCATCCGAACACAAATTATTATGTTGAGTTCCCTCCATCACCCCTCATGATTGGGGAACAGTATATTGATTACAAAGAATGCACCGTGCAGAAAATTGGTGAACTAGAATTACACATCCTTACCCCGACTTTATGCGTAATGGATCGCCTTGCAGGTCTCTATCACTGGAACGATCGCCAAAGTCTCGATCAAGCAGTGATGGTTGCAAAACGTCATCCGATAGATTCTAAAAAAGTGAAGTCATAGTCAATCAAGGAAAAGCAACAGAAAAAATATCAAGATTTTTTAAAGAGGCTGCAAGATTAGCGATCGCCTTTACTGCAATTATTCAAATAGCGATTTAGCTGCAATCTCATAAACCAAACATTTGTTTAACACCATTTAAAGCGATCGCGGGTTTACTTTCAGCAAATAGCGATCGGCTTATGATGTGGATATTTGAGAAGCGATCGCTATCTTGTTTGAAAATTTTTAGTAAGCTATGATAAACGCACATCATTGAGAATATTAGCCATAATGAAAGAATCATTTACCGCAGTTATAAAGCAATCTAACAACTGGTGGATTGGCTGGATTGAAGAAATATCAGGAGTAAACTGTCAAGAAGCCACAAAAGAAGAACTCTTAGAAAGTTTGCGTATAACTTTAAAAGAAGCACTAGACTTCAATCGCTATGAAGCATTAGAGGCTGCTGGAGATATGTATGAAGAAGAATTAATAGCCCTATGAAGCGTTCTGACTTACTACGTCATCTTCGTAATAATGGCTGTCAACTTATTAGAGAAGGTGGAAGACATTCATGGTGGGGAAATCTTAGCCAAAATCGTCGCTCATCCATACCACGCCATACTGAAATCGATGAAAACCTAGCAAGAAAAATTTGTAAGGATTTAAGCGTGCCGTTGCCCAAATGATTGAAATAGAGATCGCATTTACTACACTTATTCACATAGCGATTTAGCGACCATCTCACAAACTAAGCATTTGTTTAACATCATCTAAAGAGATCAGCGGTTTTACTTTCAGCAAATAGCGATCGTCTTGAGATGTGTTTGTTTGATTGGCGATCTCCAAACATTAATTGAGGTTACGGAAGCTTTGTTTGAGTCGGGTGAGTTTATTGTTAAGGTGAGAGGTCTGGGATAATCAATTGGCTATAGAATTGATTTAGAAGCGACTCCATTGCCATTGTATTGTGCAGAAATGAAAGTAATTAAGGTGAGGTGAGTATCATGTCGAATTTTTTCATCATTACAACGCTTCTTTGCCTGCCCTTGAGTCTTTCCTTTTCAGGACTGCATGGACTTTCTCTCAGCTCTGGACTAAAAATCTATGAAGACGATAAACGATAATGCTTATAGTCTATAATCATCATTAAAAGTGGCGATCGCAATGGTTCAAACTCCTTTTAAACCTTTAACTCTTGAAGAGTTTCTGAAATTACCAGAAACAAAACCCGCTTGCGAATTTATTGATGGGGAGATAATTCAGAAGCCAAGGCAGCAGGGAAAACATAGTTCGGTTCAGCTTGACCTTGTCTCGGCAATTAACCTAGCTCTCAAATCTCAAAAAATTGCTCGGGCTTATTCAAAGTTGCGATGTAGTTTTGGCGATCGCTCGGTTATTCCAGACATCTCAGTTTATACTTGGGAACGGATTCCTAGGGATAACGATGGCAAGGTATCAAATCTATTTGTGACTGCTCCTAATTGGGTGATTGAGATCTTTTCACCAGACCAAACCCAAACAAAAGTGATTCGGAATATTCTCTATTGTTTAGATCGTGGTACAGAGATGGGATGGTTACTCGATCCCGATGAGGAATTGGTATTTGTCTATTTTAGCGATCGCACGATTGCTATGTTTGAAAATAAAAGCGATCGCTTGCCTGTGCCATCCTTTGCAGAATCGTTTCAGCTTAAGGTGGGTGAGTTGTTCGGTTGGTTGGAAGAATGAGTTTCGGATGATTTAACTAGAGCGTTTTATGGTAAGACACAGTGGAAATTTGAAAGGTAAAGTTGCACTGGTAACAGGAGCATCACGGGGAATTGGTAAAGGCATTGCCATTGCTCTGGGCGAAGCGGGTGCATTGGTTTATATCACGGGTCGCAATGTGAATCAGACAAGTTCTACAGATTCTTTTTCGGGCGGCTTACTAGAGACTAAATCCGCAGTAGAAAAAACAGGTGGGATTTGTATTGCAGTTCCCGTTGATCACAGTGATGATGAGCAAATTAAATCTCTATTTGAGCAAATTAATCGAGAACAAAATGGACAATTGGATCTATTGGTGAATAATGCTTATGGTGGAGTACGATCGCTAATATCTTCCAATGGTAAGCCATTTTGGGAATCGGATCTTAGCCTTTGGGATGCTTGTAACCAAGTCGGTTTGCGAAGTCACTATGTGGCAAGTCATTGGGCGGCAAAGATGATGACCCAACGTAAACAAGGCTTAATTGTGACGATTTCTTCTTGGGGTGGATTAGCTCCCATATTTGGCGTTGCCTATGGTACTGGTAAATCTGCTTGCGATCGCCTTGCGACTGATATGGCTGTTGAACTAAAGCCTTTTAATGTTGCTTCTATTTCACTTTGGCCAGGAATTGTGGGCACTGAACAGTTTCATCAGTTGGCTGAAGACAACCTTGAGGGAAAGGATAGCAATCTTGGTGTGGCAGCGATCGCTGATAAGTTTAATTGGGAAACTCCTTTATTTGTCGGTAGAGTAGTTGCGGCATTGTGTAACGATCCAGAGCTGATGAGGCGAACTGGAAAAGTTCAGATTGGGGCGGAACTTGCTGCTCGTTATGGAGTAGTTGATGAATATCAGTGTCGTCCTGCTTCTCTACGTTCCCTCAGATTTTTATTAGCGCAAGGTTTGCCGAATCTTAAAAGCAGAGCTAAGTTCATTCCCGATCTGCGAGTACCTTGGTGGGTTCTCGTCTTAACCGTTCTTAAGTCTCCGAAAATCTGGTAGTGTGTCACATTTGTTGGCAGACTCAAAATAAGGTAAAGTCAGCAGTAGTTTAGACAAGTGAGAAAAAGTGGTATTTGAAGCAGTCAAATGTCCAACTTGTGGAGGAGTAGAAATCCAACGACATGGACAAATTACTTTATGTTTTAACTTGAGCGACTAAATCTATACTTTCATCGTCTATGCCATCAACGATAAAATCAGTAATTAGCTTAGCCGTAATCGGAGCAAAGAGAATTCCATTGCGATAGTGACCAGTAGCCAAAACTAGATTTTTAAAATCGCTTGCTCCTAAAAGTGGAACTTCATTGGGAGCATGGGGACGGAATCCCCACCATGTCTCAGTGATTGGCATGTCCGCGATCGCAGGATATACAGAAATAGATTTGTTTAACAACTGCGCGATCCCTGAAGCCGTATTACCTTGCGAGAAGCCATTATCCTCAACCGTTGCACCGATCACAATCGTTCCATCTTGGCGCGGAACGATATAGCAACTTTGGGCAAAAATCACCTTTTGTAATTTGCGATCGCCATCAAATACAGAAAGCATTTGTCCTTTGATTGGCTTGATCGGCAAAGGCAAAAGAGATCTCGTCCATGCACCTGTTGCGAGAATATAGCGATCGCTTTGCAATTTACCCGCACTAGTATCGAGATGCGTCACCCGATCGCGATCGCGCCCAATTTGATAAACCGTTGTTCCTTCTAAAATCTTGATTGAAAGCAATCGCGCTGCCGTTAGTAATGCCTGCGCGAGTTTGCGGTTATTTACTTGTCCATCTTCAGGCAACCAGAGAGAGCCTAAAATAGATTTTCCCAAATCAGATTGACGCTTAAGAGATTCTTCACGACTAATATAATGAGGATGTTCAGAGATCAGTTGGCGATCGCTTTCTTCTAAAACTGGCGCTAATATCCCACAACACCAATAACCGCAGTCCTGTCCAGACAAGCGCATCAAACTTGCAATCCATTGCGGATACATTTCACGGCTACGGATACCAAAATCTAGAAGATCCCCTTCTAGTCGTTCTGCTTCAGGGGCAAGCATTCCCGCCGCCGCCCATGTTGCGCCACGCCCACAAATATCCCGCTCAACAATAGTTACATTTGCTCCTTTTTGAGAAAGGGCGATCGCTATTGATAGGCCGATAATGCCACCACCAATCACTAAAACATCAGTCATTTTATTTCGCTCAATCCAAATAATCCCCCAAATGTTCATTAAAAATATTGCTTCGCAATATTTTTAATGAACATTTGGGTTTTACTACAGCGCAGAACGCTATATTTCGCAACGAGTTGCTTGTACAGCATAAAACGGATCGCTACTTGCCATTCCAAACATAGCTAAGAAAGGAGAACTAGGGGGCACATTTGCCACTAGTTCAGGATGAGTGAAGCCTTTCGGAACTGAGGCAAAATACTTGAATACTAATTTAGTGCGATCGCTTGCTTCGCCATCGCGCCATGCTTGAATTGCCTTCTGATAAAACATTCGATTTGAGAAGCTAATAATCGCAATGCCACCAACTTTCAGAATGCGATGAATTTCCGCAAATATAGCTTCTGGATATTGCAAATACTGCACTGAGACCGTATTTAACACCGCGTCAAAAGAGCAATCGGCAAAGGGTAACAATTGCTGTTTATTAAGATTTTGGACAAAGTAATGATTGAGCCGTGGGTTCCGAGCCAGCTCTTCAGCATTCAGCCCATGTCCCTCAATATGGGCAAATTCCATTTCGTCTGGCAGATGCGACACCCAGCTACTCATCAAATCGAGAATGCGTGTATTTGGCTGTAAGCGCTGACGATAAAGCTCTGTAAGTTGCTGAATAAAGCGATCGTCTACATGGGTGACAAAGCGCGGATAGTCATAGAACAGCGCATCATCAGAGTTATCAAGTTTTGTACGTTGTTCTGAAGCAAGTTGCATAGGTAGTTAGCGCAAGAGATAACAATTCAATCATACTCAAATTTTATGAGTATGTTTTACTAGGAAAAATCCAATCTATAAAAAAACAAAGAGGCTATGGCTATAGCAATGAAAGTTTTACTTAGGACATAAAACCCAAATAAATGAAGGCGGCGCGAAGCGCCGCCTTCATTTATTTGGGTTTTGATTTGTCATAGCTATCGCTTTCATTGCTACATAACTCACAGTCGATCTAAGTAGACCATGCGGGTAATAAGCCGATAGAATTCTAAAATCTAAATCTGGGCAATGGTCGAAAAACACTGGATCGGGGAACGAAGAAAGACTCTCTGCAAGCGGAATAAAGTGATTTTAATTGCTGTTTTCAGACGGATCTATAATAGATATATGTTTGCTTATATTCAAGTTTGTAGGCGTAAATATTCAATAAGATTGACGAAAACATATGACCACTGAATATTTTTATGCTAATTTACCTGTCCTTGAGAATTTCGCTGATATTACTCATAGTGAAAATTTTCATCCAGTCCCCAATGACTGGGCTGTAATCATCACGGATATTGTCGATTCGACTAAAGCGATCGAATTGGGCAGATATAAAGACATTAATTTATTAGGTGCTTGTTCGATCATTGTAATTTTGAATATAGTCGGAGATTTAGAGATTCCATTTGTATTTGGTGGCGATGGTGCGACGATTCTCATTCCTCCACAGTTCATTTCAGAAGCAGAACAATCATTGTTAGCTGTCCAAAAATTAGCAGCAGACGAGTTTAATTTGACCTTACGCACAGGTATAGTTCCGATCGCCACAATCACATCAAACTATGAGATTGAAATTGCCAAACTGCGGATCTCAGAAAACTATGACCAAGCCATCCTAAGAGGTGGGGGAATTAGCTATGCGACAAACTTGATTAAAGATCGAACCACAACTGATCTATATAGTCCAAAGCCTCAAAACTTGAAGGCAGTCGCCGACTTTTCTGGCTTAGAATGCCGATGGCAAGATATTCCCACTCGCCACGAAGAGATCCTTAGTTTGATCGTATTTGTGACTACTCCAATTCAAAGTCAAGTTGATAGCCTCTACCGCGAGGTGATTAACCATATCGATCGCATTTATGGAAAAGGAACTGAATGTCATCCTGTGGTATCAGCAAATTTACAACTTGCCTTTGGGGAAAAGACCTTATCAACAGAAGCCCGAATCTATACTGCTTCTAGGAATTGGTTGAAACGAAATTTATATCTATGGAAATTACGGCTGATTAATTTGTTGGGTGATGTTTTGATGATTTTGAATATCAAAACTGGAGAGTTTAATTGGGGAGATTATAAACAAATTGTCTCAGAGTCCACTGACTTCAAAAAATTTGATGATGCGTTGCGAATGGTTATTTCTGGAACAACTCAACAGCGCCAAAAAATAATTGATTATTTAGAAAAGGAATTTCAAGAAGGTCACTTGGTATATGGATTTCATGTATCCGATCGCGCGTTAATGACTTGCTTAGTATTTGAGCGTGATGGTCGTCAAGTACATTTTGTCGATGGAGCTGATGGGGGCTATGCATTAGCAGCCAGAAAGTTAAAAAATCGCATGAAAAGCTAGTTACAAAATTTAGGGTAGGTGCATAGCGTCACACTCTAAATTTTGATCGCATTGCAAGGTAGGCTAATAATAGTGTCTATAGCAAAAGGAAACCTCCCGTGCTTTTATCTAAAGGCTTTGAAGTGGAAATCTACACCTCTACACCGACGGGGGATGTGGTGGGCTTTAGCGATCTCATTGTGGCAAATCTCAATGGGTTTGTGCGCGAGCCAGATAGCCGTAATGTCGAGTACATCACACCACCTTTTCATAAATACGAGCCTTTACTAATGGCTTTGGTGGAGCCACGTCAAAAACTACGCAGCTATTTGAGATCGCTGGGCGACTATACTTTGATGCCAGGGAGTACCCTTGCTTTGGGTGGGGTCGATCGTTTTTATCGCTCCGATCCACAAAATCCTTATCACACTTACATTGAGCAGACCTATGGCACTGATGTAGTCACTGCGAGTATTCACATTAATGTCGGTATCCCCGATTTAGAAGCTCTAATCGCCGCCTGTCGCTTAATTCGTCTAGAAGCACCACTTTATCTTGCTCTTAGTGCGGCATCTCCATTCCTTGATGGCAAAGCTACTGGTTTTCATTCTTCGCGCTGGCAGATGTTTCCCAAAACACCAAAGCTAGTTCCATTATTTAATAGTCATCGTCATTTTGTAGAATGGACAGAACAGCAATTACAATTGGGAACAATGCAAAATGTCCGTCATCTATGGTCGTCGGTGCGTCCAAATGGCGATAATCGTCCCTACAATCTCAACCGTTTAGAATTACGGATTTCCGATCTAGTGATCGATCCCGTCGCCTTACTTGCGATCACAGCCCTTTTAGAAATGCGTCTCAATCAATTTCTCGAAGCTGGGATTGGCTCTGCACTCGACCCTATCGCTCCTAATGCTAGTAAATTTACACCCGAAGAACTAGCAGATATCGCTGACAAAAATGAAGTTGCCGCTGCAATCAATAGCCTTGAAGCAGTGCTGACCCATTGGCAAACTGGTGAACAAATTACGGCAAGGGAATGGATTTCTAATCTATACGAAGAATTGCGATCGCGGGCTAAGGATAATGGAGTCTGGTGTTTCTTGTCGCCATTAAAAAAGATTCTCGAGCAAGGTAACGAAGCTCAACGTTGGTTAGCTGCATATCATAATGGCATTAGTCCTCGCCAAATTATGACTGATGCGATCGCCTTGGCTGAACAAATGGATAAGGAGTTAGCAGAGGCTTTATTACTGACCTAATAGGACATACAGCAATTTCCAATCAAACAAACCACAAGAAATTTATTGAAAGTGTTGCTTTGCAACACTTTCAATAAATTTCTTGGTTCTAATTTCAGCGCAAGGCATTGTAAAACTCAAAGAGTGTGAGTTGGTGCAAAGTATAACCTCGCACTCTTTTGAGTTTTGATTACAGCAATTGCCGATCAAACGAGCCAGAAGAAAAATTTTGAAAGCGTTGCTTCGCAACGCTTTCAAAATTTTTCTTGGTTTGGGGTTGAGCGCAAAGCGCTGTAAATGACTATGGCTATAGCATTAATATAGTAGTAATCTAGTTAGCGATCGATCCCAATGTCTTACTAAATTGTGGGAAATATAATAAATTCTTGGTATTGAGCTTGATATGCAAAAGACTTTCGGTATTGTTCGCCAAACATTTATTGTGACAATTTGTTCAATTACGCTCGCAGCAGTCGAACTTGTTCAAGCTCAAGAGGCATCTAATCCGAGCCTCAAAATTGGCATCGTCCAGCGTTTTGGCGAAAGACCACAAGATCGGCTCACGCTCAAAGCTCCTTCAGGTGGCAAACTTACACTTTCTTTTCCATCAGCAGATGGAAAAACTACTCAAACCCTGACCAGCGATCGCGTGGTTGTAGAAATTGCCTCACAACCATTATTATTGCCAATACTCGAAGAAAAGATTGTCCTGAGTAATCATCGCAGTTTTGAGAATGCGGCAGCAAGTGCCTTTCATTGGAATGAGAAAGGTATTCAGACAGAAATTGCTCAACCAAGACGTTGGCAGGTTTGGGCAAAGCGTGATGTTTTTGACTCGATTTTATTGCGCTATTTGATGTTTTATACACTGCGATCGCAAGGTTATTTGACAGTGCAAATCGACCGCCGTATATTACCCCAAAAATCTATCGCTTCATTTACAGTGGGAGACTTTCGATATAATCGCGATCGTCTTGATGTGAGCAGCAGCACTGGAATTGTAGAAGTTAGCTATCAAAGAGAGAATAAAGCCGAAATTAGCAATCGCAACTATGCAGGTAGTTTGAAGCTACAGCCTAATGCGCATCAGAGTTTTACCTTAGTCAATAACGTTCCATTAGAAACCTATGTGCGCGGTGTAGTTCCCCATGAAATTGGATATAACGCTCCCTATGCATCAGTGGAAGCGCAAGCAATTTTAGCGCGTACTTATGTGTTGGCTAGTTTGCATCGCTTTACAGTTGATGGATATGAACTCTGTGCCGATACTCAATGCCAAGTTTATCGAGGATTAGAAGACACTACAGCAGTTGCCGATCGCGCGATCTCAGATACTAGAGGTTTAGTTTTCACCTATAACAATCGGGTGATCGATGCTTTATATTCCTCAACAACGGGAGGCATTACCGCCAACTACAACGACATTTGGGATGGAACGCCACGACCCTATTTACAATCGGTGCTAGATATTGCTAGGCGTCCTGAAAATCAGCGATCGGCTAATATTGCTGATGATAAAAATTTGAAAGCTTTTTTAGATCGGCAAGAGGGATTTAATGAGGACGGGTGGAAAAATCTTCGTTGGCGTAGAATCGGTACATTAGAAGAGTTACAAACTTCTTTGAAAAAGTTTTTGCGGTTTTCTGGAGACACTACAACTAATTTTAGTGCGATCAAACAGCTGCAAGTATCAAAAAGAGCAGCTTCAGGACGAGTTTTAGAAATGGAAGTAACTACAGATACAGGCAAAATTATCGTTAAAAAAGATGAAATCATTGATGCTTTCGATCCTCCTGACAGCACATTTTTTAAACTAGAACCAATTTATCTGGATAATGTATTGACTGGATATGCTTTTGTTGGCGGTGGTTTGGGGCATGGAGTCGGCATGAGCCAAACCGGTTCTTATAATCTCGCTCGCATGGGTTGGACTTACGATCGCATTCTCAATTTCTATTACACAAACGCACAGTTACAAAAGCTCCGTCCTGAACATTACATACCTCAAAAATAAAAGATAGAGATTACGCTTCGCGTAATCTCTATCTTTTATTTTTGATTTTCAAAATCTGATTGAAGAGAAATAGGTTTGAGCGATCGCATAGGTTGAAACCGAATTTCAGAATTAAGGCTTTTCAATTATTTGGACATTAGGCAAGTTTTCAGATTGCGGCAGATTCTAGCAATATGTTTACCTAGCCTTAAACTCGTAACGCTACAGTTATACCAAAACAAAAAGGCTCTATAGATATTGCGGGGAGGTCAAAAATGATAAACGGCTCAATGCTTTTAATGACGGGTGTTTCAGACTGCGAAGATCTCCGAGGCTAAAACTATTACACATCAAGCATTTCAACCATTTAAGTTAAAGAACCTCCCCGAAACACCTATTGAGCCAATTGCAATAGCAAAGCACTCAAATCGAAATCAATAAAATTTTGATAAATCTACAAACTTGTTGGAAAGCAAATAAACCTTTGGATGCGATCGCGATCACAAGTCCCCACCACCTACATCACCGCTGCAACCTTAAAAAGACTACATACTAACTACACAAGGTTAAAGGAAAGGAGCAAAACAAATGTCAGTAACTAAATTCGGCGGTTTTATCTTCAAGTTCTACGCAGTTACAATCGGCGGTTTAGTTTTGGTAAATGCTCTTTCCACCCTCTAATTTTTTTGGACAAGAAACAATGGACATCTTTCATATCGTATTTTTTGCAGTTAAATTTGTGGGGATAGCGATTGCAATCACGGCACTCACCGATGCCGCACAAAGTTTTTAAATTTATCTACTTTCATTAACTATTCAAAGCATCTATCCCATATTCGGGCAGGGTGCTTTTTTGTTAATTGGCATTATTTGTTACGCAAGAGAACCGAGCTTAGAAGATGTCATTTAACATGTTTTGATGCTGCTTAAGAGAAGTTAGAGAATTAGCTAAAATCTGACCACTGGCTGCAACCGCAGGCAATCCAATGCCTGGAAATGTGGAATCACCACAGCAATATAATCTTGATAGTGGTGTGTTAGCACTGGGGAAAATCCCCTGTCCAGCAGCGATCGCTGGGCCATAGCTACCGAACGCTCTTCTCAAGAACCTTGCGTGGGTTAGAGGTGTGCCAATTAGGGTAACTTCACAGCGATTTCTCACATCAGGAATATAACGCTCAATCCCTTGCCATAGGACTTCGGCGCGTTCTTGTTTCAATTGGTGATAAGCATCGGACTTACGGTCTAAACCTGACCATAGCTCAAATGGCTCAGTTGCAGGTGTATAAGCATGGATCACATGTTTACCTGTCGGTGCAAGGGATGGATCTAACACCGAAGGCATAGATACGGCGACTACATTCTGTGGGGCTTCTACTCCTATGCCCCATTCATTTACAACTAGCCAATGACAGGGTAAATCTTTGGGTAAATCTAATGCTTCTATACCTATATGTAAATGCATAAAGCTAGGACAAGCGGGAGTTGCTTGACGGTCTTTATGTAACTGATGCAAACCTTTTGGCGATCGCTCAGTTAGGGGTAATAATTTCAAGGTATCCCAAATCGATGCACCTGAAACTACGGCTCGCTTCGCTTGGATTGTCTCTCCATTTGCCAACCTCACCCCTGTAGCGCTCTCTCCATCAAGAATAATTTCCTGTATATGAGTATTTAGCCGCAATTCCCCTCCATATTTTTGCATTCCTCTTACTAATGCATCGACGAGGGTTCCGACGCCTCCCTTGGGGTAGTCAAGCTGGACATCAGGACGATACCAATCCGCAAACATAAAGGCAATCTCTGCGGTGAGAGTACCATTGGCGGGTAGTCCTGAAAGCATGAAGCAAAGCAAATTCATTCAGTTCAAGATAAATGGATCGCTCACTTCAGCTTCTAGGATATTGGAAAATGGCTGGGTCAGCATGGTGAGTTGTGGTAGATCCCTCAACATTTTCCAGAAGTACTTACCCGCCGAAAATGCGACCTGCCAGTCATTTCGTAAGGCTATAGGCGGGAGAGATGTGGCAGCTCTCCCAAATGGCAACATCACTGTTTGTAATCTTTGCCATTCTTGAACTGCTTGCTTGTTTCTCAGTTTGGTTAAGATTTCGATAAACGACTCGTTACCAACTGCGGCAAAAAATTGTCCTTCAGGCATGGCACAGCCCCAACCATCGTAAGTTAGCCAATCAACTGTTTCATCTAAAGCATCAAGGACATGAGCTAGGGGATTAGTGGAAGGACGTGTGGACATTCCTGAAAATAGCGATGGGCCCGAATCGAAGGTATAACCTTGACGACTAAAGCTATGGGCGGCTCCGCCTGCAACGCTATGGCTCTCACAAACAATGACATTGAGTCCATACTTTGCTAGCAGTCCAGCACAGCAGAGACCTCCTATACCACTGCCAATTACTACTACGTCCGTATCTTGATTCATGCTTTTTGCTGATTAATTAACGCTTCACAACCAATAACTTCCAGAGGCTCATGTTCAATATCAAGTAGATATTTGAACATGTTGTGCAACTAAAATCCTGAAAGCCATGATTCCTTATACTGCACAAATGAGGAGTTTGGATTTTCTATCGCTCAAACAACCATAGGTCATTCGCTCAATAATATAGCTGTAGCCAATGACATTAGGACAAAAAACAAAAGCCAAAATAGAGTTGCACATAGCGTTACTTTCGCTATTCAAAGCACCTTACCCAAACATGGGATAGGTGCTTTTTTGTTGACAGTAGATCGCACGATCGCGATCACAAAACATTAGTGCGAAAGTCATCCTGAGACAAAGGACTACATCACCGCTCCAACTTTCTAAAAACCCGATACTAATCTCATCAAGAGTTTTAGGAAAGGAGCAAAGCAATGTCAGTAACTTCATTGGATTAGCGAACAATACTTTCTGTTTTGTGCGTTGACTCCAATTATGATAAAAGATTTGTAGCTATTCCAAAGCCAACAGCATGTAATGTAATGCTGATGGGATTTTCTACAAAAAATTTTGAAGATTTATTGTCAGTTAAAGTTTAAGATTTAAATCAGCTAATTTTTAATAATTTAAGCTCTCTAACTATTGCCTCGAAAACATTTTCATCATTAACTATGACTTTCTCTGCACTGTAATAAAGCATGGCATTAAAGCCTCCTGTATCACCAGAAATACGGAAGTCTGTTCTAACTGCAATAATTGGAATATTTCTGCTAGCTGCATAGCCACATTCCCAACAGGTTCCGCTATCAGCATCTGCTCCATCTAAAATTGCAATCACAATTGCAGATGATTGCAATCCACGAAGACATGTTTTATAGATATCCTCTCCTTTAGCTTTTTCGCACTCTTTTTGAGGCAAGAAAACTCTGTAACCTTCTTCCGTTAGGTATTTGTATAATTCCAAATTAAAAGCAATCTCTCCTCTGGTAAAAAGAGGGGCAGCTAGATAGATATGTCCTATTTTTTCTAAATCCATATCAACTTTTAACGACATAGTTACATTAAGTAGTTTTTTGCCTGCTGAGTTGAGCGGCAAACTATAGCATACAACTCAATACCAAAATATCAGAATATTGGTCTCTGCAATGATGGGTTATAACGCGATCGCTTTAGGACATAAAACTTAAAAAGTCGGGAATCGTTATATTTACAGTTTTTTTTGATGATCTACTTAGTCCTATTTAGACTCATTTGCATTATTCAGATTAATTAACTGATGTTACGTGGAAGGAATAGCAAGTTTTTGGAGAAGAGAGAAACTAGCCCT
>QBMK01000060.1 GCA_003249035.1 Pseudanabaena sp.
ACACTATCTACCAACTTAAATTTGGACTTTTGTCTGATTATTTAAAATCCCAACTCAAGCATCCTTCTATCCCTATGGCTCTTGCGTAAGTCCTAAAAGTTAATGATAAAAGTCTTGCAAATGAGCAGATTAACGTAATTTTGCAACAGGAGACTGGTTCTTCAGGATTCGTTGGCTTCTTGAAGATGTCAGCGAAAGAAGGAACAAGTATTAGTAGGGGGAGTAGCAAGCTTAAACTCAATGATACTTTTACTTATTTGCTCTGGTTGATTGAGTTAGGGATTGTCGGCTTCTTAGCTGCTTCCATTCCATTTAAAGCGGCAAGTGAACCATTCAATGAAGAAGCTAATGATTGGTATGGAGAACTAAAATGGGTTGGCAGTGCGACCGAAGAATCTAGAAATGAACTCATTCGGCTCTTAAATATGGATGATATTGCAGGAGCTTCTGCTCTATTATCTAATCAGACTGATATGCCAACTCCTCGTATTGATGTTTATTCCCAATCCTCTGTTGGAGTTCCATTTAGCGATTCTGTAATTAAAGTTAACTATGTCTCCACCAATGCGAAAAAGCAGCTAGAAGTAAAAGAAATCTTGACAGGATTAGTTTCAGAAGCTCAGCGATCGCAACTTGTCCCTCAGATATCAGCATCAATCACCGAAGATCCAGAATCCTAAATATTGCGATCGCAAGTTTTGTTTAACTGATTTCTATTCTTAAGTCCCTTAGAAGTCATCTCTGACGGCAAAGGTAATCGTTTGTTTAGTCACCACATTAATTACTGCGTTCGGTTCAATCACTGTCACCTGTGGAGCTGTCACATTACCAACTAGCACTGCCGCCGCCGCACCACCGAGAATATCGACAATTTGGACATTCCCACGCAATACACCACCAAGGACTGCTCCTGCGGCTCCACCGATTCCAGCATCAGTCAAAATTGCACCTGCACCAGTTTCGCGAGGATCTTTCATATCGTTGATCAGAGCTGATTGAGCTTGGAGGCTAACAGTTGCACCACGACTAGTAAACCTTTGTGAAACAAACATCGAACCGCCTTCGACAGGTACAAATTGACCCTCGATCACTGCCCCCGCAGGAATTAAGACTGTGCCATTTTTCGCCACGATGTCTTGGGCTACTAAGAGACTTGCTGCGACAGTTTCGCCAGTAGCAATGTAAAGGGTATCTGGGCGATTAATTTTGGTAGCGATCGCTTGCCCCGCAGGTAAACTCAACGTCGAGCGAAATACCTGTGCGACTTGGGTTGGAGCGGATTGAGTTGGTATAGATTGCGGGCTAGAGAATCTCGTTTGGGTTGCCTGTGGCTGATAGTTATACTGCGATCGCCGTGAAGATGCGACACTTGGATTCGCAATTAGCAAAGAAGTAGCAGCAATGCTAATTGCCATACTTACCGACGACATAGCGGCCAATTTTGAAGTGTGTTTAGCGCTCATAAATCCCTCTCAAGGATGTCAATAAGAATTCTATCTAGATATGACTATCAAATAGTTAGTTTTGTTCCGATTGCAATCGCAAAAACCCTTAATTATTGTTGGATAGTAATACCAATTCACAAAAGTGTGACGATACTTTTGTGAATCAAAAACCAAGCCCAGCAAGGGTTTTAAAAGCACAAAATGGCTACGCTATTTTGTGCTTTGGTATAATCAAGAATCTAGGATAGGTGAAGCTTAGCACTGCCAGATATTGAAATCTAGGGATTTAAGCTGACTGGACAGTTGGGCTTTTCGGTAGTTTCTACTGGAGCAGGATCGGGTGGTAGTAACGCTACGATATGTGGAACAGGGCGTGGCTCGTATGCCATTACTGATTTGCCGCGATAGGCTAATGAAGCGCTAGCACCAGAGTCGAGCATTACGACATCTTGCAAACCAGCTTTCGCCAAGATTTTACCTAAACCGACAGAATCAATCATCTCCATGGTTACGCCAATTACCGGTCTGCCAGAACGATCGATTCCCCAAAAAGCGCGATCGCGACTAGCATCAAATCCATAGAGCTTACCAAAGGATTCTGCTGATTGAGGTTTACCATCTCGAACTAGCCATCCCGCTGCAACAAATGCATCGGTAGCATCTGCTAATTCAGCTCTTATAGCATTTAGAGAAGTGTGCTTAGCCGCATTGAAAGGAATAAACCTGATCGTCGTAGGGCTAATCAGTACAAGAGGACGACCGTTGAGAAGTGGATTTTCGCCTTTGTTACCCGTGTTAAAAACTCCTGAATTGCTAGAAAACTGACTCATCACAGGTCCAATCATCGTGTTGCCCTCAATGCGTTCTAGCGAGAAAAAGCCACCATCAACAGCAGCGATCGCACCGGGCGTCGTGGCAAGAATCTCAGCAACCTGGGCGCGTTTATCTGCATGATTTGTAACGGCGCGACCTCCATATACGAGGGTAAGTGGCAATCCATCAATAGTAACTGTGCGCTTTTCGACAGGAGTAGTAAAGTTGATTGCGCCACTACTTACTGTTGGCAAAAGAGAAAATTGATTTGTTGGAGTTCCTCCAGAGGCTTGTTCGATCGCTTCACTAAAACGTGATTGCCCAAACCGCATAATCGTTAACAAATCTTCCGATTCATTAGCCGATCGCTCTTGACGCGAATCGAGACTCATTGAGAGTGCAGCTTTATAACCAGCATCTTTGATTTTGTCCTTAGCGCGATCGGTGAAATCTCCTTCAGGATAAGTAAAGTAATCGATAGAGACTCCTAATTCTTTTTCAAGTACCTTTTTCGATTCTGTCACCTCATATTCAATTTTGGCATCGCTAAGGGTGGTCATATTTAAATGATTCACAGTATGGGAAGCAACTGTGATCAGACCACTCTTTTGCATCTCTCGGAGTTGATCCCATGTTGCCTTAGGTTTCTGTCCGCCCGTACCGACAAACCTAGTATGCACTGACCACACGGCAGGAAAATTATATTTCTTGAGCAAAGGGAATGCATATTTGTACTGCCCGATATAGTTATCGTCAAAGGTAAGTAATACTGGCTTGTCGGGCAACTGTGCACCTGTACGCAGATGGTTAACCATTCTATCCATCGTGATCGGCGTGTATCCACCGTCTTGAAGCATTTGAAAATGTTTTTCTAGCTCATCAGGCGTGACATCCCAGCTCACATCTTTGGTGGCGCTGATGTCGTGATACATGATGATCGGGATTTTGGCTGTACGGGCGCGATCGCTGATTGTAGGAAATGGTGCAGGTGTAAGACTGGCAATTAGATCGGCATTAATATTGCTGCTCAGACTTGATAAAGCTGGCAATGGATCGTTAGCGATCGCATTAATCGCTCTGACTTTATAAAGGGAATCAGTTACCGAGTCCAAAGCGTTGTATTGGCAAAACGCTTTAGAGTCATTGCTTGCGACAGGAGTAGCAGGGGCTAAAGTTACTTCATTGGTGGCTGTGGCTATTTCCGTAGAGGATGGGCGATAGGGAGTAAACCGTGAGGCGATCATCGCGCCCATGCCAGTGCCGAGGGCAGCTAATCCCAGCACGATCCAAATCGTCTTCATGCTGCCGTTATTCTTGCCTTTGCCCCTGCTCATATTGATTTATAAATTTTTTGATATTACTAGCGCTTATTTAATCAGAGAGATCTCATGTACACAAGTACCTAGGTAAACATGATGCAATTCTCATTGTAAAAATCGGTTTTTTGAAATCCCGCCTGCGGCGGGATTTCAAAAAACCGATTTTGGTGTTTTCAGAGCCTTTGGCTCTGAAAACACCAAAATCGGTTTCATAATGACAGTTGCTGGTAAGGAATGAAAATTAAATAACAAGTGCATATAAAACCCAAAATTGGTT
>QBMK01000006.1 GCA_003249035.1 Pseudanabaena sp.
TTGGTTCGGCGGGCTTCGCCCGCCGAACCAATTTTGGGGTTTATATGCACATGTTATTTAATTTTCATTCCTTAATATTTAGGATAAATCTAAAACCAAGAATTGATTGGCGGCGCGGAGCACAGTCAATCAATTCTTAGGTTTTATGTCCTAATACATTGGCGAGTTATATATAAGTCGTTTGGCAGAGCGCCACATGCCCTATGTGTGTTGTAATTAGTAATGAAATTAATCTTGAAACATGAATGTGTTGATAAACACTTCACTTTCTGATATTCTTTCTGCTATATTTGCTACATTGGTTGTTAAGACAGATACTTAAAGCTGTCATGTTGTGAGGAAAGGTAATTTTTATGTCTAAGATCTCTAAGAAAAATTATAGTATTGTAATTTCAGCTGCTGTTGCTGCATCTGCACTTATTAGTGGTGCTGCAAATGCTCAATCTTCTACTGGTTCTCAATCTGTTCGCTCCATGAGCGCTGACACCCTTGTTGAGCAAACCCAACTGCGTCCTAGTGCAGTTGCTCAAAATGTAACTTCAGTATCTCAGCTCAGCGACGTTAGACCAACTGATTGGGCTTTCACCGCATTGCAATCTTTGGTTGAGCGTTATGGTTGTATCGCTGGCTTCCCTGACAGCACTTTTCGCGGCAGACAAGCTACCACTCGCTACGAGTTTGCTGCTGGTTTGAATGCTTGCTTGGACAAGATCAACGAAATTATCGCTGCTGGTCTAGCTGATAAGGTCAGCAAAGAAGACTTCGCAGTAGTGCAAAAGCTTCAAGAAGAATTCGCGGCTGAGCTCGCAACCCTTCGTGGACGTGTAGATGCTCTTGAAGCCAAGACAGCATTGCTCGAAGCTCAACAGTTCTCCACCACCACCAAGCTACGCGGTGAAGCAATCTTCGGTCTTGCAGGTGCATTTGAAACAGACACCACCCCTACCAATAACACGAACACCGTGTTTGCCTATCGCGTTCGTCTAAATCTAGACACCAGCTTCACTGGAAAGGATTTGTTGAGAACTCGTTTGCAAGCCAGCAACACTCCTAACCTTTCTACTGCTTTGAATCCTGGAGTGCTTGACGCATCTAGTAGCTCTAGTTTGTCCTTCCAAAGTGGTACTCCTAACAACGCATTTGAAATCAACCGCTTGTTCTACCGTTTCCCACTTGGCAACACATTTACAGCATACATCGCTCCTATTGGTGCGCCTGAAGATGTCCTCGATCCGATGAACCCTATTGAAAGTGATAGTCAAGGTACACTTTCTCGTTTCTTGCGCTTTAACCCACTAATTCGCATTGCTTCTAACAACGGGTCTTCAAATTCTGCTTTGTCAGGACTTGCTATTGCTGGTTTTGACTGGAAAATTTCCGATCAAGGCAACTTTCAATTTATTTACAGCGCAACTAACCCTGCTGATGCTTCTGGACAGGGCGGTTTAGGCGGTGGCGGTACAAAGTTAGCTGCTCAGTTGGTTTATAAGCCTATGGCTGCACTTAAGGCTGCTTTTGGCTATGCTTACGCCTATACCCCTGGCAACACTCTTGCGTCTGGTCTCAATGCTGACTCTTTCGGAGGATTTGCTGTAGCTAATGTCGGAAGACCTTACGGAAATACCAACGGAGTTGCTACTGGTCCTGGTGGCACCATTACTGGTATCCAAAGCAATACTATTGTTGGAAGCTTGGTTTGGGATATCACCCCCAAGTTTACCTTCAATACATGGGGTTCCTACATTTTTGCTAATTCAACAGGTACCGCCGGTGCAAATACAACCTTTACTAGCTGGGTAACTACATTCTCTGGTAAAGATTTGTTCCTTGAAGGCGACCAAGCGGCAATTTCATTTGGTCAACCACTACAACGCACAAACGTTGGTGGTGTTGCACAAGGAAGTCCTGGAGCTACTCCTTATCTGCTTGAAACTTTCTATCGCTTCCGCGTTTCTAAGAACATCAGCATCACTCCTGGTATTTACTGGGTGTTCAACCAAGGTAGCAGTTCTGCTAATGGTACCGCAACTGTTGGTGTAATTCGTACCACATTCTCTTTCTAAGATTTGGTTAACTCCTGTTACATCTGACAGAAAAAAAGCAGAGGCAATTAATTAATTGCCTCTGCTTTTTTTATTAGTGTTGTCAAACTTGCGTGAATTGGTATAAAAACAAAAGAGAGTTGCGGCGCGAAGCGCTGCAACTCTCTTTTGTTTTTTTGGTTATAAAAATCCCTAAATTTGTGTAATCCGCAATTCGAACTTCATTTTTCGCTTGATGCTAAAAACGATCGCGTTGCTTCGGCTACTTGGGACATTGGATCGTTGGCGAGCTTTTCTAGGGCAGATTTAGCTTCAGAACCACCAAGCTGAGCTAGAGACTGAGCAACACGATGTCGAATCTGCCAATCGGGATCTTCGATAAGGGGGAGCAAGAGTGTGACGGATGCAGGATTGCCCAGATCTCCAAGAGAACCGATCGCAGCAATTTTGACCAGTTCATTCGGGCTTTTTAGTGCTTCAGAAAGTAGCTCAAACCCCTTAGGATCGCCTAGCTCTCCGATCGCTGCAATGATGCTAAATTGAAACATCCAGTCGTTGGTAGACTCGTAGGCAGTTTTAAGCAGCTCAAAGGCTTGGGTAAGTTGTAGAGAACCAAGTGAAGCCGCCGCCGCCGCACGTACATCTATTTCAGGATCGATAGACAGGCGATCGCTTAAAATTTCTAAGGATTTTTCTAAATTAATTGTGCCAACAGTACCAAGCTGACTAACTGCATCGTAGCGGATGCGGGCATAGGGGTCGATCGCAGCTATTGTAAGTAAATCAAATCTTTCAGAAACGGGAAGAGAGCGACTAGCATGGAGGGCTTTCATCCGAACACCCATATCATCGGTAGCTAGCTGCTCTCTCAAGGTTTCAAACTGAATTTCTGATGTTTCGCTCACAAGAAAGTCTCGCAATTAATACGCTAACGTTTCTAGTGTCTCACGTAAGTAGCTACGCACGAGATCATCAAGGACACTTTCTTGTAAGGTCAGATTATCTTTGGGATCAGCCTTGATATCTACATTTCGAGATCGCTGCCATTTGTCAAATCCTGAACTGGTCGCGATCGCTTGCTTGAGATGACTCCAAACTTTTGGATCTTTAGAAGCTTCATCCAAAGGGAGAGCCAAGTTATTCGCTGTTGAGGATAAGTTCATAGAAATTTCCTAGGCTTATATAGTTATTATGGGAATTTACGAAGGGCGTAATTAGCTAAGAATAAACTAAACTAAAGATCGAAATTAGCTCATTTATATTTATCCTATCATTTCAATAAAGAAGCCACCGAATTAGAATTAAATGTATATCTATAGATAGAAATCAATTATTCAAATAATTATGACTACTTCAAATCCATTTACTGATCCAAATATTGCATCGCAGGCTACAGAACTAAATCCAAACTATGCAATTCCTATCGTACTTATATTAGCAGGAATACCACTTGTTTGGGTTCAACCGATTGCTGCTGGTGCGGTTGCAATTTTTGGTTTGTTCTTAGCCTACCAAGCAGCCACCATTCGATTAGTATTTACTGCAACAGATTTAGAGGTTTATCGATCGCAACAAAAGTTTCGTTCATTCCCCTATAAAGAGTGGCAAGATTGGAAAGTATTTTGGGTTGGGTTTCCGATTTTGTTCTATTTCAAAGAAGTAAAAAGTATTCATTTCTTACCAGTTTTATTTGATGCGCAAATGCTAAAAACTTGTTTAGAAAAACATATTTCTTTGAATAAACCTTAGCTTTAGGATGGTGGCATTGACCTTCCTACTGTTTTCTGAGTTTTTGGACTAGACATGAATTACTTTGTGGGGATTGATTTTGGGACTTCGGGAGTACGGGCGATCGCAATTAACTCAGATAGTGAAATCATGGCTATCAGCCGCGCTGATTATGACATTCGTGATTGTGAAAAATGGAAAACAGCTCTTTATGAAGTAATCTCTAGTCTGCCTCAGCAAATCAAACAAAATATCAGGAAAATAGTCGTTGATGGCACTTCAGGAACAGTTTTAATTTGCGATCGCACAGGAAATGCGATCGCGCCACCGATGATCTATAGCGATGCGTGTGGTAAAGAAGTTATAGAGGCAGTAAAAAAAATTGCGCCACCGCAAAATTCAGTCTGTAGCGAGACTTCGAGTTTTGCCAAGTTAGTTTTATTTCTTGAGAATGAAGGGCTGCGCTCTTCATTCCCAAATTTGTATTTGCTACATCAAGCTGATTGGCTGGGTTATTTGCTGCATGGCAAATTGGGCGTGAGTGATTATCATAATGCTCTGAAATTAGGTTACGATCCCTTGCTTTTACACTATCCTGATTGGCTAAAAGATTGGGCGTTACGAAATCCTGCGGTAACTTTGCCTGAAGTATTTGCGCCTAGTAAAACTATAGGAATAATTCAGGAAGCGGTCGCCTTAAAACTAAATTTGCCCCTTGATTGCAAAATTGGTGCAGGAACTACCGATAGTAATGCCGCTTTTATAGCTAGTGTTGGCACGGTGATGCCGGAGGTTGGGACAGCAGTTACTTCACTTGGGTCAACAATGGTGCTGAAAGTTTTAAGCGATCGCCAGATCGATGATGCGCGTTACGGTATTTATAGTCATCGGTTTGAGCATCCTAATTTTGGATGTTTATGGCTAGTTGGCGGGGCTTCAAATGTTGGCTGTGCAGTATTGCGACAATTTTTTACAGATCGGCAGTTACAAGAGTTTAGCAATCGCATTAATCCGAATATTTCTAGCCTGCTAGATTATTACCCTTTACCGAAAACAGGCGATCGCTTTCCGATTAATGATCCCAATCTCACGCCCAAATTACACCCACGTCCTGATGATCCAGTAGAGTTTTTGCATGGATTGCTAGAAAGTATGGCAAGAATTGAGGCGCAGGGCTATAAACTTTTGCAAGAATTAGGGGCTTCACCAATTCAGCAAATTTATACGGCAGGTGGCGGGGCAAAAAATCAGACTTGGGGGAAAATCCGCGATCGCCATTTACAGATCCCAATGAAACAAGCTATTCAGACCGAATCGGCTTATGGTGCTGCATTATTAGCAAGACTAAATTAGGGGTTTGCCTCACATGCCTTGTTGACAAAGCCCTAACACCAATTCACAAAAGCGTGCCAACACTTTTATGAATTAAAAACTAAACCCAGTATGGGTTTTAAAAACACAAAATGGCGTAGCCATTTCATGTTTTGGTATAACTTAGTTTCATAATAGATTTGGCGTAGCCGTAACACACAAAGAATAGAGATTATGATTACCCCACTGAAGCGCAAAAATTTTGATGAGCTTATTCCTGCTGTTCCCACATCAGAGCAGTATCAATACTATTGGGGCGACGGACAGAGTTTATTTCGACGTGTAGCCATTTCGATTACTTGCGTGATTGTGTTCACAATCCTCTATAACCGAGTTCACGAAAATAATCCCAGCAGTTTTGGTGCCTTAATCATGTTTATTTGTGCAGCTTTGGGGGGATTGTATTGGATGTTAGAGCCAATTGCACTGGCAAGCATTCGCAACGCTAAGTTGCGGCGCTTTGCCTATTGTGGATTTTGGCAAGCAGAAGTTTTGGACATTTACGTCTCGCAAGAAGTGCTGGCGCGTGCCGAAAAAGTAAACTCACGAGGACGGATGGATGTTAGTTATGATGCGGAAAGTTTTTTAAATATTGAGCTTGGTGATGAGACTGAGTTTGTAACAACTTTGCGATTGCCAATGAGGCGTGAACTCAAACGAATTCGACCTGCGCAAACAGTATTTATGTTGCTATTTTCAAACGATCGCCGATTTGGTCGGGTGAGCCGAATAACATCTGATGCTTATATTGCCCAATACGATCTCTGGGTCGGAGATTATCCTTATTTGCGTCGAGATACTTTTGTGAATCTGACTAAATTCATGGTCAAGCGATCGCAAAGAGTGCCTAACTAAGGGCGATCCCAAAGCTTAAGAAACTTGGAATATGTGCGCTAAATCACTGCCACCCATGAGACGATCCCCTACTCTGGGATCATTAACTAGACAATTAGCGGCTACTCACGAGTTACAAAAATGTTTAATATACAAGCGCGAAAAATTAATTCCAGCAATTTAGAATCTCAATTTGATCTATCAACCTGTATTTATCGAAATGAAACAGCATTTGTGCAAATCATTCGCATATCTCAACCAAACCTTACATTCTTGGAAAGATCAGTATTCCCTAATCAATGCATACATTTTTCTGCGTCAGTAGATGCATTGCTAGAAATATATGAAGCTAGCTTATCTGGTTTAATTCATGCTGATACGATTCCATGTTCCCTACTTGAACTGGCTGACTTGGACATGGGACCTAATACATCAAGTTCGCAAGAGTTAAATAAATCTTTGAAAGATAAATTAGTTTCCATCGCAGCTTAGTTCGTAGTTTAGTAGCCGTCGCTTTTTAGTTTTTTTGCTTTTAATTATAAAGAAGAGATTGCAGTGCAATCTCTTCTTTTTTATAGCTACAGTCACTTGATCTTAGGACAAATCAAAACCCAAGAATGGATAGGCGCCGCTGAGCTGCGCCTATCCATTCTTGGGTTTCTTAGAACACACACCAATGGTTAGGGCAGCCAGCAAAAGCCACTTCAATCTTGAGATCAACTGTTCAATGCAATTCTCATAGACTCTATCCCGTGATTCATGGCGCCCCAAAAAAACTACAATAAAAGCTAGTAGAAATCGATGAAAATCAAAACAAATTAAGACTGTGACATATAAAGTTGGACTTCTCGGATTAGGAACAGTTGGCACTGGTGTTGCCAAAATCTTCCAAGACCCTGCGGGTCGCCATCCACTGCTACCTAATATAGAAATCGCGCGGGTGGGTGTAAGATCGCTAGCCAAGCAGCGTGACGTAGAAATCGCTTCAAATATTGTCACAGATGATTTGGAGTCTATCGTCAACGATCCTGCAATCGATATCGTGGTTGAGGTTATTGGGGGGATCGAGCCAGCCAAGAGTCTTATATTAAAAGCGATCGCCAATGGTAAACACATTGTCACTGCCAACAAAGCCGTAATCGCCAGATATGGCAATGAGATTTTTACTGCATCTAAGAAAATAGGCGTATATGTAATGCTGGAAGCAGCTGCTTGTGGAGGGATTCCCGTGATTCAAGCACTGAAACAAAGTCTTGGCGGCAATCGCATTAGCGAATTAACTGGGATCGTTAATGGCACAACCAATTACATTTTGAGTCGCATGTATTTTGAGGGTGCTGATTTTGATAAAACCCTCGCGGAGGCACAACAGCTAGGTTATGCCGAAGCAGATCCTACGGCAGATGTTGATGGCTATGATGCGGCAGATAAGATGGCTATTTTGGCGAGCCTTGCCTTTGGCGATCGCATTAAGCTTGAAGATATCTACCGTGAAGGGATTCGTTCAATTACTAGTGCTGATATTGGCTATGCCAAAGAGTTGGGCTTTACGATTAAGCTCCTAGGTATTGCACGACGAACTGATAGCAAAGATGAAAACAATCTAGAAATTCGCGTGCATCCTACCCTAATACCGATCCAACATCCACTTGCAAATATTCACGGTGTGACTAATGCTGTGCGTATTGAAGGCGATCCCATCGGTGAAGTTGTATTTTCTGGGCCTGGTGCAGGGGCGGGAGCAACTGCTAGTGCCGTAGTTGCAGATATTATCAATGTTGTAGCAGCGATGAAATCTATGCCCAATCAAGTCAATCAATTGATGGGCTGTTCTCATGAGCATTACGCTAAAATCGCCCCAATTGAAGACACAGTAACGCAGTTTTATGCAAGGCTGCTAACCCATGATAAGCCAGGGGTAATTGGCGACCTTGGGACTGCTTTTGGCAAACACAGCGTAAGCTTGAATGCAATTTTGCAAAAAAATACAATTCATGACGGTCTAGCTGAAATTGTGGTGGTAACGCAAAGGGTAAGTGAGTTCAACTTCCAACAAGCGATCGCTACCATTCGCAAGTTAACAACTTTGCATAGCATTCCGACTGTGTTAAGAGTTCTGTAAATAATTGCGCCCCCTAAAAGTCGTTAGAAAAAATGAGCAGGAAAATTTGGCTGATCAGCTAAATTTTCCTGCTCATTTTTTTGCGCGTCTAAGTTATCGGTAGTTGGGAGGACGTTTATATTTTTTGGAGACATCAATCTGGTTTCGTTTTGGTGGAAACCACGATCGCCAAACCCATATCAAAATACCTTCAAGCATTTCAGCTAGATCGATCGCCGCTTTGCTTACCTTTTGCAGAGGCGATAACTGGCGAGACGGGCGACTAGATCGACTTGCCGAAGAAACATTTGGAGAACCTTTAGGAGCGATTGGTCGATTTGATATGGAGCGGCGATCGCGAGGTGGCTGTTTTTGTACAGAATCAGATGGAGATCGCCTCGAAGCAATTCTAGGCTGAGGCGGTTGGCGATAGGCTTGTTGAGCTAGATGAGTTTCTAGTTCAGAATGAGTGGGAATGCTGTAAAAATCAGCATCAGTTTCGTAAATCTCCACACGACGTTTTGGCAGATTGGGCAAATCAATTTGAGGTTTATCAATAGCCATAAATTGCTGCTCAATATATGCTTCGGTAACCGGTTCTAATTCAGGAACTTCTTCTACTAAACCTTGCAAAGTCCAATTTCGTTCTGCTTTAGCACCACCTAAACGCAAGCAGTTACCTGCATGATCGAGAACCAAGGCTTTGCGTCCATTTTTGGGACGTAAGCCTCGACCGAGCATTTGCAAATGTAGAGCAACGGATTTGGTTGGGCGACAGAGCTGGATTACTTCAATTTCAGGAACATCAAAGCCTTCTGTAAACAAATTGACATTGCAAAGGACGCTAGTTTCACCACCGCGAAAACGCTCAAGAATAGCTTGACGTTCCTTAGGGACAGTTTCGCCATCGATATGTTCAGCAGCAATACCTTCAGTTCGATAGCGCTCAGCGATCGCTTTGGAATGGTCTAAGTTAATTGCAAATACTACACAGCGTTTTTGATGAGCATGGCGCAAGTAAGCATCTACGGCACAACCAGCTACATAGCGGCGATCGATCCGCTCCGCTAGGTCAGCAGAATTAAAATCTCCTCCAGCAATGCGAATTCCTTCTTCAGTAGGCAAAAAGCTTTCAGGTGCAAGCACATCGTAATCTGCGAGAAATCCCCGCCAAATAAGTTCAGATACCGAAGGTCCAACTACCAATGCTTCATATAAGCGATCAAATCCCCGTCCATCTAATCGCGAAGGCGTAGCAGTCACACCCAAGATCAGGGCTTCGGGAAAATTTTTCAGAATAGATAGATAACTGGGGGCTAGGGAAAGGTGCGCTTCGTCAACGATCACAAGCGAGATCGCACCCAAATCGATTTCCTTTTTTTCGAGCCGTCTTACTAGAGTTTGCACAGAGGCGCATTGCACCAGATGCTCCAGGTGCATGGGTTGATCGGCTTTGATAATGCCAATTGGCGATCGCAATGTTTGTTCTAGAGTGTTTCGAGATTGCCAGAGAAGTTCTTCTCGATGAACCAGTAGCAGGACGCGCTGATGGCGATCGCAAAAATGTTTGGCTAGTTCGCTAAAGGTGCGTGTCTTTCCTGAACCTGTGGGCATCGCTAGCAAGATCGCCCGTTTACCCTGTCGCCAAGTCGAATAAATCTCATCGATGACACGTTTTTGATAGTCTCGTAGCTCGGACATCTCACGCCTCAAAAAAATCCCTAGTATTATGTCATACCAAAACTAAAAATGGCGTAGCTATTTTTAGTTTTGAAAACCCTTACTGGGTTTGGTTTTTAATTCACAAAAGTGTTGTCACACTTTCGTGAATTGGCATCAGAAGTTGCACAAAACGCATCAATGAATTCAATCGGTTTAGAGTGTCCGGAGAAAAGCTATCTAGTGATGTTGGTAAAAGTTAAAAGAAGTTTTTCGTCGTCAAGAGCAATTGGATGACTCAAATCTATATCAGGTGGCTTTTTAGCAAGATTCGCAATCGCTACTTCTTGTACTGGATGAATCCAATCAGCCGCAATCTCGGCTAGGGGCAATAACACAAAGGCGCGATCGCTCATTCTTGGATGAGGTAAAACTAAATCTGGCGTATCGATTATCTGATCGCCATAAAGCAATAAATCTAAGTCGAGAGTTCTTGCCCCCCAACGTTCGCGACGTTCGCGACCAAACATTTGCTCAGTATGGAATAGCGTTTGCAAAAGTTGCAGAGGCTGAAAGCTGGTTTTTAAAATTGCACAACCATTTATATAGTCAGGCTGTGGGGCAGAGTTAGGCAAAGTGATGGCTTTAGTTCGATACCAACGAGAAACACGAACTATCTCAATTTCGGGAAGGCTTGAGAGTTGCGCGATCGCTGAACGGACAATTTTTTCGGAGTCACCTATCTCACTGCTCAGATTACTACCTAGGGCGATCGCACAAAGCTCTGTCATGAATTCTCTATCAATAATTCAGTAAGGACGCTGCAATGCAGCGTCCTTACTGAATTATACGAGAACAGCTTCATTAGTGCGATAAAGCTTCGCGCCAACATTGCGCAGCTTTTCTTCGATGCGATCATAGCCACGATCGAGGTGATGCAGACCCATAACCGTGGTTTCGCCGTCAGCAGCTAGCCCCGCGATGACTAGTGCTGCCGATGCCCGTAAATCAGTTGCCATGACTGGAGCACCAGAAAGTTGGGGGACTCCAGTCACTACCGCCACATTATTTTTGAGGCGGATATTTGCACCCATGCGATTGAGTTCGGCTACATGTTGCAAGCGGTTTTCAAATACAGTTTCGGTAACTACGCCATTGCCCTCACAAATTGACAGCAATGCCATAAACTGCGCCTGCATATCAGTAGGGAATCCTGGATAAGGAAGGGTTTCAATATCCACAGCACGATAGTTATCACCACCAACAACAGTGATCATATTGTCAGAATCTTGGCGCACGGTGACACCCATATCTTGCAACTTAGAAATCGCCGCTGTGAGATGTGCTGGGATTACCGGTGACATCGATAAGGTCGATCGCGTAATCGCAGCAGCCACCATAAAAGTTGCCGCTTCAACGCGATCGGGAATCGCGGTGAAATCAGCAAAATGGAGCTTTTCGACACCATCAATAATGATTTTACTTGTGCCAGCGCCTCTAATCTTAGCGCCCATCGCCTTACAAAGATCGGCTAGATCGACTACCTCAGGCTCAAGAGCCGCATTCTCGATAATAGTTTGCCCATCAGCTAGCGTCGCGGCCATCATCAAGGTTTCGGTCGCACCAACGCTGGGATAATCAAGATAAATTTTTGCGCCTTGCAAGCGTCCATTAGGACTCATCGCATGAGCGTGAACAATGCCATGGTCGATCTGCACAAATGCGCCTAGGGATTGCAAACCGCGTACATGCAGTTCTACGGGACGCGCGCCGATCGCACAGCCACCAGGAAGAGGAA
The DNA here is from genome assembly GCA_003249035.1 of Pseudanabaena sp. Lineage (GTDB taxonomy): Bacteria > Cyanobacteriota > Cyanobacteriia > Pseudanabaenales > Pseudanabaenaceae > Pseudanabaena. The sequence continues at coordinate 11,534 of QBMK01000006.1, forward strand.
TTTTTGCCGACCCTAGTCTTGCTAAGAGTGAACCAACTGCGAAGAAACTGGCTCTCATCTTACTTACCAATTCGTAAGGTGCGGAGTTTGTTGTTAAATTGCTGGTATCAAGATCGAGAACTTCGCCATTGCGCGAGATTTTTACACCGAGGGTTTCGAGGATATCGCTCATGCGCTGCACATCAGCGAGATTCGGGACATTACGAATGCGGCATCCCTCTGACGATAAAAGTGTGCCTGCCATGAGGGCGAGGATGGAATTTTTTGCCCCGCTAATAGGGACATGCCCAGACAATTTCGCTTTGCCAATGATGCGGAGGACAGGGGCGTTCGTTTCGTTTTGAGGCATCTCAGAAGATTCGAGTGTGGTTAATTCGATAGGTTCAATGATTTGTGAAGCAATTTGTGAAGCATTACCGATATCCATCGTCGATTGCATAGGCTGTAAATTGGTGACAGTAGTTGTATTGGTTGAGCTGGTTGTATAAACGATCGCCTTGTCCTCCTCACATCAAAAATAACGTAGCCAAAAGTTTAACGGAGTATATCCGATAAATTGTTAACTTTTGTACGCTAAGCGTATTTACTCATTATTGATGATCGAGTCATATATGGCTATAGATTTTAAGTGTCGATTTCCACCAAAAAAAAGTGAATAATTTATTGAAGCGCAGTAAAGCTGAAAACCACTAAATTATTCAAATATCCTTGAAGATGAAACCTTATCAAAATACCCCGATCTCTGAATGTAATGAGCCTCTGGTGGCGATTCCCGATTACATCCTTAAAATTAATCCTCACCCATATATGACATTGGGCGCACCCTATGGCGATCGCTCTCCTTTTTTTGTGCGTCAAGGAATTTTAGAAAGGTTACAAAAATCTCAAGCCTATTTACAAACAATTTGCCCCAATTATCAAATCGCAATTTTTGATGCCTATCGCCCTATTCCTGTTCAGCAATTTATGGTGGATTATAGTTTTGGGCAGTTAGCAGAAATTAAAGGGCTAGAAGTTAAAAATCTCACTGAAGATCAAAAAAATTCACTCATGGCAGAAGTGATGAAGTTTTGGGCAATTCCTAGCCATGATCCGAAAATGCCTCCGCCTCACAGCACGGGTGCTGCGATCGATGTAACTTTCTTGCTTGTCTCCGACTTCGGTGGGGACAACATTCAAGAAGTCAATATGGGTTCGCCAATCGATGAAATTAGCGATCGCTCTTTGCCAAATTATTTTGCAAGTTTCCGTAATTCTCAAGCAGTAGTTTTTAATCGCAATCGGGAATTATTAAACGAAGTGATGACCTATAGCGGATTAAAAAGACATCCTCATGAATGGTGGCATTTCTCCTATGGAGATCAGCTTTGGTCATGGATTAGTAATGAGAGATATGCGGTTTATGGAGGAGTTATATAGTTGGAGTTATAGAAGCAATTTAAAATAGCGATCACCAGAAAATTCATGCAAACTAAATAGTCCGATCATGCGGACTAATTAATACCAATTCACAAAAGTGTCGTCACGCTTTTGTGAATTGGTATAACAGCAATCGCAAGAGCAACTAAAAATCTATTCAAACGTCGATGATATCGCTGCAACTTTCAGGTTTATATGTGCAGGGACACTTAATTTGTAAATATGTAGTATTATCCATGCAAATAATTTAGATAACTTGATTTGTCCTACTCTGTAGGGTGTTTAGCAGTTTGTAACGAAAAATTACGATACAGTGCTAGAGTTAATTTCTAATTAGTCTAAATAGCTTAAGATGCTTGCGCAAAAATCTTGAGCCAATTCCCAAAAAGTGTGTTGAGTCCCATCTTTCAAATTCATGAGTGGGCGATCGCTGAAGCAAACGTTCAGTCGTGAGGAGTATTCCCTACCTGTGGCAACAAATCCAATCAATCTAGGTAATTCAGGTTTGTCCAACAAGTCTTCAAAGCCCAAAACAACTTCCAACAAACATAAATGGACACTTTTTGTAGTCTTGTTTGTGGCTTTGTTGTCGGGAGGGCTAGGTGCAGGCTTAGCATTTGTATTAACTAGTAGACCTTTTCAGCAGCGACAGCTCTCACCTGATGAGGCAGCAGTATTTAACCATAATTCTACAAACATGACCTCAGCGATCGCGGGTGTACCGACGCTGACACGTCCTGTAAATATTTTGGTACTTGGGACAATCATTCTTACCTCCGATCTACCCGATGCCCAATCCAAGCCAAAAGGAAGATATCTAGCACAGGTTGATGACAACTTCAATGGAATGAGTGACGCAATGTTGCTGATCCGTTTCGATCCTGCAACTCAAAAAGTTGCGGTTCTGTCAATTCCTCGTGACAGCAGAGTCAATATTCAAGGGGTAGGCAAAACGAAAATTAACTTTGCTAACTATGCAGGTGGGGTAGCCTTATCAGCACAGACTGTTAGTGAAGTGTTAGGAGATATTCCTATCGATCGCTATATCCGCTTCAATGTTAATGGTTTCGGGAAATTGGTAGATGCCCTTGGTGGTGTTGATGTGTACGTTCCGAAAAAGATGAAATATCAAGATGATAGCCAACATCTATATATCAACCTCAATGCAGGGCAGCAAAAATTAAATGGTAGCAAGTCAATTCAATACATGCGCTATCGTCACGATGATCTTGGGGATATTGGTCGTGTACAACGTCAGCAAGCATTTTTCCGTGCTTTTATCGATCAGAAACTAAAACCCGAAGCCGTCACTAAGTTTCCTGAGATTTTTGCCATTGTCAAAGACAATATTGATACAAATCTATCGGTTGAAGAAGTCCTCGCCCTCGCTGGCTACACATCAAAGATCGATCGCAAAAATATCCAGATGCATATGGCTCCAGGACGGTTTAGTAATCCAGGAGAGTTTGATAGCCTCAGCTATTGGATTTTAGATAATCAAAGGCTTGCCAAGATCATGAATCAGAGTTTTGGAGTCATGAAGAAAGCAGATGTCAGTCTTGAAGATAGCTCACCTCAAAATCTGAGGATTGCGATCCAAGATAGTATGTCCCAACCTGAGGGCGCAAAAAAAGCGACAACTGTTCTGTCTAAGGCTGGATATGCTCAAGTATTTCCTGCTAGCGATCGCTGGACAAAGCCCCTTGCAAAGACCCAGATTGTTGCTCAAAGTGGAGATCTCGAAACTGCCCAGAAATTGCGAGAATCTCTGGGTATTGGTGAAGTGGTCATCGAGTCAACGGGAGATATCGAGTCAGATATTACTGTTCGAGTCGGCAAAGACTGGCTTCAAGCCAATAATATTCCCCTGAAGCCTGTTAAACCTACACAAACAAAACAATAACCAAAAACGAGAGGCAGTGCAAAGTACTGCCTCTCGTTTTCGATGATGCAAAAAAATAAAGAAGGCAAAGCCTTCTTTATTTTTTTGCATCTAGACACCTGTGCTTTGACGGACAATTTTGGTGAAGAGAAAATCAGGTAAAAGCTTGCGGATAAATAATAATTGTTTGGCAATTGGATCGGCGGGATAACGCAATTTCCATGATTTATCGGTGCTAGCAGCATAGATAGTCTTGGCTACAACTTCAGGCGGTGCTCCCGTCGTGCCAATCTTATTCAGTTTCGTTAAAATGCGATCGCTAAATTCGTCATATTCTGGAAAATCAGGATTACTGGTACGGTCTGCCGATCGCTCATAGAAGTCGGTTTTAATTGGACCTGGTTCCACAATCTTGACGCGAATATTGAAAGCAAGAAGTTCATGCTGCAATGATTCCGAAAATCCTTCCACAGCCCATTTCGTAGCGTGATAAAGGCTATAGAGAGGGAACGCGACGCGCCCACCGATAGAAGCAACGTTCACAATTACACCCTGCTTGCGATCGCGGAAATGCGGCAGTATTGCGCGAGTAGTTTCCATCAGTCCAAATACATTTGTCTCAAATTGACGCTGAATTTGCTCAGGTGTGGAAGTCTCAAATGCTCCTAACATGCCATAGCCAGCATTATTTACCAGCACATCGATCACGCCAAATCTCGCTATAGTCTCCGCAACTGCATCGGCGATCGTGAGTCGATCGGTAACATCAAGTTTTAGGCAAACTACGCGATCGAGATTTGCCAAGCTATTGGTTCTATTTATTTCTTGGTCAGGCGATCGCATTGTTGCGGCGACATTCCAACCTTGTTTTTGAAAATAAAGAGCCGTTGCTCTCCCAATTCCAGATGATGATCCAGTAATAAATACAGTTTTAGTCATGTTTTTTATTTACAGCAATTTCCATCAAAAGAGCCGCAAAATTTATTTAAAAATGCTGCAAAGCAGCATTTTTAAATAAATTTTGGTTTTGGTTAAGCAACCTTAGCAAACAATTTAGCGATCGGGAGATCGGGGCTATCTGCTCCAACCACTATCTCTACCAACTTGTTTTTTGCGGCATCTTCAAACAAAGCCTCGACAGTTACTTGAGCAACTTTAGTTCGAGGAATACTCCCTTCAAACAAAGTGTCAGCGACAGACATTACCAAGCCACCTATTTTCTCATAATTTAGCAATCCGCCAGGGCGAACGATTGTGAAGGTCAAACCACTATTTTGCAAATATTTTTCTGCTTGTTTTTTCCAGAAAAGTACTAGCCAGAATAGATTTAAAGGATGGAAAAATTTTGATACACAGAGAGATGAGACGATCGCAAAATGTTTGATGTTTTTAGCTTTCGCAGCATTCACTAAGTTCTTTGTGCCAATGTAATCCACCAAATACGGTTCCATGGCGTTTAAGCTAGGCTTCGCACCAGTTGCACATACCACCACATCACAATCTGCGATCGCCTCTGCTAAAGTGTCCGCAAAAAGGACATTTCCTTTAACTAATTCAACTTCGGGCGGTAAGATTTTTTTAGCGCTCTCTAGGTTACGGACTAAGGCTCTTACTGGAATATTGCGCTTAACTAATTCGGTGACAATATGCCGTCCTGTTTGCCCTGTGGCTCCTGCTACAAATGCTTTCATAGGTTGGTTCTTAAAAAATTTGCCGAGTAATACCTCATTGTAATCTGAAACCAATTTTAGGATTTTCAGCGCCTGCGGCGCTGAAAATCCTAAAAAGCAAAAGAGTAGTGGCGGCGCGAAGCGCCGCCACTACTCTTTTGGGCTTTATACTCTAAGCAAATCTTACGCAGATGTACCGATTAGCAAAAGTCAGTCACACTTTTGTGAATTGAGGCTCAAAACCGTCAAGGGTTTTAGAAACATCAAATGGCTTAGCCATTTGATGTTTTGGTACTACTTCTATTTGCGATTGAAAACTTCTAAGGTTTGACGGCTAAACTCATGTAGGTTTATGACTCCATCTTCCATCGGCATTTTATCGCCAAAGAATTGCCAATTGTCCACTGTTGAGAATCGCCAACATTCACCCTTATGATCGTGTCCACTTGCCTCAATACCGATCGCCCTTAAGTCCCCATCAACAGGATCCTCATATAGTCGAATTTGAAAGAGAATACTGCGAACCTTGAGCCGCCAACTTACCCCAGGGAAATGAAAGCCAACATCAATCGAATCTGGATCGAGTAATTTACGAGTATCAGAATTATTGAGCCAAGGTTTTAAGTCAGATCGAGCAGCAGGGTAAATAGCTTTAAACAAATTGACAATCGTAGCGATTTTTGTCGCTACTTCGACATTTCTAGCTTGTTCAGCAGCATTCACGGGCAAGACCCTCACTTAAAACCAACAATACCAAGATTTATCAGCTATCAGAAGCTGATTTTAGCATTTGCCAACAATAAACTAAATTAACCAGCAATCTCTGTAGCAAGTGTTATCAAAAACACAAATTATTTGGCAATTTATATTTTTACTGGGACCAAATCAGGCGTTCCATCAAAGTCTGGAAGTACAGATGGATCAAGGCTTAAGCGATCAAGTAATTTTGCAAACTCCTTACAGCATTGAGCGGAGCTTTGTAAGATTTGCTTTTGAGAAAACTTGATCATAATCCAACCTGAATCGACTAGAAAGCGATCTGCAAGATCGTTTTGCATTGAATTTGCCGCACTTTCTGAAGGCACACTAATCTCGATCGCAATATGGAAATTTAGAACAGGATCGATATAGATCAGTGCAGGAAGCCAATCATGATTGACGATAGGAATGGGAAGCTTCACACCTTGATAGAGAGTTCCCGATAAATATTGCTGAAGAGTAATTCCGAATTGATAGATAACCTCTTCAATGTCCTGTGGAGTATTTGGTTTGGCATTACCAGAAGGCTTGTTGTTCTTGGGTATAGCGATCGCATTTTCGATGGGAGACATCTTGGCAAAAAACTTCTGAAATTGCTGATGGCGAAACTCAATCACACGCTCTGGTGCGTGAGCGATCGCCAATTTCTGCTGATGATTAACCTCTTCGCGAGAGTATGCTTCTAGTTGCAAAAAATAGCTTTGGAGAGTATTTTGATGACTTTGGTATCGTTTTTTATAGGTGAGAAACTGATATCTAATCCGCAGCACAATTGCCACTGTTCCCAGAATAAGTAGTATGATTCCTAACTCTTTCGCAACCGTAGTTACGACCGCCACTACGACAATTAGACCAAAGCTCAACGCGATCGCTTCTTGAATTTGAATAGGTGCGGGCTGTTGATTTGAGGGCAAGCTTGGCAATGCCATACTTAGCTTAGGTGCAACTGGCTTGGAGTTAGCAATGCGCTGCACTTCAGGGGGAATAAGGATAACAGGGAACTGACGCATCGATAGGTAGCCTGAAAGATCGATTGAATTGAGTTACAGCGCTTTGCGCTGTAATACCAAAAGCACAAAATAGCCTAACCATTTTGTGCTTTTAAAACCCTTGCAGGGTTTGTTTTTTAATTCACATAAGTGTCGTCACACTTATGTGAATTAGCATAAATGTAATTCTCACAGGGCTTTGAGAGATTTGCAAGCAAATTAAAGAAAGGCGGCGCAAAGCGCCGCCTTTCTTTATTAGGATTTAGGCTGGAATCTAGACTGGGATTTAGACGTTGTCTAACCCTGGAATCGAACGATATAGCTGCACATACTTTTCGGCAGAGGCTTCCCAACTGAAGTTATTGGTCATACCACGCTGTTGTAACAATCGCCAAGCATCGGTGTAACGATAGCTTTCCCATGCACGCACCATGCAAGTGTACATATCCAATGGCTCATAGCGATCGAAAGTGAAGCCTGTACCTTTCTGCCCAATTGGATCGTGAAATGATACTGTATCTACCAAGCCTCCAGTGCGACGGACAATTGGGACACTACCATAGCGCAGTGCAACTAGTTGGCTAATTCCGCATGGTTCAAAGCGACTTGGCATTAAAAATGCATCGGAACCAGCATAAACACGATGAGAAAGCGCCGAATTAAACAAAATTTGCGCTGACATCCGACCTGGATAACGCGCTGCAATTTGCCATAGCTGGGATTCGTAGTAGCGATCGCCTGTGCCTAAAGCCACAAACTGGGCATCAGTATATGCTAAGAAACGTTCTAGGGTTTGCAGCAACAAATCAATACCCTTCTGCTCTACCAAACGTCCCACCATGCCGATCAAGAAAGTTGCAGGGTTAACAGTCAAGCCCAACTCTTTCTGCAAAGCAATCTTATTTGCCATGCGATCGTCAAGAGTTTCAACAGAGTAGTTTTGTACCAAAGCAGAATCAGTCTCGGGATTTTCCACTTCCATATCGATGCCATTTAAAATCCCCCAAGGCTTCAAAAATGAAAGTACTCCCTCTAAGCCTTCACCATAGGTAGGTGTACAAATTTGCTGAGCATAGGTTGGCGATACCGTATTTACTCGATCGGCATATTTGATTCCTGCTGCCATCGTGTTATGGGCATCCATATACCACGGAGTCCAAGTAATTTTGTCCAAAAACCATTTCCACGGACCTTGATATGCAAGATTATGAATCGTAAATACAGTGCCAATATCGGAGACTTGGTGCATCCACACAGGAATCATGCCTGTATGCCAATCATGACAATGAATAATATTTGGTTTCCAATAGTTCCAAGCAAACTCGGCAACGGCGTTGGCAAACATTGTGAACCGCCAATCTTCATCTTCACCGCCATAAACACGAGCGGGAATAAATGATCCATGCCCCATCAGATACAAAGGGACATCTGTACCTGGTAGTACGGTCTCAAAAATATCGAATTCCTGAAACATGGCATAGCCTTTCCAGATCCATGTGGGATTTTCTTTCAGTTTGTCTGGAATCACGCCGTAGTAAGGCATGATAATGCGCACATCATGTCCCATTTTCTTGAGAATCGGGGGGAGTGCGCCCACCACATCTGCCATACCGCCAACTTTGGCTAGAGGAGCCGCTTCAGCCGCCGCAAATAAAATTTTCATTCGTTGATTCAGTACTTGTATTTCAGGCTATCTAGATTATTTTCAGGCATAGCGCGATCGCTATAGCAGCAATTTTTACAAGCAGTACTTTTTCGCTATGTGCGATTTGCAGAATGAATAAAAAAAGAACTTGCAAAGCAAGTTCTTTTTTTATTTGAACTAAGAGGGTAAATACCCCACCGCTCTGCGGTGTGAGTATATTCTAATAAAAAAGAATTTGATACCCCGTCCGCTTGCGGCGGGGTGATTCATTCTGCTATTACGACTTCGTCTTGATGGCTATCGTTATCACTCGGAAGCTCTAAGCAATAACCCGCACCATATACGGTCTTAATGTATTTAGGATGTCGTGGGTCAGGCTCTAACTTAGTGCGTAAATGGCGAATGTGCACACGAATAGTTTCAATATCATCATCAGGTTCATAGCCCCAGACTTCTTTGAGAATTTCACTCGGTGAGACCGTCTGACCATGTCGCTGCAAGAGGCAATGCAATAACTCAAATTCTAAGTGAGTCAGCTTAACGGTTTTATTAAACCAAATTGCTTCAAAACGCTCCGGTACTAGCGTTAAGGAACCAAAGATTAAAATTTCACCATGCTTAGCCGTGTCAATCATCCTATTGGTCCGTCGCAATAAAGCACGCACTCGCGCTAACATTTCTTCAAGCTCAAAGGGCTTAGTCAGATAGTCATCGGCACCTGCGTTAAAACCCTCGACCTTATCCTGAGTTTGCCCCATTGCCGTGAGCATCATTACAGGAATTTCTTTAGTCCGTTCGTCACGGCGTAACCTTTGACATACCGTAAATCCATCAACCCTTGGCAGCATCAAGTCAAGGATGATCATATCTGGCATCAACTGAATGGCAAGCGCTTGTCCTTTTATGCCATCACTCGCTTGGCTGACTTGATAGCCAGCATGTTCGAGGTTAAGCGTGACCATTTCAGAGATTATCGGATCATCATCGATCAGGAGAAGCCTAGGCATCATTAGTCAAAGTTCCATCTATACGATTGGATTACGATTTATTAAATAATATATCATCCTGATACACAGTTAAGTACCGGTGATGGGGGGCGTTACCTGTGTTGGTTGGTATTTATGGCGATCGCAAAAAATTTCTGGCTAAAGGAGTAGTAGGTATAGAGTATCAGCTATTTGCAGCCATCTATACCATGTTAACTACGAAAACAGGCTAAGTCAGTCTTCAACTCTTGCAACATTCTCATACAATATATGAAGATATGTAAAAATTGATTTAAAACTGGTTTATTCGCATGAGCCTTCCAACTACTTCTGTCACCGAACTTTTTGCACCAGTCAAAGATGACTTGCGTATGCTCACGGATAATTTGAAGCAGTTGGTAGGGGCAAGACATCCGATTTTGTATGCTGCGGCTGAGCATTTATTTGAAGCTAAGGGCAAGAGTATGCGCCCTGCACTGGTCTTGTTAGCATCACGAGCCACCATGAATGATCGCGATATCACCTCACGCCATCGCCGTCTCGCTGAAATTACTGAGATGATTCATACAGCGAGCTTGGTACATGACGATGTAATCGACTCCGCCGATTTACGGCGCGGAATGCCCACAGTCAACAATAGCTTTGGTAATCGTATTGCTGTTCTTGCAGGAGATTTTCTTTTTGCCCAAGCCTCTTGGTATCTTGCTAATTTAGACGATCTGGAAGTTGTCAAGCTCTTGTCAAAGGTAATTACTGATTTTGCAGAAGGTGAAATTCGTCAGAGTCTTACTGCATTTGATGGTGATCTATCCTTAGAAGATTATTTAGAAAAAAGTTTTTATAAAACTGCCTCATTGATGGCAGGTAGTGCTAAGGCAGCGGGTGTACTCAGTGGTGTGAGTCAAGTCCAAGCTGAGCAGCTATTTAACTTCGGCAAACATTTTGGGATTGCGTTTCAAGTTGTCGATGATATTCTCGATTTCACCAGTTCGACTGAAACTTTAGGTAAACCCGCAGGCTCCGATCTAAAACAAGGTAATTTGACTGCACCAGTATTATTTGCGCTCGAGGAGCATCCTCAATTGCGCGGTTTGATCGATCGCGAGTTTTGTGAAGTTAACGATCTAGAAATAGCTCTCGAACTAGTTCACAACAGTGAAGGTATTTTGCGATCGCGTGAACTTGCCAAGAATCATGTCAAGTCTGCTTTAACTGCGATCGAGTGGCTTCCATCCTCCGAGCCAAAGCAATCTCTCATCGGTCTAACCAATTACGTTTTAGATCGCTTGTACTAAAAGTGGATGATAGATTGACGGTGCTAAGCTCTGCCTATCTAGTTTTATAGAGATGAAATCAAAGTTAGGCTTTTTAGCACCACAGGCGCTAAAAAGCCTAACTTTGATGCTGTAAATCCCTCTGTCAGATGGCTTTAAGCAGAACCAATGTTTATAATGAAGATTTTCGAATGGTCGATACTTTTCGGGTTCTAATTCAACAGATCTCTTATACAAATTCACAAAAGTGTGACAACACTTCTGTGAATTAAAAAACCAAACCCTGTAAGGGTTTTAAAAACATAAAATGGCGTAGCCATTTTATGTTTTGGTATTATCTCTCAAAGACAATTGCTGTAGTAAAGACTCTTGAAGTTTCGAGTTTCGAAGTTGAGCAATGAGATTCGTGCAAAGTTATACAGAATAGATTTTTATATCGTTGTAGCGTCAGAATTGTAGATTTATGTACAAGAGTGATGTTTATGGTAGCGACCCAAGAAGTATATTTGCCACGTAATTGCACCTTCACCCCAACCGATTGGCAAGCGCTTGCGCCCTTCTGGTATCCTGTTGCCTTCTCCCATGAAATCACAACTGACAAGCCCTATGGAACTCATCTATTAGACGAACGATTGGTGATTTATCGAGTCTCCGATGGTACGATTATCGTCGCCCAAGATCTATGTCTACATAGAGGCGCACCCTTGAGTTTAGGTTGCATTGAAAACGATCGCCTCGTTTGTCCTTACCATGGTGTGCAATACGATCGCGATGCAAAATGTGTTTACATTCCTGCCCAGCCCGAAGCAAAAATTCCATCACGGCTCAAACTCAAGACCTATTCGGTCATGGAGCGCTATGGTTTAGTCTGGACAAGGTTGATTGACAATGGACCATTACCACTTCCTGAATTGAGTGAATGGGAAGATCCAGATTATATTCAGGTATTACCAAATTCTGTAGATTTGGACTCGGCAGCAGGTCGGCAAGTGGAAGGATTCTTGGATGTCAGTCACTTTGCTTTTATTCATGCCAAATCCTTTGGAGAAAAGGATAATCCTGAAGTTCCCGACTATCCAATCGAACAAACTGCGACTGGGTTTCGTGCAGATTATATAAGTACGGTTAGCAACTATGCCCATGGCATGAAGCATTTAGCTCCATCGGATTTCTTATGGCGCAGACTATTTGAATTGTTTGTTCCTTTCACCGCCAAGTTAACTGTCTTTTTTCCTCATGGTAAACTGCATGTTCTCAATGCGGCTTCCCCAATCTCCGCCCGTAAAACGCGATTATTCGTGCCGATTTGTCGGAACTTCGATAAAGATGCTCCACTACAAGACACCCTCGATTTTAATGATCAGGTGTTTTATGAGGACAAGGCGATCGTTGAGGAGCAATGGCCAGAAGACCTTCCCATTTGTCTTGCTGATGAGGTACATATTCCCGGTGATAAGAGTTCCATTACTTTTCGCAAAAAGCTTGCTGCTCTGGGTTTAGGAAGATCGTTCACTTCCTAAATATCAACAAAAAAGCGGCGTTTCTTGCCGCTTTTTTATGTCAATCTTAAACTTTGAGGATTAATTCCAGATTTAATCGCTGTTAAAACCCCGATCGCTTCCCAATAATTTTCCACTTGAATACCCTTTAAGCCCAACATCTCAGGCGTAACATTCATCGCAGTTTGATTTTCTCTAACAAAAACAGTCTGCACATGGGGAAGTGGATTAAGTGCTAGTAAACCTGCGCCGCCACAGGCACTATAGGGAGTGACGATCGCATCAATCCGATCAGCTGTAAAATCACCAGCATTAAATAAATCTGGCGATGTAATAATTTTTGGGGCGCGGCTCAAGCCAACCAATACACAAGGCAAAAAAGTATAACCCAATTCTTCGGCAGCAGCGCGAGGCGAAACGCTTGGATCGATCGGCAATGGTTGCAAAGCAGGAGCATGAGCGCAGGGGATGGCAAATTCTCGCACGATCGCATGACTAATAACTGCTTCGGCTCCCGCAAGAGCATCGACTCCTTTACCTTGGCGATAGTTTTGTAACGCTTCGCTGTCGGAGTCATCAGGAAATCTTGCCACCACTGCGATCGCTTCGACTTTAGAGACTTTAATTAATTTTTCGGCGGCTCTTAATAAGCTATCGAGATTCGCGATCGTTCCCCAAGTCGCGCCAGAGTCTCCCGATCGCAGTTCTACACCAAGAGGCTGATCGGTAACGAGAATATCCGTAATATTTAAACCTAACGTGGCTTGGGCAGCTGCGATCGCTTGACGATGACGCAATTCTAAATCTGGCTCCATACTGCGATCGAGAATTACGCCAATTCGATTAGCTCGTACAGGACGCAAACCCCAATCACCTCTTGCCATGCGATCGATCGCATAACCTTCCACATACAAAACATTCGGCATTGACCAATATAAACTCGCGCCGTTTAAGACATTGGGATGCGTAATCACGTTGTCAGCTATAGATGCGATCGCCCTCGCCACTGGCAAAGCATCCCCCGCATAGCCACCAATAGCAGCATTAATGCCTGTGGGCACAAGCAGCAAAACATTAAATGTCATGAACCTAAGTAAGCCTCTAAAACTTTAGGATCAGTCTGAATTTCAGAGGGTGAACCATCGGCGAGGTTGTGACCTTCGGCTAAGACCCAGACGCGATCGCACAGAGACATAATCACATCCATATTGTGTTCGATGATCAAAAAACTCATTCCCTCTTGATTCCACTTGTGGATATAGCTGCAAATCTCCTCAATCAAAGCAGGATTTACCCCCGCCGCAGGTTCATCTAGCAAAATTAATTTAGGGTCAGTCATCAAAGCGCGAGCAATTTCTAATAATTTGCGCTGTCCACCCGATAGACAACCCGCAAAATCATCTTCCATTCTAATTAAGCCCACAGACTCAAGAATATGTCTGGCTTTTTCGCGGTTCTCTCGCTCTTGAACAGCAATTTTTTGTCCTTGAAACCAAGTGTTCCAAAACTTTTCGCCAGCTTGATCTTGAGCAGCTAGCAACATATTTTCTAGCACTGACAACCGCGACAACACACGCGGTACTTGAAAGGTGCGGATCATGCCAAGTTTAGCGATCGCATGGGGTGGTTTGCCTTGGATTGGCATTCCATTAAACTGCACCGTACCGCGATCGGGCTTAAGGAAGTTGGAGAGCAATCCAAAAAATGTAGTTTTTCCTGCACCATTGGGACCAATTAATCCTGTGATACTTCCCGCAGGGACTTCGATTTGAGCATTACTGACAGCATGAATGCCGCCAAAGGATTTAGAGATATTTTCAGCTTTTAGGATTGGAGCGAGGGGCATAAATTTGACAAGTTAACAGTAATCTGATGAGTTAGAAAGTTAATAAACGATACCCACTAAAAGGTCTAGTCTTGATAATGAAATCGACAACCCACAATAACTATACTGTCCTCTGTGACTTCATAAACCAGTCGATGTTCGGTGTTGATGCGTCTCGACCAATAGCCTGATAGATTAGCTTTTAGTGGTTCTGGCTTACCAATACCTTCAAAGGGAGTCCGCAAAATTTCTTTAATCAGAGTGTTGATTCTTTTCAAGAGTTTTTTATCAGTTTCCTGAAACCATAAATAATCGTCCCAAGCTTCTTCTGTAAATGTGAGCTTCATTCTTCAATTAACTCTCTCTCAGTGACTTTTCCTGCTTTTACTGATTGAATTGAGCCGAGAAGACGTTTTGCATTAACTGGATTTGATAGTAAATACAAGGTCTCTTGCCATGATGAAAATTCGTCTAGCGAAATTAAAATAGCTTTGTTGCCTTTGTCATTACAAATAATTGTTGGTTGCACGTTATCAATCACGCGATCGATCAAACCATCTAAGTCATGACTTGCTTGTTGAGTAGTCATTGCATCCATTTTTTATCTCCTATATTTATTGTCTAATACCAATCATTGAGTTTGATCACCTTCTGGGGATAAGACTTCTCCAAGGAAAAGATATACTTCAAGGAAAAGAGCTTTAGCTTCATTAATAGAAACGTCAGAATGTACACCACTGCAAACCCTTGAATATAGATTACTTAAGGTCTGGCGTAGTTTTTGCTTACGAGATTTACTGTTTGTCTTAAGATGAATATAAGCATTTATTCTATTTTGATGTTTTGCTGCATCCAGTTTAAGATTATTACCATCAATTTCAATTTCTTCTTCACTAGCAAGTTTAATTGCATCAGCAAAAGAATCAATGATACGCCTGCAAGTGGTTAAAGCATGACTAATAGCTTCACTATCACCATTAGAAAGCCGCTCGAAAATTGAAGGTATTTTTTCAATAACATCATTACATTTACCAATTAATAGCTCGTCAATAGATTCTTTATGGTTTTCAAAGATACTTTCAGAAAATCCACTAAAAATTTTTTCATAATAAATACGAGAAACGAAATCATGGATTATAGAGATTACACGACTACGAATAGAGCTTATTTTTGAAACTTCGTTACCTATTGTTTTAGCTTCAATTGTAATATTTTTATTAACAATATATGCTTGTTCTCCACTAATACTGTCTACCTTGATAGTCGCAAGTTGCAGTTTTAAAACTTCTATAGAAGTTTCCTGTTGTGCAAGCGATCCCCAGAATCCTCTATTTTCATTTTTATTTATCCAGCGACCAGTTAGATTCATATATTTGAGTGATAAGGAATCACACAAATTATATCCAGCCATTTCATATCTAAGCCACTGTCTGATTTCTTCTGAGCCAGAAAGTCGGGCAAGTCGAGTAGCCTTTAATAAAATCCCTTCAGAATTAATTCTACTTAACTCAATATCACCAAGAATTTCCTCGCATAGCTCAATAACATGTGATGATTTATTTTCAGATGTCATTTGCTACTATCAAACTTTTGGAGAAGTCGTAGGGTAGATAATTTTCACTCTACATTTCTAATTCTAAACTGTCACAGCTTGCACAGGTGCTGCGATCGCCCGTTTTATCAAAAATAACTTTGGAAGGCAAGCTATAATTTTTGAATAATTAGTAACCTCACTAAGCGTATGACCACTATCGAGATCCGTCATCAAATTGAAGAATATATTGATTGCCTATCTCCTGAAGGGTTAAAAGTAACTGTAGACTTTTTAGCATATCTGGCAGACCGTGAGAGTCAACAAGCAACAGAAGAACTACTAAGTATTCCTGATTTTCTTAATTCTTGGGAAGAAGGCAAACAAGATATTGCTAAAGGAAATTTGACTAACTGGCGTAGTATTCGCGATGACGTATGAAATTGCTTTAACAGATAAAGCTAGAGATTTTTACAAATTCGCTAGCCCTGCGATCGCAAAAAAATTAGCTAGGTGCTTTAGTACTCTAGAGCAAACTCCATACCAGCATCCCAATATAAAAGCCCTAAAAGGAAAACTTTCAGGTTTTTATCGGTTTAGAGCTGGTGACTATCGGGTTGTGTATGAAGTAAATGAACAATCTAAACAAGTGCGCGTAACAAACATTGCCCATCGTAGTGACGTATACGATGGCTAAACTGACATTGCTTTTACAGGTTCCGCGATCGCATTAACTACAGGTAACTCACAGCGATCTTGATACACGCTTAGATCAAACCAGAATGTACTACCAACGCCAACTTCACTCTTGATATGAATCTCACTGTGATGTTTTTCAATGATATTTCGCACAATTGATAGACCCAGTCCCGTACCTTCAAGCGTATGAACCTTATCCTCGACGCGATAGAAACGATCAAAAATGCGATCGCAATCTTCAGCAGGAATGCCATAGCCTGTATCCTCAACCTCGACCCGCACATAATTGACGATGCGATGTGGTTGGGTGGTGGTTTGATCTTGCCAAGGATAAATCCGAATCGTGACCTTACCGCCAGTTTCGGTGAACTTTAAAGCGTTGCCAACCAAGTTGTATAAAACCTGCAAAATCAAATCATAATTTCCCCAAATCCTGTCAAGATTAGGAGATATTTCGTGCAATAGCTCAACTCCCTTAGAAGATGCATTGAGCTTGTAAGTCCGAACCGTTTGTTCAATCGTCTCGGATAAATCGATCGCAGTGAAGTGAAACTGACGACCTGACTCTAAGCGCGAAAGATCGAGAACATCATTAACAAGGCGCGTCAGGCGATCGGTTTCACTATTAGCAGTACCGAGAAATTCTTTTTTCTGATCGTCACTTAACTCATCGCCGTATTCATGCAAAGTCTCAATGAATGACTTGATATTAAACAAAGGTGTGCGCAACTCATGACTGACATTGCTAATAAAACGACTCTGCGCAGCATTTAGCTCCACCTCACGGGTGATGTCCTGAATCGTAATTGCAATCCCCTTAATTGCATTACTGGAACTTAGCACGCTCGTAATCCAGATCCGAAAAGCATGGGCAAGTACTGAGTCGCCTTTTTCGCCAGAAGCCATGATCCGAAATTCACCACCCTCGCGATCGCCTGTGGCAATTTGCATGAGCGATCGTCCTAAATCATCACTGAGTCGATCTGGCAAAATATTCAGGATACTTGTTCCCTGCCAATTATCTTTGTGCAAATCTTGATCCCAACCCATAATCTTGATCGCTGCAGGATTGGCAAGCACGATCCGCATATCTGAGTCGAGTAGCAAGGCTCCATCAGCGATCGTTGACACTAAAGTTTCCAGTTTTGCTTTTTCAGCGGTCAACTCCTCGATATTTTGCTCTTCATATTTTTTTAGGCGTTGCGCCATGTCATTAAAGCTGCGAATTAATTCTCCTAATTCACCGCCAAATGGTAGATCGATACGTTGCTTGAAGTTGCCACTAGCGATATTTTGTACTCCTGCCACTAATTCTCGGAGTGGGCGTGTAATTGTCACAGAGTTTGATGCTGCCCCCAAAATCACCATTGCCCAGATCGACACAAATACTGCTGTTGTCACATCTAAAGTTAGGCTCGACGAAGCAACTGCCGTCGGATTAGGGTTGATACCGATCGCAATAATCCCTAGTGCTTTACCATCATGCTGCAAATTGACAAATATGTCGGTGACTTCGCCCTGCGGCGTGACATGTTGCCTTACCAACGGGCGATCGGGACGCATCATTGGATCTTCAGGGAGTTGAATTCGTCGTCTGATGCTTAAAGAATTTTGTACTTCATTCGAGGTAAAAGGAATACCATAAAAAATCTCACCATCGGGATCGGCGTAGAGAATATAACGGATGCTGGAGCTACTATCGTAAAATTCTTTAGACAGGCGAGTTACTTCTTGAAGATCATTTTTTGCTACTAGTGGTGCAACATTGGCTGCAAGTAATAATCCCAAATCTTTACCAAAGCGCGTATCATTGAGTCGCGCATCGGTCTGAATATCGTTGACTGCCCAAAAGGTGACAGCACTCATCAACAAAGAAACTAATAACGTAATCAAAGCCATTAGTTTGGTTTGCAACGAAAACTCTGTCCACCAGCGTCTGGGGATATTGTAAATTTCAAGCAAAAAGTTCATCTTTTTCTAGTCATTTGTTGGATATTGTTGGATATTTGTATGACTTTTCGTTTACTATGTGCAATCGAAACGCAAGGGTGAGGATCTCAAGATGAATGAGGCTAGCATTGTCAGTGCAATAGTGGCAGACCTTCAAAACTATAAGGTAAAAACTCAAGTCCGTCGCAAAGAATCTCAGTTGCATGTTCTGATTACCAGAGCAGATGGGGATGATATTGACTATGCCTCCCTCTATGATATTGTGAAACGCCGTATTGATAAGCTCCCAATCGATGGGGCAGATACCTTAGTGGTATATGGGAGATTATCTGGCTCAAAGCATCCTGAATGGCATAAAACTGCAGATATCAAGCCACCCTTACCATTAATTGAACTAGATCTTGAGGATCTTGAAGAATTTGACGATGAAGACATTGATATAATCAAGAACCTTTCATTTCCTACTAGCAGCGATGAGACACAGATTCAGGCAGCAGATCTTGAGTCAGATCTTGCCTATGACTTAAAAGGCTTTAAGAGTAGTATCGATAACGATCTAAAAGCCTCCGGCAATAAGGCTATCCCCGAAGCTAATCCCCAAATTAATAAGGACAAAATCAATAATACTAAGACTGAGGATTTTGATTTTGGCAGTCTGGAATTACAAGAATTTAGCTTCGAGCCCGATCAACAAAATAATTTTGAGCTAGAGCCTTTAGATGCAGATGATCTTTTTGAAGTAGATAGCCAAGAGTCTGATCTAGAATCGCCTTTAGATCTAGAAGATATAGAGAACTCTTGGATGGAGAAAGATGAAGACTTTAGCTTCGATTCTCCGACTGTGGCAGCGATGCCTATGCCATTACCGTCGCCGCCAACAGGCAATGCTGAAGAGCCTATCGCTCTTGCCGAGACAGAGCAAGAGTCAATCAAAACTACTACTCCAAAGAAGAAATCCCTACTTCTCTCTGGAGCTTTTACTGTGGTTGCGATCTCCATCATAGGAGGTTGTGGATGGTTAGTGTGGGAACGATACAACCAACAACAATATTTAACCGATGCACGAAACTTTAGCAGCCAAGATGTTAATCCAAAGAAAATTACGAAACTAGAAACACTCACTGAGACTCGTAATCGTTTGCAAATCGTCGTTTCACAACTAGAAGGAATTCCCGATCTACCCACTTCTCTATATGCTGATGCTCAAGCTGAGTTAGGAATTCTGCGCCCAAAACTAGCTGATTTCGATCGCAAAATCAATGTCGAACAGGCGGCTTACGTAAATCTTGAGTCAGCGAAGAATCTGATGATTGAGGCGGCGAAATTAACTCAGAATCCACCACACAAGTCAACTATTTGGCAGTCTGCTCAAGAAAAACGACAGCAGGCTTTAAAGCTTTTGGAAGGGGTGGCTCCTGACTCGGTAATATATGGTGATGTTCAACAGCGCATCAAGGCTTACCGCACAGAATTAGTCCAAATCACTAGATGGGTGGAAATCCAACAAAGGGCTGAGTCTGTAGTGAGTTCTGTCAGTCCTGCTACCGTCAATCAACTTAAACAGTTGAAATCTAAAGCTCCAGAGAAGCAGAAGTTTTTACCTCAATGCCAAGCTATTTTGCAGCCCCAAATTTCTAATACTGAATCTCAGAGAACTGGATTTCCAATCCCTACTTTGACTAGCTATTTATGTGCTTATTTCTGGGATTCATAGAAAGCACTTATGCGTCAGCGCGATCGCTTAGTTAAAACATTAGCTGAGTTGAATGCGATCACGGATTGATCAGAGAAACTGGATTAGAAATTATGAGGTATTCATGAATAAAGTAGAACTTAGTTCATTTGATCGTACATAGGTAATAAAGCCACATATCGGCGTTAACACATAACTCCTGCTGAGTTGTGATTTCTAATCCACTCTCCCAAGAATAGATTCTGATATTATCAAAATCTGCTTTTAATTGATCAATCTGCGCTTGAGGTCTGATGTAATATTGCTTTAAGCGGAAGTTATGAGATTCATCTTGAACAATTTCATAGTCAGAATGTTTTATTTGCCGGAGAGAAATTGAGCGATTGAAGAAGCGCAGAAGCACAAACATGATCAGATTTACATAGGTTTTTAGAGGATTGAGGCTAAATTTATTCTGCCATGCAAATTCTCTTTCTAGCCCCTGTAGGTTATGACTCGAAAATAAGAAATAACCTCCAGATTTACCAATCCGCTTAACTTCTTGTAACACCTTTAATCGATCTTCATGGGAAATCACATCAATTCCATTAAAGCTAAATAAAATGAAATCGAAAGAATTATCTTGAAACTGCTTCATATCTCTAGCATCGCCAACTTCAAACCTTCTTGATTGCGAAGCAGATGGAAAGCGCCTCTGGCAAGCCTTTATCATCTCTTCAGAATAATCAATGCCAACATATTCCTGAACTACAGTAGAGAAATGTTGGGTAGTTCTCCCTCCCCCCACACCAATATCCAGCATTCTCATATTTACCCATTCACTATGAAGAAGTTCCAAAATGGATTGTTCTGCGGGTTGCAATTGTTGTAACTGGCTGTAGTGTCTAACAATCTCGCGGGACATATAAACTCGATAATTATGCTCTAGCATATTGCTTAATATTTGAAGGAAAATTCTGGAAGGCTACCTGTATCTCAAGACTATGAGCGTTAGGTTTAATAACATACCATTCTGAGCGTAGCAGTTTAGGACAGAGCTTGATAGATATACGCTTGAAGGTAACCCTAGCCTCAAAAAACAACTTCACTTGTTAAGCGATCGCGATATGATAATTCCAAAACACAAAATGGCTGCGCCATTTTGTGTTTTTAAAACCCTTACTGGGTTTGGTTTTTAATTCATAAAAGTGTCGGCACACTTTTGTGAATTGGTATAAAGTGCCTCAGCGGGCAAACAGCTATAATTGTTAGCCGAGCCAAAGATATCAAGATCTGCTCAATTGAGCCATCTAGTCGAGAACGCTCCCACAAATATCACAGTTGAACTTGAGAGAGATAAATGAAATCACGAACACATATGCTTCTTAGCGGGGCTTTGTGCATCACAACCGCATTAACGCTTTTGTCTGGCTGCAATCAAAAAAATGACCCCATTGCCAACGCCGAGCAAGCAGATCGAAAGGCAGGTATAGCTGCGCCGAGCATAGAGGAAACAAAGGCGATCGCCGAGGAGGCATTCATCTATGGCTTGCCCCTCGTGATGAACTATGCCGTGATGAATGAATTTGTCGTTGATAAGAATTCAGGACAATACAAGGGCCCATTCAATCAGATCAGCAATGAAGCACGTGTTTTCACCTATAAGGACACGTCAGTGGTAACCCCCAACAGCGATACACCTTACTCAATGCTGTGGCTAGATCTTCGCGCTGAGCCGATGGTGATCTCGGTACCAGCAGTGGAGAAAGATCGCTACTACTCTGTGCAGTTAATTGATGGCAATGTATACAATTACGGCTACATCGGCAGCCGCACCACTGGCAACGAAGCTGGCGACTACATGGTCGTTGGGCCAGAGTGGAAAGGCGAAAAGCCAGCGGGTATCAAGCAGATTTTTCAATCGACTACGCCCTTTGGTCTAACCATTTTCCGAACCCAGCTCTTCAACCCAGATGATATGCCGAATGTGGTGAAGGTACAGTCAGGTTACAAAGCACAGCCGCTGTCCGCATTTTTGAAACAACCTGCACCGCCCGCCGCGCCGAAGATTGATTTCCTGCCGGCAACGACTGCAGGGATCAAAGCGAACTTCTTCGAGTATCTCGATGCTGCACTCCAGTTCGTTCCTGAGACATCTGATACAAAAGAACTTAGAAGCAGGCTCGCCAAAATCGGCATAGGTCCAGGGAAAACCTTTGCGTTTAAAGATCTCTCCCTAGAACATAAAGCTGCTGTATTACTCGCCTTGAAGGAAGGTGAAGGCAAAGTTGAGAAGTTTCTAAACACTGGAAGCAAGAATATCAATGGTTGGAAGGTTGGCGCTTTCTTTGGTGACAAAGCTTTCTTCAACGGCGACTGGCTCAAGCGCTCTGCCGGCGCCAAGGGCGGCATCTACGGAAATAATGCCGAAGAAGCAATGTATCCTATGACCCGTGAAGACAGCACCGGCGAGACCCTAGACGGAAGCAAGCACAACTACAAGCTCACCTTCGCCGCAGGGCAGCTACCGCCAGTGAACTCTTTCTGGTCAGTGACAATGTATGACGGAAAGAGTCAGTTCCTGATCAAAAATCCAATCAACCGCTATCTGATCAATTCACCGATGTTGACTGACATGAAAAAGAATGATGACGGATCGGTCACCATCTACATGCAGAAGGACTCCCCAGGCAAGGAGAAGGAATCAAACTGGCTACCAGCTCCTAACGGCCCGATTTATCTTGTCATGCGCCTCTACTGGCCAAAGACAGAAACCCCTTCCATTCTTCCACCCGGTCAAGGTAGCTGGAATCCACCAGGTGTCGTGAAGGCGAAGTAAATTCAAAGTGAACTGATGATGAGCTAAGGGACTTGCGAAAAAAATAAAGTTCCAATCCAGATTTTCCAGAATTGGTGGGGTGGGGCGGCGAAGCCGCTCAACCAATTCTGGTTTTATATTTGCTACTTTATTAAATCGCACAGCCCTGACTAGATCGCTAACTATCCAAAACATGAAATTGTCTGCCAATCAAGTTTTTGGCAACCTGCTAAAATAATTCGCAACTTTCTAAATAACTTTAAAAGTAATCCCCTTTATGACTCAAGAGCCAATCTTACTTCCTGATAATTTAGAAGATGCTACCGAACAAGCGATCGCTGCATCACATCAAGCGATCGCTGATGGAGCTAACCGTGTAATCGCCGATCTCCGTTTTCCTGAACTCAAAGCGATGCCGATCGCCTATGAGTTTGCGGCTAGTTTTAATCAACGCTATGGTAAGGCTTGGCAAGCGATTTTTTCAGATGCAGGAGCGGCGGCTCTGGCAAAGCGCGAATGGGCAGATCTTGATGTGTCCGTGCGCGGTGTCAATGAAGGACGCAGAGCTATTCGTGAGGAAGATCAAGCCTTTCTCATAATCGAGCCAACTTCAGTTGAAGTGGAACTGGTAGAAAAGTTGGCGCAGCTAGCAGGCGATCGCCCTTTTGTGATGCTCAATCCTCGCCTTGAAAATAGTGAAGTAGGTTTGGGGCTTGCCGCAAGACAAATGCGCGATCGCTTTTTAAGTACGTTCGAGACAGCCTATTACATTAAGCCTTTAGAGCTTGGAGCGTTATGGCGTTGCTATCCGCAAACATGGGAAGTATGGCAACAAACTGAAGATGGAATGCAGTCGATGGCGGAGGTAGCTCAACGCCCATCCAGCGACGACATCGATCGTTTGTTTCAGCAAAAGACTGGCAAGCAGTCTGGTTCATTATTAGGGCGTTTGCAACAGTTCCTAAGCGCTCTAGCACGATAGAAGCAGAATAAAAACAGATATTGATAGTTCTGATATACCATTTGCTGCGATTGAAGGAGAAAAATGGATTGAGTCCCTTCAATCGCAGCATTGATTACAGCCTCATCAATGTCTGTTCGCCTGATATCACCTGTGAAATCAGCTGAAGCTCATAGATTTGCTCACGTTAGGCTATAACTAGATCATCAAAGCTAAATTTTCTAAGATTTATCTCGCATGAGTAATTGCCTTTGTCTTGCTTGCGATCGCGCAAACTCAATAACAACCAAGTTTTGCACTCAATGCGGTGCTAAGTTACAAATTCAAGAGCGTTATCGCGCTTTGAAGGTAATCGGACAGGGGGGATTTGGTAAGACTTTCTTGGCTCAGGATGAGTCGAAGCCGTCTCAGCCGCGTTGTGTGATTAAGCAATTTGCTTTTGAGACGATCAATCCTAATGCGAGTCAAGGGACTTTGGATGTCGCCATCAGGTTATTTGAGCAGGAAGCAAAGCGGCTCGATGATTTGGGTAAACATCCGCAAATTCCTGAACTTCTATCTTTCACAATTCATGAGGGTAAGCAGTACCTCATCCAAGAGTTTATCGATGGTGAGACTTTGGAACAGGAACTAGCGCGAGTTGGTGCATTTAGCGAGCAGCAGGTGCGGGATGTGTTGGTGGAGGTGCTGCAAATCTTGGAGTTTGTGCATAGCAAGTCGGTAATTCATCGCGATATTTCGCCAGACAATATCATTCGGCGGCGCAGCGATCAAAAGTTGGTGCTGGTAGATTTTGGGGCGGCAAAGCACGCAACGGCGACGTTATTGGCAAAGACGGGGACGGGCATCGGGAAGCCAAGTTATGGCGCTCCTGAGCAAATGTTGGGTAAGTCGGTGTTTCAGAGCGATTTGTTTGGGTTGGGTGTGACTTGTTTACATTTGCTCACGAATGTGGAACCGTTTACGCTCTACGATGTTTTGGAGAATGAATATCAATGGCAGCAGTTTTTGAATGGAAAAGTAGTGAGTAATGAGTTTGGGAAGTTGTTGGATCGATTGACTGCTTACAGGGTAAAGGAGAGACCTAATTCGGTTACAGATATTTTGCAGGGGTTTAATATTGGGCAAAAAACATCAACTGCTGTTAATAATTCTTCTGGTGCTTATAGTTTTAAAGGCGAAGATTTACAGGCAGAACATCGTGTGTCAATTCCTTCTGCAATACCAAATAAGCAAGTAACAAAAACAACTTCTTCAGTTTCAGAATTTAAATTTACATATGTAAAGACTCGCATAGTTAGTAGCGGTTTTCTAGGGTTAGGAACTAGAGTTGAGCTAGAGCGTCAACATGCTAAAACTGGATATATTCGTGAGAACTTGGGAAATGGAGTAACTATAGATTTAGTTCGCATTCCTGCGGGAAAGTTTATGATGGGTAGTAATGAACATGATCGCGGAAAACCAATCCATGAAGTAACTTTGCAAGAGTTTTGGATGGGGAAATATGTAATGACACAAAAACAATGGCAAGCTGTAATGGGAAATAATCCTGCATATTTCAAAGGCGATAACTTACCAGTAGAGAGAGTTTCTTGGAGTGATGCGCGAGATTCTTGTGAGAAGGTTTCAAAGTCTACGGGAAAAAACTTTAGGTTGCCAACTGAAGCAGAATGGGAATACGCTTGTCGCGCTGGAACAAATACATTTTTTCATTTTGGGGAAGTTATTACGCCAGATTTAGTTAATTACGATGGAAAGTCTTCTGACCGTAGCAATTCAGAAAAAGTAGTATATCGCAAGCATACAGTCAATGTAAATGCTTTTGAACCGAATAAATGGGGAGTATATCAAATGCACGGCAATGTATGGGAATGGTGTTTAGATGATTGGAATGATGACTATAGTAAGAAGCCATTGCACTTCAAACATCATGGCAACGAATCGTGGGGTAATCTGAATATAAATAAAAATGATGATCGTGATCACACTCTGCGTGGTGGCTCTTGGCTCGTCATTGCTAAGGGTTGCCGTTCTGCGAATCGGTACAGAAGCATTGCAGACAATCGCCTCCACACAATTGGCTTTCGTGTGGTTGTGTAAATTCTTTTTGCGCGAGGAATTTATTCACCCTTTGCCCATTCTCGTCCTAAACCTTCGCAAATCAGCAACAATCCCCAAACCGCAGCGATAAGCGATCGGTAACAGCGAAGAGGGTAGAGCATTTGCGTATGGAGATTTTGGTGATAATTTATAGATTGTGACGCAAATGCTCTACCCCTACAAATCTGTAAATTCAAATATATATTGGGTGATTTTAAAACAATAAAACCCTGTAGGGGCAGAGCATTACCGCCACAATTTTATAAATTCTGCGATCGCCTAAATACGGTAATGCTCTGCCCTAAACCTTCGCAAATCAACAACAATTCCCAAACCGCAGGGATAATTTATCGGTAACAGTGCACAGGGTAGAGCATTTGCGTATAGAGATTTCGGTGATAGTTTATAAATTGTGGCGCAAATGCTCTACCCCTACATTTTTACGTTTATTCGTTCCTATATCTTACAACCCTGAAATTCATCATCGACGCTCTATCCGTCTACAGGGCTATGACTATTCTCAATCAGGAGCCTATTTTGTTACTATCTGCACCTTTCAAAGACAACATTTGTTTGGAGAGGTTAACGATGAAAAAATGCAGCTAAATGTTAATGGTCAGATTGTTTCTGCGATTTGGCAACAAATTCCGCGGCATTTCCCTACCGTGGAACTTGATGAATTTATCCTCATGCCCGATCACCTACATGGAATTATCGTCATTTCAGAACAGGCTGAGCAATCTATTTCATTAGCAACGATCATTCAAAATTTCAAATCTGTTTCTACTCGCAAAATCAATAAAATCACTCAGAATTCGGGCGTGTCTATCTGGCAACGAAACTATCATGAAAGAATTGTCAGAAGTGATCAAGACTTAGATCGTCTCCGTCATTATATGTTGGCTAATCCTGAAAACTGGCAGTTTGTTGCTGAATAAAAAAGAGATATACTTTTTTAGCGATCGCCTTTTTCGCGGAGAGGTTTGCGATCGCCATGAAAATTATTTAGACTAAAACTTTGGTGCTATCCCCGCTTGTTTACATATCGCATTTGCAGTAATCCGATCAATTGTCCGATGTCTTTTAATCGGAATTGTTTTGATATTGTTGGTGTAAATGGAATGATTCCCGCCTTCCCTAAGCAAATAAAATCCATTCTCTTCAAAATATTTCACCAGATCACTGCGTTTAACTGACATAACTAAACTTCCACAGGAATCTGCTCAATTAAAGATTTACTAGAAGGAATCTCTTTATTTTGTTGCTTATATGCAGCAATCATTTCTTGTAAAGCATCTTGTAGATACTCGCGACAAAGTTCGAGAGTTTCACCCTCAGTTATTACCTCTTGCCATTCAATGAGTTGCCCCATATAACCTGAGTCAATCTTTGTATAATTTGCGGTAAAGGTTGTAAGCATATATTTAAGTTTAGCTAAAGCCTTAATTTGTCTCACTATAACAAAAAAAACTTTGAATACTAGGCTATTTTTTCTAGTTATTGGCGAAATTACTGGACTGGGCGATCGCCAACTATCTGTAACTACAGTTTGGCTGCAACGAGCGATTTCATGTCAACATGACATCATATATGCTATCATGTTGACATGAAATCCCGAATTGTCATTGATACTAGCGTTTTAATCAGCGCTCTAATAGGCTCCACTGGAGCAAGTCGAGAGTTGATTAGGCTCTGCCTTCAAGGAGAATATCAACCACTGATGGGAAACAACTTATTTTTAGAATATGAGTCAGTAGTTCAGCGAGAAGAAATCATTACCCAATGTACTTTGAAAAATCAGGAGATTGTTACCTTACTTGATGCTTTCATGAGTGTCTGTCAATGGATTGATATTTACTATTTGTGGAGACCTAACTTACGAGATGAAGCAGATAACCATTTAATAGAACTAGCGATCGCAGGTAATGCTCAAATTATTGCCACAAAAAATATCAAAGATTTCTTAAACAGCGATCTAATCTTCCCAAACTTATCCATTCTCAAGCCACAACAAATCTTTAGGAGATAACACTTATGGCAACTTTAACAATTCGACTTCCCGATGATAAACATACAAGATTAAAGGAACTAGCTCAGTCACGAGGAATTAGCGTCAATAAGCTTATGGAAGAATTATCAACTATTGTTCTGACTGAATTCGATACCTACAACAGGTTTAAAGTAATGGCAGCAAGAGGTGATGTCCAAGAAGGTTTACGCATATTGGATAAATTAGATGCAAAAACATGAGTAAGTTTCAAATGTTTGCTTCCGTTACCTTAAATCAAGACATTCAGCTTCATTCTGGTGGAATTGCCCCACAAGGGACTGATGGTGCGATCGTGGGAAATATTTAAAGATGGTGAAGCCTACCTAGTCGAAATATTTGGTGGATGGTTAAAGTTCACCACTGAAGGCGATATGATCGAAACATCTCAAGATGATCCCGAAGCATTTCGTGACACCCTAGATGTAGAAACGCTCTATCCTCATCAAATAACTCCAGTAAATGCTCATCAACAAAGCGACAAACAGAAAGTAAAACAACAGCTTTTAGCATTACTAGAACTACTACCAGAAGAATCAATTCTGCAAGTTAAAGACTTCACAGAGTTTCTTTGCTACAAGCAACAAGCTACACCAACCTCAGTAGTTTCCCAAAAATGACAAACATAGCAGTCTGTGTCAAACGCTATTGGCAGGATAACAACCATGAAAGTTAAATACGATGCAGAAGCAGATATTCTCATCTTCATCTTGCAAGACGATTTGCCATACGATGCAATATCCGAGCAAGGCGGCATAATTGTTAGCTATAACGAAGACCAAGACCCCGTTAGTATTTAGTTTTTAAATGACTCTAAGCGTCAACTATTCAATCCTAGCGAAACCAATTTAGTTGTTCCCAGATAATCAAGAATATATTTTTAGTGGAAGACAGTTAGGAGTTTGCGCTGTTATTGTGGAGAGATTTGCGATCGCGCTATAAATACCAAATTTACGCAGCTAGTTCCTTTTTGCTAAAATAGACATCAACAACAAATTCTTATCTTGGTTAAACTCATGATTAGTCGAGAAACCTTAAAAACAGCCATTGATACCATAGACGATACCCAGCTAGAAATATTGCATCGCATCATCTTGGCATTCAGTAAACCCATTCCCAATACTGTAAATCTCCCCCCCTCAGAAAATATCAATCCACTCAAAAACAGCATTATATTTGAGAACGATATTATTTCTCCAATAGATTTATTATGGGAATCGGAACAGTGATTATCCTTGATACCCATGCTTGGCTTTGGTGGATGAATGAGTCTAATAAACTTTCCGTTAATGCCCTTGCAGCCATTAATAGCGCTGACTTGATTGGCATTCCTGCAATTAGTTGTTGGGAAATCGCCATGCTCGTCGAAAAATCAAGAATTGGTCTATCAATGGACGTGCAAATATGGCTATACTTAGCACTCCAAAATCAGAATGTTCAATTATTACCCCTCACCCCAGAAATTGCAGTCCGTTCCACTCGACTGCCTAGAGGATTTCATGGCGATCCAAGCGATCGCTTAATCGTAGCAAGTAGCCTAATTCATAAAGCCGCATTAGTCTCTAAAGATGAAAAAATACAGCAATGTAGCTATTTACAAGTGATTTGGTAGTTAGATAGGAAAATCAGATACACTACCCACTACTTTTTCTTTCGGCACAGTTGGTTATCATGATTTACTATTCATATAAAACCCTTACTTGGTTTGGATTTTAACTCCCATAAATTTTGCTTTTTCTCAGATGCAGGATAGCGATCGCCCAGTACCACTTCGCCGCAGCATGATTAACTCTGCGCTAATGCTAACTGCAATCTCCGCAGGAGTTAAAGCCCCGATATCTAGACCAATCGGCGCATAGATAGATTGAAGTTTATCCTCAGAGATTCCCATTATCTTAGTTTGCTCATACACCTGCATCACCCTTCTCTCACTGCCAATCATGCCAATATAAGCACAGGGTAAATCGCGATTTAGTAAAGCTGTTAAAGCATCCATATCATAACGATAGCCGCGTGTGACTAGCGCCACATGGAGACTCGGATGATTTGAGAGCACCCCCAAAGCTTGCTCAATATTGGAATAGATAAAAGCAGCTTGTGGATATCTCTCTGAGTTTGCCCATTCAGGACGATCATCCTGAATCGCAATCTGAAAGCCGACTAAATGCGCGACCCGCGCAAGCTGTTCCCCCACATGCCCAGCCCCCACAATCAGCAACATCGGCTCAGGCTCCAAAATTTCAATAAAAGCCTCCGAATCTTTTTCCTTTTTCCTTTCTCCTTTTTCCTTTCTCAAGTAAGGATATGCATCACTAAAAGGCGTAACCAAAGTAGCCGATCGCCCTAATTTTAATTCTGTCAGTATCTGCCGCGCGATCCCGATCGCAGCCTCGCCATGCCATCGCTCTAAAAGAATCTCCATCCAACCACCGCAAACTCCCTCAGTCTGACGCTTAGGCGATCCAGTCAGATCAATTTCTATGCGCCTTTTCTCTCCTGTTTGCAGAACTTCCCTTGCCAGAGCGATGACCTTTGCCTCTCCTGCACCACCACCAATCGTATCAATGCAGCGATCGAAGGTAATTAGCATTTTTGCGCCCACCTCTCGTGGAACCGAACCTTTAGTGCTAATTACCGTTGCCACGACTACAGCGCCTTGATTAAGTAATGATAGAAGCTCATCGTAGATCATACTTTCAAGGCAGATAGAGAAGCCGCCTTCACCGACTCAATCGCCCAGAGAGTTGCCTCAGGTGTGGCAGGAAGCGCCAAGGGCACATAGTCAGCATTACCAAAAGCGGCGACAGCATTGCGAATGGCTTCCCTTACGGATATCGCTAGCATAAATGGAGGCTCACCGATCGCTTTACTGCCAAAAATCACACCATCTTGAGCGGCGCGTTCTAGTAGATTGACATTAAACTGTTCGGGGATTTCGCTAACGGTGGGGATTTTATAAGTACTTGGTGCATAGGTCAGTAATCGACCGATTTTATCCCAGACTAATTCCTCCATGGTTAGCCAACCCATGCCCTGCACAAAACCACCTTCGATCTGACCTTTATCAATCAATGGATTAATCGATTCTCCGACATCTTGGACAAGATCCACCTGTCGCAGTTTAAATGTACCCGTGAATCCATCTACTTCCACTTCACTCACAGCCGCACCGTAAGAGAAATAATAGAACGGACGACCCTTATTCAGCTTGGCATCCCAAAAAATATTTGGCGTGCGATAGAAGCCATTTGCGGAGAGGCTAATCCGCTCATTATAGGTTTGCTTCACCACTTCCTCAAAAGCGATCCTTGCGCTGGGATAGGTGCGGCAATAGATCCAATCATCCTCGAAAACAAGATCTTCGGGGGCATCAAGATTGAGCATTTTGACAGCCACAGTTGACATACGTTTCCGCAGGATTTCACAGGCATCTTTGACTGCTTGACCATTTAGATCAGAGCCACTGGAAGCCGCTGTTGCGGAAGTATTCGGGACTTTATCGGTACTTGTGGGCATGATCCGAAAGCGATCGAGTTTGACCCCAAGGGATTTTGCGGCGACTTGGAGCATTTTAGTATGCAGCCCTTGGCCCATTTCTGTACCCCCGTGATTTACCTGAATGCTGCCATCGGTATAAATGAGAACTAGAGCACCTGCTTGGTTGTACTCGGTTTTGGTGAAGGAAATCCCGAACTTAACAGGCGTAATCGCAATGCCACGTTTTTTGTAGGAACTAGTTTGATTGAATTGGGCGATTTGGGCTTGCCGATCGCTAAAATTCGATTTTTCCTTGGCTTCATTCCATACCAGATTGATACGGTTATGAACTATATCCTGCCCATAGTGAGTGGTTCTAGTTTCGCCATCGCCATGATAGAAGTTCCGTTCACGCACGACTTCGGGCGACAAACTAAGGGTACGCGCTATGCGATCGACGACTTCTTCACATACGACCATGCCCTGTGGCCCCCCAAAACCACGGTAGGCAGTATTAGAAACTCGATGGGTTTTGGCAATCCATCCTTGTACTTCCAAATTAGGAATGTAGTAGGCGTTATCGATGTGCATCATCGCCCGCATGATGATGGGTGGTGACAGGTCAAGGCTCCAACCTCCGTCTGCATATAGCTCAGCTTTGAGAGCCGTAATTAGCCCATCGTTAGTAAAGCCAACTTGGTATTTGCCTAAAAAGTTATGTCGCTTGCCCGTAACAATCATGTCTTGATGTCGGCGCAAACTGACTCTGGCAGGACGACCAGTTTTATAAGCTGCCAAAGCCGCCGCCGCCGCAAAAGGATTAGCCTGAGACTCTTTACCGCCAAATGCGCCGCCCATCCGCAAACAGGTGACAACAACATGACTGCTGGGCAATCCTAAAACCCGCGCTACGATTACTTGAGTTTCACTGGGATGTTGGGTGGAGCTATAGACTTTATAGCCATTCTCTCCATCAGGAACTGCCCAACTGGTATGGGTTTCTAAATAGAAATGATCCTGTCCGCCGACTTCTAGTTCGCCTTCGAGGGTGCGATCGCAATTTTGAATAGCCGTATCAGGTTCACCGCGCTTAATAGCCTGTTTTTTAAGATGGTAACTCTCTGCTGCGATCGCTTCTTGAATACTGATAATGGCTTGCCGAGGCTCATATTCGACAACCACTTTGGCAGCAGCTTGACGAGCCGCATCTTCAGTCTCACCGACTGCCCAAACTACCACCTGTCCCCAATAGCTCACCTCGTCGGTGGGCAGCAATACCTCATCGTGAATGATTACACCCGTATTGTTCTCTCCAGCTACATCATCCGCCGTCAGGATCGTCACCAAACCTTCAACTTCGTAGGCAGCGGTGCACTCCAGCTGGGTGATTTTTGCATGGGCATGGGGTGACAAAACAGGATAAAGGGAAAGCATTCCTGCGGGGAGACGTTGATCGTCTGTATAGAGGGCACTGCCGCTAACGTGACCTGCGGCGCTTTCGTGGCTCTTTTTGTTACTAGTTTTTTGATCTGTAATCGTCATTTTGTATTCCTTCCATATCTACAAAAAATCTATTGCATACCAGTTGAGGCAAAGCCTCAATTGGTATCTTCAACTATGTTCAACAAAAAACTTCTCAAACAGATTCCCTACTAGCATTTTGCGATAGTCAGCACTTCCACGCAGATCGCTAAGAGGAGTAAATACTTCATGCAGAGCAGACTTCACCGATCGCACAGTTTCTATTGTCCAAGACTGACCGATGAGCATTTCTTCGATCGCGATCGCTCGAATCGGAGTTGCCGCAACACCTCCATAGGCAAGACGCGCATGGAGAATTTTTTGCTCTGCATCTAGATCGATTACAAAAGCCGCTGCCACGATACTGATATCGTCAGTGCCGCGTTTGCCAATTTTATAGGACTGACTGAGGCGCTTGGTTGCGCCAGAGGCGATCGCTTTGGGAATTGTCACGGAATAGATAATTTCGCCTTGCTTGAGTTCTGTTTGCCGATAGCCCTTAAAGAAGTCAGCCAATGGCAAACTGCGATCGCCTTCAACACTAGCTAACTTCAAGGTCGCATCAAGAGCTAGTAACACAGGTGGCAAATCGCCAATGGGAGAAGCCGTGCCAATATTGCCTCCTAAGGTAGCTCGATTGCGGATCTGCCTTGCCGCAAACCAATGCAGCATTTCATCAAGGCTAGGGAAAACGCCATGCAGCAAATCTTCAATATGACTGAGGGGAACTGCCGCGCCAATCTCCACATAGTTATCGGTTTGAATAATCTGTTTGAGATCTGCAATAGCTTCCAAGGAAATCAGTACTGGATAAGTCCGTCGATGCCAACTCATTTCTAAGCCAAGATCCGTTGCACCAGCCACTAAGGTCGCTTCGGGATATTGCTGAAGTAATTGCAATGCGTCCTCTAGATCGGTCGGGCGATAAAATTTTTGCTGTGCATTTGTATAAGCGATCACCGCCAAATCGGAAGTTTTTTGAGCTAGCTCATTACTGAAATGGTCATCGGGAATTGTTGCCGCTAATTGCTGCGCTGCTTTACGGATCGGTACATAGCCTGTGCAGCGACAAAGATTGCCCTCAATGCAGATGTCATTGCTCAAGCTGCCATTGTAGTAAGCCGCAAACATACTCATAATGAAGCCAGGCGTGCAATAGCCGCATTGCGATCCTGCTGTTTCTACCATAGCAGCTTGAACTGGGTGCAGTTGCCCATTGGCGATACCCTCGGCAGTAATCACCTCACGTCCTGCGATCGCGCCGATAGGAACTAAGCAACTATTTACGGCTTGATATTGCGGCTGACCATGACTATCTTTACCAACGATAGTTACAGTACAAGCACCGCAGTCACCATCACCACATCCTTCTTTGGTTCCCACATAGCCATTTTGTCGTAAATAGTGCAGTAGGGTTATCGTGGGAGCAATGTCTTTAACACGAGAAGTTGCACCGTTAAGGGTGAATGTAAAATCTTCTACGGAAATAGGATTTACCTGTTGAGTCACGGGAATCTCTCTTCTGGAGTAACAAATTGACAGGCTGATATAAATTAATTAATTAACGAATAGACTTTGCTTAAAGTGCGCCAAGATACAAAAGAGGAATAATTAATGTTGCGCGGCTTTGCCGCGCAACATTAATTATTCCTCTTGATATTTTTCGGAAAGTCCTCGTAAAGACAAAACTAACACCGAGTGAAATTGGGTTTAATATTATGAATAGTTAAACTCATCTACTCATCTATGAATATCCGCATTGGCAATGGTTATGACCTACACCGACTCGTTAGCGATCGCAAGCTGATCCTTGGTGGTGTCGAAATTCCTTACGAAAAAGGACTGCTAGGACATAGCGATGCGGATGTGCTGACCCATGCGATCATGGATGCCATGCTTGGTGCGCTTGCCCTTGGTGATATTGGACATTATTTCCCACCTACAGACCCCAAATGGGCAGGAGCCGATAGCATCATGCTATTACAGCAAGTACAGGAACTTATCGAGGCACAGGGTTGGCGCGTCAATAATCTTGACTCAATGGTGATTGCCGAAGCCCCCAAGCTCAAACCACACATTAAAGCCATGCGCGATCGCCTAGCTCAAGCAATGAATCTGCCAATTGATTGTGTCAGCGTCAAGGCAACCACCAACGAGGGTATGGATTCGATCGGACAAAAAGAAGCGATCGCAGTTCACGCCGTAGTTTTATTAGTTAAAAGCTAAAAGGTAATAGCTTTGGTAGTCAAGCGAATGTAATTGTGCTGCCGGTGCTTTGCGCCCGCAGCACAATTACCAAAAAATTACTTTGTTTTATTGAATTTTTAGGGATGATGGCGATCGTGAGAAAAAGTATTCAGAAACGAGCAAAGGTCAAGCAATGGAAGGCAGTGGTATTACTGCTACTAATTGCCATGTGTTCTCTGCTACTTTGGGGCTGCTCAATCAAATCTGAAGCACTTGCTAATCGCCTAGTGGTTCCGCTAGATAGTGACATCAAAACCTTTAATCCAGTTCTAATTCAAGATGCTTATAGTGGAATTGCGATCGGCTATACACTCACTGGTTTAATATCTGAAAACCCGATCACTAAAGAGTTAGAACCTGAATTAGCCGAAAAATGGGAATTTCAGCAAGATGGTAAGCAGCTTATTTTTACGATGCGTCCTGAGTTGAAATGGTCGGATGGCCAACCTCTCAATGTTGATGACGTTTTATTTACCTATCAAAGCGTAATCTTCAATGAGAAGATTCCCAATGGCACTCGTGATATTCTGCGAATTGGACAATCCCAAACTCTTCCTAAAGTTGAGAAGCTCGACGATCGCCGTATTTCTTTTTTACTTAGCGAACCATTTGCACCTGCGCTACGCACACTAGGCGGGATCGGCATTTTGCCCAAGCATATATTTGAGCCTACGCTCAAAGAAGATCCTAACTCTACTGACAAGAAATTAAAGTTTTTAGAAACATGGACTCTCAGTACGCCTGTCAATCAACTGGTAGGAAGTGGTGCATATATAATCCAAGAATATCGTCCTTCCGAACGTCTTATCTATAAACCCAATCCCTATTATTGGAAAAAGGGAAATCCATATATCGAAAAATTTGTAATGCAGATTTTGGAATCACCAGATACATCGCTATTGAGGTTCCGTTCAGGAGATCTGGACATGTATCGACTACGCGGCGAAGACTATCAATTGCTTAAACGTTTTGAACAACGCGATCGCTTCACAATATATAACGCAGGCCCCTCAACAGGGCAATCATTCATCATGTTTAACCTAAATAAGGGCAAAAATCCTAAAACCAATGAACCCTTCGTTGATCCCAAAAAATCAAAATGGTTTAATGATGTTTCCTTTCGTCGCGCCGTTGCCTACGCCATCAATCGCGAAGCAATAATTACCAATCTGTCACGCGGCTTAGCCCAATCCCAAAACTCACCAGTTTCCATCCCTAGCCCCTATTTCTTTCCTCCCGAAAAAGGTCTCAAAGTTTATGATTATCAGCCTGAAAAGTCAAAAGAGATTCTTTTGCAAGCGGGATATAAGTATAATTCTGAACAGCAACTTCTAGATGCTCAAGGTAATCTTGTGCGCTTTACTTTACTTGCTCCTGCGGGTGGAAGGGTTGCAATGGGAGCGCAAATTAAGAGCGATTTGGAAAAAATTGGCATGAAGATTGACTTCACTCCAGTTGATTTTCGGATTATTTCCGATAAGCTTGATAACTCGAAACAATGGGATGCGACGATTCTTGGTTTTACAGGAGGTGCTGAGCCAAATAGCGCGATTAATCTTTGGGCAACTGATGGTGATTCCCATATGTTTAATAAAGGACCCACTGGCGATGAGAAGCCTTTCCCTGGTCGTGAAGTTGCTGATTGGGAAAAGAAAATTCATACTTTGATGATCCAAGGGGCTCAAGAGCTTGATGAAACAAAACGGAAGGCGATCTATGCTGAATACCAACAATTAGTGCAGGAACAATTACCACTAATTCATCTAACAGTTCCACTTTACTTAATTGCAATACGCGATCGCGTACAGAATGTCCAACCATCTGCTCTGGCTGGCAGTACTGGAGTTACAGGTGCATTATGGAATCTAGAACAATTAAAATTGAAATATTAGAAATTTAAAAGCAGTTTTTAAGATTTAGAAGATATCGTAGTCAACTCGGAAATTTCGATATTAAAACATCAAGGAGAAATCTCATCGTGTCGGAAACTCAGCAAACGCTTAACGATCCTTCCGTTACGGTAACGATCGCTAGACGAGTTAAACCAGAATGCAAAACTGAATTTGAATCTTTTTTGACTGGAGTGACCAATGCTTGCGGACAATTTTCTGGCTATCTGGGCAGCAATGTTTTTCGTCCAGTAAATGACGACGATCCAGAATATCGAATCATTTTTAAATTCGATCGCTTGAGCAATTTACGACATTGGGAAGCCTCGGCAGAGCGCCAGTACTGGTTTGCGATCGCTGAACCGCTTACCATTAGCCCTCCACAGATTCAGGTATTAACTGGTCTAGAAACTTGGTTTACGCTACCCGGTAAACCTGAGATCGCACCACCACCTCGCCATAAGATGGCGTTGGTGACTTGGCTGGCTGTGTTCCCGCTGATTACTGTTATTTCTGCAATTTTTCAACAGTTTTTAGGGATGTTGCCTTTAGTGTTACGAGTGGCAGTAGTGACAGCGATCGCAGTGCCAACGATGACTTATTTGCTAATGCCACAGATGACAAGGTTATTTGCATGGTGGCTATATCCTTCTATGGAAATGACCTTACCTACTGAGGATGTCGTCCCTGCGATCGCTGATAATTCCCAAGCAATTCCACTACCTAATTTGCAATCTACGAACATTGCCGAAAAACAGCATATTGCTATTCCCCTAAATTCCTAAAAAATTTATAGATTTTCTGTTGTACTTTTCTCAAAAGCACAACAGAAACAGCAAAGGAGAATGGCGGGGCAAAATGCCGCCATTCTCCTTTGCTGTTTGAATTAACGCGAGTTCGATATAGCCATTTGCGCCATGCGAAGCATGGCGCAAATGGCGAAAAATGGTAAGAATCACTGCGTGATTCTTACCATTTTTCGCTTTCGTCAAACTGACTTTGAATTAAAAATCTACACCACGTTTAAGATCTACGCCTTTTTCTGCATAGTGTTTGTGGCAGACCATTTCAGAATGTACAGATGCAAGGTCGAAATACGCAGGTTGATTAAAACATCTGCCTGTGATAATTATCTCGGTGTCGCGAGATTTTTTGAGTAGAGCTTGGCAGATAGACTCAACGGGCAATAAATCCAGATCAACGGTGGGATTTAGTTCGTCAAGAATGATCGTCTTATACAGTCCAGAGGCGATCGCAGCCTGAGCAATTTCCCATCCACGCTGAGCTTCGATGCAATCCATTTCCTGTTGTTGACCGCGCCATACGATCGCATCCCTTCCACAACGCTGATGATCGATCACATGGGGATAGCCTCGTTTGAGAGCTGCAATCGCAGCATCTTCAGTGTATCCAGCACCGCCCTTGAGCCATTGCATAATTAAAACTCGATGCGATAAATCGCGACTGATGCCAGTCCCAATCGCTTTAAGCGATCGCCCTAGGGCAGAAGTGCTTTTACCCTTTCCAGCTCCTGTATAAATCTCGATCCCCGTCACATCATATGTCTCAGCATGGGCATCATCGTGCGATCTCATTTCTGAGTGTAGATCGGCGATATCGATTAACGATTGTGGTGCGCCGCGTCCAGTGCAGATTACTTCGAGATGAGGTGGCTTATGTTTTAAATCTTTGACAATGAGATCGACGGGAATTAAGCCTAAATCGAGAACAGGATTAATTTCGTCGAGAACAACTACCGAATAAAGTCCTGATGCCATTGCGCCTTTAGCGATCGCCCAACCTCGTTCAGCTTCTTGACGATCAAAAGGTGTGACATGTTCTGCATCAAAAAATTCTGAACGTCCAGTGCGTACATGATCGATTAAATGAGGGAATCCTTGCTGCAATGCGGAAATTGCCGCATCTTCAGAATATTCACGCTCAGACCCTTTGAGAAATCGCAACAACAAAATCCTTGTGCCGAATGGTGACGTGTCGGACATTCCTAACCCAAGAGATCTCAAGACAACGCCCAATGCTGCCTGTGATTTACCTTTGCCTGTCCCGTCATAAACATGGATTTGTCCGATCTCACGTTCGGGACGCACCTGTGCGGTCATGATGCCTATCGCTGCCATGTTTTTATCTAAGCCCAATCTCGTTCGTTCCATGTGATTATATCGAAAATCATCGAACTATAAAGGAGATGCATTGCAACGTCTTATAATCCGTTGATATTTGGTGCAGAATGCTAAAATCTACGTCTTAGAAACAATAAATTTGTGTCATGAGAAAATTTTCAGTGCGATCGCTAATTACCCTTGCAGCTATGACAACCGCTATGTTAGCTGCGGCTACACCCTTGCGATCGCAGACCAAGCCAAGCACAGCGCCAAGTACAACACAATCAGTCGAGATTTCGCGACCAGTAAAGCCAGAGAGTACTTCAAGCAAAAAAACTAGTGTTGTAAAAATGTTTGAAGACATTTCGATCTCGCCGAATTTCACCCCGAAAGAGATCGAACTACGAGGCATCAGTGGTGGTGGAGTCGAAACACAAAAAAAATCTGGACGCAAAGTTACTGAGACAGGCGATTGCATTGGGTTTATTGACACAGAACCCGATCATAAAATCACTTTGACAAAGCCATTTCAATATTTAAAAATGCAAGTTAAAAGCTCTGGCGATACAATTTTACTCGTGCGCGGGCCAGGCGGTATTTGGTGTAGTGACGATGTTAGCGATCGCAACCCAGAGATTAGCGGCGACTGGCTAGAGGGAACATATGAAGTATGGATTGGCTCCTATGAAGAAAATACTTCTTTTCCTTACTTACTCCAACTTACAGAAAAACCTCAATCGACAAAATAATTAAATCGGAAATTAAATCGGACAGCCTAATGTCTGACGGCTATCATTTTTGGTGAATGGGTGCGCACCACTTGCGATCGTACATAGATACAAGCGAGTGCGATCGTCCAAATGCCTTACACCGCTAAAATCAGTATCTGCACAGGTTCGTAAATTTTTAAAGATTGCTCCGCGCAAATTAGTACCGCGTAAATTAGTACCCTTCATAACTGCACCTGTAAAATCTGATTCAATCAAATTGCCGCCACTGAAATTGGTAACACTAAGATTGGCACGCATAAACTTACTATTAGAAGAATTTGACCAAGTTAAATTTGACCAGCTTAAATCTGCATCAGAAAAATTTGCTCCTCTCAGCAGAGCGCCCCTCATATTTGTTTCAATTAAGTTAGCGCCTGTTAAGTTTGCCTCAATTAAATTAGCGCTACTTAGATCGGCTTTATTTAAAGTAGATCCGCGCAAATCAATACCGATCAACACAACACTGCGTAATTGAGCATTACTAAGATCAATATTTGAAAAGTTACGTTGTCCCTTTCTGTATAGTTCCAACAGTTGCGCGACTTCCAAGGCGGTTGCTCCTAACAAAATGGTAATGCTTAATTATCTTGAGTTGCTGGCGATAAATAAATAGTGCGCGTCAGCAGCTAACAATTTTTGATAATTGATGATTATAAGTCTGGG
Source organism: Pseudanabaena sp. (assembly GCA_003249035.1). Classification (GTDB taxonomy): domain Bacteria; phylum Cyanobacteriota; class Cyanobacteriia; order Pseudanabaenales; family Pseudanabaenaceae; genus Pseudanabaena. Next base: position 51,950 of record QBMK01000006.1, read on the forward strand.
CTAAAATTTTAGCCTACTTTAACTCAAGTCAGAAAGTGAATTATAGCGATATCCTTAATGCTTACGATAATTACTGGTAAATTACTACAAGATTTTGCAGACTGCTAGTCTTGGAAACACTATAAGATATAAGCTGAACATGAACTTTAATTAAGTTGTCCATTAGGGCACTGGTCAGTTAATGAGGGATGGGTGCTGAAATGTACATTTCATGCCAACAAAAAAGACGCAAATACGTCGATCACGTTTTAGCTGACCAGTGCCGTCCATTAGTTTTGCCTAAATTTTCAGTAACCCGCTATGAGTACGACCGAGCTTCCCAAACAATATAATCCTCTTGAATCTGAAGCCAAATGGCAAAAATATTGGGAGGAAAGTGGTGTATTTGTAGCAGCCAGTGAAAGCGAAAAAGAACCCTACTGCATCATGATCCCGCCGCCCAATGTTACGGGTAGCTTACATATGGGTCATGCCTTTCAAGAAGTATTAATCGATATCTTGATCCGCTATCACCGTATGCGCGGGTTTAATACTCTCTGGCTACCTGGCACAGATCACGCTAGCATCGCTGTACAGACTATTCTCGATAAACAAATCAAAGCCGAAGGTAAAACCAATCAAGAAGTTGGGCGTGAAAAATTTCTCGATCGCGCATGGAAATGGAAAGCCGAATCGGGCGGCACAATTGTTTCGCAGTTGCGCCGACTAGGAGTGTCCGCTGACTGGACACGCGAACGCTTCACGATGGATCAAGGGTTGTCTAACTCAGTAACCGAAGCCTTTGTCAAACTCTACGAAGCAGGCTTGATTTATCGGGGTGAATATCTAGTCAACTGGTGTCCAGAATCTCAATCAGCTGTATCCGATCTCGAAGTTGACAGCAAAGAAGTAAATGGTCATCTTTGGCATTTTCGCTATCCGTTAGCCGATGGCTCTGGACATCTGGTAGTTGCTACTACTCGTCCTGAAACAATGTTGGGTGATACCGCTGTTGCGGTTAATCCTGAGGACGATCGCTACAAGCATTTAATTGGCAAGACAATTATGCTGCCAATTATGAATCGAGAAATTCCGATTATTGCCGATCAATATGTTGACCCAAAATTTGGCAGTGGTTGCGTCAAAATTACACCTGCTCACGATCCGAATGACTTTGAGATGGGCAAGCGTCATCAGCTTCCACTAATCAATATTCTCAATAAAGATGGCTCGATCAATGAGAATGGTGGTGAATTCCAAGGACAAGACCGCTTTGTGGCGCGAAAAAATGTAGTAGCTAAGCTCGATGAACTGAGCTTATTAGAAAAAATTGAAGACTATGCCCACACCGTTCCCTATTCTGAGCGTGGCAAGGTTCCTGTGGAGCCATTGCTCTCAATTCAGTGGTTTGTAAATATCAAGCCATTATCAGATTTTGCATTGGAACAATTTGATAAGCAAAATTCGCCTACTTTCGTACCCGATCGCTGGGGTAAAGTATATCGAGATTGGCTGATTCGCCTTAAGGATTGGTGTATTTCCCGTCAACTATGGTGGGGACATCAGATTCCTGCATGGTATGCCCCCGATGGCACAATTTTTGTAGCACGGACTGAAACTGAAGCCTATGCCCAAGCTAAAGCAAAATTCGGAGAAGATATAACTTTAGAACGAGATCCAGATGTACTAGATACATGGTTCTCGTCTGGTTTATGGCCATTCTCGACTTTGGGCTGGCCTGAGCAAACACAGGACTTTGAGACTTTCTATCCCACTAGTGTGTTGGTAACTGGCTTTGACATTATCTTCTTCTGGGTAGCAAGAATGACAATGATGGCGGGTTATTTTACTGGGAAAATGCCTTTCCATACGGTCTATATTCATGGACTGGTGCGCGATGAAAATAATCAGAAGATGTCTAAATCCAAAAATAATGGCATCGATCCGTTAGTTCTAATAAATAAGTATGGAACCGATGCTTTGCGTTATTCCCTAGTTAAGGAAGTAACGGGTGCAGGGCAAGACATTCGCCTTGATTACAATCGCAAAACCGATGAATCAACAACCGTAGAGACAGCCAGAAACTTTGCTAATAAGCTCTGGAATGCTTCGCGATTTGTGATGATGAATCTCAATGATATGAAAACTTCCAGAGGAAGTTTTCATATCGAAAATCTGGAACTTGCCGATCGCTGGATTTTGTCGCGCTACTATCAAACAGTTTTACAAGTGCGGGAACAACTTGATGCCTATAGTATGGGCGAAGCAACCAAGAGCTTATATGAGTTCTTCTGGGGTGACTTCTGTGATTGGTATATCGAGCTAGTCAAGTCTCGTTTACAGGAAGAAGCAAATCCAACTTCTCGCGCCACGGTGCAGCAAACCCTTGCCTTTGTCCTTGATGGGATTTTGCGCCTATTGCATCCATTTATGCCCCACGTTACTGAGGAAATCTGGCAATTGCTCACCTATGGCACAAGCGAACCATCTAACGATCACCCTGTTTTAGCAATTCAGCCCTATCCCGAAATTGATACCACGCATATTAATGAGGAACTAGAAGAACAATTCAAATTAATCATTGGCACAATTCGTACGATTCGCAATCTTCGAGCTGAGGCTGAAATTAAGCCAAGCCTAAAGGTAAAAGTGATTTTGCAATCTGACAGTGGTCGCGAACGGACTTTACTCGAATCTGGACAAAGCTACATTCTTGACTTGGCAAGAGTCGAAGATTTGGCGATTTTGGCAACTGTTGATGAATTAGCCACCGAGGAGGCGATCGCTGGTGTGGTTGGCACAGTCCAAGCGATCGTGTCGTTAGTCGGTGTTGTCGATATTGCTCAATTAGTTGCCAAGCTAGAGCGCAGTCTTAAGAAGTTGGAAGGGGCGATCGCTTCTAGCCAAGGTCGTTTAAACAATGAAGGCTATGTTAAAAAAGCTCCGCCTGAAGTGGTCGCAACCGCCCGTGCAGAACTAGAAGAATCCTTAAAGCAACAAGAGATTCTTAAAGCTCGTCTAGCTCAGTTGCAAAAATAGAGTCAAGCCCTAGCCACTCTCCCAATGGGAGAGTGGGGATAATAAATATTTATGTTAAACGCCACCCTATCCGACAAGCTCGATCGCTTACGTCAAATTTTCAACGAATCATCGCAAGTCTTGGTAGCCTATTCGGGCGGCATTGATAGCACCCTTGTCGCTAAAGTTGCCTTTGATATTTTAGGCGATCGCGCCTTAGCGATTACAGCAAATTCTCCATCATTATTACCCGCCGATCTTACCGCCGCCCAAGTACAAGCTGAATTTATGGGTATTAAGCATCAAATCGTGCAGACCGAGGAGATGAATAATCCCAACTACACCTCCAATCCGATTAATCGTTGCTATTTCTGCAAAAGCGAACTGCATGACACCCTTAAACCCCTTGCAAAAACGATGGGCTACGGCTATGTAGTAGATGGTTTAAATGCTGATGATTTACAAGATTATCGCCCAGGAATACAGGCGGCAAAGGAACGCGGAGTGCGATCGCCTCTAGCTGAGGTGGGGATTAGCAAAATCGAAGTTCGTATGTTATCGCAATATCTAGGAATGCCTTGGTGGGATAAGCCTTCACAGCCATGTTTAAGCTCACGCTTTCCCTATGGTGAGGAAATAACCATTGAGAAATTACGGCGCGTTGGTAATGCCGAACAATATCTACGCGATCGCGGCTGGAAAGGAGATATCCGTGTGCGATCGATGGGTGATACCGCCAAAATCGAAGTGCCCAGCGATCGCCTGCTCGAATTTATGGACTTTATGGCGATCACTGATCTGACTAAAGCCTTTCGAGAATATGGATTTAGTCTAATTACCTTGGACTTAGAAGGATTTCGAAGCGGCAAGCTCAATGATGCGATTGCGCAATAAATTTTAAAAAAAGGAGGCAATACTAATGTATTGCCTCCTTTTTTTAAAATTTATTGCCTGAATTTTTTAAGATTTTCGAAAAAGTTTCTATTGATTGATTAGAAATTCTTATGTATTGACCTTAAATGTTTTGCTTAACTTCTTAGTTATAAAGCTTTAGTTACGACTTTTTTAAACGCTAAATTCTGAATTCAGTTCATATAGAACATATTTATCAAAATACTTCCAAATAGTTTTTGCAGATTTGTTTTTTGTATCTATCCACAGATGGATTTATCGTTATTTCTGACACTTTATTTCTGAGAGCATGTCTTCATAAGGTTTACGCACGAACAAAACTTAAGACGATCTACAATCAAAACTAAAATTTTCTTGTATATTAAGTGCTTATACTTATAAAACTTGTTCGAGGGCAAAAAAACCTATGCCTAAAGGTATACTTTTATAGATTTTTTTTTGTAATTATGGGCACAAAGTTCCATTTAAATAATGGATTCTAATGAGAAAGAAGCAAAATTTCAATTTTTAACAAAAAAGAAGTCGTCTAAGCCACTTCTAGACAGGATTTGAAGGCTAAACTATTGCCATTTTGAATAACCATGTTAATCTGAACGACATGAACGAAATTATTAATGTTTTGTTCCAAGTTGGCAAACTTTTTTTATACAATTTTGTTAGTAAGCCATTGTCTGTCTAGTTTACATCGATATATTTAGTCGTTTATCTTCATTTTCTGTTTTACCTATGCTTAATTGGAACTGGAGCTACACTCTCTCTACCTCAGTAGTAGCTCTTGCTATCGTATCAAGTCTTGCTAGCCATAGCGCACAGGCTCAATCAGGATCTCAACAAGAATTCACAGCAACTAATGCATCTACTTCTCTATCTAATTCCTTAAAGGTTGGTGAAACCCGCTCGCAGTCATTAACTAGAACTAAAGACGATGATATCGCCCGTATTCATACGCACAAACTAAATGGGAAAAATGCAGCAACAGTATATGTCCGTGGCATTCCTGTGGTTACCTATATCGAGTCTGAAGAGTCCGCGAAATCAGCAGCAGGAAATACTGAATCAAATTCATTAAAAACTAAAGGGGAAACAAAAAAGAACTCTGAATCAGTTAAGTTGTCAACATCTAGTACTAATTTAGAGACCAGTAAATCAGATAGTCCAGCAAAATCAGCAGATGATAGCTCTGAAAATCTGCTAACTTCATCAGATCCTATCGAACGCGCAACAGCTACTGCTGCCTTAATTAATCAACTCAATCGTGATGGGCTTGATGCAACCAAAATCATTCCTACTTGGAAAAATGGCAACTACGTTATCAAATTAGGCGATCGCAACATGCTGAAATTTGACCGCCAAGCTGTTTTTCCAGAATCTTTACAAAACCAAACTCAGGATGTTTTGGAATCCGCTAATCTCCTTCGTAGACTACTCGGTGGTGCTAAGCCTGTCACGGAAGTAGTAAATTCACCAAGATCTAAATTTGCTGCTAGGTTATCTCCTAACCCATCATTAAGTAATCAAATTGTCGGTGTGATGTCTGGAATGGCTTCATGGTATGGTCCTGGCTTTGAAGGCAGCTACAGCGCTAGCGGCGAACTTTTTAACCCTAGTGACTTAACCGCCGCCCATCCTAGCTTGCCCTTTGGCACCTTGGTTCGGGTTGTTAATATGGATAACAATCAGTCCGTGGTAGTACGTATCAATGATCGTGGTCCATATGCCCACGGCAGAGTAATCGATATTTCTACGGCTGCCGCTAATGTGATTGGTTTGATTTCGGCTGGAGTTGCTCCAGTCAGACTTGAAGTATTGTCTAAATAAAACAAAAGTTATAGATGTAGTTTCGACGCACTCCATCTACTTTTTTTTCTTTTTTCGATTAGTAAGCGCCAAACCGCGCTATAAAAAGCATAGTTATCTCTTCGTAGAGATGACTATGCTTTTTATAGTAATTTCGTTGATTGAGGTTGATTACTTGACACAGTTATTTACGACGATCGCTTCTCTGCGTAATTACTTAAATGTCCAGAAATCCAAACAACCTTCAGGACAACTTTCTGTAGGGCTTGTACCAACAATGGGAGCCTTGCACCTTGGACATTTGAGCCTAATTGATTGCGCAAAGACTGAAAATGCTTGTGTAGTTGTGAGTATTTTTGTTAATCCTTTACAATTCAGTGCAAGTGAAGATTTTAATAAATATCCGCGCACACTAAATCATGACCTTAAAACCTGTAAAAATGCGGGAGTTGATGCGATTTTCGCTCCTGAGCCTCTGGAAATGGGCTTAGGTGAGATAGGCAATAGCAAAACAACGCAAGTGATGCCGCCGCCAGAAATGACAGATATTTTGTGTGGTCGGACGCGGGTTGGTCATTTCCAAGGTGTTGCCACAATCGTAACCAAGCTATTGAATGCAGTGCAACCTGATAGGGCATACTTTGGCAACAAAGATGGTCAACAACTAGCGATTATTAGGCAATTGGTGGCTGATTTAAAATTTCCTGTCGAGGTTATTGGTTGCCCTACAATCCGTGAATCTAGCGGCTTAGCTTACAGTTCGCGCAATCAGTACCTGTCACCAAGCGATCTCGTTTTGGCAGCACATATTCATCAGGGTTTACTTCAAGCTAAACAACAATTTTTTCTTCGCGACGAACTTGATGACCCTTCGCCGATTCTTGAAGCTGCGCATAACTATCTAGCTAATCTACCAGAGATCAACCTAGAGTATATTGAATTAGTCGATGCCAAGACCTTGCAACCATGCACTCAAATTAAGTCTGCATTAGAGTTGATGCTAGCGATCGCGGCTCGAATTGGAAATACACGATTGATCGATAATATTTTGCTGAGTCATACCACCACCCCTAGAAAAGCGATCGTAGCGATCGATGGCCCCGCAGGAGCGGGCAAATCCACGGTTAGCAAACAAGTTGCCAACAAATTAGGTTTATTGTATTTAGATACAGGCGCCATGTATCGAACCGTTACCCTTGCTGTATTGCGAGAAGGTATTGATTTGAGAGACCAAGATAAAGTGCAAGCGATCGCTTCGGAATCAAAAATCCAACTATTCGCCAATCCAATCGCAGGTAAATCGATGCAAGTCTTGCTAAATGGAGAAGATGTCACTACAGAAATCCGCACCCCTGAAGTAACCGCAAATGTATCCGTGATCGCCGCTCAATCAGCTGTACGCGAAATCTTGGTCAAACAACAGCAACGGATTGGGCAAACAGGTGGTGTAGTCATGGAAGGACGTGACATTGGGACCCATGTTTTTCCAGACGCAGAAGTTAAGATCTTTTTGACCGCCTCTTCAGAAGAACGCGCCAAACGTCGTCAAGGAGATCTGATTGCTCAAGGCCAAGTCGCACCCGATCTCACTACCCTTGCGCAGGAAATTCAAGAACGCGATCACCGAGACTCTACTCGCGACCATGCACCCCTGATTCAGGCTAAAGATGCAACTTTAGTGAATACAGATGGTCTAACTATAGAAGAAGTGGTCACAGCCATTGTAAATTTGTATGAACAAAAGGTACAAAACCTATGAAGCCACTAAGTAGATTTGAATTGAAAGGGAAAAAGCAAAAAGCAAAAAGCAAGCATCAAGCGGTGCTATCTAAATTATTGCTTGCTCTTGTCGCTATGTTGGCTATCGCTGCTAGTACGCTTCCGCCAACACAAGCACAAAATGTAAATACTGCCCTCACGATTCGTGCTGATGTCCAAGAGGCAAACTCAATCACGGGTGTGATTACGGCGACTGGTAACGTAAAAATGAGTTATCCCGCCCGACAGATTGATGCGATCGCGGAGCAGGCGCAGTATTTTTCTAAGGAGCAACGAGTAGTTTTAACGGGCAATGTGATAGTCACTCAAGAAGGCGTTAATAGTATCAAAGCTCAAACCATCACCTATCTCGTCACCGAAGGTAAATTTGTCGCTTCCCCTCCCAACAATCAACAGGTCGAATCAATTTATGTAGTGCCAGATCGAGATGTGGCAAATACACCTGCAACCTCCGCCACTCCAGTAACACAAATCAAGCCTTCTTTTAAAAAACAGCAGGTTAGCTCACCTACTTCGATAACCCCTCCAGAAAAGTTACAACCAAAACTACAAGAAATTGTTCCTGATGGTAATTAATGTTGATGTTTAAAGCTACAAAAACTGCTTCGCCACAGATAAGTTCAATGTTACATTTTCAAATTTTCTAAAACAAATTGAGTAATGCAAATCTCCCTCGACAACGTTAGTAAAAACTACAGTGGTAGGCAAGTCGTTCAGCAAGTTAGCCTCACTGTCAAGCAGGGGGAAATTGTTGGACTGCTTGGTCCAAATGGTGCTGGCAAGACTACTTCGTTTTATATGGCAACAGGACTAATTCAACCTGATAGTGGGAGTGTCTGGCTCGACAAACAGAATATTACTAGCTTGCCAATTCATAAGCGAGCGCGAATGGGTATGGCATACCTTGCCCAAGAAGCTACCATTTTTCGACAGTTATCTGTGCGTGACAATCTTTTATTGGTGATGCAGCAAACAAATGTACCTAAGAAATTACAGATTCGTCGACTTCGTTCTTTATTAGAAGAATTTCGATTAACTAAAATTGCCGATACGATGGGAATTCAAGTATCGGGGGGAGAGCGTCGCCGTACTGAAATTGCGAGAGCGTTGGCAGTTGGACTAGAAGGTCCCAAGTTCATTTTGCTAGATGAACCTTTTGCTGGCATCGATCCGATCGCCGTTAGCGAAATTCAGACAATCATCAAAAACTTGCGCGATCGCAATATGGGTGTGTTAATTACTGACCACAATGTCCGCGAAACTTTAACAATCACCGATCGCGCCTATATCATGCGTGAAGGCGAAGTTTTTGCTGATGGTTCTAGCCGAGAATTAGCGGATGATCCTGATGTCCGCAAATATTATCTCGGAGAAAAATTTCACTTTTAATTGTATATTTTGAGTGCAAAAGGCACTCAAAATATACAAGCGAACCAAAAAACTGTAATCTCGATAAAGGAAATGGCAACCTTACAAACGACTCCCAAAAAGAAAAAAGCTATAAACATGTCGCTAAGAGTGCTTCCGAAAATATCGATCATGGATCGATATTTATTCACGCAAATGTTGACCCCATTTTTATTTGGTGTGGGTGCATTTTCCTCCGTGATTTTAGCAATTGGCTCACTGTTTGAACTGATTCGCCTGATTACTGACTCGGGATTAAGCGTTTTGACAGCGTTTCAGATTTTTGGCTACCAGATTCCTGGTTTCATGGTTTACTCCTTCCCGATGTCGATGTTACTAGCGACATTGCTCTCCTATAGTCGTATGTCTGGTGATGGCGAGACTACTGCTTTACGCAGCTGTGGAGTAAGTCCTTACCGTTTAGTTGTACCTGCGCTGGTATTGAGTTTATTTGTAACAGGTATGACCTATGTGTTTAATGAAGCGATCGTTCCTGCGGCAAATTGGCAATCACGTAGTACTCTAAGGGCGGCTTTAAACCAAGAGAATCTCCAGTTTAAAAGCCAAGATATTTTTTATCAGCAATATGGTGAAGTGACGCAGGAAAATGGCACAACTAAACAAGGCTTAGTTAGAAGTTTTTATGCGCGTAGCTTTGACGGCGAAGAGATGCGAGGCTTAACTGTTTTAGACTTTTCGCAAGGACAACTTCAGCAAATTCTTACCGCCGAGTCTGCAGTTTGGATTCCTGAGCAAAATGTCTGGAAGTTTAGCAAAGGGACGACCTATTTGGTGAGTCCAGATGGCAATTATCGAAGTATTCTTCGCTTTGACGATCAAAATCTGCAATTGCCTCGCGCCCCCCTTGACTTAGCCCAAGAGCAACGCAGTGCGGAAGAAATGAATATCTCCGATATTCGACGCAATATTGAATTGCTCAGGCAGTCTGGCAATACGAAAGAAATCCGAAAGCTAGAGGTAAGGCTTGAGCAAAAATATGCTCTACCGTTTATCTGTGTGGTCTTTGCGATCGTCGGTGCATCCTTAGGTATGCGTCCTCAAAGAACTGGTGCAGCGCTGGGTTTTGGATTGAGTGTATTGATTATTTTTGGCTATTATTTGCTGCTATTTATTTGTGGCGCTCTTGGGCAAGTTGAATTTCTTTCCCCTGTTGTTGCCGCATGGATGCCAAATTTAATTGGTATTACGGCTGGATTTGTTATTCTCACTCGTGTTACATAAAGGTCAATTAAAGTTCTCACTTTATTCTGAATATTTGCTCAAATTTAATTTGCCAATACAGTTCGATTACATTTATACCAATTCCCAAAAGTATAACTACACTTCAAAGCCCAAATAAACGAAAGCGGCGCGAAGCGCCGCCTTCATTTATTTGGGTTTTATGTCCTAAGCAAAACTTTCATTGCTATACAAACCAAAACCTGTAAGTAATACCTAGACACAAAATGGCTAAGCCATTTTGTGTCTAGGTATTACTACGATATTTACAGATTTGAAAAATAGGCGATCGCTAAATCCATATTCAAAAAACACTTATTGTCTCTGCTCATTTCACTGAAATACTTCCACAGCAAGCGATGTGATGATTATAGATCTAATTTTAACTTCACTAATAAATCAAAAAGGCAACGCTTCGCGTTGCCTTTTTGATTTATTTCTTTTTGGTGGATTTACTCACAGGAACTTCCACGATCGCATCATCAATAGTGGTTACTGTCTCTTCCCCATCAGCATGAGTTACAACCTCAAAAGGTTCTGAGGCAATATTAGTAACTTCAATAGTCTCTGCCTCTGTACTAATTACACTTTCCACGGGAGTTTTAACTTCTGAATTAGGAGACTTTAGAGCTTCATCAAGAACTTGACGTGCATTTTCAGCTTGCGATCGCGCATCAAGAAATTTCATATTAAGCTGGGCAAAACTTTTGAGAGTTTTAAAACCTTCCTTAATACTGTTAATTTGCTCTTCCGATACAAGTTCATCGCTAAACAAAATATCAATTTGCGATCGCACCTGCATCGCGTCAGATCGCAACTCTTGCACTTTGATTTTTAACGTTGCAAGATTGTTTAGAATTTGTACGGCTTGGGTAATGGGATCTTCGCGATCTTCAGACATGGAAAGCTCTCTCACTTCAATAAATTGGTCGGGACTAAAGCCATCGGCAAGATCAGTATCGAGTTTGCCTGAATCCATCAGTTCCATAAGTTCTGCCATTGCCTTTTCCCGTGCTTTTGGGGAATCTTTGCCAGCAACGGTCAAAACAACTTCGGGACTCTGGGCAAGGGTGTAGCGTGCCATATTTTTTAACTTACTTTGGTTTGCAAACAAATAATTTGTAAAAGCCCTACAAAACAAGACTTTTACAAATTGTTTATCTTCTAAAGTGATTTTAACTTGTTTTCACTGTCAGGATTCGTATAGCAAAGCCTTCCTGTAAAAACAAAATTTGCGCCCAAAGTTACGCTTTGTGTCTCATGCGATCGCCAAATCAAGTCCGCTAAAATCTATTTCCTAGATAGAGTACCCCCCTATCTGAGTAACTTTAGAACTTATTCGGGGATAGTCGTTCGTACCCATGGATTCTTCCCTCCTAGATCAAATCCGCCACCTATGTCGCGATCGAGCTGCCTACGAACACCTAAAAGCAATTCTGGTACAGCAAGAGCGCGTTCATCAACTTAGCTGGGAAGAGCGTTATGAAAAGCTGATGTCAGATCAGTCATCAGATACGCCGACCTCTAACATTTTTAGTAATATTATTGCTAGAGAAAAAGCTCTTGCCCAGCTTGCTAATGCAATTCAAGGAACGCTATCTCTAAATTCAGTTTTGCAAATGGCAGTCCAAATAGCCCGAAAATTGCTGGAAGTTGATCGTGTAGCAATTTTTCGCCGTTATGCTGATGGTCGGGGTGAATATACCATTGATGCGATCACGTCCGGATTAACATCTCTAGCGCATATGCCCGAAAGACAGCTTTTACTTGTTCGGCACATGATCGAGTCTATAGATACAGACAACTCCTCTCAAACCATTGAAAGCATTAGCGATTTTGGCTTTTCGTCTCATATAGTAACTTTGTTCGAACAAGTTGGAATTTCATCTTATGCAGCAAATAATATCTATGCTGGGCAAGAAGTTTGGGGAACTTTAGTTGCTTTTCATGGTGGTATTTATCGCAGTTGGTCAGAGAGCGATCGCACTTCTCTATCATTGATTGCAACACAAATTGGTATTGCCATCTCCCTAAATAATTTGCGCCTACAATCTCAAGAGCTAACTGATGATTTACAAGCCTTACAAACTGAATTAGATAATTTGCAACAGACAGTTGCGGAACTTGCTGAGCAAGAATTCAAGTCAACTATTACCTCAGAAATCACCCCATCTGCTGAACAAATGACTGAGCCAACGCCGGATAACATCGCCACAGAAATCATCCACGCGCCAACCTAATCATCCACAATTAATTCACCATGTGATATTGAACAAAGAAATTGATTGCTGTTTCTACAACCCAAAAGGTTATATGCGGAACAAAGCGCCGCCTATAACTTTTTGGGTTTTATAGATAACCCAAGTTGCTACCTATTCATCCAAAACTAAAATCAAAATAAAAAATGCTAGATTTTTATACAAAAAAAGCGTTGTTTAGCACTTAGAGAGGCTGTTTTTAACTTGTTTTGAGACGGTTTTTGATAGGTAGCAACTTGGGTTAGATATTAAAACGCTATATGATTGTCTTGCATCTATTTTTTATCTAAAGCCATTATGTTGAGTTCGACTAAGGAACTTCTAGAAACTGCAAGACGCAATGCCTATGCGATCGGCGCATTTAATATCTATAACTTAGAAGGCGTAAAAGCCGTAGTAAACGCTGCCGAAATCAGTCGCAGTCCTGCGATGCTGCAATTACATCCTAGTGCTCTCATCTATGGCAAACTCCCTTTAGTGAAAATGTGCATTGAAGCCGCCAAAGCAGCAAATGTACCAATCTCTATTCATCTCGATCACAGTACTTCGGCAAGTGATATTCGCTTAGCCCTAGATGCAGGAGTGCGATCGATCATGGCAGATGGCTCTCCCATGCCTTATGACAAGAATCTAGAATTTACTAGAGATATGACAACTCTCTCCCATAAGTTCCATGCAGTCGTAGAAGCAGAAATTGGTAGAATTAGCGGAACTGAAGATGGTCTAACGATCGCAGAGAAAGAAGCCAAAATGACCGACCCAATTCAAGCTTTTGAGTTTGTGAATTTAACCAAAGTTGATTCGATCGCGGTCACCATCGGCAATGTGCATGGCGAATATAAAAGTCCGCCAAAACTAGATTTTGCGCGTCTCGAAAAGATCCGCAGTCTCGTTGATATTCCTTTGGTTTTGCATGGAGCATCAGGATTACCAGCAGAAATGATCCAGCGATCTATTCAATTGGGAGTCTGCAAATTTAATGTGAATACTGAAGTGCGCCAAGCCTATATGCATGCACTCAAACTAGAAATCTGTGGCGATAGCCCTAAAGATTTGCTGGATATCGCGGGTGAAGCGATCGCAGCGATGCAAGAAGTGATTATCGAGAAACTCAATCTCTTTGGCTCCATCGGCAAAGCCCATTTACATGAAACGCCCTATGCTGAAATTTTGTCCAGCCAAGCCTATGGTTAAAACAACCAGAAAACAAACCAAGAACTAGAGTGCAGAGCTTGAATGTAGAGCTACTTGCGTAAGTCGTATAATAGTTAAAACAGCTTGTAGTGAAAACATTACAGCCATAATATACTTGTATATTCACCCAAAAGCCTCTCAAAAGCACCAGTTATGACTGCAACCGCCCCTACTAAAACCAAGACAGAATACGAAGCCGTAATTGGTTTAGAAACCCACTGTCAGTTGACCACAAACTCAAAAATCTTTTGCAACTGTTCAACCCAGTTTGGTGCACCACCAAATACGAATGTTTGTCCTGTTTGTCTGGGTATGCCTGGGGTGCTGCCTGTTCTTAACGAAAAAGTCTTGGAATATGCGGTCAAAGCTGGACTAGCCCTCAATTGCCGAATCGCTCCTCACAGCAAATTCGATCGCAAACAATATTTTTATCCTGACCTTCCCAAAAACTATCAAGTTTCACAATACGATCTGCCGATCGCTGAGCATGGTTGGCTAGAAATCCAATTAGAAGATGGCAGTACCAAGCGGATTGGTATTACTAGATTACATATGGAAGAAGATGCAGGAAAACTGGTACATGGAGGTAGCGATCGCCTTTCGGGCTCTAGTCACTCATTAGTAGATTTCAATCGTACGGGTGTCGCTCTATGCGAAATTGTCTCTGAGCCAGATATGCGAACAGGCGCAGAAGCCGCTGCCTATGCGCAAGAACTAAGGCGGATTATGCGCTACCTCGGAGTTTGCGATGGCAACATGCAAGAAGGCTCACTACGTTGTGACGTGAATATTTCTGTCCGTCCCGTTGGGCGCGAGAAGTTTGGCACGAAGGTAGAAATCAAAAACATGAACTCCTTCAACGCAATTCAAAGAGCGATCGATTTTGAAATTAATCGCCAAGTGGAAGCTCTAGAGACTGGTAGTGAGATCATCAAACAAGAAACTCGTCTTTGGGAAGAAAATACTCAACGCACAATCAGTATGCGCTCCAAAGAAGGCGCGAGCGACTATCGCTATTTCCCAGAGCCTGACCTGATGGCGATTGAAGTTCCACTGACGACGTTAGCTCGATATCGTTCAGAGCTTCCCACGCTTCCCACTGCTAATCGCAAGCGTTATCGCGACGAATTTGGCTTGACTCCCTACGATGCAGCTCTGATTGCTGACGATCGCAGTATTGCCGAATTCTTTGATGCGACGATCCTCATAGGTGCAGAACCAAAGCAAGTATTTAACTGGGTGATGGGTGATGTTACAGCCTATCTCAATGAGAACAAACTCAAGATTGCAGACATTGCTCTCACTCCTACAGTTTTAGGAGAGATGATCGGACTAATCACAGATGGCACTATCAGCAGTAAAATCGCTAAAGATATCTTGCCTGAACTCATCATCAAAGGCGGCTCTGTTAAGGATCTAGTTGCATCTAAAGGATTGACTGTCCTTGCAGGTGCGGAACTTGAGAAGATCATTGATGAGATCATTGCAGCTAATCCTAAGGAAGTGGAACAGTACAAGGCTGGCAAAACCAAGCTATTAGGATTCTTTGTTGGTCAAACCATGAAGAAAACCCAAGGACGCGCCGAACCCCAATCCACCAATAAATTGATTGCCGATAAACTATCCTCCTAATTTGCAGTGCGGCGCTTTGCGCCGCCTGTATTTTTTTAGTATCAAATTCCTATGGTTATAGCTAACTCCAAACAAACATTACCCCTTCTTGAAAATGGCGATCGCCTTGCTCAAATAGAGATTGCCAAAAATCATATAGATTTCCATGATCGGATCACAAAAAAAAGCCCAACCGATTGGCTGGGCTTTTTTGTTCGATTTAATTTAAACGATCGCTTTTGCTTTTTCCACAATCGCAGTAAATGCTTCTGGATCGAGAATGGCAATCTGAGAAAGCATCTTCCGATTGATCTCAATATTCGATTTCTTGAGCAACCCAGCAAACTTGCTATAGCTCAAACCTTGTTGGCGAGCCGCAGCATTAATGCGGGTAATCCAGAGACTACGAAAATCGCGCTTCTTCTTACGGCGATCGCGGTAGGCATTACGCAGAGCTTTCATTACCTGCTGGTTAGCAGTGCGGAACAGCTTAGAGTGCGATCCGCGAAAGCCCTTGGCTAATTTCAGTACTTTGTTGCGGCGCTTCCTAGCTACGTTACCGCGTTTTACTCTCGTCATGGCAGTTCGTTAATTTATCGTTAAAGTCGGTTATTTTATTTCTAGGAATTTCTATCTCATCGATAGAAATCACTAGGCGTAAGGCATCATTGCACTTACTCTGGCATTATCAGTCTCATCAACTATAGCCATTTTACCCAATCTGCTCTTACGAACAGTTGGCTTATGCTCTAGTAGGTGGTTGCGACCAGCGTGGCGGCGAGCAAACTTGCCGCTACCCGTCACCTTGAATCGCTTGGCGGCAGATTTACGAGTTTTGAGCTTAGGCACTTCTTTCTAGTCCAAATTTTTGACCTTTACGAGTGTACCATAAGGCAATGCAATATTCTGCATTTAGTATAAAATTCCATTAATTATCGTTGTGAAACCAATTTTGGTGTTCATAGTGCCTGCTGCGTGGAAACCCAAAAAATTGGATTTGACGGTAATCTTAAGGCTAACTGTTATCAAAACTAACAAAACTAATTCAGTGATTTTCAGTGCTGTAGGCCCTATAGTGCCTAAATTTGTAACATAATAGGAATTTCTGACGATATTCAAATAATTTTCATCGAAAAACCGATTTTAGGTTTTAAAATCAGTTTCATTAGAACTCTATGGCACAACCTGCTCTTACAACTAACTTAAGTATGGAATCTAGTTCAGAAATTAAGACAAAACGCCGCGTGTTTATTAGTACAGGGGAAGTGTCAGGCGACTGGCATGGGGCGATTTTAATTGAGGCATTGCATGAGCGAGCTGCCCTGAGAGGGATCGAATTAGAAATCGTTGGGCTTGGAGGCGATCGCATGGCTGCAACAGGTGCAAAATTGCTAGGTAATACGGTGGGAATTGGTTCAATCGGAGCTGTTGAAGCACTGCCCTATATTTTGCCAACCATTAAGGTTCAGCGAGATGCTAAGAAATGGCTAAAAACTTACCCTCCTGATGTGGCAGTACTAATTGATTACATGATGCCCAATCAAGGTATGGGCTATTATGCCAAGCGCACTTTAAAGATTCCCGTCATCTATTACATCGCACCTCAAGAATGGGTTTGGTCTTTTAATGACAAAAACACAAAAGCGATCGCTACTTTCACAGATAAATTATTGGCGATTTTTCCGCAAGAAGCAGTTTATTACGAGAAACAAGGCACAAATGTTCAATGGGTCGGGCATCCATTTGTAGACCTGATGGCAAGGATTCCCGATCGCATTGAATCTCGTAAGCAACTTGGCATTGCCGACGATGACTTGGTCGTAACTCTGCTACCTGCTTCACGCACTCAAGAACTACGATCGGTTATGCCGATTATTCTTGCTGCCGCTAAAATCATCCAAACCAAGTTGCCCCATGTAAAATTTTGGTTGCCGCTATCTCTAGAGCGCTATCGCCCTGAAGTTGAGAAACTGCTCAAAGAATATGACGTTAAAGCTACGATTATTTCTGCGAAATCTCAAATCGCGATTAGTGCAGCTGACTTGGTATTAAGCAAATCTGGAACTGTGAATTTAGAGACTGCTCTGCTGAACGTTCCACAGGTAATTTTATATCGAGTCAGTAATATTACGGCATGGATTGCCGAACATATTGTGAGACTAAAACTTCCATTTATTTCGCCAGTAAATTTGGTGAATATGGAATCTGTCGTTCCAGAATTTGTGCAGAATGATGCAGTTCCAGAAGCGATCGCAGAATGTGCATTAGACCTATTAATCAATCCTCTAGCAAGGCAAGCAATGCTCGATGGATATACTAAGGTGAGGGAAAGCTTGGGAGAAAAAGGAGCAATTAACCGCGTTGCTGATTCGATTCTTGATTACCTATAAAGCTATTGCGATCGCTTCCCACTAAAATTTTGGCAGTATCAATTGGCGGTCGGGCGGCTGGGCTTATTCCTGACAGTCCATCTTCACCAATACCAATTACTGTAAGCCATTTTTTATTGCAAGTCATATGAGCCGAATAAAGTTAATCCCGATTATCGCAGTATTAGACAGGATTGGTGGTAGAAAGAAGTAGGCGATCGCTTTTTGAATTTGTAACAGGTGAGAGCCTCTTAAAGTAGTGTTAAAGTACTAAGTGAACTTACTTAAGAAAGACCATGACGCTAACTCTTAACCTACCGTCAGAAGTTGAGCAATATCTTTTGCAGGAAGCCAATCAAAAGGGGATTTCCATTGAGTCAGTGACATTGGATTTATTAACAAACTTTATTCTGTTAAGGCAACAGCAAGCTAAAGCGGTTAACTTAATTCAGTCTTGGATAGATGATGAAGATATTGAGGAACAGCAAGAAACTGGTGCATATTTGATCCATGCGTTGGATGAAGATCGCGTTTCTGAGCGGAAATTGTTTCCAGTTGAGATGAAGGGTATAACTTGGTGAGTCGAGTCTTAATGTTAGACTCGGGTCCACTTGGTCTAGTCACCAATCCCAAACTGTCTACCGAAAGTGCGGCTTGCGCTCAGTGGCTGCAAACTCACATTACAGCAGGTAGCCGAATTATCATTCCAGAGATTACTGACTATGAGGTTCGTCGCGAATTGTTGAGAGCAAACAAGATTAAAGGGCTTGCTCGTCTAGATGATTTAGCCCAGTTGATTAAGTATTTGCCGATTGGAACGGTTGCGATGCGTCAAGCTGCAAAACTTTGGGCGCAGTCGCGTCAGCAAGGGCAACCAACATCGGGAGATAAAACGATTGATGGTGATGTGATTTTGGTGGCTCAATCTATAACTCTTGGTGTTTCAGATGTCGTAATTGCGACAACGAATATAGGACATCTATCAAGATTTATTTCCGCCGATTTATGGCAAAATATCACTATTGATTGAGTTTGAATAAATTTATAAGATCGCTTTTTATTTTTTTAGTAAAAGCAATAAGCATCTCGTAAAGTTAGTCAGCAACTAAGCTGGATTTTAGTCGTGATTGAGAATAAATTGAGGAGGATGCTGCAAATTGTGAAAATGTGTGACGCTGGGGATGCAAACAATATCTTAATAGAGATGAAATTATGGAGAGTAAATTTTAAAATACGATATTTTAAAATTTACTTAACAGATTACTGGTTTGCAATAGTTTGAGGTTAGCTTGATGGTTATACCGCATTTGCGTATGAATTATAAGTTCGACCGCTTCGTTTAGTCGTGAAGCAATGTTTAAAGTTGATTTGTCAGTGGTTAAGTTCAGGTGCTTTGAGCGTGTTTGTGAAGGCAGTTTATCAATCTTGTTTGCCGAGCTTTACGATGAAGCTGAGTTAACCAATAAACACGACTTAACGACTTATGAAAAACAATGAACAAGCACCAAGACCTACTGACTCAAAAGATTTTGACAAGAAAAGGACTTGGTATTCCCCCGTTGCCGAGATATATTACAACGCTCGCCCCGCTTATCCAGAATTGCAGATCAATCGCGCTGTTGCTCTAGCTCAACTGTCTTCAGAGGCATCCGTTCTTGAGATCGGTTCTGGCCCTGGAAATGCGACAGTGGCATTTGCTCAAAATGGCTTCCTGATGACCTGCCTTGAACCAAATCCAGACTTCTGCCAAGTGGCACAACGCAACTGTGCAGGCTATCCAAATGTTGAGGTTTGTAATACGACATTTGAAGAATGGCAGTTGAAGGAGCGTCAATTCGACGCGGTTTTATCTGCTAACTCTTTTCATTGGATATCGGCAGAGATTAAGTATGTCAAAGCAGCAGAGGCTTTACATGACAACGGCTTTCTCATTCTGCTCTGGAACATGACTCCTGAACCAAGCTATGAAGTCTACCAAGCTATCAAGGAAATTTATCAAACTCATGCGCCTTCACTTGTCCGCTATGATGGTGCAGAAACTCAAGCGGAAATCTTGAAGGGGTTTGGACAAGAGATGCAAGACTCTGGTTACTTTAGGAATTTGGTAATGGAGAAAATCTTGTGCAACGTCACATATAGCATCGATCAGTATCTCAACCTTTTAAGCACGCTTCGTAGGCTGGAGCCGCAGGTAAAAGATTTACTATTTGCTGGATTACGGGAAAAGTTAAAGCCGTTTGGAGATCGAATTGAGCTTTCGTTTCTATCTGCGGTTCACGTTGCTCAGAAAACCAGATGATGTATTGAATTCGTTCCGTGATGACGCGGCAGAACAACGCTGTTGCAGCGGACTGCCAAAGTTGGTTAGTGTTGTTGTTGTGGCAGAGGCTGTCGGTAGCTACTGAACACGAACGTTATACCGAACCTAAAAGCCTTTAAAGTTGTCTGTTTTCAGTCACAACGAAGCACTCAAAAATGGGTTACTTCGTTGATGAGTTCCGATAAGTTATTGGCGATCGCAAAGATAAATAATTGTTAAGCGATCGCGTTGATAATTTTTTCGTTTGGATAGGCGATCGCTAAGGTGAGGAACGACTTATCACTGCACCCGCGTGAATTACAATCCTGCAAACCATTCATAACCCTCATCTACCCAATAACCCCGACGTTGTTGGACAAGTTCATTAGTGAAGGTAACGCGAATCACCCATTTTGACTGCTTATAGCCGAGTTTAACTGGGGAAGCTAAACGCAAAGGCGCACCATTCTCAATGGGGAGATCTTGACCATTTTTTTGATAGGCGAGTAAAGATTGCGGATGTAAAGCCGAAGCTATATCCCAACTCTCATAATAATTATCGGCAGATTCAAAATAGACATAACGCGCCCCTGCCTTGGGTTGAACTAACTTCGCAATATCATATAGGCGCACACCTCCCCACTGCACGATCGCAGCCCAACCTTCCACACATACATGCCGAATCACCATAGAGACTAATGGCAATGCTTGAATATCTTTCATGCTTAATTGCATGGGACGTTCCACAGCACCGTCAACTATTAATTTGAACGTGTTGGGATTGATGACAGGTGTGGTATCAAAAGAGTTAATCAATAATGCATTAGGCTCGATCGCACTAATTGAATATTCTGGACTAGGTGTTTTTGCTTGAAAAATCAACTCTTCAATACTTTGGTTGAGCGGCTCAAATAAAGCTCTCACATTTCCTGATTGTTGGTTGAGCGGCTTAAAAATCGGACTTACTCTACTAGAATCACTAGAGCAACTTCCCAAAAACAAGCCCATTCCCGACAAGCTAGCATATTGCATGAGCTGACGACGCGAAAACCGACGATACAGATGTTTATCAAATTGCATTTTTTATAATCCTAATCAAATCTCTTGAGTAATTCTTTCAAAAGCTAAAAGCTAAATAAACATAGACCGAATCATCTTTAATCCGCCCACCCGAAAGGATAGAAAGATATGAACGATCACAAAAATCAGTACAATCGGAATTGTCAGAAAATGAGCGACACGGAGATTTTGCCAACTGCCGAATAAGCCTGAAATCCATGCAAATTGCACGGGCTTGTACATGCATAAACCAGAAAGAATCGCTAACAGCAAAATTGGCACGATCGCTGTATAAGCAATGCGATGCCAAGCATAGGTTTTGCGCTTAGGATTTTTAGCTTGGAGTGCTTGAATATCTTTGTCAGAGGCAAATCGATGCTTCCAACGGCGAGTAATAAAAATGTAGATGCCATAGATCAAGAGGCTCATGGAAAATAGCCACATTGAGGCGAAATGCCAATTTCTGCCTGCACCTAACCACCCACCTAAAAGTAATTCTTTAGGAAATCGCCAACCTGCACGGCCACCAAAAACTGGATTGGCATTGTAAATTTGCAGTCCGCTAGCTGTCATCAAAATAAGCGCGATCAAATTAAAGAAATGGAACGACTTAGCAACGATCGCTTGTTTGGGCGTGGGGGAAGGTTTCTTACTCATAATTTGTTACTACCAAATTGTTTGTGGTGCGGCTTCGCCGCGCCACAAACATGAAAGGGACTTATAAAGGTGAAACTGGAAAATATGGCGCTAACCAAAGCTGTATCTTTACATCCCAGCCTAATAGAATCGCGATCGCTGTAAGCGAGATCATGGCACCACCAATTCTCTGCAAAGTTTGGCTACGCGATCGCAATTTCAAGAATGATTTACTGAAGTAACGACTCGCATAGGCAAGCAACAATATTGGCAATCCTGTCCCGAATCCATAAACAAGCAGCAAAATAAAAGCAGTGAAGATCTGATGGTCAGCGGCGGCAAGAATCAAAATGCTGCCGAGTACTGGCCCAGCGCAGGGTGTCCATAACAGTCCTAATTGTGCACCTAACCAAAATTCTCCTGATAAGTTAGCCTTGTTCGGCTCTTTGATTTTAAAGGCAGGGAATTTACTGGATATTTTGCTGATTAAGAAATACCTCCATTTCGGGAAAATCGAGAGTAACCCTAACGCTAGCAAAAAGAAGATTGCGAAGTTCCGAATAATATTGCTCAAATCTGTTAGCCAGTTACTGGCAATTCCTAACAAGCTACCCGCGATCGCAAATCCACTAATTAGCCCAGCCACTAGAGCCAATGGCCCATAGCGATGCGTTTGCAGCGACCTCCCAACGACAATCGGCAAAATTGGCAAAATACATGGTGAAAAAGCAGTTAACAAACCACCTAATATTGCTAAACCGATTGATAGTGGCGAAAGTGAGAGCGACATGCGCTTAAATCCTAGCCTAGTAATTGCTTGATAGTTTGCTCAGTGCGATCGTAAGATCCTTCGCCAATGTGGTCATAGACGAGATTGCCTTGGCGATCGGCTAAATAAAGATGTGGCCAATATTCATTCCCATAGGCTTTCCAAGTTTTAAACTCGTTGTCAATCGGAACTGGATAAAGAATACCGTGTTTTTGCATGGCATCTTTGATATTGTTAGCATCGCGCTCAAAGGCAAACTCTGGAGAATGCACGCCAATAATCTTTAATCCTTTGGAAGCATAGCGATCGTGCCATTTCGTGACATAGGGTAATGTGCGCTGGCAATTGATGCAGCTAAAAGTCCAGAACTGAATCAAGACGACGTTCCCCTTTAGTTCCTGAATAGTCAGGGGACTAGAATTTAACCATTGAGATATACCTTGGAACTCTGGTAACTTTTGACTACTTGCTTTAGATTTTTCATCCATTGCATTAACTTCAGAACTATTTGGTTTGTTAGTATCTGCTGTCGGAGTTGACCCCACAGATGTTTTGGAAGCGATCGGAGCAGAAGAACTTGTCGAGCCAACTTGAGCAGCACATGCAGCACTCCCAATACCCAAAGCTCCTAAGCTCAAATAAGTTAAAAAACGACGACGACGCAGCAATCTTACATTCACAATATGGTCTCCAAATTCAACTATTGATGATTGCTAAACTTTATATACATTGCTAACATTAAAATTGATTGAGGAATCGCTTAGATTTCCCTTAAGAACAAGATGAGTTCTTGAATGTTTTTAAACTCCAGACAAGGGCGCAAAACCAAAAGTAGCGTTAAACTTACGACACCAAATGGCTACAGACTTGAAGCTATCTGGTTGAATGTTTTTGGGAATCTCGTAGCGCTGCTTACCATTGAAGCTTTTGAGCGGAGCAATTAATGCATAATCATTCTCAGCGATCGCATAGTCAGGGGGCTTGGATATATTCAGGATATTTGGCGATCGATGCAAAATCACAAATAGATCTGGCCCATTTTCTGATGTCTTAAAACCTGCATCAAGTTCAATAAAATAAGTTCCATTTTCTTGAACAATGCTGGCTTTCCCATTAGTAGCATGTTCTGCACTGACAAAACTTCCCGATCGCGATTTTGTAATGGCTTTAGTATTTGTTCCTACTGGAGTAGAAGAAACTACTGTAGAAGTTGCCGGGGTTGAAGTTGCCGGGGTTGAAGCGGCTGGTGTTGAAGAAACAGCTTCGGCTTGAGAAGCTGTTTGGCTGTTTGTAGGGATAGAGGCACATCCCAATATTAAAACTACTGCCGCAGTAGCCAAGCTTAAATTTTTTGTAATCATAAATTATAGATGTGCTGGTAATTTCGCCTAGAGATAATTCATGAGCGCTTTTCATTTTGCTTATGGCAAAGTGAATGCTCTAGACTCTTACTGTGATTGTTTTTTATTCCACATTCATTTTGCAAATGAGTGCGTACTCATTTGCAAAACACGAGATGCCATTATTGTTTGGGCGCAGCCGCAGGTTTGCCATCTTTCATGGCATCACCTTTCATTGCATCGCTTTTCATAGCGTCATTCTTCATCGCATCAGCTGGCTTACTATCTTTCATGGCATCGCCTTTCATTGCATCATTCTTCATCGCATCAGCAGGCTTGGCATCATTCTTCATCGCGTCGCCAGCTTTATCTTTCATGGCATCATTCTTCATCGCATCAGCTGGCTTATCATCTTTCATGGCATCGCCTTTCATTGCGTCATTCTTCATTGCATCAGCAGGTTTTGCATCATTCTTCATCGCGTCGCCAGTTTTATCTTTCATCGTATCGCCTTTCATCGCATCAGCGGGCTTGGCGGCTGGAGTGGATTGAGTTGCGGGAGTCGCCAAGGGTGTGGGGGTAGCAGAACATGAAACAATTCCAGCAGTCAAAGCCAAACCAGCAATAAGTCCAAGAAATCTGTAGTTCATCGTTGTAAGCTCTCATTCCAAAAAGTTAATGTAGAGTAATCCTTTCAGGGTTTACTAATTAGATATACGAATGAGTTAGCAAATTGGATGAATTAATTTCAGAAGTACACCTATAGCGATTCCAACAAGAGAAGTGACGAAGCTTCGCGTCGTCACTTCTCTTGTTGGTTCAAACTTCGCCTTGCATGACCATTTCACCTGTGGGTTCAGGCATATCTTTGTTTGGCTCAATCGTGATAATTAAGGTTGTAGTTTGTTTGAGAGCACTACCTAGTGGCACTTTTACAAAAACCTTGCCTTGCTCATCAGGACGAAACTGAGCGCAATCGACCTTTTTGCCATCAACGATCGCCCATAGGCGATAACTATTGTCTTGGGGAATGGGCATCAGATTCTGAATGCTGATCATTGCGGTTTTCTCGGTGGGCGCAATCATTACACTTCCAGTAGCCGCAGGAATTGCCCCCATCCCTCGAAGAGAGATCATTCGATTGTCTGCACCCTGCAACATGGCAATGGTTTGGCGATGTTTTTGTAACTCGACTTGATTCGTGGCAATTTGTTGCCGCATTTGATAATTGTCAAAACCAAGAGCAATTAGCGCGATCGCACCAATACTACTTAAACCAATTGTGGCTAATTTCCAGAGATTCCTGCGGCGAGGCGAGCGATTAATAATTGGTGTCAAGGGATTGCTTGAGGAGTCTATCGACGGATCTAAGGGATCTGTTAACAGATTCTCAACGGTTATCGGGATAGCTTGCGACGCAATGCGATCGCGAAGATTTTTGGCTGGATAGGTTTCACTTAAGCCCAGAGGCAGCATTGCTAACGTTTCTTGAAAGTGATCGATTTTTGTAACTATTTCTGGATGCTCTAAGATAATTTTATGCATCTCGATAACTTCTTCAGGATCGAGATCTCCTAATACATATCCTGCTAATAGTTCTTCCCATTCATGGGGATATTTATTTTGTGGTGTCGTCATAATCACTCCAACGTATCCTGCAAGCTTTCTCTCAATCGAATTAATCCATTACGTGCCCAAGACTTAACCGTCCCCAATGGTGTTCCTAGCATTTTAGCAATTTCAGATTGGCTGAGTCCATCAAAATATGCCATTTCTAATACTTGGCGATGATTTTCAGGCAACTTTGCCAAAGCTGATTTTACTTTTTCCGAACGTTCGGCTAGTGACGCATTTTCCATGAGCGATGAGGTTCTGATTTCAAGTTCTGAAGCAATACCCTGTTCCCATTTTTGGAGATGCTGCTGTTGCGATCGCGTTTTGCGAATGCGGTCAATCGCTCGCGATCGGGTCAAGACTGTCAAAAAAGTGGCGATCGAACCGCGCTTACTGTCGTAAGTACTATTGCGACTAAGCAAAATGAAGATCTCTTGGGTGAGGTCTTCCGCTTCTTGGGGGCTACCTAAGATCCTTAATGATAAGCGGTAAACCAACTCACCATAGCGATCGTAAAAGATGCCAAAAGCTTGACTGCTTCCCGATCGCCAAGCTTGCAGTATTTCTACATCGGTTTGCTCGGTGAGTTTCATAGGGAAATTGAATAAGCTTCGTTACTATACATACGCATCCTAAGCCAGAATGGATGAGTTATCAACCTCAAAGATGAAAGGTAGCGCTTCGCGCCGCCTTTCATCTTTAAGGTCAAGGGTTGACTTCTTGTTCGCTCCAATTTCCTTGCTCATCGCGTAGATATATCCAGCGATTTTGGGGCGTTCCGCGTAATTCGAGGCGATCACATTCGATGGGATTTAGCAAAAGCAAACAAAAAGTATCAAGTGGTTGATCGGGATTGGGTGGCGCTATTTCTAAAAAATCAACTTTTGGTTCCCTTGGATGCGCCCATGCAAACTGCATTCTAGCGGGTTCTGAGAGAGTCTTCCATGCAGCCGATCGCACTGTTTGTAATTCTAAATCCGAAAATTCACTATCAATTAATATTAGTTTGCCAAAAATCCGAAATTGTGATCGCGTTTTCGTGAAATACCAACTCACTTCCGCCCAAGGGTTTGCAGCAATTTGCTCGATCTTTTGACTGCGGGAATCGGCAACAATTTTTAGGCAATCTGGAAAGCGATCGCTATTTTCGAGAAAGCCTCGAAATACGACAGTGCGATTGCGTGGGCGCTGATCTAAGTCAATCGTGGCAAGTTGTAAAAATCTTGCTTCTGGTTGGTTGCGGTGCTGATGTAAACTTCGAGCTAGATGCGATCGCCACATAAAACCATTTAGAATAAAGTTGCGCAGAGCGCAACTTTATTCTAAATGGTTTTATGTCGAATTTGTGGATTGAGGGTGGTAGTAAGAGCGGCAAGACTGAGCGAATAGTTCAGCGATATTGTGAATGGACTGAAACGGATTTTGCGTACCAGTCTAATCCTCAAGCGGCTTCCCAAAAAGTTTTAGTTCTTACCGTCGATTCTCAACAACGTCGGGAACTTAGCGATCGCCTGATGATCGCCACCCACGGCAGCTATCCCGTCACCGCTGTCACACCACTAAGTTTTTTCCGTGATGAAGTGCGCTTGTTT
This sequence comes from Pseudanabaena sp., assembly GCA_003249035.1. Taxonomy (GTDB): domain Bacteria; phylum Cyanobacteriota; class Cyanobacteriia; order Pseudanabaenales; family Pseudanabaenaceae; genus Pseudanabaena. The sequence continues at coordinate 78,822 of QBMK01000006.1, forward strand.
TGGACATTATTAGTTAAAAAGCTCAATCTAAAAGCACAGTTCCCTTTGCTCCTCAGAGTTGAGAATGAGCAGGAACTCGCTAACAAACTCTGGAAAAATCGCATCGAAACAGAAACCTTACAAATGGAAGGTATTGGGCGCGATCGCCTTGTCCGCAGATTATTAGATTTGTTTCTATTAGCTGCCTATGGTGGTCGCGAGATTACCGAAATTCCAGCGATTTTAAATACTGGTATCGAGACGAATATTCCAGAAAACTCGGAAGGTACTGAGAGCAATATATTAGAACAATGGCAAGAAATTGGTGAAGCTTTACAAGAATGGCGCAATTATTGTTGGGAACGGGGCTTGCTCACCTATGGCATTATTACGGATTTGTTTGCCCATTATTTACTTCCTAATCCTCAATATCAACGCAAACTGAAGGAAAGATTTCGATATATTATCGTCGATCGCGCTGATGAGATGCCTGCGATCGCCTGTGATTTATGCAAGTTTCTGCTTAAAAATAATGCGATCGGCATGTTTACATTTAATCCTGACGGATCGGCAAGATTAGGGTTAGGTGGCGATCCTGAATATTGGCGATCGCTCAAATCTGAATGCGAAATCATAAGTTTACCCCATGCTAGTCATACTTTGGGAACTGAAATCGCTGAATCAGTTCTGCAAGTTGTCAGCGAACCGATTTTACAATTTATCGAACCCTACAACACGATTAAATCGATAGAATCTGTTTCTCGAGCTAAATTATTTCGTAATGTTGCCGAAACAATTGCCGAAGCGATCTCATCGGGCGAAATCAAAGCCAACGAGATCGCCATTATTGCCCCTGGATTAGATAATATTGCCAACTATGCGATCGCTGAAATTCTGATCAAAAAGAATATTAATATTACTCCCCTCAACGATCAACGCCCATTGTCTTATTCTGCTCAAGTGCGATCGCTACTGACCCTAATCACATTAGTCTACCCAAACCTTGGGCAGCTCGTGAGCCGCGATCATATTGCCGAAATGTTAGTGGTGCTTACGGAAGCGATCGATCCTGTACGCGCTGGAATGCTATCTGACTATTGCTTTGCTAGACATCCAGAAAATCCAAAATTGCTGGAGGCGGAAACCTATAACCAATGGAATCGCCTAGGCTATGAAGCGACTCAAGCCTATGAAAAATTGCGTCAATGGATAGAACAACAATCGCCCAAGGATGCGCCATTGCTATTTGTTGATCGCGCTATTCAGGCTTTCTTTAAACCACGTAAACTCAGTTACGAACATACTTCTACCTTGCAATCATTAATTGAGACTGCTCAATATTATTGGCAATTGGGATATCGCCTCGATCTTGAAGATGCTGTCATTCTCGAAAATTTTATTCAACTGATCCGGCAAGGCACTGTCACTGCAAATCCCTATGCGCCTAATCAACCTGAAGATAGCGTTGTCCTCGCGACAATTATCCAATATCGTATGGCAAGGCGATCGCATCGTTGGCAATTTTGGTTAGATGCTAGTTCCGATCTGTGGTTGCAGGGTGGAGCTGCTTCTCTATTCGGTGCGCCACTTTTCCTAAAAAGCTGGAATGGCACATTATGGACAATCGAAAATCAGCGTGATGCCGATATGCAACGTTTACAAAGGTTGCTTAGGGATTTGCTCGATCGCACTAGCGATCGTTTATATCTCTGTCATAGTGAACTCAGCACCAATGGACAACTCCAAAATGGCGTATTAATTCCATTAATTGAGATTAGTACTGCAAACTAAGGCTCAGTTCTAAAGCAGATCCGCGCTTCGCATGATGTTTCTTTAGAAATGTTTACTGATTTCATGGGTTTGTAAATCCAGCATTTCTCTCTGGACATTCATCCCAATATCTAATGTGTCATTCAACATTGAACTATATTGATCGGCTTGATTTTGCACCTTTATAGATTCTAATGCGATCATATTTTGCTCAATATTGGCAAAAAGCTGACGATGACTACTTAAAAAACTACGATGCTCTCGGAGGATTTTTTCAGTAGTCAAGCCGCAAATTAAACTATCTCGAGTTAGCTCAAGCGCTTGCAGTATATCTTCGCGATGGCTGAGATTCGCAGATTGATTGCCGACAGACTTTAAGCGATTGCAAATATCGACAGCAACAATTACTTGATTATATTTATCTACTTCATCGAGAAGATTTGATAAACAAGCCATTTTCTTAGCTATCGTCCAGGCAAATAGGTTCCAACCAGCAAACAGGATTAATGCAAATGAGAATACAAAAACAGCAAATCCAACTTGATCTTGAAGATTATCTACGGGTCTACCGAGAGATTGAAAGACTAAAATGCTAATCGGTAAGCTGAAAATCGAAATCAAGAACAGAGCAATAGCTTCGCTCAATAAAAAAGGAGCTAAGCATTGCGTTTTTTTTAGTATGGAAATTCTGTAAGCGCTTCCTATAAATAAAAGGCTAATTTCTCTTCCCGTTACTCTTTCTAGATCTTGTTCTGTGATCTGCAAATTCCTGATATCAGATTGCATGGTTGTTCTATAAGCTCAGATTTATTGGGTAAACATATGCTTGACCGCATTCCAGACCGCTAGATAGAAATTTCCTTCGCGAGGACGAAAAAGATCGAATTTAGAGCCAAAGGACCCAAAAAATGGTCTGAGAGTCCAAGCCATCTGGCTGCCAACAAAAGCATAAAGCCCAAGCCAAAACTTCAAAATAGATATACGAACTTTGCGGTTTTTGTCAGCTAAAGTATCTGCTCTCGCTAAAGCATCAGCTAATGGAAGAAGTTCAACTTTTGGAAGTAAAACTTGATAGAGAAAATAAACTCCAATAAGTCCTGTCAATGTAAATATAGCAACATTTAACAGTAGGAAGAAGAAATAGTTGTCTGTGGTAATCAAGAAGAACAAGGTAACAGGAGAAAAGCCAAACAGCAATGTACTGGTGATTGTCACGGCACAAAGTAAAATTGCGGCATATTGGTCTAAACGAGTTTTCGCCCCGAAGTAAACATTAAAGAAGTAAAGTGCTGGCAAGCAGATTGCTAAGGTGATTAGAAATAAAAATGGCAATTTGGCTGCCGAAGATAAAACCTGCATCCAAGAACTAACAGCGCCGATCAATCCGCCATAAATCGCTAAAAAAATAGAGCTGCAGATTAGCAAGCCCACTATTTTAGTGTTGATTTTGATGCCGTCATAGATTTCTTGAATGAACCGATCGCGATCGCTAAGTAAATCAATAAGAACTGAAAAAAATGGCATAAAGTTTTGAGGACTGAAGTTAAACTTGATAACTCTGGACATTTTTTGATCTGTAAATGTTCCTTAAGTTATAGCTCCAAGAAATGAATAGCGGCTTCGAGCCGCTATTCATTTCTTTTTTATTTGTGTAGCCAGAAAAAAGTTTTAATTTCATAGGGCTTAAATATAACTTGTAAGTGATTTGAAGCACCTTTAACTATGGTCAGTAGAGTATTCTTGATTTCCATCAAATCGCATTCCCAAACATTCTCTGCTTGCAATAAATCGAGTGAGATCTCAATTTCAGTTTCAGTTTCTTTGCCATGAGCTTCATAAAAACGTATAACCCAGCCTGAATGATCCTGAGATCGCTTAAATGCTGAAAGAATAATATTGGGAGCAGAAACTTGTAAAAAACTTTGTTGCTTGATTGGAATTGGTAAATTTGGAATTGGGGAATGTTGCAAAACAATTAGATTGTTTAACTCTTGAGCCAGTTGAACAATATTTGCTTCACGCCAATCACCTTGATGGGGAACTAAGCGATAGGTAAATTCATGATGACCGCGATCGCTATGTGGACTGGGCCAGTTAGGACTACGCAGCAAAGTTAAGCGTAAACAGCCAGGTTTTGCATCATAGCCATACTTACTGTCATTGAGAACCGCTAAACCTAGAGAATGTTGTTTCTCCTGCGGAGAAACAACATTCTCCGAAGATATATCTGCCCAATATTGGGCAGGGACTTCCCATTTTGCTTTTGCTTCGGGTGTTTCGCCAAGCGTACTACGCTGAATCGTTCCCATTGGAATTTCGTAAGTAGCATAGGGCGATCGCCAATTTACAGGAAAGGCTACTTTGACTAAGGTATATTCCTCTTGCCAATCAACCCAATTCTTAACAGTAATAAATGGCTCAAAGGCTGATAGTTGAATCTCTTGGATAAAGGCTGAATTACGGAACTTTTGGACAGTGCGGACTGATACTTGGAGGCTTCTATTGCTAGAAATCTCAACTGATTCGAGCGTTGTCGATTCTAATTTTTTACTTTCATAATTTGGATCAATATTCCATGCATCCCAATATTCTCCCTTGTCTTCAAAAAACTGGAGGGTACTAGGTGATTGCAAGATCGCTTTTTGCGATCGCTTGTCAAATACTTGCGCGATTGCCCCCGTTTTAAGGTCAATCTCGACTTTAAGATATCTATTCTCTATATAAAACTTTTCACTATCAGAAATAATACTTAAAGGATCATTTGTCTCGGAAATTTCTACAGATTCTATCTCTGTAAATCCAAAGCTAGGAATATTCGCTAACCAACAGAATGAACCGTCTGGCTTTTTGACTAACTGCGATCGCTGCCAGTTGAGAAAATTCCATGCTTGCAAATTAGTGTTTTCTTGTATGCCATAAGGGAGAAGGCGATCGCAAACTTCTCTTACCTCAGTCCAAGTGCGATCGGCATCGTCAAACACATCGCTAATCGATGTTCCAGGCAAAATATCATGAAACTGATTAAGTAATAATCCTTGCCAAGCATTCTCTAATTGAGTTTGAGGATACTGAATATTTGCAATTAAAGTTGCGATCGCGCTATATTTTTCGGCGTTACCGATTAGAACTTCGACTTGGCGATTTTGGCGTTTTTGTTAGGCTTTGGAGGTAAATGTGCCGCGATGAAATTCTAAATAGAGTTCATCCTGCCAAATTGGTATATTTGCGGGCGATTTCTCTTTGAGATTTAATAGGAAATCCTCTAAACTGCTGGGCTGCATCTTAAAGAAGATTGGTGAATCCGCCCACTTGCGTCCCATGTCAAGCATGTCCGCAGTTGGTCCCCCACCATGATCGCCAACACCATAGAGCCAAGCAGTCTCAGGAATATCGTGTTTTTCTTCTTGAGTAGCGAGATATTTTGCAATCGCAACTGGTTCTAGTCCCAGACCAATCTCATTACTAAAATAAGTAAAGATCCGACTTCCATCCACACCTTCCCACCAAAAAATTTGATGCGGAAATTTGTTAGTGTCATTCCACATTAGTTTTTGCGTAACAAATGCTTCAAAGCCACTTTTTAAAAGGATCTGCGGCATTTGCCAATGAAACCCAAAGGTGTCTGGCAACCATGCAATTTTGACATCTTTATTAAATTTCTCTCGAAAATATTCTTGACCATAGAGAATTTGTCTAATTAAAGACTCTCCGCTCGGCAAGTTCCCATCTGGCTCCACCCACATGCCTCCGATCAGTTCCCATTTACCCTCGGCTACGGCTGATTGAATACGGGTAAATAATTGAGGGTATTCGCGTTCCATCCATTGATAAGAGATTGCCGTACTTTGATTGAAAATCAATTCTGGGTAACGCTCTTGGAGGTTTAAAGCCGATGCAAATGTTCGTTGCATGGCATTTTTAGTTTCTGCGATCGCCCATAACCAAGCCACATCAATATGCGAATTCCCCAACATATAAATCTGTCGCTGTTTAAGGAATTCGCTATATTGCAGAAGAGGCTTGCGGATTTCCGCTAGCTGCTCAAAGAAGCTTTCACTTGTAATCGATTCCGACATTGCAAATAGATTAATTAATCTATTTGCGGCATTTTCAAGAGGTTGTAGATCAACTTGATGCCTAGTAAAAATTGGAATATAAGTCTGGAGAATTTCTAATTCGATCGCTAACTGATCAGGATCGCATGGTTGATGAGAATATTCAAAGACTAATTCCGAAAGTTGTAATGCACCTATATCGTGTTTAGGACTATTTAGCTTGATTTCTAGGATGAATTCCTCAAGAGGTTCCGCATCGTCTGTTAATAAAATCCGACATTTTTGATCGAATAAATCACCTTCTTGGACTTTATTGCCATTTATCCACACCTCGCAAATATCCACCCACCATATTAGATTTAGCCGAATAGTGGAGCCATTGATCGATAAGCCAGCGTAGCGCTCTGGTACTTGCCAAACTTGCTTTAGATGAATGTTTTCTTCGCATTGCAAGAAAGCTACCATCGGCTTATTTTGCTTAGAGTTTACCGTTGGTAAAGTGTCCCAAGCTTCTTGTTCATTTTCTCTTTGCCAGTTGCTGAGTATAGATAAACGCGATCGCGATTTTAATTGCTCGATAACCGTATTCAGATTTTTTACTAAATCAAGCATTATCTCCGTATCTCCAAGTTCGAGTTAACTGTTACTTAAAACAGTTTACTCATCTAAATACGATCCATTAACCCCTTTAGCTCTATTTCCATATCATGAGGCTTGTCTGCGATAGTAATACCAAAACACAAAATGGCTACGCCATTTTGTGTTTTTAAAACCCTTACTGGGTTTGGTTTTCAATTAACAAAAGTGTCGTCATACTTTTGTTAATTGGTATAGCTATAGCCATTGTAGTTAAGACATAAAACCCAAAATAGAGTTGCGGCGCAAAGCGCCTCAACTCTATTTTGGGTTTGGGGTTTTGTCCTAACGTCTTTGACTATAGCTAAATTACTGGCTTATCACCAGCATGATCGCTTAAGAATTTCTTGCAAAAAAATACGTCTCACCTATTGACTTGAAAGCAAAAAATATTAAGGTGTCCGTTTTATTAGATTTTTTAACCAAAAAAAGAAGAGGACGCGCTTAGCGCGTCCTCTTCTTTTTTAAGAATTAGTCAGAAGGAGGGCTGACTTGTTCTTTGAAAGATTTACCTGCAGAGAAGGCCGGAACCTTAGTTGCAGGGATTTCCATCTTTTCACCAGTCTTTGGGTTGCGACCTTCACGGGCTTTGCGATCGCGAGCTTCAAAAGAACCGAAGCCAACCAAAGTTACTTTTTCGTCATTAGCAACTGTCTCGATGATTACTTCAAGTGTTGCTGAAAGAACTTCGTCGGCAGTCTTTTTATTGACTGACAAGCCCTTTTCGGCAGTTTTTTTAGCAATAGCATCAACTAGTTCACCTTTGTTCATAGGTTTCCCCTTATATATAGATGATTTGTGAGTATGAGTTTAATGTCAAAGAAATATTTGTGCGATCGCTTTTTTTGAAAGCCGCACTGACTATGACTTCTGTTTGATCATTCTAATAGCAACTTGCCACTTGTGTATATACACAACGGTTAATTTATATGGATTTGAGCAGTTTTTTTTAAATACTTATTAAGACAATTCTTGATTGAATCTCTAAAAAGCTCTGTCTGCAAGGGTTTCAGGATTCAGATTCGAAGCGTAAGTAGTGTAACGCATACAGGGTAAGCAGTTCACAAAAGTTTAAATTATCCTGACAAATTCCTGAATTTTGAGGATCCCCCCCCGCTACTAAGACCGTCAAAACAAGCGCAATGCATTCCTTTTGATGGATTCTTACTCACTTTGTTGGCAATGATTCAAAATTCTGGTTTTTGATCAAGATAATATTGTTAATAATTCTTTGCATTTTCGCAAACAACCTTTGCAATCAAACTTCGTAACCGCCTCTAAATCCAAAATATGCAGTCCTCTCCCCCATCCAGCAACTCAGAGTTAACCCGTCAATCTCCATTAATAATTGCGCCATTTTTCCTTTGGGGCACTGCGATGGTTGTGATGAAAGCATTATTGCCTCAGACGAGTCCAATGTTTATGGCGACAGTACGCTTGATTCCCGCAGGAATATTGCTGGTTTTAGGCGCGGCTTATTTTGGTAGACAACAACCCAGAGGTTGGCAAGCATGGTTATGGATTAGTTTGTTTGCATTAGTTGATGGCACAATGTTTCAGGGCTTTTTGGCACAGGGACTAGTGCGAACCAATGCGGGACTTGGCTCATTACTGATCGATTCTCAACCACTTGCTGTAGCGGTGATGGCTGCAGTTTTATACAAAGAGAGAATTGGAATCGGCGCAACGCTTGGACTGTTCGTTGGCATAGTGGGCATTGGGCTAATTGGGTTGCCATCGGAATTGATGACAGCTTTACTATCAGGAGATTTTGCAACAGTTATAGAAGCAGGTGTATTTACTCTTGGTGAATGGTTTATGCTTGGCGCATCATTATCAATGGCGATCGGTACGATTTTGATTCGTCCTGTGGTGCGCTATGCCGATCCCGTCATGGCAACGGGTTGGCACATGATTATTGGGGGGGTGCCTTTACTACTAATCTCCAATCAGATCGAGCAACAGCAATGGCAAGATCTGAGCGCTTGGGGTTGGCTAGGGATGGCATATATGGCAATTATGGGCAGCGCGATCGCCTATGGATTATTTTTCTTTTTTGCTTCATCAGGTAGCTTGACCACATTAAGCGCCTTGACCTTCTCGACGCCAGTCTTTGCACTCATGTTTAGCAGTCTCTTTTTAGGCGAGAACTTAACTCTAACGCAATGGATTGGAGTAATTTTGACTTTGAGCAGTATTTATCTTGTTAGTATGCGCGGTTCGGGACAAGATATTGATGAGAAACCCCTAGAATCCGAAAGCAACATTTTGACTGCTGCTGAGCAAGTCGCGATAAGTTCGGCTATGCCAGTTTTGCAAAACCCTATAAACGAATCGGGAGTTCGAGATTAGTTGATAAGGTTTCGCGAACGAATCACCCAACATTTCTTTCGTATTAAGTAGCTCAGCATAATTAGAACCCAAACCCAGAAGTGTTATTCGCTCGCTAAGCGGGCGAATAACACTTCTGGGTTTTAAGGGTACTTATACATAGCCTTACTTTTCACGTCATCTCTGAAATGCTTTCTAGACAAGAGTTTCAGGATAAAGTATATTTGCAATAAGTGTTACTTAATGACAATCAATAACGCTGGAATAAGGCTTGTGGCGGTTGGAATATTGGCGGTTATGCTGAAACAGCAAGATAACGGGAAAAGTAAGATACATAGCTACTTATCTAAAAGTTCTGAACTACAAAAATTTCAATACAAATATTTTTTATTTAAATTAAATTCTTTCATTTAGATATGTGATGATTCTAAACAGTGTAGAAAATTGCAATTTCTTTCGTTTTCAATGAAGCGAACTCCCCTTAAATCATTGCAACCGTTTTACGTTTTAAAACTACGTCTGATGAAGGCTGTTTTAATTTCTGGGATCATAGCGATCGTTGGAGTTTGGTGCGTAGAATTCATAAAAGGACATGTTAATCCTATTGACCGCATCGCTTATCCGACCATGATCGCGATCTTTGCAATATGTTCAGTCCTATTGCAACTGCGCCCCCAAGTACTAGGAATTGTCGAATCTCTTACCATTAGCACCTATGCCGCCTATTGCTTCATCTATCTACAGGGAATAATCTGGGGACTACCATTTGTTGTCATAGATCTTTATACCGTTGCCTCTTTCCTGCAATGGCTACCGATACTATATGTGTCGGCATTCATTTTATTAGAAATACCTAATGCAATCATCGCTTCAGTATTGTTTTATTTATCTATACTTTGCTCGTGCATTCTTTTCTGGATAACTAAATCTTCTGCCAATGACATATCCAACAAAGTATCTTCGACTTTAACTGGTGTGTGCTTTACTCACCCGATTTATATTGTGTTGCTTTTCGGAATTGCCCTTTTAAAACAACAACTTGTCCAAACAAATACCCACGCCGACAATATGACTGTTGTTGCTACGACCGACTACCTCACAGGTATTACAAGCCGTCGATTTGCCTCACAGTCACTTGATCACTTACTGGAAGTAGCCAAAACTGAAAATTCTTATCTCACGATATTTATTTTAGACATCGATCACTTTAAGTGCGTTAACGACAACTATGGACATGATATGGGCGATCGCGTGCTAATCACCTTGGCAAATTTTCTGCGAAATAATCTCCGTTCCTCCGATATCTTAGGACGCTGGGGAGGAGAGGAATTTATAGCTATTTTACCCAAAACTGAAGCGCAGACTGCCATCCATCTTGCTGAACGATTGCGGGAACGGAATGCTGAACTGATCCACGAAAAAGTTGGACATGTGACGTTTAGTATTGGTATTGCAACTGCAAGACCAGAAGATACAACCGACTCGTTGTTTAAACGAGCGGATGCATCGCTTTATCAAGCCAAACAAAATGGACGCAATCGCTTTGAGATCGCAGCCTAATTTAAACATTAAAAATAATAAGCTCAAGTAAATCTATGCCCACCTTATATACTGCAATTACCAATCACGGTTTTGGTCATGCAACTCGCACTGCGGCTGTTCTTGCTGATTTGCAAGAGCGATCGCCTGACATTAAGCTAATTATTGCGACGACGGCTCCGCGTTGGTTATTGGAGGAATATATAGAAGGTGACTTTGTTTATCATCAGCGTGTGTTTGATGTGGGCGTAATTCAGATTGATAGTTTGCAGGTTGATCGCGAGGCAACTTTTGACGCATGGCAAAAGATTCGAGAACAACAAGCAGACTTAATCGAAGTTGAAGTCAATTTTTTACAAGAACATAAAGTTGACTTGGTACTCGGTGATATTCCTCCAATGGTTACCAAGATTGCTAGAGATGCAAATATTCCTTGTTGGATGGCAGGAAATTTTGGCTGGGATTTCATTTATCGTGATTGGGGCGGCAAGTTTATAGAAATGGCGGATCGGCTATCAGAAACTTATAGCCATTGCGATCGCTTATTTCGATTACCCTTTGCTGAACCGATGAGTTCATTTTCCAATATTGAAGATGTAGGACTAACCGGCGCAAAGCCCAAATATTCAGCGGAATACTTACGTGAAAAATTTAATTTAGATAGCGATCGCCCTACAGTATTGCTTACTTTTGGTGGGCTAAGCTTGCAATCAATTCCTTACCAAAATTTGGCAAATTTTCCTGATTGGCAATTTATCACTTTTGATCGGGGCGCTCCTGACTTGTCTAACCTGACTAAGGCTAATAGCGATCGACTACGTCCTGTTGATCTCATGGTCGTATGCGATTTCCTAATCACGAAACCTGGCTATGGGACATTAGCGGAGGCTTTGCGCGTTGGCATCCCCGTCATTTGCCTCACCCGTGAAGGCTTTTTAGAAGCAGAAACTCTGATCGCTGGAGTAAAAAACTACGCTGAGCATTTGATTATTTCGCCTCAAGAATTTTATGAAAGTGATTGGTCATTCCTTAGTACCCCATTTCAATCCCCAGATTTAGGCAATATCAAGCCCCTAGAGATGAATGGTGAAGCAACGATTAATCAGGCAATTCTGGACTATTTGGATTAGACTTTAAGAGATTCTGAGACTATCTATCCAACGGCTCAGATTTAGCTTATGTATTGTGACTTGCCAGTTTTGATACACTTGGGATCGATTGAGAGCATAAACTCTAAAAATCTCTGTCGTTGTGGAATCGACAAATATGGAAATCTACCAATGCTACAAACTTCTGGGGTTGACATCCAACGCGACCTTAGAAGATGTAAATAAAGCTTATAAAGCGCTTGCTTTGCAATGGCATCCTGATCGCATTCCTAGAGAGAATGTACAGCAGCAACTGCAAGCTCAGGAAAAGCTTAAAGAGATTAACCATGCTAGGGATAGTCTACGCAAGGCGGCTGAACAAAAAGCCACAAACTCACAAGCTAAACATTCCCATCAGACTTCTCATCAAACTTCGAGCCAAACTAATAAGCAATATCACCAACATCAAACTAGATACCAAAGTAAGTATCAGAGCGCATATCAGAGTGGATATAAAGCTCAACAACAAACTTCAGAACGATCTTCAGAGCGTTATTCCTCGTATCAATCTCAATCTGAGGCTTATCAAGCCAGTCAAACTGCTCATTCTCATCAGCAGACTAGTAAGCAAAACAATCATCAGTCAGATTCACAAAAGTCAGAGCCACATTCAACGCAACAATATACTCAAGCTTCAACAAAACCCCAAAAGCCCGATCTAAGTGGATCTGATTTTAGCGGTGCAAATCTACGCGAAAAATATCTAGAAGGGCGCAATCTTAGCTACGCCAATCTCAGTAATGCTGACTTGAGTGATGCTTTTTTACATCGTGTTAATTTTCAAGGAGCAAACCTGCAAGGCGCAAATCTATTTCGAGCAAATCTATTTCAAGCTAATTTGCAAGATGCAGATTTACGCGGTGCTAATTTAATTGGCGCGGATTTAAGTGGCGCAAACTTGAGTGGAGCAAACTTGAGTGGAGCCAAAGTCGGGTTTGGCGAAAAGATTATGGTCAAACTCACAAATGTTAATTTTCAAGGAGCAATAATGCCCAATGGTTCACTGTACTCTTGAGCTTTTTGTTTAAGAGCTGTTGAGCTACAGACAAGAAAAGCCTCGCTTTGCGAGGCTTTTCTTGTCTGCATTGAAAGGAGCAGAGATATTCATTTGTATAAAAATAAAAATAGCGGGCATTGCCAAGTTCTAGTTAGCAATCCACGCTATAGAGGAATTATCCGAGACATGTCGATACAATAGCGATAAAAAATTGAGCAAACATCAGCAAAATTGCTTGACTTAAGTTGTACATCAAAGAACGTATAAATACTTAATTAACTAAAAAGTCTCGATACGCCCCCTATACATTTACGAGCTGTGGGGCAGCTCGTAAATGTATAGGGGGCGATAATTCAGCGGTAAGGTACTGGACACAAATTTTAACAATAATCGAAAAAACTTTATTCAGTTAGCGATCGCCGACTTAGGTTTGGATGATTTTTCTGTCAAATCAGATGCAAAAAGTTCTATCTATTTCTCAAGGATGATTTATGATCCCCACTAATGTCGTAGTTTAAGTAGACCTAATTATTTTTAATTAATCTTCAACTACATATAATTCATAACTAATAAATTTTTAAATATAAATATTTAATTTTTAATCTAGTGTTTGTATCCTACAAAGCAAGTGGATCATTCAATGCTTATAAATAAATAATGATAAAAAAGTTTTTTGTTGCTTAACCTCGAAAATAAATGTCTACTCCCTCTGCTCTTTGGGCAATTCCCTTGATATCGCTTATTTCTGGTGCGTCATCTCCACAGTTTATATCTGAAGCTTTTATCCAAACAATTGGCAATGTACCGCTAATATCTGCACAAGAAAAAGAAATCGCAAATAATAATAATCCATCATTTAAACAACCAAAATATGCAATCAAATTACTTGCAAAGTCTTTAAATGAATGGATGATTACAGTAAATAACCAGCCAGTATTTTGGGTTAAAAATTTACCAAATGCAGCGCTAGTTGTAGCTCAGCTTACTATTGCGATGAATGCCACAGATTTCGATCCCCATTATTTTGAGCCATTGGTAATAAACGAAGAATATATTGGCAAATACAGAAATACGATCTTATTTAAAATCCCTAAATCAAAGGTTGTTAACCCATCACTAAATTTGACTCAATGGATTAACAACTTGAGGGTAAGTGCGGGAGCCGAGCCGCTAACCTTAGTAGAAGCCCAAAAACAAATGTATCAGCTAGCTATTACTAATGAACAAATAAGTGGCGTCGCCTCTTGGTATGGACCATATTTTCAGGGTAGACAGACGGCTTCAGGAGAGCAGTTTGAACAGCAAGATTTTACGGCAGCTCATCCTAGCCTTCCCTTTGATACCTACCTCAAAGTAACCAATCAACGCAATGGAAAATCGGTAGTGGTAAGGATCAACGATCGCGGTCCCTACTTTGCCGATCGCAATCTCGATTTATCTCATGCAGCTGCGATCGCACTGAATAGTGATGAAGTCGGCGTTGTCCCAATCACAGCAATTGTATTGGCATCAAACAATTTGAGCGCTTTGCCCTAAAATAGACCCAAAATTTTTGATAAAGAGTTTTGTAAATCAACACTTTTATCAGAAATCTGGCGATAAGTTGATGTGCATAATTAATTACAAACTCAAACCCGTAAAGTTGCGCCCCGAAGGGGAGCAACTTTACGGGTTTGGGGAATTTTTGCACAAGTACTTAGCATTAACGCAAATTTTCTGTACGTGTGCCGATATCGAGAAACTGGATAAGCTTAACTGGATCGGCGTTAAACATAAAAGCTTTAGAATCAGGTGAAATTTTATAACCTTCTTTTTCAGCAGCTTTTTGAGCGGAATAGGGCAAAGAGCTAGATAAATCGAACATCGAGCAAGCAAAGGGGTCGCTCAATACCTCTGTAGTATTTGGAAACGATACAGGCTGCATAAATTCTGAGGAGATATGGATGTTGTACAGCAGGACAGAACCGTCAGAAGTACTCAATTTTTTGAGATTATTCACTTCATCTGTCGGATCACCATCAGTAGACTCACCATCCGTAATATTGATAATTGTTGGTGGATAGCTGTTGGGATGTTTTTCAATCCAGTTCTCTAGCACAATTCTTGCTAGCGCAAATGCACTGCACATGGCAGTACCACCGATAGAGATAGGTTTAAACCAAATTGGAAAGTCATTGTAGACTTCAACTACACCGCCCATACCATCAGGTAGTTTTTGAGCACGTTTTTCCAGCTCAGTTGGATTTTCGTAAATTTTCCCGATCGGGGCGATCAATTTATCGCCAGCAATCCCATTCAGAGCTGATGTAACTTCACTGTTGTAACCAATCACACCAACATCAAAGTAGTCGTAAATTTCATTACCTTTGACACATCGTTGTCCCAGAGAGTCCAGCAATCGATTTACAGCATCAGCAACAGCTTGGGATTTCTGGATCGGTTCACTAGTTCTATTTATGCTTTCATTTACTCCTTTAGATGTCTCTTTGCCAACATTTTCGTTAGAAAAGGCTTCAGCCATCGATCCAGATTGATCGATAAGAAATAGAAAACAACTAGGTTGACGGCGACTTATTTCTGCTGAGTAAGGCATATTAAACTTACCCGATTCCTTATTTAGGTATGTCTCAAGAATTAAGTTCAGTCTAGCAAAGGTAAGCTCAATAAATAACTTCTCGATAGAAATTCAGCTATTTAACTTACGCGATCGGCAATTCTGCTTAAGTAGTCTAGAGGATACACTTCAATTAAACAGTTGCATAATACAAGCAAGCCGAAAGAGATTATGGGCTGTCGTTCTTCGCTTGTGAAATATGTTTTTGGAGTTTGAGCGTCTTAACAAAAGTACTCAATAGATTATAAAAGCTAGGTTTGTATGCAAGCATAAATATTAATCTTAACGGTATAAGTAATGCATAGCATCAACTAATCTCGGCTGTATATTATACCAAAGAACAAAATGACGCAGACATTTTGTTTCTTTTAAATCCTCTCTGAGTTTGCTTTTGAATCCACAAAAGTTTCGTCACACTTTTGTGGATTGGTATTACTTCTACAATTAGAATTGCTGAAGCAAATTAAATTTTGGGAGCATTTTCTAAAGCAAAAAAAAATTGCATTAAAAAATACTGAAAAATTACTGACAATCTTTTTAAATCTATAAATTCTAATGGAGAAAATTTTATCCTAAGGCAGATATTTCTCTAGCTACTCAGCATTATGGCGTTTGTTTACACTCTATTAGTCGTTATGATATTTAAAATAGTCTAATCGCCACAAGATCATAAACATTAGTAATACAACGCTTAAATTATGCAATCTATTAATCTTAAAAAGATACTGCTCAAAAGAGAAATACTATCCATATTAAGAGGATTAGTCTCTACGCTTATTTGCCCGATTGTAATTCAAGATCAAGAAGGAAAAGTTTTGGTTACAGATTTAGGGATGGAGACAACAGATTTTATTGGTGAAAATAGTTCAGAGATCAGTGAGCCTAAGACGGTAAATGAAGGCTTAAAAAGAATTCCTGTAGTACTTGGCGATGAAATCTTGGGTTGGGTAATAGGTAGAGAAAAAGTTGAGCAAGTTACTGATTTCTTGAATTATTTAGCCAAGCGTGAATTTGAACAAAAAACTCTAGCAGCTGATACTTTGGATAAATACCGAGAGATTAACTTGCTCTATATGATTGCTAGTAAAATGTCGAATTGTCTAGATGTAAAGGAAATTGGCACCTTGGTACTTGAAGAAGCAAGCCGTTTAATCCCTTGTACTAGCTCGTCAGTGATGCTTCATAACCATCAAACTGATTGTCTAGAAATTATATCGGCTACTGGCACTGCCAAAAATGTTAGTAACATACAAATTCCTACAAATTTTGGAATTGCAGGACATGTATATTCTACAGGTAGACCTGAATTAATCAATGAGGCTTCTCAAGATCATCGCTTTATCGTTAATGAGAATGATTGCTATGCGATCATTTGTGCACCAATTCTGACAAAAGATAGAACTATCGGTGTGATTAATATTAGTAACTCTGAGCATGTTAGCTATACAGCTCAAGACCTTAAGCTATTTACAGCTATCGTTACCCAAGCTTCTGGAGCAATTGAAAATGCAATTCTCCATGAAAGTAAACTGCGGGAACAGAGAATCAAGAACAATTTAGAACGATATCTATCCCCACAAGTGGCTGAGGCGGTAATTAATGAGAAAGAGGAAGTCTCTTTAACTACCAGTAAGCGGAAAATTGCAATGCTATTTTCCGATATACGTAACTTTACAACTAAGTGTGAAGAACTAGAACCAGAGCAACTTGTAACATATCTAAACGAATATTTTACACAAATGGTAGATGTGATTTTCAATCATAAAGGAACAGTAAATAAGTTTGTAGGCGATATGATTGTGGCAATGTTTGGCGCTCCTTCAGCGATCGCTGATCGAGAGTATTGGGCGATTACCGCCGCAATCAACATGCAAAAAAGGATCAAAAATTTGCATGTTGACTGGATTCGCGAAAACTTTATAACAGGGATTGGGATTAGCTCTGGGGATGTAATTGTCGGCAATATTGGCTCACCTCAGCATATGGACTACACTGCGATCGGTGATGAGATGAATATTGCTTCACGCTTGCAGGGCTTGGCAAAGGGTGGTCAGATTTTAGTTACGCGCAATGTATACGAGGCAACACAATCAAATTTTGAGTTTCGAGAGTTTGGAACCTTACCTGTAAAAGGGAAAAAGAATCTCGTCGAAATTTTTGAAGTAATCTATGAACATTAGCAAAAGTTGCACTTCACAGCACTTTCCTAGATTATTTTTGAGCGCTTAGCTCCGTAAATGATACATTAGTTTTGAGATACATCACGGGCTTGAAAGATGGGCAAAAAACTACTAATTGTTGACGACGAGCCACACATTCGTTTGCTACTAGAGCAAACCCTAGAAGAGTTAGAAGATCATGACATTGAGATATTTACTGCAACTAATGGTTTAGAAGCTTTGGAGACTATTCAGCAGGAAAAGCCAAATTTAGTATTTTTAGACGTAATGATGCCGAAAATGAATGGCTATGACGTCTGTCAAAAGGTAAAAGGGGATCTTGGATTGAAGGAAATATTCATCATAATGCTGACCGCAAAGGGACAAGAATTCGATCGCAGTCGGGGCAAAGATGTTGGAGCTGATATATATATGACGAAACCATTTGACCCAGATGAAATCTTAGATAAAGCCTGTAAAATTCTAGAAATAGAGACTTAAAATGAGCGTAAATTTGACTGGTAAGTTAAGCGATCTCGCTCTTGATAGTAACCAAGTGAGCAGTCAACGTCAGTTGGCGATCGCTGTTTCGGCTAACCCTGCTTTCGATGGCAATAATGCCCCGCTTAACTTGTGTCTTGTTTTAGATCACAGTGGCTCGATGGGCGGTCAACCCCTTGAAACGGTGAAACTTGCCGCTTGTGATCTGGTTGACCAAATGTATCCGCAAGATCGGATTAGTGTGATTGGCTTTGATCACAAAGCACATGTAGTCGTAGAGAATCAACCTGTTGATCGGATTGAATCAATCAAAGCCAAGATTAAATCTCTTAAGGCTTCGGGTGGCACTTGTATCGATGACGGTATTAAGCTAGGTTTACAGGAGAGCAGTAAAGGCAAAGATGGCACTGTAAGTCAAATTTTTGTGCTTACTGATGGGGAAAATGAGCATGGTGATAATGAACGTTGTTTTCAGTTTTCGCGCTTAGCGACTGAGTACAACATGACCTTACATAGCCTTGGTTTTGGTGATAGCTGGAATCAGGATGTACTTGAGCACATTGCTGATGCGGGCGGTGGTGCGATGGCATATATTCCCACTCCTGCAGCTGCTGGAGAAGAATTTCAGAAATTATTAAAGCGTGTTCAAGCGATCGGGCTGACAAATGCTCATCTAATTTTGCAGCTTGCGCCCCACGTCAGGCTAGCAGAATTAAAGCCGATCGCTCAAGTCGCACCTGACACGATTGAGTTACCCTACCAAACCGAGGGTAATGCGATTATTGTGAGACTTGGAGATTTGATGACGGACGTAGAACGGGTAGTACTATTTAATCTATATATCAGCCCTGCTAGTTATATTTCCGAATATCCTGCTAATTCTAAAATCCCAATTTTGACCGCTCAAGTCCGTTTTGATATCCCCTCGCTTGCAAAGATTAATTCACTATCGTCACCAGTGGATATCTCAGCTGAGTTAGTGAAAGGCTTTATGCCACAGGTCGATCCAAAGGTACAAAATTATTTACTTGCTTTAGCTAAATATCGCCAAACTCAACTTGCCGAACAAAAATTGCAACAGGGAGATCGCTCTGGGGCAGTGACAATGTTACAATCTGCTGCTAAAACAGCTCTGCAAATGGGCGATCGCAATGCCTCGACGATCCTGCAAAATAATGCAACCCGTCTACAAGAAGGAACGACTCTAAGCGAATCTGATCGCAAAAAAACACGTATCGCATCAAAAACTGTTCTGCAACCGCCTCCAAATCCATAAACTATTAAGTTTGTGTCGGCAAGCAATTTTCTGCACGAAGTTCATCTCAAATGTATAAACTGTTCATCTAAGTTGCCCTTATGATTATTTGTCCTAGTTGTGCTCATGCCAACCCTGACGGAGCCGTAAACTGCGAATCATGTTTTACGCCATTACCGATTGTCAAAAATATTCAATGTCCTAGTTGTGGTGCACATTTATTATCAGATGCTAAGTTCTGCGGACATTGTGGGTTCAATCTGAGTGCAGCAAATACTCTCAATCCGCTGCCAGAAATTAATGTTGAAAGTGCGATCTCATCATCAATCGAGCCATCAACTGAAGTTTTACCCGTACTACCTATTTCCAGCACTATGTCAAATTCTTTACCTGATGTGATAACCGAAGGTGATTCTGCAGCAAATATATTAGCTAATTCATCTGCCGAGGTTCCAACTATTCCCAAATTTACCGATATCGAAAATTCACTCGAAACAGAGGAAAATAATCTACCCGTAACAATGCCTTCAAGTGCGCCGATTAGTGAGCCATTGGGTAGTGTAAAGACCCAGTTGCAGCAATTTGCCGCGTCTTTGCTGCATGTACAAACTAATCTCACTATCGAAATTCCTGCCCATTTACCAGTTGTACATATTGGCAAATCAAATACGGTAATTCCACCCGATATTGATGTGTCAGGTTTCTCAGATTCAGATATTGTTTCACGTATCCATGCGGATATTCGTGCTGAGGGGGGCTCTTTCTACCTTGAAGATACAGGAAGTTCTAACGGTACCTATGTCAACAATCTACCTCTGCCTGCAGGAAATCGCCATAAACTTCGGGTTGGCGATCGCATTTCTCTCGGTAAAGGTGACAAAGTTAGCTTTGTATTTCAACTTACCTCTTAAAAGAGAGGACGCTTTGCATGGTCTCTTGTTATCGGGATAGTTGCAGCACTAGACGGATTGTACCGGCGGTAGGATTAGGCGATCTCCATTCTAAAATACGTTTTTCTAACTCGGAAATCGTATTAGCATCTTTTAATATCGAACCTTTATTTTCAGCAGATATACTACTAATGCGATTGCCTGAGATCGCTAACTCGAAGGATATCGTCCCTGTCGTAGATGTAGTAATTTGCTTAGTTTGGATGTAGCGAACTAAATCCGCCGTTATATTACTTGGTAATTCTGACTGAACCTGTAAAACTTTGATATTAGTTATTGCGATATTATCATCAGACTCCCGGGTGGTAGGCAGAGGAGTAGACAACTTCGCAGATGGGGCTGAAGATGATTGAGCAGATTCCCTTCCAAATGTTGATGATTGAGAAGAATTGACTTGGTCTGGAGGCTCCATGCGACTTGGTTTTGTCGCTGGACTTGATGGCTTTAGGCTATCTGCAATAGAAGGAAGATTTTCGGTCGCACGCTGGCGATTAATAGAATCATTACTACCAGATTCAGGGGAAATCGTCACTTTATCGGTTCGCCCCATATCTTTGCGATCGCGACTGATGTTAGAGGATGATTGAGATGAGCTAGAAGCCCCAGGAGGAACGGCTATATTGTTTTTTGATTCCGAAACAGAAGAATTCGCATTAGGATTAATTGGAGTTGTCGATTTTGGTGAAGCGCCAACCTTTGAATGAATTGCTGCCTTATCTTCAAAACTTGCGGGAGGTATAGGGACTTTCTCAGGATCAGAAGCGGCGGGGGTAGAAGCAATTTGATAGCTAGGTTGCTCACCGAAGGGAGGCGAAATTAGACGGATTGTGCCAATGCTGACGCCGACGATTGCGATCGCACCTGCAATAATTTTTAGCCAGTTAGGATTGAGGCGGCGCACTTCGAGAACTAAGTTTGGTAATATCACAAACTCATTGGTGCAAAGCTCTAAACTTTCGTAAAGGTCAAATAATTGCAAGGTCGAGAGCTTCAACTTTGGCAGTTGAGGGGCGACGATCTCATGATTGAGAGTATCAAATTCATCTTGTGCCAACCAACGATCGCAATAGTTAGTAACAACTTCGATCAAATTAGCAATTTGCTGCTGATTACCTTTAATAATTTTTTTGCCTCGATCTAATTGCAGACGAAAGCGCAAATTTTGAGCAACGATTTGTGATTGCCAATCCGATAGAGGCGATCGATCTGTCCAGACCTCTAGCAAGCAGGTCGGCAATTCGTAGCGGCGGCTCAAAGTGATTGATTCCGACTGTGAGTAACTCATGGGGCTTATGTTCGGTTTAGCGTGGCTATTGCCCTGAATTAATTAATACCAGTTCACAAAAGTGTGACGACACTTTTGTGAACTAAAAAACAAACCTAGTAAGGGTTTTAAAAACACAAAATGGCTACGCTATTTTGTGTTTTGGGACATGATATCTTGATTATATAGCGTTTCCCAGCCTAGTGAAGTAAGGGGAGATGAAATAACTTCGTAACTGGATTACTTGAAAAGCGCTAAATAAATCAAGTTACTAAACTACTAAAACCAGTTTCCAAATTACGTTTTGAGTCAAGTTGCTAAATAGCTAGGCATAATAAGAAAAACTAAATCTTAATATCATGCAATGGCTCAAATCTATTGGCAGTAGTTTGAAAATTGATCGCTTAGCAAGTGTACTTAATGATTCCCTATGGCAAGCAAATTGTCCCTTATGCAATCGTCCTACCGATCTAATCCTATGCAAAGACTGCGATCGCCAAATAGACGCTTATAAATCTCCAGATTTTCTACAAAAAGATTATCCAATTAAGCCAGAGATTCCGCTTTATAGTTGGGGTATTTACGATGGTGCTTTGAAACGGGCGATCGCAGCTTGCAAATATGACAATCATCCTGAAATTATGGAAACAATCGCCGCCAAAATAGCTGACACATGGAAGCGATCGGCAAATACTAATTATCCAAATTTTAAAAAAATTCCAGTAATTCCCATTCCCCTTCATGATAAAAAATTAAAATCGCGAGGATTTAACCAAGCGGAAGTACTTGCCCGTCGCTTTTGTGATTTGACCACAATGCCATGCAAACCCCAATTGTTGCAGAGGGTCAAGGATACTAAGGCGCAAATGCAGACTAAGAGTATACAAGAGCGCGAAGAAAATTTATCTAGAGCATTCACTGTTCCATCAAGCCAAAAATCTCATCATCGAAATGTGATTTTGTTTGATGATATTTATACAACTGGTGCAACTATCCGCGAAGCTATCTCCACTCTCGCCGCAAGTAACATCGGAGTGCTAGGAGTCATCGTCCTTGCCCGCCCCCAATTTAAAAGCAAAAGTTAAAAGCCAATGGCTAATTGTGAAGTTCCAATTCAGATTTCATTTTTTCGAGCGTCATATTCATCTGCGCGAACATTTGTTGTGGCGTGATCCCAAAATTGCCTAACTGATTTTCTAATTGCTTGAGGGTCATCTGAGCCATAAAATCATCAGATAACTCAAATCGCTTCATAAAAATTTTATAACGATCCATCATCTCTTCCATTTTTTCAATAAAGAGAATTTTGCCTTCGCGATCAAACTTGCCATAACTGCCGCCAAGCTGTGTCAGGGATTGGTAATCTTGGAAAAGATTGCAGGCTTCATATTGAACGATTTCAGAATCAAAAAATGCCATTTTATTGCTCTGGGTTTTACATAGGTATATTCTAATTTTACTAGCTAGCTCAACTTTACAGAAATTAACCGAAGTGAGGATATCACTATAAAAATCCAAAAAAACAGAAGCGATACAAAGCTCCGCTTCTGCTTTTTGGGATTTAGCAAAACTAGAAATCACTAGCTCAATTAGAAACATAGATTTAGCTCTATGTTTTTAAGTCATGATTGGTACAGCACGCTCGCGTTTTCGCGGTAAAAATCTAACTGAAACTCGTTTTAAGTCAAACTTATCTTCAAGCTCGTGAACATAGTCAACTGCCTCGCCATCATGTTCGCGACTGTCAAGGGTTTCCAGCAAGCTGAGAATGTCATTATCTAATCCAGGTTGCCCGATGAATAAGTGCATTAAGGTTTCGCAATTATCATCATCAGGGTAGATCGGAATGTAGTAAATGTAAGGGGTATCCATAAGCTCCATAGTACTGTGTAGATTTAGTAACGCTCTATTTGAGTAGACAAGTATAATTACAATCCTTAAAGCTGTTCTGTCAGCTAAGCTGGCAGAACAGCTTTAAGTTATTGCTTTTAATTATGTTGAGGTCCTTCAGCGATAAGTGACAATCTAAACTTTTGTAAATCTTAGATCGAAGTTATGGCAGTTACGCAAACTGCAACAAACATACAACATTGCATTAAAGCGTAAACTAGGAAACTACAATAGAAATACAAAAACACGCCAAATCAGCAAAGGCGATCGCCAACATGAGCGCCTTTGCTATCAAAGTGCGATTAATTTAATCATGCTCAACCCAGATCCAAATTCGATTCAACTCACCCCAGATGACTACGAGCGCTACTCGCGTCACCTGATCTTGCCTGAGGTTGGCGTAGAAGGACAAAAGCGACTCAAGGCTGCCAGTGTACTGTGTATCGGTACGGGTGGCTTGGGTTCGCCATTATTGTTATATCTCGCCGCCGCAGGAGTAGGACGCATTGGCATCGTAGACTTCGATGTGGTAGACACATCAAATCTTCAGCGTCAAGTCATTCACAGTACTAGTTCCGTCGGTAAACCAAAGATTGAATCTGCAAAGGCAAGGATCTTAGAAATCAATCCCTATTGCCAGATTGACCTCTACAACACTCATTTATCTTCAACCAACGCGCTGGAGATCATGGCTCCCTACGACATCGTTGTCGATGGTACGGATAACTTCCCCACCCGCTACCTAGTCAATGATGCCTGTGTATTGCTAGATAAGCCCAATGTCTATGGCTCAATTTTCCGCTTTGAAGGACAGGCGACGGTCTTTAACTATGAAGGTGGACCCAACTATCGCGATCTTTACCCAGAGCCACCACCTCCAGGTTTAGTTCCTTCCTGTGCTGAAGGTGGCGTTTTAGGAATTCTTCCTGGGATCATTGGTGTGATCCAAGCCACCGAAACTGTCAAAATTATTCTTGGACAGGGAAATACTTTGAGCGGACGTTTGTTACTTTACGATGCCTTGAAAATGACCTTCCGCGAGCTAAAGCTTCGACCAAACCCAGTTCGTCCCGTAATCGAAGAATTGATTGATTATCAGATGTTCTGCGGTATTCCCCAACAAAAAGCAAACGAAATGGAAGCACAACAGGCGATCGCCGAAATTACAGTTAAAGAACTCAAAGAAATCATTGACTCTGGCTCTGAAGAATACTTGATCATTGATGTCCGTAACCCTAATGAGTGGGAAATTGGCAAAATTCCCAACACTGTTCTAGTACCTTTGCCAGAAATTGAAAATGGTAATGGGGTAGAAAAAGTTAAGGCTATGTTAAATGGCCATAGGTTAATTGCTCATTGCAAGATGGGAGGACGCTCAATGAAGGCTTTAGGACTTTTGAAGCAAGCTGGTATTGATGGCATAAATGTACAAGGTGGCATTAATGCATGGAGCGATCAAATCGATCCTTCTATTCCAAAATACTAAGCGTGTTTTTCAGAATTTGCACCGTCAGCGCAGCTGACGGTGCAAATTCTGAATATGTTTTTTTACTTATGCTTAGCGACATAGAGCCACAAAAAAGGGGAGACTTGATCTCCCCCTTTTTTGTGGGTTACCGTGAAACAAAACGAAAAAACGAAATGTTTAACAACTAAGTTAAGGGCGTAAAAGATTAAACGTAAGCAGTCTGCAATCCCCACCATAGCAAAAATCCGATCGCACTCAAAACCACAACGCTAGAAAGCACTATTGACAAAGGGCTGTCAGCATTCTCAAACTTCATGATGCCGCGATTAAAATCTGTCATACGAGCAAAACCTAACTACTAAATGATCTAGAGTTCCTAAGCAAAACAATCTCATCGTAGCTCAATTTTTATAGCGATCGTACAAAGGTAATCAAATCTCTGGGAATAAGCACGATAGGATAGCAAATCACCTATGACTGAATGGCTTCGTATTTTTTGGCTACCATCTAAACCAGTAAAGAAGTTAAAGGAATTACCCCAAGATGCAGGCGTATATTATATTACAGCGCTATGGATTGTGCTATATGTCGGCAAAGCGAAAAATTTGCGCAGTCGCTGGAAAACTGCCCATCATCGTTATCAACAATTTAAGCTTCTACATCCGTTTGGAAGGTTACATTATAAAGTTTTGACAACTAATCAGATCCATTCCTATGAAAAAAAAGAGATTGCGCGATTCCGTCCTGCATGGAATGGCACTGCTAGAGTCACCTTTTGGAATCTACTATGTTTGTTTGTGGCAGTGTGGAGCCGAGTAATCATTTATGTTTTGTTATTACTGCTAGCGATCGCTACTCTTATTTATTTGCTGGCGCAGTGAAAAATAAAGGCTGTTTAAAAAGAGTTTTAATGCGAAGCTTTTACTTTTTGGGTTTTATACTAAAAATAGCCATAATATGGAGTTTATCTTGCTAACTCCGAGATCTCTAAACAGTCGATTTCGCGCTATTTGGACAAGTATTTTGCTAAGTACGCCGCCAAATTTTGCCGATCGCCTAGAAGAATTGACTAGCTTTGTGACTATTGACGCGCTAAATAATCTAGAGCTAATAACTGAAATAGATATAACTGTAGTAGCGATCTCCATTGGTGCATATTGGCATCAAGACCTACAGGAACTGCGAACTCGACTACTAGGATTACAATCCCGCAGCAATGCCGATATTCAGGAATTGGTGTTAGCCTATGCGATCGCTTTAGGATGTCGGGATGAGTTGAAACCACAATCGTTTATTAATCAGATTTATTGTGATTTCAACAAAAGAAGACTGCTGAGCCATGACCTCAAATCTCAACAACAATGCTTAGAGCAATTACAGCTAGCACAAGAATTTGTTGATCGAGGCGCAAGTGCGATCTCAGCCCATAGAGCAAATGGACTATTCGATGCGATCGCTAGTAGTTTGTATTATTTCCTTAGTACGCCCCACAGTTGGCAAATAATCACAGAACGAGCTCAGAGACATCCAAACTCAAATAACCTCCAAATCACGATCCAATCAGGGGCGATCGCCTCGGCGTATCTGGGTGAAATCGGAAATATCACCAATCTAAATCGAGATATATTGACTAAAGGAGCAATAATAGGAGACCGGCTATGGACAGAATGGGCTGGAGTTTATGATTAAGATAAGTATGGAATAGAAAAGGACTTCACGCTCCACTGAAACACATGCGTCATAACTTTTTGATGTTAAATTAGATAACTAAGTCAAGAGAAATTGAGATATGCCACAGCTAATTGGAATTTTGGTATTGATCGCCTACATATTTGGCGCTGTAAAATTTTTGTTAGGTTTTCGTCGTACTGACTTTGAAGGTAATCAGCTCGGACTAGCATTGCTATGGCCAGTCTTATTCGCCATGAATGGCAACTACCGCAAAAATTTCTTTAAAGCACTTAAAGGCTCCTAATGACTTGGTGGAAACGACTCAAAGCCAATCCTCTTGCTTGGATTGGTATTGTGATTTTAACAACTTTCTATGGATTGGCTCTATTTGCTAATTTTGTAACCCCCTATGGTGTGAATGAATCAGTTAAAAATGGTGCGTTGCTTCCACCTACCCAAATTCATTGGCGCGATCCGCAAGGACAATATATTGGCGCTCATGTCTATCCGACCACTCAAGGTAAAGTCAATATGGAAACTGGCGATCGCGCCTTAGTCATTGACTATACTAAACCCTCGCAGATTCAACTATTTCATGGGGGGCATTTGTTTAGAACTACAAGCAGCGCCCAACTGAATCTATTAGGTACTGACGAGCAAGGAAGAGATCAATTGACCAGATTACTCTATGGGGGCAGAATTAGCCTCTTAATTGGGTTTATCGGTACAATCATTTCATATACTGTGGGCTGCCTAGTCGGCGGTATTTCGGGCTATATTGGCGGCTGGCTTGACGTAGTTTTAATGCGCTTCGTAGAGGTTCTGATGTCAGTGCCCTCAATTTATTTGTTAGTAGCATTAACTGCAATTTTGCCACCTGAAATCAGCAATACTGAGCGATTCGCACTAATCATTGCGATCATTTCTTTTGTGTCATGGGCAGGATTAGCAAGAATTATTCGAGGACAAGTACTGTCTATCAAAGAGCAAACCTTTATCCTTGCAGCTCGTGCATCAGGATCAAGCCCATTGCGGATCATAGTCAAACACGTCTTACCTCAAACTCTCACATTCATTATCATTTCAGCAACCCTCGATATCCCCCGATTTATTGTTGTAGAAGCAGTTTTGAGTCTGGTGGGACTAGGTATCCAACCTCCTGATCCCTCATGGGGTAATATGCTTTCTGTGTCTACAAATGCCTCGATTGTCATTCTACAACCTTGGCTAGTATGGGTTCCTGCTTTAGCGATTGTGTTGACGGTGCTATCATTTAATCTTTTAGGTGATAGTTTGCGCGATGCTCTTGACCCAAAAAACATTAGGCAATAAACTTTTTTTACAAAAAATCCCTATCTGTCTAAAAAAATATGTCGCCAAAATGCTTATGCAATTAGGTAGTATGAGATTAGGATTTAGGCTATTTTGTATTTTCTGTGACGGGTTTTTGCTCTTTCGTCATGTCAATCTGAAAGTTAGCAGCAGCAAAATAGGAGTATATTCAGCGTGCAGTATTTAGCGGAACTTCAAAAAACTCAAGCAGCTTTTGGCTTAGGTGGTAACTCGTCAGTCCGTCTATTAGCGCGTAATACGGGTGAAAATGTTTGGCAGCCGATTACAAACGAGCAAGTTTTATCGATTCAAGATTCGGCGCAGGCAAAAGAATTTAAAGATGGTCAGATGGTTATTGCCGAGGTCACTGGCAGCAACCAAGTGCAGAGTATCCAAGATGCTTCTAAAAAAATCGTCAATATATTGCAGGCTTATTCGCGATCGCAAGATAAGTATAAATCCGCTGAGGAAGAAGTCGAACAGTGGAAGCAATCCCTTAATTTTCAGAGCCAAGAGCTACATCGTCGCGAGCAGGAATTAGAACAAAAGGAACTAGAGCTAGAACAACTTGATGCAAGAAAATATGAGATCGAGGAGTTAGAATCCAAGTTTAGTAAAGAGCGTAGTGAAATTGAGCAATTACGAACCAATATTGAAGCTGAACGTGGTCAGTTTGAGGCTAAAGCCGCAGCTTTAACTGTCGAACAGGCTGAGTATATCAAAACACTTATTAGTCAATTATCGGCAAGCTTTACCAATCCAGATGCTCTCCGGGACAAAATACACAGCGCTATTTACTTCCTTAACAATAGTCAAGAAATAATCACAGGATTTTGGCAAGGTTTAGATGGTCTGAAAAATGAAGCGGAAAAACAAAAAGAGAGTCTAAGTAAATCAACCGAAGAACTCAATGCTCGTAGAACTCAATGGCAGCAAACTCAAATTGCTCTAGCGGATGCCCAAGCGGAGCTTAAAGCTCAGCGCGGCATCCTCAAGCTACAAGAAAATAACATGGCAATGTCTAGGGTTCAACTTGATTCGCAAATTGACCTATATCAGCATACGTTCAATGCGATCGAGGAGTTTGGCGGACCAGGCAGTATGGAAGTACTTAGCCCAGAAGAAGAAAGCCGTTTACAGTCAATGTCCATTGAAGAATTGGAATCAACGATTACTGCTTTGCAGGCTGATTTTAACAAATTAGCCAATTATGTCAGCGCCCAAGAAGATGAGCTAGCTGGGCTAGAAGGGGAAATAGCAGATCTACAGAGTCAAGTAGAAAAAGCTGATCAATTTGATCGCATCGAATTAGAGAGCAATAAGGAGTTTGCAGAAGAGCAGTACAAGGTTCTTGAAGATAGCGTGATGGGGACAAGAGTGAGTATGGAACAGCGATTATCATTACTAAATCAGCAAAAAGCTGTTTTAGATCGCCGTAAAGGGCTGTCGATTGAGGCTAATCCAGTTAAGAGTCTATTGCCTTTGTTATCACAAATTGAAGCTCAAAAGAATCGCCAAGAACAAGAATTGCGAAAGATGGAAAGTCAAATTGAGGCGGTCAGAAACTATACGCAGCAACAGCAAGATGTTCTTGCAAGGCAAACTCAGGAGCATCAGCAACAAGAGCAATCAATTCGTACAGCCGAAGCTCAACAACAAGATCAGATTCGAGTTGTTGCTGAGTTGTTCGGACAAATTAGCACTCAAGAGAATCTTTTGCGTCCTGTCCAAGATGTTTTGGATACGTTACGTCCACAACTAGAAGAGGCAGTTCAAGATTTGGGAGCTATGTCAAATGGCAATAATTCATTGCAAATTCTCACTGATTTACAATCTGTGATTCAGAGTTTAGTTTCTTCTTAAGAAAACTTAAACCAAAAAAAAGCAGAGCGCTCGCTAGGCGGGCGCTTTGCTTTTTTGGGTTTAAGTTTTTATTCTTCAACTTTAATTGAGAGGATTTTGTCACCACGACGAATTGCTTGAGCAACTTCGGTATCTTCGGTATATCCAAAAGCTGCATATTGCCCATCTAAAAATGAGGCATCACCAAGAGTAATAAAAAATTGACTAGTCGCACTGTTGGGGTCATTTGTACGTGCCATTGAAAATACTCCTGCTTTATTGTGCTTAATCACAGGCTTTTTACCCCCAGTTAAGATTTTGCCAATAGTTGCTTCAGTATCACCCTCAGCCCAAATTTCAAGCTTGATGCGATCACCAGATCCACCAGTACCATTACCAAGAGGATCTCCGCCTTGAATTACAAATCCTGGTTCGACACGATGAAAAGTTAGTCCATCATAAAAACCATGCTTGGCTAGATCTATGAAATTTTTGACGGTGATGGGGGCGTGTTGATCGTCAAACTCAGCACGGATGGTTCCCTTAGCGGTCTCGATTACAGCACGGATCATAAGTAGACTTACCTAAAAGTTTTTGAAATTTAAATCAGCTTAAAGTATAGCAACCGCCAAGGCGGTTAAGATGTAAAACTCCAAAGCAGGGGCAATTCATGAATTGCCCCTGCTTTTGTTTAGTATGATGGAATGATAGATCGGCTTTAAGGATCACATATAGTTATGGACAGCAATAATTTGCTCAAGCAGTTGCTCATGCTTGGCGTTGGCACAACTTCGATGGTGCTAGAAAAAATAAAAGAAGCTAGTGAAGATTGGGTCAAAGACGGCAAAATAGATCCTGAACAGGCTTCAGAAATCCTCAATGATATTGCGAGCCGACTCAAGTCAGAACAAGGCAATCTGGAGACTTTAATTCAGCGGCAGATTCGTAATGTGATGCAAGATTTGGGCGTACCGCGTCAAAATGAAATGGATGAACTGCGCGGACGAATCGATCGCCTCGAACGTCAGATGCGTGATTTAGAAAATAAACAGTGGCGCTAGTTAATGGAATCTTCTGGAATTCTGTATTTAGTGGGAACGCCGATCGGTAATTTGGAGGATATGACTTTCAGAGCGATCGCAACGCTGAAACAGGTGAATTTAATTGCGGCGGAGGATACTAGACATACGGGCAAGCTGTTGCATCATTTTGGGATTGAGACTCCGCAGACAAGCTATCACGAACATAATGCTTTTAAGCGTGTCCCCGAACTAGTAGAAAAGTTGTTGCAAGGTATGGCGATCGCCTTGGTGACCGATGCAGGAATGCCCGCGATTTCTGACCCTGGGGTAGAACTTGTGCAGGGTTGTATTGCAGCAGGAATTCGGATTGTCCCGATTCCTGTTGTCACCGCAGGAATCGCCGCTTTAACTGCTTCTGGTTTTGCTACTCAGCATTTTGGATTTGATGGATTTTTGCCAGCTGATAAAAAAGAAAAACGCGATCGCTTAGAAATTTTGCGTTTAGAAACCCGCACGATGATTCTCTATGAATCGCCTCATCGGTTATTACGAACTCTCGAAGAACTTGCCGAAAGTTTGGGAAGAGATCGTCAAATCGCGATCGCTAGAGAATTAACCAAATTACATGAGGAATTTTGGCGTGGTTCCATCGAAGATGCGATCGCGCATTATACGAGTCAGGCTCCTCGCGGTGAATTTACGTTGGTTTTAGAAGGTGCGAAAGCTAGTCTAAAGCCAGTTTGGACAGAGGAAGTAATTTTAAAAGAGTTACAGAATTTGATTGATTCTGGTATCTCGCGATCAGATGCAAGTCGTCAATTAGCCGAACTAGCCGATTTACCACGCCGCCAAATTTATCAACTAGCGTTGACGCTACCAGAATAAAATGTTGCGCGAAGCGCAACATTTTATTTTCTGCGTCGTAAAAACATTAGTAACTTCTCAAACCCTTCAGGTATTGGAGCCGTGTTTTCAATTAATTTGCCTGAGACTGGATGGGTAAAGGTAAGCCGCCATGCATGTAGTGCTTGGCCTGCCAGATATTGTGAAGTTTCCTTATTCGGATATCCATAGACAGGATCGCCAGCGATCGCCCAGCCCATATATGCGGAATGAACGCGAATTTGATGGGTACGTCCTGTTTCCAAATCGAACTTAACCAGCGTGTAATTTCCTAAACGTTCTTGAATTTGCCAATGCGTAATCGCCTTTCTGCCATCGGCAATAACTGCCATTTTTTTGCGATCGCTCTTGTGTCGGGCGATCGCAGCATCAATTATACCTAATTCACCTTTGGGAACGCCTCGCACAATGCCTAAATATTCTCGTCGCGCTGTTTTTGCCTGAATCTGGGCTTGTAAATCTTGATGAGCGCGATCGTTTTTAGCGACCACCATCACGCCACTGGTATCTTTATCTAAACGATGTACAATTCCTGGGCGCTGAGTTCCATTTATCCCCGAAAGCTCTGTGCAATGGGCTAAAAGCGCATTCACTAAAGTTCCATCACTATGTCCCGCCGCAGGATGAACGACTAGTCCCGCAGATTTATTAATTACAATTAAATGCTCATCTTCGTACAGAACATCTAGGGGAATTTCTTGAGCAACTATATCGAGAGGCGTTGCGTCGGGAGTAATAAGCTGAATGCGATCGCCTGCTTTGATTAAATCCTTTTTGTTATCACATATAACATCATTAACGGTGACATGACCTTCATCAATTAATGCTTGAATGCGCGATCGGGATAGGTCTGCAAGGTGGTGAGCTAAGAAGCGATCAATTCGCTCAGGTTTAATCAAATCTTTCCCAACTTCAATCAAGTTATTATTATCTGCTGTAGGGATGATTTCTAGATTCATATGAAGTCTGATTGTACGGCAAAGTAGGCATATATAAAGCCATCATCGAATACAGTAATCAAAATTTTAATGAATCACCCCGCCGCAAGCGGACGGGGTATCAAATTCTTTTTTATTAGAATATACTCACACCGCAGAGCGGTGGGGTATTTACCCTCTTAGTTCAATAAACCAAAAACAATGGGGGCGCAAAGCGCCGCCATTGTTTTTGGGATTTTGCTCTGCTTTAGTTGATATTTTGAAAGGCTGCAAAGGGAAGAGCCGCTGCGATCGCTTTTGGCATCGCTTTAGTCACAGTCTTAACTGCCATATCCCACAACTTCGCAGGTTCGAGATCTGCGCCAATCATTTGCCAGATTCGCATTACCTCTTCAGTATGAAGGCGATTATCTTCGGTGAGAGCCAACAAAATGCGGCGACGGATATATGCACCATCTTTGGAAGTAAGGAATTTTAATCCCATGCTTGCGGTCGGGATAATATCAAAATCACTATCGGATTTTGCGATCGCCAATAAATTCTCTAATCTTGCCCATTGGAACTTGTCGTCTTTAAATAAAATCCCAACTAAGCGTTGACGCAGACTTTCCGATTCATCAGTAAGAAGGCGTTTCGCTACATATGGATAGGCTACCTGCACGATCTGAAACTCTGGGTTTAGACTCAGAGCTACTCCTTCTTGGGTAATTACTGAGCGAATAATGAGGGCAAACTTGGCGGGTAAACAGAAAGGATACTCATACATCACTTTTGAGAAGCGATCGGTTACAACTTTAAAGTTAAAGTCTTTCACCTTCTCGGACATAATATCGCCTAACACTGATTCGAGAGCGTTAACAATTGGCTTCATCTCAATGTCAGGTTGCAGGAATCCCAGTCTTACATAATCTAGTCCAAGTTCTTCGTAATCCTTATTCAGTAAGTGAACGACTGAATCAACCAGTTGCTCTTTGGTAGTGAGATCTAATTGATCCATCATCCCAAAATCGATATATGCCATCTTGCCATCGAAGGTGGCGAAGAGATTGCCTGGATGTGGATCGGCATGGAAAAATCCAAACTCTAGAAGTTGTCGTAAGCCAGACATGACTCCAATTTTCACAAGATTGTCCGTATTTAAGCCAGCAGATTTAATCTGATCGATTTCAGTGAGCTTGATGCCATTAATCCATTCAAGTGTCAGAACTCGATGGGTGCTGAACTGACGATAAATGGATGGAACTTTGACATCAGGATCGTTTTTGAAATAACCAGCGAAACGCTCGGCATTGGTTGCCTCATGGACATAATCTATTTCTTCAAATAGTTTCAAGCCAAACTCATCAACGATCGCCTCTAAACTGTTACCAAGATTAAGGGGCAATAATGGACCCAGCCAGCCAGCAATACCACGCATGATATATAGATCAAGGGTAAGTGTAGGAACTAGCCCCGGTCTCTGCACTTTGACGGCGACTTCTTCACCAGTGTAAAGCGTGGCTCTATAAACCTGGCCTAAACTTGCTGCCGCGACTGCATTTTCAGATATGGCACGATAAACCGTATTGACAGGTTTACCTAGCTCCGACTCAATGATTGCAAAAGCTTGTTCGTTAGAAAACGGTGGTAACTGATCTTGAAGTTTGGTTAGCTCTTCTAGAAAATCCACACGCACTAAGTCGGGTCTTGTCGATAGGGCTTGCCCGACTTTAATATAGGTTGGACCAAGAGCAGTAATAATGCGGCGTAACTGCTCAGCCAGCCTAGGCTGACTAACTGTGTTGCCAGTCAAGACATCCCAACCAAAGGCTAGACCAAAGCTCAAAGCAAAATAAATGATTTTAAAAATCCTACTAATCGCTAACCAAGGGCGACGACCGTAATATTCGGCATTGGCTTTTGCGTCGTAGCGATTTAGCTGTTCGAGGGGATGCTTACTCACGCTGATAAATACCTTTTATATATCCCATTTAACCTATCAGTATACAAAACTACATAATATATTTGTAATAATTTTTAAATAGTTGCAACAATTCTGGAAATGTCTATTGCAATTTTTAGACAAAAAATTGTTTGCTTTTCTCTGAGACTAGGCAAAAAAAGACTTGAGAGATCCATGAATACTGGGAACATTATTATCACCTCAACTTATTCCAAATTGTTGAGGTGGTTATATTCGTAATTTACTGCGCGTTGTCAACCCCAAAATTATGGCAATCAAAATATTTTAAATCTTAAACTTTAAATAATATTTCTGTATAAATCAATACCAAAAAATAAATATATAATAGCTTCATGACATTCTCCGTACTTAAACCATAGAATTAGTACATGCAGAATGACTTTAAGAATTGACAATAAATTTACTAGATAAATTGCGGTAATAAAGAGATGAAGACCACTACAAATCAACAACCAAACAAAACACATAAGAATATATGGAAAAACTCTTCTCCTACTCCTCAATGTCTTATTCCCTTACCCTCTACTTGGGTAGCTTTGTTAGAACCACAAACTTCTAGCTGTTACGATGAAGCTTTGTTGATGTGTCAATATCTTGATGGTTATTGGGCAGCATGGATTCCTGATTTCGGAGAGATTAAATTGCATTCAGGTCAATTTTGCCGCATGTCCTAAGAACCTATATTCTTTGCACCATTCTCGTTATTCGAAAATCACACAAAGAATATAGTAGCTAGTTAGTTATCAATTTACTGTATGAATGTCTTCTGGATGACTAGAAGGGGAGATGTTAGGTACAAAATTTTGAAGTCGCATCGGTGGTCGGACATAATCCATCTCACTTTGGCGAGGAGGAAGCTCAATTTTTACAGGCGTTAAATCCTCGTAAGGAACTTGACTCAATAGATGGGAAATGCAATTGAGATGTGCTCGCCGCTTATCATCGGAATTGACTACATACCAAGGGGATTGCTTAATATCCGTCGCATTGAACATATCATCCTTCGCCTTAGAATATTCTACCCACTTTGCTCTAGCCTCTAAATCCATTGGGCTAATTTTCCAACGCTTAAGAGGATTCTTAATACGTTCTTGAAATCTCTTTTCCTGCTCCTCATCACTCACAGAGAACCAATACTTAATCAAGATGATTCCTGCTCGTTGGAGCATACATTCAAACTCCGGACAGGAACGTAAGAACTCAACATACTCTTCATGAGTACAAAAGTTCATCACCCGTTCTACTCCAGCGCGGTTGTACCAACTGCGATCGAACAGAATGATTTCACCAGCAGCAGGTAGATGTGCTGCATAGCGCTGGAAATACCACTGCGTTTTTTCGCGATCTGAAGGAGTTCCCAATGCCATAACCTTACAAACACGAGGATTCAGGCACTCTGTAATTCTTTTGATCGTTCCACCTTTACCTGCTGCGTCACGTCCTTCAAATAGAACTACTACTTTGAGCTTTTTGTGCTTTACCCACTCTTGCAGCTTGACCAATTCAATGTGCAGCCGATTAAGTTCATTTTCATAAATCGGCTTTGTTAGCTTGGTTAGAGACGCGTCAGATTTAGGCTTTGCGTTACCAATTTTTTTGTCTTTCGACGATTTTTCAACCAAATCATCAGATTTAGACTTTTTTTTGCCAGCCTTTTTAGCTTTCGGCAGTTCCATCACAAGATGATCCTGAGAAACTTTGCCATTGCTATTAATTTTGTTTGCCATGACCGCACATCATTTTTGTATGGTTATAACTTAAATATACATTTATTTATTCTATGCCTTAGCATCAAAATATACACAAAAATGAAAGACGGTGCTTTGCCATGTCTTTCATTTTTGTCACCAGACAAATAGTTAGCGCCCAATCCCAATATAATGATATCCAAGAGCTTTGAGTGCTTTACCATCAAGGAAGTTGCGGGCATCGACAATGACTGGATGTGCCATCAGAGTCAGCATTTTGGTATAGTCAATATCCAGAAATTCCTGCCAATCTGTCACCAAAACTACAGCATCACAGCCATCTGCTAAGCGTTCTAGATCAGTTTCCACAATAACATTGGAAAACCCTTGGCGTAATCCAGATTGAGAAACTAGAGGATCATATGCTTTAACTCTAGCTCCTAAACGACTGAGTTGATCGATTAAGGTCAATGCAGGCGCATCTCGCATATCATCGGTGTCTGGCTTAAAGGTCATTCCCAATAGACCAATGGTTTTACCCTTAAGAATTTTCAGGGCTTGCTGTAGCTTCTCAACTACTAAAGTGCGCTGCAATTCATTCACTCGTACACAAGCCTTCAAAATCTCTGTGGAATAGCCATAGTCTTCAGCAGTATAAATCAATGCCGAAACATCCTTACCAAAGCATGATCCGCCCCAGCCGATCCCAGCTTGTAAGAACTTCGATCCAATGCGTGAATCTAAGCCAATTCCCTTTGCAACTTCTCTAACATCTGCACCAACGCGATCGCAAATATTTGCAACTTCATTAACAAAGCTGATCTTGGTAGCAAGAAATGCATTTGCCGCATACTTAATCATTTCGGCTGAGTTTAAATCAGTAACTACCACAGGCACTGGTGGCAGAGTTTTGTCTTCAGCGAAAGAGCGATCTATAATTGGCGCATAAAGCTCTTGCATCAATTTCAAAGCGCGATCGCTGCCACTACCAACCACAATGCGATCGGGATTAAACGTATCGAAAACGGCTACACCCTCGCGCAAAAATTCAGGGTTACTAACCACATCAAACTGAATCTGATCGATATTGCTCTTACCTGCCATGCCATCTAGCACGATCATGCGTACCCAGTCACCCGAACCAATTGGGACAGTTGATTTGTTCACAATTACGCGATATCCCTCGGTTAGACTTTCGCCAATACTGCGTGCAACTGCCTCTACATAGCG
This sequence comes from Pseudanabaena sp., assembly GCA_003249035.1. GTDB lineage: Bacteria > Cyanobacteriota > Cyanobacteriia > Pseudanabaenales > Pseudanabaenaceae > Pseudanabaena. Next base: position 115,967 of record QBMK01000006.1, read on the forward strand.
CATATCACTCCGACCATCAGCAAGAGAAGGTGTGCCCACTGCGATGAATAAAATCTCACCATGCTTGACCCCTGCTGCGATATCTGTAGTAAATTCGATTTTCCCTTGACTAATTGACGCAGCTATAACCTCAGGCAATCCTGGCTCATGAATCGGAGATTGACCCGACTTCATGAGTTTGACTTTCTCCTCATTATTATCAACACAAATCACATCATGCCCAATGAAAGCAAGACAAGCTCCTGTCACCAAGCCAACATAACCAGTTCCAATTACACAAACACGCATATTTTTTTATCCATGAATTTTTTGAAGTCCATCACAATTACAATTTAGGTGGAATTTATCCACCTAAATTGCTTTAGTTAGTATTAGAAGTATTTAGATAATCGCGAAAATAGGCGATCGTCTTTGACAAGCCATCTTCTAATTCGACCGTTGGCTCCCAATTTAGATGATGCTTAGCTCTTGTAATATCGGGTTGACGACGCTGAGGATCATCTTGAGGCAATGGTTTAAACACAAGTTCAGCAGTCGGATCAATTATTCTTTGAATGGTTTGAGCCAATTGCAAAATAGTATATTCTCCAGGGTTACCCAAATTGACAGGTCCAATGTAGTCTCCATTCATCAAGCGAATAAAGCCTTCAACTAGATCTGACACATAGCAAAAACTACGAGTTTGAGAGCCATCTCCATAGATTGTGAGCGGAATCCCCTTTAGCGCTTGCACAATAAAATTACTTACCACCCTTCCATCATTCTCTAACATTCTTGTTCCGTGGGTATTAAAGATTCGAGCAACCCTAACCTCTACACCATATTGACGATGGTAATCAAAAGTCAAAGTCTCTGCGATTCGCTTGCCTTCGTCGTAGCAACTCCGAATACCTGTGCAGTTTACATTGCCCCAATAGTCTTCAGTCTGTGGATGAATTAACGGATCTCCATAAACCTCAGAGGTAGAAGCGAGAAAAATTCTCGCTTTCCATTTTTTAGCCAGGTCTAACATATTCAGCGTTCCCAAAAAATTGGTTTTCGCTGTTTTAACTGGATCGAATTGATAATGCACAGGTGAAGCGGGACAAGCAAGATGATAAATCTGATCGATATTATCGATCTCAATAGCATTAACAACGTCATGTTCAATAAATTGAAAATTAGGATGTTCAATCCATTGAGCATTATTAGATTTTCTACCTGTATGAAGATTATCCACACATATAACTTTATGGCCAGCTTCCATCAAGCGATCAATTAGATGCGAGCCAATGAAGCCAGCTCCACCAGTAACTACAATTTTCATGTTTATCATCTGAAGATGTTATCAATTAATGCTAATGGAGTAACAATATTGCCAAGGAATCTAGTAACTGAGTTGATCAGTCCTGCACCGAATGATGGTCGCACCACAATTACATCGCGATCGCGTAATCCTGGATTAGATTCTTCACTCAATGGAAGATTCAAGTCTGCAACTAGATTGCGCCGCATAATCGAGCCATCGGGATTCACCCGATAAAGCTCAACGGCTCGCCAATCAGCATCATTGGTTAGTCCACCGGCAAAAGAAATAGCTTCGGTAAATGCACTATTCGGTCTCATCTGTATTGGTCCCGGACGAACAGCTTCGCCAACTACCTGCACTGTAATTACCGTAGGAGAAAAAGTTGCTTTAGCAACTTGTAAATACTCAGTTGGATTTGTTTTCTCTAGACGAGGCACTGTAATCAAATCGCCATCTGTGAGAGTAATATCTTGACTAAGATCGGCTTTTATGATCAAATCCAGCAAATTAGCTTTAACAATTGTGCGCTGCCCCTGAGCATTTAATCTCGAAATTTGCACATTGCGAATGTCAGCAATTTCTGTTACCCCGTTTGCCGCTTGTAAAGCTCGACTAAGAGTAATTGGTCCACCCACTGAAGCATTTCCTGCAGCAGTAGTCGCGCCTGTAAGTCCAGTAGAAAGATTACCTGTTGGATTTCTGGAGAAAACCAGAGTTTGGGTGCCAACCCGATTTACCTCACCAACGATCGCTACTTGAATGGTAAAGGTGTCAGGAGAAAAAGTTGAATTACTTACGATTCTAGACTGAGCCGCACTTGCTTGAGAGAGTGGTGGCACAAGAATTGAGTCCCCGTCAAGAATGCGAATATCCTGAGTAATATCACCCTTTTCCAATAAGTTTTGGAGGTTTACATTAATGATGCGGCGACCAAGATTGCCATCAAGTCGTGAAATTTGAATATTACTGATATCCGCTCTTGAAGTAATCCCTGCGGCTGATTCCAGTGCTCTTGTTAGGGTTGCAGCGTTGCTACCTGTTCCTGCAGTTCCAACGTAATTCAAAAAACGTGGGCCCGGACGATTCACTTCTCCAACAATCGCAATGTTTAATGGGCGAGGCGAAATCAAAGATATATTGACTATATTTCTGACCAAAAAGGGGCTTAGCTTTTCACGGAGCAGGGCATTTGCTTGATCTAGCCCCAAACCTTCTAGTTTGACAGCACCAATCAAAGAAAGATTAATCGTTCCATCAGGTGCGATCGTCTGATTCCCCGATAGTTCAGGCACATTAAAAACTTCGATTTTGATATTATCGCCTGCTCCAAGAGTGTAGCGAAATGTATCTTGAAATTCGCTCACACTTAGAGTAGGGGCGCGGTTATTAAGATTGACAGTTGGTTTGAGATTAGAATTTGATGTCGATGATGCAGACGGTTTTTCAATTGTGGAAGTCTGCGCCCAGGTAGTTAATGGAGTAGAGGCAATTAATGTTAATAGAATTAATTTACTAAATTCAGATATATTCATAAAAATGCTCTTTACTACAATAATCTCAACTTTAGAAACTCGACATCTCTCATAATAATAGAGCTAGCTTTAATGTAATAATTGAAACAATATTTAATAATGTTTGAAGTTAATTGTATCAGTATTCTAAATAATTTATCTCAGTAATTTGTTCTAACTATAATGCGATCGCCTCAGGTTATTTATGTAGATGCAGTTGGAACTCTCTTTGGGGTCAGGGGTAGTGTCGGCGAACAATATGCCAAAATTGCGACAAAATTTGATGTTAACCTTGACCCTGATGTAATTAACTTTGCTTTTTACAAAGCTTTTCAAACTTCATCACGGATTGCTTTTCCTAATTTGCCGCAGGCTGACATTCCGAACGCTGAATATCAATGGTGGCGATCGCTCGCTGAGAAAACTTTCATCAACACAGGCGATTTGACAAAATTTGCGGACTTTGAAGCTTTCTTTAGAAGTCTATACGAATATTTTGCGACAGCTGAACCTTGGTTTGTTTACGAAGACACCCGATTAGCGCTGGATACCTGGCTGCAACAGGGTATCGACTTGGGTGTGTTATCCAATTTTGACAGTCGCATCTATCCTGTTCTTAAAGCTTTGGGGCTAGAAGATTACTTTAGTTCAATTACGATCTCCACAGAGATTGGGGCAGCTAAGCCAGATCCATTGATCTTTGAAGGAGCGCTGGCAAAACATCAAATTGAGCGATCGCCTGATTTGGCTTGGCATATTGGCGATAGTTTTAGTGAAGACTATCAAGGCGCTTCAGAGGTCGGAATTAAAGCGTTTTGGCTAAATCGAGATTGCCAACCAACAACAAATCCAGCTAAGCAATTAGCTCTGACTATTGATAAGTTAACCTCTCTCAAAACATAGAGCACAAATCGCTCGCTGTTATAAATTCAAACTATGTTTACTGGACTCGTTCAGACCATCGGCATTATTGAGCATCGCGATCGCGATCGCCTTGTAATTTATTGCCCAGATCTAGTTGCCAATATTGCAATCGGTGATAGTGTCGCCGTAAATGGTGTTTGTCTAACCGCAACTTATATTTCTGACACTAATTTTGTGGCTGACGTTTCCCCTGAGACTTTAGGGAGAACTAATTTTGGAGATCGCAAATTAAAGTATGTCAACCTAGAAACTGCTTTGGCAGTTGGCGACAAAATTGGCGGTCATTTCGTTTCAGGTCATATTGACGGCATGGGCAAATTAAGCGATCGCATCCTCTTAGGGAACTCATGGGAGCTAAGCTTTGAAGCTATCCCCGAAGTTGCGCGTTACATTGTATTTAAAGGCAGTATTGCGATTAACGGTATTAGTCTCACTATCTCCTATTGCAATGACTCAGGCACAAATTTTCGAGTCGCTGTCATTCCCCACACATACGACCACACAACCTTAAAAGATCTTGATATCGGTGGCTCAGTGCATTTAGAAGGAGATCTATTAGGTAAATATGTCGAGAAATTTCTCAGATCGAGTAATATCTCCCAAAGCAGCCTTACGCCCACTGGAGTAACATCAGCATTTTTAGCTGAACATGGTTGGGGATAGGCAGTTGAGCGGTATATCTATCAGCAAATATACTAGTACATAAAACCCAAGAAGTGATTGGCGGCGCGCCGCCAATCACTTCTTGGGTTTTAATTCTTCCTAATACAAGTGTTGGAAATTCAAGAGAAAATGACTCGCTTTGTGAGTCATTTTTTTGTCTATGCTGATTCAGGTTTAGGTATTGATGCAGGGTGTTGCAATATTTCTGCTGTCGATAATTTCTCGACCATATCGAGAGTAATCAAACACTTAGTGACATCCTTTCGCGAAGGTAGCTCGTACATCATATCTAGCATCAACTGCTCTACGATACCGCGTAGAGCTCTTGCTCCTGTTTTTCGTCTATAGGCTTCCTTAGCGATCGCTTGTACCGCATCATCCTGAAACTCAAGCTGGACGTTGTCCATTTTCAAGAGTTTTTGATACTGCTTGATCAATGCATTACGAGGCTCAGTCAAAATTGCCATTAGCGCCTTTTCATCTAAAGGATCGAGCACTGCTGTAACTGGCACACGGCCAATAAATTCTGGAATCATCCCAAACTTCACAAGATCATCAGGCTGCACATTTTTAAGGATCTCTGAAGTACGTTTTTCGCGCGGCATTGCTTCGCCTTGCTGGACAAACCCCATTGATTTTTTGCCTATACGCTGTTCGATCGACTTTTCTAAGCCACCAAAAGCACCACCGCAAATAAACAAAATATTCTTAGTATCAATTTGAATGCAGTCTTGATAAGGATGTTTGCGACCACCTTGAGGCGGTACATTAGCGATCGTGCCTTCTAGCATTTTCAACAACGCTTGCTGTACACCTTCACCTGAAACATCACGGGTAATCGAAGTGTTTTCCCCTTTACGAGCAATTTTATCGATTTCATCAATGTAAATAATGCCACGTTGAGCCTCTTCAACATCGAGGTCGGCAACCTGCAATAGCCTCAGCAAAATATTTTCTACATCTTCTCCGACATAGCCCGCCTCGGTAAGTGTTGTAGCATCAGCAACCGCAAAAGGCACATCTAGCATTTCGGCTAGAGTCTGAGCCAAGAGGGTTTTACCACAACCAGTGGGACCAATCAGCAAAATGTTAGACTTCTGAAGTTCGATTCCGTCTTCATTTTGACCTTTTGCCGTCGATTCAATAAAGCTTAGGCGCTTGTAGTGGTTATACACTGCAACCGACAAAACTTTTTTCGCTTCGTCCTGACCAACTACATTTTCATCGAGATATCGCTTGATATCGCGAGGCTTAGGGATTTGACTAAGGTTAAGATTCGCCGCAGTTTTGGTTTTTCGCTTTTCGTTAGCAGGCTCTTTACGTTGTGCAGCTTGAGGCGGAGCGCTGTTAAACAATTCCTCATCGAGGATTTCGTTACACAAATCCACGCACTCATCGCAAATGTATACTCCTGGTCCAGCAATTAGCTTGCGTACCTGCTCCTGCGATTTACCGCAGAAGGAACATTTTAGATGAGAGTCATATTTACTGGGCATAAGCTATCTCAATGTGGTGTGACGCAGACTAGACTATGGACAGGACTGATGGCTGGAGGCTGCTAGAACTGGTTAGAACGCGATCAATTAAACCATACTCTAGTGCTTCCGCAGGCGACATAAAGAAATCCCGTTCCGTGTCTTCCTCGATCTGTTCGTAAGATTTACCTGTTTGAGCAGATAACATCTCGTTAAGAGATCGTTTGATATATAAGATTTCTCGTGCTTGGATCTCAATATCAACTGCTTGTCCCTGAGCGCCACCAAGAGGCTGGTGAATCATGATTCTGGAATTAGGCAAAGACATGCGCTTACCTTTAGCACCGGATGCTAACAGAAATGCGCCCATACTAGCAGCTAGTCCCATACAAATGGTACAAACATCGGGTCGGACATGGTTCATGGTATCGAGGATTGCCATGCCTGCGTAAACTGAGCCGCCAGGGGAATTGATATAGAGATAGATATCTTTTTCAGGATCTTCAGCTTCTAAGAACAAAAGCTGAGACATGATTAAGTTGGATGTGGTGTCATCTACTTGCGAACCCAAGAACACAATCCGCTCACGCAGTAAGCGAGAGAAAATGTCAAATGCTCTCTCGCCTTTACCTGATTGCTCGACTACCATCGGCACAACCTGATTTTGGGTCGCGATCGCAAAGTTGTTTGATGCTAATTGACTAGATAAAGGATACATGCGTTTTGAATTCACCGTAATTTTGATGAGTTATCTTAGGCAAAGCTTGATGGGCAAAGCTTAAGTTTTTACCATACCAACTTAAAAGCTATTATGCCTCAAAAATAGTATTGGTATAGATATACTATCTTACGCAATTTAAAAGAGAGAGGGGTGCAAATCACCCCTCTCTCTTTAATAACTAAGCTTCTTCCGATGTTGCATCAACAGTTACAACATCTGCATCAGTCTCTGGTGAGATACTTTCGAGGGTTTCTGGCTCTGGTTTTAGTGATCCTTCTTCGACTAACTCGATTTCAGAATGCTCGATCAACCAAGCCACAGCAACTTCAGTCAGCATTTCCTCACGAATCAAGCCAGCTAACCTAGCAGGATCGATATTCGGGTCTTTGAGTGCTTCCAAGGTGTTGGCGACTCTCTCCTTCAGTTCGGCTTCATCGACAGCGAGTTTTTCTTCCTCAGCGATTTTATCAAGGGCGACTTTGCGTCTGAGACGGTTAACCGCCTCTGGCTGATTGAGTCGGCGCATTTCTTCAACCAATTCCTTGGTAAATAGTTGCTTTGCCATAGCTGGATCGATGCGCTCTTGCAAGTAATTGGCTTGTTGTCTTACCAAAAAGTCTAGTTCCTGTTGCAAAAGGGTGACAGGCAAATCGACTTCGAGTTCAGCAGTGAGAGCCTCAAGGACAGCACGTTCTTTGTTTGCTTGTGTCTTTGACGCAGCTTCATCGATTACACGCTTTTCTAATAGTTCTCGCAATTCGGCGAGCGTTTCTTTGTCGCTGATCGATTGAGCAAACTCATCATCAAGGGCAGGAAGCTCACGACCTTTAATCGATTTAATTGTGACAACATATTTGATTTCTTTACCGACATATTCCTCGGGATAGTATTCGTCAGGAAAAATTGACTCAACTTCAACAACTTGATCGATCGTTGCGCCAATGATTGCCTTAACGACTTCAGGGATAAATGCTTTTTCATCAACATCTAACTGAAAATCCTCTTCACCAGCATCTGGTAATTCCTCGCCTGTGGCGCGGTCGATTACTTTTAGATCTACAGTAACAACATCGTTTAGTTCGATTCCACGATCTTCGATGGGCACGATAGTAGCTTTGCGGACTTGATATTCGTTTAAGGTGCGATCAGCTTCAGTAAGATCGGGCTTAATTTCTTCAGCTTGGACAGTAAAACCTTGATATTTTGCAAGAGTTACTTCTGGCTCAACGTCGATCGCAGCTTTAAAGGATACTTCTTGCCCTGGGGTGAAGGTTTGGACAAGCGTTTCAATATCAGTAACTAATTGAAAGCCGCCCAGAGCTTTATCTTTAACTTCTTTATTCTCAGCAAGGGCTTCGTTTAAGGTTTTTTCTAGCAACTCTTCAAGGACATTGGCTTTGAGTCGCTGAGTGCCAACTTGTCTCAATACAAGTTGAGTGGGCGCTTTGCCTTTGCGAAACCCTGGGACTTGCATTGTGCGTGTCAAATCTTTGACGACGCGATCGTAAATTGCTTGAGACTTTGCCCCTTCTACTTGAATGTCAAAACCAATTTGACTAGCGGGAAGCTTCTCTAGAGTGACCTTCATTATTAAATATGCCTAGATTAAATATGGCTAGATTGAATATATCTAGAAATCAAAAAACATTTCTTGGACTTTTGCCAACTTATGGCAAAGCTGTCAGCAAGTGCCAGATTATGCCAAGTCTATGATAATACGATATTAGCGATCGCATTTTTCAAAAATCTATAAACTAGAGCAAATGGCTTTACTTAACCCATTAGATCCGATATTTATACTAAATGAGGGCTGGATCTTCTTCATCTGGCTTAGATGGGGCCTTCGGCGTAGCAAGAATGTCATTAAGTTAAGGAGCGATCGCATCGGCATCATCTAATAAAATTTGTAATTTTGGTCCAGCCGTAGCAAGACCAATAATCACCCTATGCTGCACTCGCTCTTTGTCAATTTGCTGATCATTAATAAATGTCCCGTTTGCGCCAATATTGACGATTTCCCAATAGTTATTATGACGATGTATCTCGACATGATAGCGAGAAACAACAGAGCTATAGAGAATCACATCATTGTCGCCCGATCTTCCAATCCGAATCACTGACTCAGAACTAAATTTCCATGTTTGGATTGGCGTAGATTCAATTGGATGCAGCAGATTTAGCGTAATCACGGCTTTAATGGGGAAATTTTGCAGAATTAGAGTTTTTTGACTGCCAATGCTACAGTATTTGCACTTTTAGCATTGACTTAATCAATAAAGAATGAGTTTTGTGTGGCGCGGCAAAGCCGCGCCACACAAAACTCATTCTTTATTTTACTGTTAGTCGCCAAACAGATCTTAGAGTAGAAAATGGCGCGAAGCATTCTTTTCTACTCTATTAAAAACATTTATGAAAACTGTCACTATTATTGGCTGCGGTGTAATCGGGGCAATGCTCGCTTATGAACTAAGCAAAACTGAGCTAAAAGTGACGGTACTTGAAGCAAACGCTCTCCCTGCAATGGTAGCAACTGGTTCGGCGTTAGGAGTATTGATGGCAGTTTCTAGCTCCAAGGCGAAAGGGCCGTTAGTCAAGTTGCGCTTGGCTAGTCTAAAAATGTACGATTGCCTGATCGATGAGTTAACAACCCAAACAAAACGCAATATTCTTTACAATCGCAACGGTATTTTAAGTTTTTTACGATCGCCTGAGGAAAAAAATAAAGCGCGATCGCTAATTGAAATTCGCAAAGAACAGGGATTTGAGTTGCAATGGCTTGAACGTGATGTAATTTCTCAACAATACTCACAATGGCTAACTGAAGATGGCATACTAAGTCCATGCGATCGGGCGGTGCATCCAACTCAGCTTGTCGATGCGTTAGTTGACGCAGCTACTCAAAATGGGGTGAAGTTTCAGTGGAATGCACCAGTAAAATGCCTAGAAGACATCAAAAGCGATCGCATCGTGGTGACTTCCGGCTTAGGCAGTAACGTCTTACTTGCCCAAATTTTGAAAAACTGTTCACAAGCTAGAGAGCAGGATCTTTTGCTGCCAGTGGGCGGTCAAGCTCTTTTATTACAAGTCCCCGGACTAAATTTACAAACCATTATTAATGCTGAAAATGAAGATCACTCAGACATTAATATCGTGCCGTTAGGTAACGATCAATATTGGCTCGGCGCAACCCTAGAATTTGAGCCTGTTGAATTGCCCCACGAGGCTAATATTTCGCTACTGCTAGAACAGGCGATCTCATGGTGTCCTACTTTTAAGCAAGCTAAAGTTTTAAAAACATGGGCAGGAGATCGACCCAGACCGGATGGATTCCAATCCCCTATTTTAGGGTTTGTGCCAGACCATCCCCATATATTGATTGCTACAGGACATTATCGTAATGGTGTGATGATGGCTCCTGTGACTGCTCAAATTACAAGAGATTTACTACTAACTGGCACAAGTGATTTGCCTTGGAAATCTTTTGCTCTTTGAGATAGGTTGATTGTGACTCAACCAATTGAGAGATAGGACAAAATAATTTTCCAGCGCTTATTTAACTCACGAAATTTAACGAAAGCGAGATCTCCAGATTCTTTGATATTCACTATCATTCAACCCCCCTGAAGTATTCAATCTATTCACTTGAATGGATTGATTGAGTGCGGCAATACGATCGCCTGTCGCAGGATGAGTACTTAAGAAAGTTATAGTACCGCCACCGCCTGAACTAGCTAGTTTTTGCATGAATGCGGGCATTGCGCTCGCCGCAAAACCGGCTCTCGTGATATTTATCAAACCTCGGCGATCGGCATCAAACTCGGCTTCACGACTATTTGGCAAACGCAATGCCAGATTGACACCAATGCCAACTAAGCGATCATCACCAACTCCAGCAATTGTGGCAATACCCTGCGCGATCGCCATTTGCTTCATTTGCTCTAGCGAATGACGACCCGAAATATGCCCCATTTCGTGACCGATTACACTCGCTAGTTGAGCCACATTGTCCGCAGCAGCAATCGTGCCAGTATTAATGTAGACAAAACCGCCCATGGTAGCAAAGGCATTGAGATTTCTATCATCGACAACGCGAAAAGTGTAGGGAATATTGGGGCGATCGCTAAGGTGAACTAAAATCTGTCCTAATCGACGAACTAAAGCTGTAGCCGCAGGATCTCGACTAATTCTCACTTCTTGCTGAATTTGACGATCAATCTGTTGGCCCAGTAAAACTTCCTCATTGTCTCCAATACTAGAAAGCTGGATAACTTGAATAGCTGATGGCAGAACGCGCAACAGGTCAGACAAATTAATAGCGCTAGCAACAAAAGGATTGAGAGATATTGATAAGAACAAAGACATTAATAATGCGATCGCAAATTTCCAGTAACGCTGAAGTCCTCTAACAGTAGATGTTATAAATTTTTGACTAATTGAATTTGATAACTTAGCGATCGATATTTTCATATTTATAATTACCTTAAGCTTTACTGAATTTTACGTTTATAGACTTTGATCAATATTTAGGATTTAGGCTAGATTCCCACCACTAGAGCCACCAAAACAAAAATTAGAGCACTTATTCAAACAAGAAAAATTTGTGATGTAAGTTCTTATTACCAGTTATCAGAAAATTCTAATTATGAAACCAATTTTTAGATTTTGATGAAAGTCATACTAGGTTTAACTTTCATCAAAACTAGTTTTGATAATGAGAATTGCTGGTAATTGATGTCTTGGCTTGAGTTGACGAAAAAATAACGGAGAAAGTTGCAATAAACCTTAAAGCAGATCTCTTACATTCGGCGGATATATTTTTGGTAATTTCTACTATAATTGATGTGGTAAATGAATAATTTTCACTATAATTAAGTGAGGCAAGCCGTGTTTCTCACCGCTCCAAAAAACCAACAATTTGACCGCCAAATTTCGCCAAATTCCATTCCCAGTGACCTATTCCAAGCGATTGCCGATCTTAAAAAAGAACTGAATGCGATAATTTTGGCTCATTACTATCAAGATCCTGATCTGCAAGATATCTCGGATTATATTGGTGATTCATTAGGCCTATCGCAAGCTGCCGCTAACTGTCAAGCAGATGTGATCGTATTTTTGGGCGTACATTTCATGGCTGAGACAGCCAAAATTTTGAATCCCAACAAATTGGTATTATTGCCAGACTTGGATGCAGGTTGCTCCCTTGCAGATAGTTGCCCTCCAGATCGTTTTGCCAAGTTTAAAGCTGAACATCCCGATCATTTGGTAATTTCCTATATAAATTGCTCTGCCGATATCAAAGCACTGAGCGATATTATTTGCACAAGTGCGAATGCTGTGGCGATCGTCAATCAAATTCCCAAGGATCAGCCAATTATATTTGCCCCAGATCGCAACCTTGGACGCTATGTAATAGAACAGTCAGGCCGAGATATGTTGCTATGGGATGGAGCTTGTATTGTTCATGAAATTTTTTCCGAACGTAAATTAGTGGAACTCAAACTATCTTTCCCAGATGCCGATATAATCGCTCATCCTGAATGTGAAGCAAATGTATTGCGTCATGCAGATTTTATTGGCTCGACCACGGGATTACTAAAGTATGTCCAGAAGTCTGTTCGTCAAGAATTTATCGTGGTTACCGAATCTGGTGTGATCCATCAAATGCAAAAGGCAACTCCATTTAAAAAATTTATTCCTGCTCCTCCCAATAGCAATTGCGCTTGTAATGAATGTCCCTATATGCGTCTGAATACTTTAGAAAAAGTCTATCTAGCTATGAAAAACCGCTCTCCTGAAATAATTCTCGATGAGGCAGTCCGTCAAGCCGCACTCAGACCGATGCAAAGGATGCTAGAAATGTCAGTCTAAGGAGTGTTTGAGAAGTTTTTAACATACAAAAAGCTTAATTAAGCGCTCAAATTGTATAGTTTGTGATTTTTTGTTTAATGGAGTCTGGGATCTGTAACGTAATGGATTAGATTTGCTATTGATAATGTCACCATCGAATTGGTTGGAGACCATATTGTCGAATCGTTTCGCTGAGGTGCAGAGAAAAGCTGACTTTCAAAAAATATTGCCATCGGATAGTCACTATTCTCTTCATTATCCAAAGCCGAGCTTCAGCAACAATACTTGTAATACCAAAACACAAAATGTCGTAGCCATTTCGTGTTTTTAAAACCCTTACTGGGTTTGGTTTTTAATTCACAGAAGTGTCGTCACACTTCTGTGAATTGGTATAACCTACTGCACGAAAAACTGCTATAGGCTATAAAACAGACTCTGTTTTACTGTAGATTATAGGCTTTAGATATTCCCTCTTGATACTCTTAGCCTGCTGAATCAATGAATTTTGAAGCCGACTTAAATCTCATACTCCGCGCCCGTTATCCTTTGATATATATACCTTCCGCTGAAGAGGAACGAGTTGAAGCAGTGATTAGTAGCGTTGCAAAATCCCTTGGACGCAGCGTATTTGTGTGGGATTTTGTGGATGGCTATCAGTCTAATCCTACCGATGCAGGAACGGGCAAGCGAAATCCGTTACAAGCTCTAGAATTCGTTGATAAAATCCCAAAAGGTGCTGTGTTTGTTTTGCGAGATTTTGATCGCTTTCTCGAAGATATAGCGATCGCCCGTAAGCTAAAAAATCTCGCTCGTAAGCTCAAAAGTGAAGCCCAAAATATTATTGTGCTTGCCTCACAGATTAATATTCCCGATAGCCTCAGTGAGTTTTTTTCGATTTTAGAATTTCCTCTTCCTAGTCCTAATGAATTAAGAACTGAAATTGAGCAAATTGCATGTTCTGTTAGTTATGCTAATCCGACTTGTGATATTCAACTTGACAAGCAGGCGATAGATGATCTTGTTAGAGCTGGCCAAGGCTTATCTCTTGAAAAAATGCGTCGTGTATTGGCAAAAGCGATCGCCGAAAATGGTCGCTTAAGTCCTGAAGATGTGGAACTAATTCTTGAAGAAAAACGCCAAAGTATTCGCCAAACTCAGATTTTAGAATTCTATCCATCAACGACAGAAATTACCGATATTGGTGGTTTAGATAACCTCAAAGAATGGCTCTTGCGTCGGGGTAGTGCCTTTAGCGATCGCGCCCGAAAGTATGGATTACCACATCCACGAGGCTTGCTGCTGGCAGGAATCCAAGGCACTGGTAAATCACTTACTGCTAAAGCTATCTCCCATCATTGGCATTTACCATTATTGCGCCTTGATGTCGGTCGACTATTCGCAGGTCTAGTCGGCGAAAGCGAATCCCGTACCCGTCAGATGATTCAGTTAGCCGAAGCGCTTTCTCCCTGTGTTTTATGGATTGATGAAATCGACAAGGCTTTTGCGGGAACTGATGGACGTGGTGATTCGGGAACAACTAATCGCGTTTTTGGTACATTCCTGACATGGATGGCAGAAAAGACTTCACCCGTATTTGTGGTGGCAACAGCCAATAATATTCGTACTCTGCCACCAGAACTCCTGCGAAAGGGGAGATTCGATGAGGTGTTTTTTGTGGGATTACCCAATCAAGAGGAGCGATCGCAGATTTTTTCTGTTCACATAAGCAAATACCGCCCCCACAATACTCGCGCCTACGATATCGATCGCCTTGCCTACGAAACTCCAGATTTTTCCGGTGCTGAAATCGAACAGGGCATTATTGAAGCAATGCATATTGGCTTCAGTCAAAATCGAGACTTTACTACCGATGACATCCTCGAAGCAGCTAGCCAAATTGTGCCATTGGCACAGACTGCCCAACAGGAAATACAAGTTTTACAAGAATGGGCCGCGTCAGGTAAAGCAAGATTAGCTTCGCGACAAAATGTGTTCAATAAGTGAAACTTCAAAGTGAGTGGCGGAGCTTCTCGCCTCCACTCACTTTGAAGTTAAAGAGCTATATCATTTATTTTTAGAACTTTGTTAGCTTCTGTGAAGGGAATACGTGTATTTAATGCAAGGCGATAAAAATGATTGAACCGAGATCGCTCTATGCCTAATGGTAAAGTTGCTTCTCGATTCTGTGTGAAAATCTTTTGAAATTCTGGATAAACTTCGCCTGTGAATGTGTCACGGGTGGGAACAGGGCAACGCTGACAGGGATTAGTGCCGAGAAACTGAACATCGCCAATTTTAAAAGGAATTGTTTCACCAGCTTTCGCAAATAAATGATCTTCCCAAAATGGTTCGGTATCAGAAATTTCTAGATTAGTTCGGAAGCGATCGCGAATTTGCTCAAGACTAATTTGGGGACTTGCATACCAACTATGCGCAGTGGCAAGTGTGGCTTCAGCGATCACGGTTGCGCCCCACGCTTCTGGATCGTCAGGGAACCCATTACTAACATTTTGACGGAGTTCTATAGGTTGATCAAAAAATTTACTTAACCAAGCTGTAAGTGCCATTCGATCTCGATCTAAATGGAAAGTGAATACTTCTTGCTGCTCTTGGATTTGCAAATGCACTAGCCGATCGCCTAATTCGTACTTTGCCCTAATTAAATGAATCTTAGGGTAGCGCTTAGCATTGATATATTTTCCGCTTTTATCAAATATGGCAAATTCGCGATCGCCTTTTAGTGAGCCACCATCAGATATCTCGATTTCATTTAAAGAGATCGGATCTAGGGATTTGATAGGAAAAATCAGGATTTTGCTAAGTTTTGCCATAATAGCGAAGATTATGTAATTGGGTAATTTTGCTGTTTATCGAATAGGGAAAAATATTTTCTTTTCTAATCCCTGCAACAATAAAGTATAAATTTTTAAGGTGTCGTTTATCTTTGCCCCATTCAAACGCCGTCTCAATCCCATACTTTTTTAATCTAAAACCGAAATTTCTCTTGTGCTTTGCACTTTGCCTTCGGTAATATGTCTGTAATGGCATTGGCTTGATGCGTTGATTCATTGCGCAATACACGATGAATAGCTTTTTCGTTCTTTTTCTCTAAAACTGTCCGTAGTATGGATCCATACTATCCTCATAAAAATTATGTCCAATTCTACTGATGTATATACCCTTGCTCAATGGCTAGCCGGTGATCATAGTAATTGGGAACAAGCGATCGAGAATCCGCCATTTTTTGCTCATATTCGCGTCGGCATTCGTGCTTTGCCCAACCCCATTACCGATGATGGTGTATGGCTATTTCTCGAACAAGCCTACAACTTTGAACTAAATCATCCCTATCGCACGGCAGTTTTACACCTGATTTATCAAAACGATCGCATTGAAATGATCAACTATCGTCTTAAAAATCCGGAAACTTTTTTTGGTGCTAGTCGCGATCGCGATCGTCTTAAAGTGCTAGATGCAGATGCTATTGAGCAGCTACAAGGTTGCACCCAATGGGTTCAACGCGCCGATCAACAAACATTTAAGGGTTCAGTCGAGCCTGGAAAAAAATGTTGCATCAATCGCAAGGGTGTCGAGACCTATCTTGCAATTGAGTTTGCAGTTACCGAAACCACTTATAGCAGTCTGGATCGAGGCTATGACACAGTAACCGATGAGAGAGTGTGGGGTTCGATCGCAGGAGCATTCCAATTTGTGAAAAAGACAAGCTTTAGCAACGAAATTACCATAGGATCTACTCCTTAAGAGCTACTCCTCAGGTATAATTAATTCCTGAATGATTAATATTATTCAGATTTATAGTCCTGCTTTAGCAGTACCTAATTTCTTGAGAATCTAATCATTTGGAGTTTTCTCATCACATTTTGCAAATGAATAAAGTCCAACAAATTCTTTAAAAGCTTCACGTAGCATAGATTTCAAAGAATTTGTTGGGCTTGACGAAAGCGCAAAGCATTGTAGTAGAGAAAGCAAAACTAGTGTGAGTATTAAAGGTGTAATTTGAAAGTCCTCGTAGTTGGCAGTGGCGGTAGAGAACACGCCTTAGCTTGGAAACTTCTGCAATCTCCCAATATTGATCGCGTCTTTTGCATTCCCGGAAACGGCGGTACAGCAACTATGCAAAACTGTCAGAACGTGTCCCTCAGCATTGATGATTTTGAAGGGATTTTACGGTTTGCCCAAGTACAAGGTGTTGGCTTTACAATAGTTGGGCCCGAACTGCCTCTAGCACTTGGCATTGTTGATTATTTTCAGGCTGCCGAAGCGTTAATTTTTGGACCAACCCAAGAGGGTGCAAAGATCGAAGCTAGCAAGTCTTGGGCAAAGGCGCTTATGCAAGAAGCCAATATCCCCACAGCCGCCAGTGCCACTTTCACAAGGCTCGAAGCTGCGCAAGCCTATGTGCGAGAACAAGGTGCACCGATCGTGATCAAAGCTGATGGGTTAGCTAGTGGCAAAGGAGTCACTGTAGCTATGACTCTGGAAGAAGCAACTGAAGCAATCGATCGCATTTTTGCAGGACAGTTCGGCTCCGCAGGCGAAACTCTGGTGATCGAAGAGTTTATGACTGGGCAAGAAGTCTCAGTACTTGCGCTCACTGATGGCAAAACCATCCGCCCATTAAGCCCTGCTCAAGATCATAAGCGCCTCGGCGATGGCGACACCGGGCCCAACACTGGTGGGATGGGTGCCTATGCTCCCGCGCCGATCGCTACGCCAGAATTGATGGCAAAAATACAGACCCAAGTTTTAGATCCTGCGATCGCCGCTTTGAACGCGCGAGGTATCGACTATCGTGGTTGTCTCTATGCAGGATTGATGATCACTCCCGAAGGAGAGCCGAAGGTTGTGGAATTTAATTGTCGGTTGGGTGATCCTGAAACTCAAGCAATATTGCCATTGCTCGATACCAATCTTGATGATCTGCTAATGGCTTGCGTAGAAGGTAAACTGGCAAATTTTCCAGCGATTCAATGGAAAAAGCAAGCATCGGTATGTGTAGTAATGGCAGCAGGTGGCTATCCAGACAAAGTTAATACTGGGCAGTTTATTACAGGCATCGGCAAAGCTGAAGATGTGGGCGCATTTGTATTTCAGTCAGGAACGAAACTCAAAAATAATGCTCTAGTAACAAATGGTGGTCGAGTGCTTGGGGTAACTGCTTTAGGTGATGACATTCGTAATGCAATTACGAATGTATATACCGCCATTGAGTTTGTTGCATATGACGGTATGTATTACCGCAAGGATATCGCTGGTAAAGCTTAAACCAAAAAGGGCGCGTGGCGCCCTTTTTGGTTAATCAGCCATGCTGAGATTGACAGTAATTGTTAATTTCAGGGAAGAGTCAGTATTTGAATCGTGAATTTGTTGCAAATAATGATTGATTGGGCGATCGCCAATTGGCTCAGTCAATAGTCGTGATATCAACTGCAAGAGCTTGGCAGCCCCATTACTAATTTCTTGACTGAATGACTCTGTCGCAACTGGCAAGTTTACAGCAGAAGGAATGGCTGAAATCATCTGAGAATTAAGTGTAGATTGATAATTTCCACCAGAGTTAAGCGCTCGGTTGCTATAGCGACGCAAAACAACTTGCAAATTATTTTTAGTTACGCGATCGCCAAAAGCTTCTGACAGTAGCTGCCATAATTTATAGCCAACATCACGAATATAAGCGGCATCATAGCCAGCTTTTTCTGCAATCTCCGAGTAGGTCTTACCCTCCCAAGTCTGACGGAAAATAGCCTCTTGAATTGTGCTAAGGCTCTTATTTTCCAAAACAGAATCCACGATATTGAGTGCGTCTTCAATAGTCATCGTTTTCCTCACAGTTCACATATTATTTATGTCTAGTATTAATGTCTAGATAGACTCTCTAAAAAGCGAGCAAGTCAAAATGTTTTTAATAATATTTTTCTTCTAAGTCTTGATTGTGAGGGGCAACTTCCTAATTAAATCTCCATCTAATTAGGCAAACAAACTAATAGTTTGTACTCAACACATTTACCAATACCTTTCCCAAATCATTTCCCAATCCAATGCTTAGAATCCTTATTCAGTTCACAATCGCTCAACACAAAAATGTTAGACTCGCCAAAATGTTTTAGAGATTAATCCAAAAATCAATACTGATAACAACGTAGAAAATAAAATATTTTGTATGTTGTTGCTGTTGACTCAGCTAAGTTAGCACAGTTTATTTAAACTGGTTATCTAAGGCAATTGTATAGATGTAAACCTCAAAAACATCTATTAGCAAGGTTTTCAGGGTTTAATAAGCTTTTTTGATCTGGTTCTAAATTGTTTTTAACGATAAAAAATACGATGTTTGATGACATCAATCAAGGCATTAACAAACAAGATATTGGAACAGAAAAAGTATGGTCTTTTTTTCTAGCATTTTCTGACAAAAGTAAAGTCTCATTTGCTAAGTATTTTCGAGTTTTATACCTTTGGACATAAATCAGGAGAAATACTCTTCTTATACGCAATATGGTAATCAATCAGAAATATGGTTACTGGCTATTATGGAGGACATATGACGGATCCCTTCACTATTGAATCGCCACGACCCAAGTATGAGTGATCCAAGACAAGATTTGGCACGAAGCGCAATCTTGTCTTGGATCACTTGAGCCATTCTTCAAGGCTAGTAGTTAATTTATCAGTGATTTGGGCAGTAAGTTGATCACGCTTTTGTTTACGCAGCCATTTTTGAAATTGCTTTTCGTATTCTTCACTTTCCGACTGATAAGTAACCCATGTATCTAGTACTACTCCCAGTCCCCAAAATAATAGTGGATAGATCGCCCAACCAATTTTTCCAGAGGTAAACAAATTGAGAGCAACTAGAAAAGAATTAACGATCGCAAATTTCAATACATTAGACTGCAATGACTTCTTTTTGTATTTATCAAACTCTACCTGCTCTTTGCGAACAGCTTGCTTAGATTGCCATTCCTGCACAGATGCTAAGAAATCAGCTTCACTGACTCCCATATCTGAGGCGATCTCATATACTTGCTGCTTTGTTAGGTTTTGACCATTGGTTCTCTTAGCAAGAGCATAGCGGAGAATCTGATCGACTTGTTCTTCTGAATAAGTTTCCATATTTTTCTCCATCAGCATTAATGGATATCCAAGTAACGTTATTACGAAGCAACTATTGGAATCAATTATTTTATGTAAGGCTCAAAGGATAGACAATCCCAAGTCTTAAATATCCTTATCCTAGTTCAGCAATGAAGCGATCGCAACAATCGCGTAACCAATATGAATAAGATGCAGGATTTTCCTGAATGTCAACCTGCAAATCTTTTAAATCTATCCATTGCCAATTTTCAGCTTCTTCAGGATTGAGAACTGGCTCGCGATCGCTATATCCTAAAAACACATGATCAAATTCATATTCGATCATGTCATTATCTAGCTCCGCTTGATATATAAAACTGAAAATTTCACGCAATTCACAATCAAAACCCATTTCTTCTTGGAGTCGGCGATGAGCTGCTAGCGAGGTTGGTTCATCATGGCGCGGATGACTACAGCAAGTATTTGTCCAGAGCCCCCCAGAATGATATTTATGCTTAGCGCGTTTTTGCAGCAAAAGTTGTCCTTGTGAATTCAATACAAAAATCGAAAAAGCGCGATGCAATAAGCCATCATGATGTGCTTGAAATTTTTCTGCAACTCCAATTTGGCGATCGCTAGTATCTACTAAAATAACTTTTTCTTCTAATTGCTGAGCTGATTTTGATATTGCAATCATGAAATTATCTGGTTTTAACTAGCGTGTAAAGATTTTTATAATGTCTAAGATCAAAAAAAACAATAACATCGAAACCACAGCGCTTTTTGCTCTGGTGGGAATAGGCGTCATTTCCAGCGATTCAAATTATGAGACCAATTTTGATGTTTTGACAAGGAGCATTGATGCTCCATTTCTCTTTTGTAAGCTTGTTATGAATAGATCGGCTAGAATATAACAAAACTACACATTCGCAGGAGTTTTATGGATACCATCGACTTAGAAAAGCTTTTTCAAAGAGGCTACTACGTCACCCTAGGCGCAACATCATCATTGCTTGAGGTAATCCAAGACCCCGCCAAACGCGAAGAAAACTTCAGAAGGTTGGGGCGCAGTTTTGATGAAATTACTCAAGAGCTTGCCGAAAAGGGTGTAACCACTGAGGCTGAGGCTCGTAGTTATGTTGATAAGTTTATCGCCGAGCAGGTAAACGGTAAGTCCACAAATAATTCTGAATCGGCAGGTTTAACCACTATAACCACAACATCTAAAACCGTAGATGACAATGTAACAGATAGTTCATCGGAGAAAGCTGATCAATCAGTTAAGGCAAGTATGCGTGATGAGATTCAAGAACTCACACAACAGCTAGCAAGTTTACGATCAGAACTAGAGCAATTACGCTCCAACTAGAAATGAAGAGCCGCCATAGCGGCTCTTCATTTGTGAAGTGCGTGAATTAGCGATCGCTGTTTAATACCAAAACACAAAATAGCTACGCCATTTTATTTTTTTAAAACCCTTACTGGGTTCGGTCTTTAATTCACAAAAGTGTCGTCACACTTTTGTGAATTGGTATAACCTTTCATGATTGGTGAATGGGCGGATTTTGACATCACATCATGGAATAGTTATTTTTGGACTGTTGTACCAATTGTAAGTTGGACTATCCGGATCGTCATCCACACCCAACTTGCTCTCGGCACCATCAATTCGCATTCGCACCAAATACTCACCTGCCTTAACGTTCGCGATTGGAATCTCAATTGTGGAACTAGTATGTGCTAGAGGTGGACGATCAAACATATAGACAGAAGGACTATCAGCCGTCCATTCGTTCAATGCTAAAACTACTTTCTGCTTCTCCTTTACCAGCACATCTAACTGTATAACAACTACCGCCGATCGCAAACTTTCCTCGATCGCTTCTAGTTGATTTATAGTCACATTCATAATCGTTGGGCATAGGACAAATGGCATCACATTTGAAGCGATCGCATTCGCGATCAATGGCGAAGTGCTATTAATGCGATGGATGACTTGCAAGCTCTGAACTCCAGCTTGGATTTGAGGTAAAGACATATCCGCAAGCGAAAAAGTGATTTCGCGATCTTGCACCGAAGTGGGGGTAATTACCAAATCGCCAACATGTACTTCTACTGTCTGGCTCTGGAGAGATCGCCCACGAATGATTATCACGCTACCAATTACAATTGGCTCAAACCTACTACCCTGCGCCACAACTTGCTCAATATAGGGAGATGCAGGAAACGGAACCAACCCTGCGGGTGAAGCATCGCGAATCGGCAAAGCTCTCTGGAAGTTTTCTCGACCTTCAACAATGATGAGGCAAGCTCGATAAGCGACTGATAGCACATAGGGCACTTGATAAAATACTGACCAAGCTTTAGAGAGATCTTCTAGCGAAATATCTATAGGCACAATATTGATCTGTTGAATCTGATCCGCAAGATCGGAATCTGCTAAAAATGGAAACGTAGAATCGTTACAAGTAGAACGAATTAGTTCAGGCGTGATAATTCGTTTGTCAACGAGAGTACTCACCACACTTCCCAATATCCTCTGTGGTTGCAGTTCAGCATCATTGCCATAGCAACTCATCATGTAACAAAGATCGACAGCCACTTGCCGATTGAGTGGATTTCCCTTGGTTCGATTGGGCGTAGAGTCATAGTTCGCTAATGAAGGATTGCTGGTTACTTGGTATAGAAATATATTGACTCCTACCTCTGGCGCTCCTGAAGAAATGCTTCCGGGAGCCAATGTGGTGGCTCGCGCACCTTCGATATCCTGTTGAATAACTGACTGCAAGACCCGTTGCAATGTAGCTGTTACCGTCGCGATCGCTAAATAATTACTCATCTCCACTCACCAAACCTAATTTCAACGCTCTAATGATCGCCTGAGTGCGGCTAGCCACACCTAACTTCTCAAATACACTAGTGAGATGCGCTTTGACTGTGGCGATCGTCACATGTAGATAGCGGGAAATATCTTCGTTTGATGCCCCCTTAATTAGCCAGTTCAATACCTCCTGTTCGCGATCGGTAAGATGGATTGTGGAATGTCCCTGTAGCGATCGCCCTGCATAAAAATGAAAAATCCGAAAGAAGCTCGTGGCAATATCAGGCGGCAAGAAAATTTCATCATTCATAACCGTCGAGATTGCCTCATAAAGTTGACTGCCAATGCGATCTTTCGCCACATACCCTCTTGATCCCAATTGCATTGCTCTAAATACTAATTCATCTTCACGATTTGCAGACAAAATTAAAACTTTGCCATGATAATCTAACTTTTTAAGATCCATCAGCACTTTTAGCCCACTATCTTCGGGTGATTTTAAATCCAGCTTTACATCTAAAAGAATTAATGCAGGCTTCTGCTCGACTACCAGTTTGATTGCTTGGTCGCAAGAGGTAGCTTCCCCAACAATTTTAAACTGGAGATAACAATCGTCACTATAAAAACTTAGCAGTGTGTGTAAACCGCGACGGAAATTGGAGTCATTTTCTACCAATAAAACCGATACTATCTGAGCCGTTGTTGTCATAGATCATTTGCTATAGATCTTTATCTGGAAAATTAAGTAGCGAATCATAATTGAACATAAAACCCCAAAATCTGTACCGCCCTCGTAGCGGGCGGTACAGATTTTGGTTTTGTTTTTTTAATTATGCTAGGTTACTTATTTAGAAGTATAGACTAAAGTCTAATAACCCTAAATTTCGATCATCCCTAATGTATATGTCTATAGACATAGTTATTACGGGTGGCATATGGCACTAGACTACTTCGCCCCGGGCGTATACGTCGAAGAGGTTGATAAAGGCAGTCGTCCCATTGAAGGCATCAGCCTAAGTGTGGCAGGTTTTATCGGATTTACCGAAGACGTACGCGGTGATGCTGATCTTTTCAAACCAATGATGGTTACATCTTGGGATCAATATCGCGAATACTTCGCAGCTCCTGGTTCTGATGGATACACAGACTTTGATGCTTACTTGCCCTTTGCAGTTAATGGTTGGTTCGTTAACGGTGGGGGACGTTGCTGGGTAACGAGCATTGGTACAAAACTTCCAGGTTCTGAGCCTCCAGCCCCTGAGTCAACCGCACTTCGCATTGGTACATCGAACAACAAGCCCACCTTGATGTTTAACATCAAGCCAGCCGCAGCTTCAGAGAGCCAGCTAGCTCTGCCTTCAACGGGCGATCGCATCAAAGTCATCATCCAAGAAAGCACTCCCAAGCCTCTTCCTGAAACTGCTCCTGCTGATGCTGAGCCACCCTTAAATACTGGTGAATTTTTCAACGTAATCGTTGTCCAAGGCGGTCAAGAGCTGGAAAAATACGAGCATGTCACGATGAATCCGCAGGTAGCTGCAGATGTTGCTGACTATGTTGTAACTGCGATCGCCGACTCAGAATATGTCACCATCGCCGACATTTCCACCAGCGGACAGCCACTCTCTCGTCGTCCTGCTAACGGAGCCTACGAGATCGCGCCACCTCCTTATATTTCCACCATTGATCGCTTTGCTCGTGACCTGCTTGGACAAAGAGACGATCGCACAGGCATTCAAGGCATGTTTGAAATCGATGAAACAGCGATGATTGCCTGCCCTGATCTAATGCGCGTCTATGAAGCAGGTTTGATCGACATCGATCAAGTACATGGAGTCATGGAAATGATGCTCAGCATGTGCGAAAACGCTTTCCCGGGGCCCGCATTCCGCATGGCTGTGATCGATCCACCACCGATCAAGCCTTCCAAAGGCATGGAAGCTGTAACACCTGACCGCCAAAAGCCTCAAGATGTAGCCCAATGGTTGAGCATGTTCAACCGTCGCTCCATGTTTGGTGCACTCTATTACCCTTGGATCAAAGTCGCCAACCCTCGCAAGGGCGGTAAACCATCCTATGTTCCCCCCTGTGGACATGTGATGGGGCTATGGTGTCGCACTGACCAATCACGCGGTATCTTCAAAGCTCCTGCTAACGACACCCCCAGAGGTGTGCTTGGCTTAGCTTACGAAACCAACATGCGTGAGCAAGAAATGCTCAACCCCATCGGCATCAATTGCATCCGCAACTTTGCCAGCTACAATCGTGGATTCAAAGTATGGGGCGCACGCACCTTGGTCGAGCCAGACAATATCCAATGGCGCTACATCAGTGTCCGCCGCTTGATTAGCTATATCGAGAAATCGATTGAAATTGGTACTCAATGGGTTGTCTTTGAACCCAACGATACCGACCTATGGGCAAGAGTAACTCGTACCGTTAGTAACTTCCTAGAAGGACTCTGGCGGAATGGAGCATTATTTGGTGGTGCTTCCTCAGAAGCATTTTACGTCAAATGCGATGCCACGCTCAACACCCACGAAACCATGATGATGGGTCGCCTATACATCGAGGTTGGTATTTGCCCTGTCCGTCCTGCTGAATTTGTGATCTTCCGCGTCAGCCAGTGGTCACCTAATAGTTAACGATTCATGAAGAAGAACGCCCAATGGGCGTTCTTCTTCATGATCTCCAAGAGCTTTTTTAAGATTTATGCTGTGATTCTTACAGATTGATAGCTTAAGATTTTAAAATAGTTATTTAGTAATACAAAACCTGTAAATCAGATTTCAAGGAGGAAGAATGGCAGAACTTAAACCAATTCCTACTAGTCGATACTATGTAGAATTTGCTGGGTTGGAAGAAAAACTAATTAAAAGTGTCTCTGAAGTTAGTTTTACAGGACAAACCGCAGGACATGAAAAGCCGCTAGCATCCACTAAGGGAGGCAAAACTTTTTGGCAAAGTACGTCGGCAGGTTTTGAAGAAAATCCTAATGTCACCATTGAAGTTTATGTCACTGAAGGGGACATGGCTTTTTACAATTGGTTCCTAGCTATCATGCCTAAAAGCGAAGGAGGCAAAGGGGAATGGGCTGCAAATCGCAAGAATGGTTCAATCACTGCTTACGATAGTGGCGATAATGAGGTAATTCGCTGGGATCTAATCAACTGCTGGCCGAAGTCTTACAAAGTAAGTGATTTCAGTTCTGAAAGTAAAGACTTGGCGGTCGAAACCTATGAAATAGTCGCTGAACAAATCAACCGAGTGAAGTAGATTCGATTACATTTCTATCGCATTATCAAAATTTTGAGAGCACAAAAATATGGCAAAAGATGAATTTTTAGCCTCTTCTAAATATTACTTTAGCTTAACAGGGCTAGAGGACTTGGTTGTAAAAAAAGTCAGTGGTATTGGCTCAACTCTCCAAACTGCAGGCGATATGAAGTCCTATGGAGTATCAAAAAGTGGTAAATCAGTAATTCAAGCTACAGTTACAGGTGCAACTAACAGTAAAATCACTGTTGAGTTTGTCTGTACTGTTGGGGATGATCGCCTGATCAAATGGTATAGTGACTCGCATTCTGAGCCATTCGCAGGTGGTGGGACTAAAACCAAAGGCGAACGCAAAACTGGTACGATCACGCTTTACAATCAGGGCGGCGAAGCTGCTGCTACTTGGGAAATGACTGGAGTAATGCCCGCTAGCTATAAATCGGTTAAGCTAGAAGCTGGTGCTGAAGGACTAGCCACTGAGACAATTGAATTTGTGTATCAGAGTTTGCACCGCAAAACTTAAAAGAACAGTTATGAGTGGTGCTGAGCGCCACTCATAGTAAAATTTGCAAGAAGGTGATTTGATGGAAGACGAACCGCAGATAGAATTCTTAGCTAAGTCTAAATTTTATGTAGAGATCACTTTACAGGGTAGTCTAGAAAAAATTGACGGCTACTTTATGGAATGTAGTGGGTTGTCGCGAAGTCAAGAAGCAATTGAAATTGTCGAAGTTACTCCACAAGTATGGGGGAGGAGTGGTTCAACAAAAGGACGGGTTGTCCGCACAAAGCTTCCAGGAAATGTTAAAAGTGAGAATATTACTCTCAAACAAGGGCTGAATATTTCCATGACCATGTGGAAATGGTTAAAAGCTGTCGAAGATGGTAATTGGGCGCAACAACTCAGAGATGGAGATATCACTATTTATGACCAAGCTTCTATAGAAAAAGCAAGATTTCGATTTAATGGCGCTTGGCCGATGCGCTACAAAGTTTCCGAATTTAAAGCTGATGCTAGCGAATTTGCGATTACTGAGATAGAGTTATCCGTTAGAGACTTTTTACGGATTAATTAATAGATTAATTAATCCCTTATGGTTCAAATATGGTTCAAATATGGTTCAAACAGAGTTTGAATTTACGCTACCCAAGGGTTATGTTGATGGGGATGGAAATCTGCATCGCAAAGGTGTAATGCGCTTGTCTAGAGCGATCGATGAGATTGTGCCAATGCGCGATCCGCGTGTAAGAAGCAATCCTGCTTATGCAACTGTAATTATATTAGCTAGGGTAATTACTAAATTAGGAGGACTAGAAGAAATTAGTTCGACGGTAATCGAAAATTTATTTGCTAGCGATCTCAGTTATCTACAAAAGTTTTATCGTCAGATTAACGAGTTAGAAGATACTGGATGGACTGGTTTATCTGAAGAATCAGAAAATTCTTCGTTATAGCTACATTGAAATTCTTTCAATAATTGATTAAAGGTACATCGGAAATCGCTGTAAAAGTTTCCACAGGATAATGCCAATTAGCCAAGATATACTTGCTGCTAATGGAACAAATAGAATTCCGCCAACTATTTCTAGAGGTGCGATCGCACGCAGCACCCAGACGTGGACTAGATAAGTAGTAAAGCTAGCCTTGGCGAAAATTTTAATTTTTGGTCGCATATCTTGCCATCGTTTTTGGATAGAGATTTGCAAGAATTGAGTTTTCAAGCTTTGCCAAGATATTGACCATAGCAAGAAGGTTAATGTCAACAAAACTACCGTTGGTCGAGCATAATGACCGACGGCTTCAGCAGAGTTCTTGAGTATCGCCGTCCAATAGAATTCGCCAAGTTCCACAACTGCGGCGATCGCAAATAAATATCCCCAAGACTGCGATCGCCATTTCGCCACTAAAAGATTAGCCCAGCCTTGATCCTTGGCTAGCCAAATCCCTATTTGAAAGTAGGGTAACCAATAAATTACGTGATTTCCATTGGGCAAAAAAGCCGTGATATTTGTTAGTAAGTCAAAAGTTGCAGATACCCATCGCAAGCTAAATAGAATGAAAGTGATGATCAGGAGAATATACAAGTTCCATTTTGTAAATGCTACGCGCCGAAATAGTGGGTATAGTATGTAACACTGAAAAATTATTCCTAAGAAGTAAAGGTGATAGTCACCCATACCTGTAGCAAGTAATTTTAAGATTTGTTCACCACGCTCTAACCAATCCGATTCCTGAAACTTGCTCTGCTGAATGATGTTGAGTAAGGTAAATAGAATATATGGAGGCACGATACGCCATAGACGACGCTGAAAAAAGTGATATAAATCAAAAGGACGTCTCTCTTCTGACTTCGCTAAGGCGAAACCTGACAAAAGCACAAACATTGGTACTGTAAAGCGGCCAACTTGGTTAATGATAGTGTCGATAAAAATCTCAAAATTGATAGTAGTTGTATCATTTACTCCAAACCACCAGTGATGCGAAGCATGGATGCCAATGACGATAGTTGTGGCGATCACACGTAATAGCTCAGAGAGTTCCCAAGTCATATTTTGTTTAAAATGGTTTAAATGGTGCTAAGGAATGATAATTTAATAAAACCCAAAATTAGTTCGGCGGGCGAAGCCCGCCGAACTAATTTCGGGTTTTATATGCACATGTTATTTAATTTTCATTCCTAAGCAATTTCCAGAGTGGATCTGGTGATCTTAGGAATTTTCAAATCCCCCTGCACCATTCTTTGCCATATCTCTACGATTCCTTCTTTCCCATTTATTTGTACAGTTCGTAAGATCAGTAAACTATCTTCTAGTAAGGTTTGAACATCAATGGATTGATAGTCAGGAAGATAGGCTGGTAAGCGGCTAGTCCCTTCACCTAACAGAATTGCTGCGCCATGCCAATTTTGATTTTTGAGATGATATAAACCGACAGCAATTTGTAAAATCCCCTGATAAAATGCCCGATCGCTTTGCCAAGAATCATTCCAAATCGCCTCTAAAGTGTCGTGACAGGAATAATAATCTCCATTATTAAACTGCGTGATCGCCTCTTCAAATGCAGGATCAACCATTGGCTAGTACATTGGCGATCGCTTGTTTTTGCTCAGCATCATATCCCCATTTTTTGAGAAAAGCGGCATAATCCCCTTCATTTGCGATCGCCGAATTCCGCATTTGATTGGCAATTGTGTAAACTTCAGCAAGTTCCACTTTCTTAATTAATATTGCCGTTCGTCTAGCAACTCGGTCAGATCCTTGAGCTTGTTCTTCATTACCTACGCGACGATGATAAATAGCCATGGCGGTGGACATAGCTAGATTTTTCACAAGCAGTTCTGCAATCTCTTGAGGAGCAGATTGCAAAGCGTTAATTATATTAGCGCTAGGGTTGTCTGCTAGCTGCCAGTCACCAGTCAAGAAGCACACAAAGAATCCTCTTGCTCCATTTGAGGTTTGTACTAGTGCCGAGATTTCTGATTCTAGTTGCGTGTCTGATACGTCTTCTCGCGAAAGCAAAGCTTCCGTATAGGCGATCGCTTCTTCAAAGGTCATATTTTTTTGATTTTTCCCTGTCAGTTAAAGTTACAGCATAAAAACCAAAACAGAAAAAAGCTGTTTTGCAAGCCTTTTCTGTTTTGTTTTTTATGTGATGTGATCTAGACAATGATTAGGTAAAAATGCTGTCCAGCCATTGTCCAATTTGACACGGCAACTAACACTAATGACTTGCTCAACGACACCTTTGTGATTGGCATATTGTTGACGGTTCGCATTTACAGCCACGCGATCGCCTACTTTAAAACTTTTGCTTGGAGATTTATGATCCGCTCCAAGTTTTTTATCAGAAATACTAGGGATCACTGCTTTTTTGGGGGTTGGAGCAGAGTGGAAAGTTAAAGATGCAGCTTGCTGTCCATTTACTTGGTAGTTATAGCCCCGTCCTTGGATCAGCTGTAAACTACCGATTTGCACATTCACTAAATATTGGACAAAGCGTTCAACAGATATTTCCATTATTTCGGCAAGGTCTTCAAACATGACAGGATAACTCCAGTAGTTCTCGCCCACTTGCAAGTCAGCAAGCTCTTTCCATGAATCGAATAGTTTTTGTCCAAATTGTGATGCTAGGTCATCAACGCGATCGCTGTTTGACTTAATTACAGAATTTATGGATGTACTGCCAGATGTCAAAGCCTCAAGTGTTTTGAGCAAGTTTTCGGCAATGCGATCGCTTGCTTCAGTCCTTACTCGAAGATATTCGAG
Organism: Pseudanabaena sp.; assembly: GCA_003249035.1. Lineage (GTDB taxonomy): Bacteria > Cyanobacteriota > Cyanobacteriia > Pseudanabaenales > Pseudanabaenaceae > Pseudanabaena. Next base: position 145,851 of record QBMK01000006.1, read on the forward strand.
AATCTGCTCAAACAAAGATTCACTAACATTAACAGTCATAAAACTACCCGCACTAATCGCCTTTGATAACCTATTTGAAAACTGCTTCTCGACATTCTGAGCATGGAAAAAACTCAGGTTTTAGACTCTTTGAAATTTTAAATATCCTCTAAGTTAACATCAATAAGCTAACACCGAAAATGTTTACAGACCTTTGCACTGGGGTAAAAAACAATATTTTTGTTAAAAGTGTCTCCAAGCAACACTTTTAACAAAAATATTGTTTTTTGTTTGACCTGTAAGGGGCGGATTGCTAGATTTGTTTTTTTGGTCAATCAATCTCTGCTTGCCAATTTTTGGGCAATGGCTCATTACAAAGCCGATGAATTTCCGTAATGCGCTCAAATAGCCAAGGATAAGTACGGCGATAAGCGGGAATTAACCCCAACGGGGACAGTAATGCTGCTGCGGTCAAATCAGCCACGCCAAAGCGATCGCCCACTAAGTAGCCATCTTGCCAAAATTCGCTAATCATTGCGATCATATCTGCAATTTTTTGAGCAGCGACCTTTGCCGAATCAGCATTAATCCCATATTGCGATCGGACGATCGTAATGACTATTTGACTCATCAAAGAAGGATCGATCTGTTTGCCCTCGTTAGCCCGAAACTGATAGTAAACAAACCTTGCCGCCGTACCAATAAATTCATCAAAATAATCTTCTAATCGTAATGCTTCTTTTTGCTGTAATAACTCTTCAAAATAAAGTGGCGGATCGGGCTTATAAACTTCTAGAAACCGAATAATTTCAGTAGAGTCAGCCACTACCGCAGGACAATTTTTTTGCTGTGGCAATAGCACAGGAACAGTATATTTCCCTGACAGGGGCTTAACTCGTAAAATATGCAAAGCGGGAGTAAGGTTCTCAACTTGATAGGGAATTTGCTTGTAGCCAAGAGCTAGTCTAGCTTTACGGCAATAGTGAGAAGTACTGAACTGTAATAAAAGCATAAATTCTATTTTAAAGTAGCTAAAAAGCAGCAAAGCATATGGTATAGTCTCGACTAAATTTTTTACGGTCTACGGTTCTGTCGCCTATGCAAGCCAATCCAGTCTTTAAACCTACAACTTCTCGCTCTGGTTCTCAGACCGCTCAATCTGGTTATCAGGCTTCAGTACCTGTGACTGTGTATCGAGAATTGGCTGGGGAGTTGCAATCTACCCAAGCAAAACTATCTTTTTTTCAGTTGCAAAATGAGCAGCTAACTAAACAGAATCAGATGTTGTTGCAAGAGTTTGAAGCGATCGCCCAATCCACAGATAGGGTGCAAGCAATGCTCACTCAGTCTAATTTACCTGAGTCAAAACTATCTGAGGTTTTAGCAGGTATCCGTGCATCATCACAAGTTAATCCTGTTAATCCAGCGCCAACAAGAAATAATCAGCAACCCCAAGGGCGTCCTCCTGCGGCTCGCCTTGCCGATAAGCCTGCAACACAGGCTAGTCCGCGTAAAGTTGCTGTGCAGCAGACGACCAATGCAATTCAAGAAGCAATTTCTAGGGCAAGACAGATAGCCACTGATTCAGTACCGCAAAGTGACAATGAACCAATGGTTAGCGAAACGCTATATTACGATAGTTCTTTTGCAGCTTTTGAAGAAACAGATCCTGCTCCGATCACAAAAAACAAAGTATTGCCTAAGCTAGAAATTCGTGAAGAAATATCTTCTCGACCTCTTCGTACCGAGTCTATGAAAGACTCCCGCGAAGCGGCTGGTTTAAGTGGTTGGGTATTGACATTAACTATTGTGGCGATCATACTGACTTCCTTTGGCGCTGGCTATTTGTTAATGCGTCCATTTGTAAAGTAAAACCCACAGATTGAAGACAGCGCGCAATGCGCTATCTTCAGACTCTAAGAATAATTGTAATGCCACGAAGCATCGTCACATTTCGGGGCATTACAATTATTCTTAGTCAAGTTTTTAGATTAAAAAAGACATTGTTTTTTAATTGGTGTAATCACGGAAAGTAAAAGCGGTGCTTTGCACCGCCTTTACTTTTTAATGGGCTATGTGCTTAAAATTAAGTTATGGATAGACGTAAGTTTCTAGTTTTAGGCGGTATAGCGATCGCATCAATTGGGGGATGTCAGTGGTCAAATCCTTTTGATCAACGCGATCGCATACGCATTATGGGTTTACTAGGCGCAATACCCAGTAGAGTGATTAATCAGTTTGAGTCAGCTTACAAGAAAAAGGTTGAATTTAAAGCTGAAAATATGCCCTCAAAACTTTGGCAGGAACTGCAAAATTATCCAAACATTGCAAAAGATAAAGCACCTAATCTTATGAGCATCGGAGATGGTTGGTTGGATCAAGCGATCGCCCAATCTCTAATCCAACCGATAACTCCATCTCTACTAGAAAAAATTCCGAAATGGCAAAAGCTCTCCCCCCTCTGGCAAAAGAGCGTTACGCGTAATAATCAAGTATGGGGTATTCCCTATCGCTGGGGGACTACAGCGATAGCCTATCGCAGCGACAAGCTGAAATTTGATATCACTCAATGGGCTGACCTATGGCGACCAGAATTAAAGCTAAAGCTAACACTGCCAGACGATGCGCGTGAAGTGATCGGTCTAGTCTTAAAAAAGATGGGACAGTCCTATCAGCCAGAAAACTTGGTTGAGAATCAGGACATTTTCACAAAACTCACCCAAGAGCTTAAAAGCCTCAATACTCAGGTTTTGACCTACTCTTCCGACAACTATTTACAGTCTCTATTGGCGGATGATACGTTAGTGGCAGTGGGGTGGACGAGTGATATGTACAGAGCTCAAAGTCAAAACCCAAATCTCAAAGTGGTCATTCCTCGTGATGGCACGGCATTCTGGAGTGATATTTGGATAATTCCTAAAGGAGAAGAAGCCACGAGCGCGGCGGCGGAATGGATGAATTTTAGTCTGACCCCTGAGATCGCCGCTCAAATTACATCTTTAACAGGAGCAGTTAGTACATCAAGTGAGTTGGATCAAGTTCCAGCTAGTGTCAAAGCCGATTCAATCAAGTTTTTCTCGCAAGATATCTTCGACAAAAGTGAGTTGATCTTACCTTTGTCTACATCAACGTTCATGCAATATAAAGAACTATGGACTAAGCTGCGATCGGGAACTTTAGGATAATCAATCAAGAAGTGATGAGGCAAAAGTGCCATCAATTCTTGATTTACAGCAAAATGATATTGCCGCGTTCCAGTCTTTTTCTAGTATAGAAATGGCTTTAGATGCTATGTTTTCCATTATCTCCTGAACAAACTAAACATTTCTATGGGCACAGCGTGGAAGGGCGAATTAGAATTAGAATTTGCCAAGCGGAACCAACAAACTCTATTAACACATAGTTATACCGTTGCTCCTTGGAAAATTCAGCGATCGCTTTATCCTGAAGGTGAAGAAATTTGCCATTGCATCTTATTGCATACTGCTGGTGGTTTCGTTGGTGGCGATCGCCTATCTGCCAAAATCCATCTTCAACCTCATACCCAAGCGCTACTCACTACAGCGACCGCCAGTAAAATCTACCGCAGCAATGGCGAAGAATCGCAACAAAACATAGATATTCGTATCGATGAAGGCGCAAGTTTAGAATGGTTTCCACAGGAAACGATCGCTTTTGCAGAATCGCAATATCGCCAAACTACAAGAATTGAACTTGGGCTAGATGCAACTTGTGCTATGTGGGAAATCGTGAGGTTTGGACGTACTGCGAGGGGTGAAAAATTTATTGATGGCAATTGGCGATCGCATACAGAAGTATGGCGTGACAACTGTCCACTATGGATTGATCGTCAATACCTGAATGGAAATCTTGAAATGTTAGGAAGTCCTAATGGATTGAATAACTATGCGATCGCAGCCAGTTTTATTTTTGTTGGTGCAGTTGTTGATACAGAACTAATCACCAAGATTCGAGATACATGGGAGCAGGGAAACTATCAGGGCGTGTCAGGAGTAACGAGATCGTTAGCAGGTTTAGTTTGTCGCTATTGTGGTAACTCTTCTAGCGATGCGAGTAGATGGTTTCAGCAAATTTGGCAGCTTTTGCGTGTATCCTATAAAAATAGAGCAATATGCGTACCACGAGTTTGGTAGATGTTTTGATTTGTGATTCACACATATCAAAAACACGAGTAAATATATACCTAGAGTTTGGTAATTATCCATGCAGCTAACGCCTCAAGAAAAAGATAAATTGCTAATTTTTACCGCTGCCCTTCTAGCAGAGCGTCGTAAGGCTAAGGGGCTAAAGTTAAATTACCCAGAAGCGATCGCCTTTATCACTGCCGAGATTATGGAAGGAGCAAGAGAAGGTCGCACTGTCGCTGAGTTAATGTCTTACGGTGCGACATTGCTCACTCGCGATGATGTGATGGAAGGCATCTCGGAAATGATCCACGATGTACAAGTGGAAGCAACTTTCCCTGATGGAACTAAGCTCGTTACTGTACATCAACCGATTCGCTAAAATATTTCTATAGATAATTTTGGAGGTTTGAGATGATTGCGATCGCTGAAACTCAAAACAAGCAAAAAACAAGAGAAAGCAAACCCAAGTTAACCTTTGAGCAATTTCTAGAACTTTGTCCGAATGATGGACATTACGAGCTTGTTAATGGAGAGATAGTTAGACTTTCGGATATGATATTTACCCGCAATCATGACGATGTTGCCGAATTTATTGATAGAAGTTTTTATCGTCAGGTTGAGAATCTATCTCTCAACTACGTGATTAAACGAGGAATCTCAATTCTGACTATCAATGCCGAAGGTAATGAACAAGGTCGCATTCCAGATCTATGTGTAGTTAACGCAAAGGTTTGGCGCTCTAATCGTAAGGATTATTCGGCATTACGCGATCCGATTCAGTTAGTGGTGGAAGTTGCTTCAAACAATTGGGATGATGATTACATTGATAAATTTGAGGAGTATCAGCGGTTAGGTATTTCTGAATATTGGATTGTGGATTATTTAGCGATCGCTAGTCGTGAGTTTTTAGGCAACCCTAAAATCCCCACTATATTTGTAAATTTACTGGATGAAAATGGCAAATATCAGACTTCTAAATTTACAGGAGAAGACAAAATTATTTCTCGAACTTTTCCTGAATTAGACTTAACTGCTGCTGAGATTCTAAATATTTAAAAAAGGAGACAAAATTATGATTGTTGGTGAAATAATTGCTCTAGAAGGTGATATTGAATTAAATGCTGGGCGCGAGGTGATTACTCTCAAAGTTGGTAATTCAGGGGATCGCCCGATCCAAGTAGGTTCGCATTATCACTTTTATGAAACAAATCGCGCTTTGATATTTGATCGCGATCGCGCTAAGGGCAATCACCTTGATATTCCTGCGGGTACTTCTATCCGTTTTGAGCCAGGTGATGAGAAAGATGTAAACCTTGTGCCTTACGTGGGTACTCGCGAGATTTATGGATTTAATGCCTTGGTTGAAGGCAAATTGGAGAATTAAATTAATGAGTTATAGAATGTCTCGCCGCGCCTATGCGGAAACCTATGGGCCAACAGTTGGCGATAAAGTCCGTCTTGCTGATACAGAACTATTTATCGAAGTAGAACGCGACTACACTACCTATGGTGATGAAGTCAAATTTGGTGGTGGCAAGGTAATTCGCGATGGCATGGGACAATCACCCATTACCAATGCCAATGGCGCTGTGGATGTGGCGATTACTAATGCTTTGATTCTTGATTGGTGGGGAGTAGTCAAAGCCGATGTCGGGATTAAAGACGGTAAAATTGTCGCGATCGGTAAGGCGGGAAATCCTTATATTCAGGATAATGTAAATATCATTATCGGTGCGGGAACTGAGATCATTGCAGGCGAAGGTCGCATTCTCACCGCAGGCGGTATTGATACGCATATTCATTTTATTTGTCCGCAGCAAATCGAAGTAGCGATCGCTTCTGGGATCACGACGATGATCGGTGGTGGTACTGGCCCCGCAGTTGGCACAAATGCCACAACTTGTACTCCTGGCCCATGGAATATGTATCGCATGTTGCAGGCTGTTGATGCTTTTCCGATGAACTTAGGCTTTTTGGGCAAGGGTAATAGTGGTAAACCTGAAGGATTAGTCGAGCAGGTGGAAGCTGGTGCGATCGGGTTAAAGCTTCATGAAGATTGGGGAACTACGCCCGCGACAATTGACACTTGTTTGGGTGTCGCCGATGAATATGATGTGCAGGTTGCCATTCACACAGACACGCTCAATGAAGCAGGATTTGTGGAAGACACGATCGCAGCTTTTAAAAATCGCGTCATTCATACCTATCACACCGAAGGCGCTGGCGGCGGTCACGCTCCTGACATCATCAAAATATGCGGTGAAGCGAATGTTCTTCCCTCATCTACGAATCCCACTCGTCCCTATACCTTAAATACTCTAGATGAACATCTAGATATGCTGATGGTCTGTCACCATCTTGATCCGAGTATTCCTGAAGATATTGCTTTTGCTGAGTCCCGCATCCGTCGCGAGACGATCGCAGCCGAGGATATTCTCCATGACCTTGGTGCTTTTAGTATGATTTCCTCAGACTCGCAAGCAATGGGTCGAGTCGGTGAAGTGATCATCAGAACTTGGCAGACCGCTCATAAAATGAAAGTGCAGCGTGGTGTTCTTGCAAGTGCCGCAGAACATAGAGCTGATAATTTTCGCGCTCAGAGATATATTGCTAAATACACGATTAATCCTGCAATTACTCATGGCATTTCTGAATATGTCGGCTCCATTGAAGTTGGCAAAATTGCGGATCTCGTACTTTGGCATCCTGCATTTTTTGGAGTCAAGCCTGAAATGGTGCTTAAAGGCGGTTTCATTGCTTGGTCACAGATGGGTGATGCTAATGCGAGCATTCCTACGCCACAGCCTGTTTATATGCGTCCGATGTTTGGCAGTTATGGCGGCGCGATCTCTCAAACATCTTTCACGTTCCTGTCGCAAATTGCAATTGAGCGTGGCATTCCTAGCCAGTTGGGATTAAGTAAACAGGTGCTTGCAGTTAAGGGTACAAGAAATATCAGTAAGCTGGATATGAAGCTGAATGATGCTTTGCCTCATATGGAAGTTGACTCAGAAACCTATGAAGTAAGAGCTGATGGGGAACTATTAACCTGCGAACCGGCTTCAGTTTTACCAATGGCTCAGCGATATTTCTTATTTTAAAATGCCAAAAGAGAGATGCACCGCAAAGCGCCGTATCTCTCTTTTGGCGTTAGCGGAAATTCCACACTTCGTAACTTCCATTCCGAAGCGTGAGAATTTGTCCGCCAATGCTGCTTGGCAAAACATCAATCCAGACTCTGCTGCCATTCATATCACTAAATAGAAGAGAGCCATCGCTAGAAAAAGCGATCGCTAACGGATAATGACGATCGCCTAAATCAACTTTTTGGCGATCGAGCAATAGTAAATATTCGGGCTTACCAACTCCATCTAAACTCACAGACGAAAGAGTCCATTGCTGCTGTACCAACACACCAAACTCCTCGATACTGAGCGAAACTTCACCATTGCGCTGCAACTCGCGATACATAGCCCGAATTATGCGCTCAATTGTTATTGATGGTAGAGATTGCCATTCGACAGTAGTTCCATTAGGTGGATTAAAAGCACCGCCACTAGTAACAAGAGGTGGAAGTATACTTTTGCTAAGCAAGGGCGCAAGACCAGCTTCACCTGAGGCGAGAATCCTGATGCTTCCACTATCACTAACCCAAAGCGATTGAGCTGTTAAGGTTGTTGTTTGTGATTTACCATCTGGATCGTATAGCACCACCCCCAGACTACTATTAAGTGAAAGCCCTAAAACTCTCCACAACAAAATCGATGAGCGATCGCTAAGCTCGATAAATGGACCATTAAGCCACTTGTCACCGTCTTTAATTAGATGGATACTAACTTCATACCAAGCTTGATTCGGTTCAAGCTTGGGTGGTGGCAAAAACCATTCATTTCCAGCATCGCCCTTGCCAATATAGGTGACTGTTCCAATTAATTGTCTCGGGTCGAGAGTAACAGGGGCAAGATCAAGACGTTGCAATAATTGGTTGGATTCTTTAGGATCGACTTTCTGCTCCCGCAGCCAATGCTCGGCACGACGCAATCCATTACGCTGTAGAACAACCAAACCACCCCATAACTTAATTTCTTTATCTCCAGTAAAAGTCAACATAGTCATCACCCGTTGCCAAATATGAGGATGATATTTCTCTAGCATTTCGGCAATTTTATCGCCTTTATAAGCAGGATCATTGGCGATCGCCAAAGCCTCAGTCCATCTTCCATCAATAATATTAACTAGTGCTTTTTCTCCCAAATTAGAATTAGGATTTTCGACTTGCTCAGAGGTGATTTTGGCATGTATGGCAATCATGTCATACTGTTCTTGCAAAAATGGCGAGAGTTGTTTCCCTTGCGATCGCAACTCATACACCATCTGATTAAATTTCTCTAAGGCAGGTGACCAAAGCCCAGAACTCGCCATCACCAACGCATCTTGATAGGCTTTTGGCTGCCCCTTAGCTTCATTTAGAGTTACCTGTCGCAATAGCACTTTGCGTATAGAACTAACGATCGCTTCTTCAGGTTGAAAAATTAGCAAAGCAGGATCATATGTCTGAGTTTGATTAACTACCAATTGCACAGAACTAGAATTGCTTGGTAAAGCATTACGCCATATAGGAAGCTCCCCCACAGGGCTAGTCCATGCATTTAGTTCTACTAATTGCGATCGCTTATCGTTAGAAAAGTAATAAATTTGCCCATAGGCAATGCCATCGACATTCCCCACTGTGCTAAACCAAACTCCATTAAATTGAGACGGAGGATTACTTAATAGTGACAACTTTTTAAGGGGAAGACGATTGCGATCTGGTCGCATTCTTTCAGGAATGGGCTCAGTAGCATATTTAAACTTTGGCGATCGCACAAAATATTCATCAATTCCTGCAACCGTGGTTGTACTGACTAACAGGTATTTCTCTACCCCACGATCCCAAATGGTCTGATAGAAGCGAATTTCACGAATATTCTGGGTTTCTGTCTCCAAAACCGTATAAATGATTTCACCCGTTTTGAGATTGTACCTTTCGCCGAGCTTCAGGTAAATACGCCCTAGCTCAGATTGGATTTGAGGGATGCTTTTGGGAATATTCCATAACGAATTAGAGTAAAAAGCAGGAGCGTCAGAAGATGCCAGCCAACTGATCGCCAAGGGATTGGCTAGATAAATTAGTCCCAGCCCCACCAATCCACCTAAGAAAGGAATACTTAAAACTACAAACAAATCTGACCATGTAAAGCGATCGCGCCGATCAATTTCTGGCATCTCTGATCCAGAGGGATTAACGCCTTTCAGCTCACGATCTGCCTTAACAAGATCGCCAAAAGGTTTTGAAGATTCAGGTAAAGATTTCATGCGGAGGTCGAAAATCTCATACGGATTCCATAGCGTAGCACAATAGCCTAACAATCTATGACTGGAGATAGTAGAGAACTTTGATCCAGCTATCGGCGTGCATTAGGACAGTACGTCAATGGCATAGACAGGCTAAATAATGTATGTATATAATCTTCGGCTATCCACTACCGAAGAACGCACCGTCGCTATGACAGAACCTATTTTGATTGTTCTTGGCACCTTAGCAGGCGCCATTTTTTTGTTTGCATGGGGACGCCCGCGCGCCGATATCGTGGCTATTCTTGTGCTACTGGCGTTGATGTTAAGCCAAGTTCTAACGCCACAGGAATCGCTGGCGGGTTTTGGCGACCCAGTTGTGATCCTGATTGCTGCCATATTTATCGTTGGTGAAGCCTTGGTGAATACCGGGGTCACTCAACGCATGGGTGAGGCTGTGCTGAGAGTGGGTGGTGGTAGCGAGACGAAGTTGATCGCTCTCATCATGATGCTAGCGGGTGGGCTCGGCGCATTTATGAGTTCATCGGCAATTGTAGCGATGTTCATCCCGGTGGTTCTGGCGATTTCTAATAAGACAGGTTTGAATCGCAAGCGCATGCTGATGCCGTTGGCGGTAGCTGCAACGATCAGCGGGATGATGACTCTGATAGCCTCCACACCTAACATGATCATCGAAAATATCTTGCGCCAACAGGGCCTCGCTCAGTTCAGCTTTTTTAGTTGGACTCCGTTCGGTCTAGCCATTCTCGCAGTCGGTATTGCCTTCATGTTGATGGGACGCAGCTTGCTAAGTAAACAACTGAAGTCTCAGGATGCTAAGACCGACGCACCGAGTGTCTACGATCTCCTTTATTCTTATGGTCTCGCCTCGCATTGGCATCGGTTGCGAGTTCCCGCCGGCTCGTCACTGATCCATTGCTCGGTGGCTGAACTGCAAGAGCTTTACGACCGTTTCGGCGTCGTTGTCGTCGGTGTCGAGAGATACGTTAACGGCAAAGCAAATTTCCTTCCGGCGCTGCAGGAGTTGGTGTTCGACGAAGACGACGCCATCTTTGTCGTCATCGAAGAAGAGCAACAGGCGCTGCAATTTATCGAGACGCAGCAGCTAATAAAGTTGCCTAGACTGGATGACCGACAGCGCCAAGAAGCCTTGCAAGGATTCGGCGCCGCCGAAATCATGCTGGCACCGGAATCGAAGTTGATCGGCAAAACCCCGAGCGAACTCGAATTCCGCACGCGCTACAAGGCTAACATGCTGGCTATCCGCCATCGCGGTGAGCCACTGACGACGAACCTAGTGAATCAGCCGTTGGACTTTGGCGATACGCTGTTGATTGCTGGCGGCTGGGAAGATATCCTTAGACTATGGGAAGACCGCGAAGACTTCATCCTTCTTACCTTGCCGAAGGAATATCAAGAGCGGCTACCTGCCCGGAAGAAAGCCCCGATCGCCGTGGCGATTGTTGTCATCATGGTCGTTGTTATGGCGTTTGGGCTGATACCGAACTCGGCGGCGGCACTTCTCGCTTCGTTGGCAATGATTGTCACCGGCTGCGTTAAGTTGGATAAGATATATCAAATTATCAGTTGGAAAACGGTGGTACTGATCGCAGGGCTACTACCGCTTGCGACAGCGCTGACCAAGACTGGGGCAACCAAGATGATGGCACATGGGCTGGTTGCGGCGTTAGGGTCGCTGGGACCCATCGCTATGTTGGTAGTACTGTTCATTGTCACCTCGTTGGTCGGGCTGTTTCTTTCCAACTCCGCCACAGCCATGTTGACCGCCCCAGTTGCCATTCAAGCTGCGCAGGCTCTGCACGTCTCTCCCCAAGCGTTTGCGATGACAGTATCGATCGCTTGTAGTGCCGCGTACGTCACACCTGTGTCTTCTGCTGTGAATATGCTGGTGATGGAACCTGGTGGCTACACCTTCGGCAGTTACGTCAAGGTCGGTCTACCGCTGCTGTTGCTGACGATGCTTGTTACAGTCGGGCTGGTAACGGTGATCTATCCCTTATAGGGCCTGCCATACCAAAACACAAAATAGCTTCGACATTTTGTGTTTTTAAAATCCTTACTGGGTTTGTTTTTAATCAACAAAAGTGTGGTCACACTTTTGTTGATTGGTATTACAGATTACTCAAAACTAGCGGAGGAATGACGATGATATGCAGAAATTCCTACCTAAAAGTGTTACCGACCCCAAGCAAGAAGAATGCAGTGATGGTAGTCCAATCGATGAGGTGCGATCTCACCAAATTGTGATCGCGTCTGTCAAGAAGACAGCAATGGAAACCCAATCAAGTTTCACAGATCCTGAGCATGCTCAAGAAGTGGCGCATCTTGGATGTGTGGGAGATCGATTAGTCTTTTGTATGCGCTTTCTGAAATGATCGAGGTGATGTGCCAGTCCAGCGGCGAAAGGCTCGCCTGAAGTTCGATGCATCCTTATAGCCTAATTCATAACCTATCTCTACTACCTTAATGGCTGGTTCTCGCAGCAAGCGAGTTGCTTCCTCAAACCGTATCTGCTCCACTAGGCGGTTAAAAGCCATTCCCTCAGAGGCGAGTCGTCGTTGAAAAGTACGAAGACTCATGCCGGATGACTCTGCCATTAGCGTAATGTTGAAATCTCCCTGAGAAAGGAGCGATCGCACCAGTTGCCGTAGAGATCCTGAAAAATCTTGAGCAGGAGCCGTAATGTCTAACAGTTGCTTCGCTTCTAGCAATGACTTAGTATCATTAGCTAGAAGCGAATTGCTCAAGGGCATGCTGAGCAAAGATTTAGGAAAGGCGATCGCGTTGATTGCTTTATTAAAGTGAATGCGGGTATTGGCGAAGTTATTACACCAATCTAAATCTTGAAACTTGTTGCACTGCAGGTAAATGGCAGTGGGTTGCCAGTTGGAACCAGTCGCCAACCGAATTACATTCAGCATCGCCATCAGGGCAAAACACCGACTTTGCTTGCAAACAATGGAGCGGGATAAATCCAATATGTGGTGCAGCCATACCGTATCCCCTACGATCTTGAAATCGTATCGTGCGCCGGAATTAAATTTGGCATGCAGACCTTCGATGGTTTTTAACAGATCGTACAAGGTAAGAGATTGGGAAACCAGTTTTCCATAGACACCAAATGTCTCCGCGAAGGTCTGCTGTCCAACGATTACCCCCAGATTCTCAATACCTTCCCGATGAGCAGCCTGTTCTAAAAAGTCATTGGCCAAATATGCAGGAATCAGAACTTCGGGATTCTCCAGCGTCGTTACGGGCAACTTGACCTGTCGCAAAAGCCTTTCAGTCGGGGCACCAATCTGATTTAAGAATTGAACAAAGGGAAAAACAACATTAGCTCGAACTAGAGGAATAGGCTTCATGCAAGGTTAAAGATCTACGAAATCTAATGAGAATCTTAACACTCACTCAATTGGCGTAAGATGACACGGCAATTAACTTGCTTACGCCTAGCCAAATAGGGTCTGAACGCCATAAAATAAGTTTCGACAGCTGCTTGAGGTGTTCCAGTAGGTACTTGATACCTCGACGCAGCGTCAGACTAACCACCGAAACAATCTCAAGATTCCAATTCAAGATTCCAAGCATGGCACTAAAATTTGAGGATATTCAGAGCGGCATTTTGCGTCCCCGTCCCAATCCCCTACGCCTCCACTTGTATCCTGCTTCGCATAGGCGATCGTAACGCCGGCTGGGAATTAATGCGGCGCACTGCTAGCGTGGTCAACACTTTGTTTTATTGGTTAGATCTCGCTCAAAATGCCGCTTGACCTAAAATACCACTTTATAATTGCATTCGAATAAACATCAACAAATTATAAGGAGAGAGCAACCATGGCAACAGAACAAGAACTAGCAGCCAGGCTGAAACGCAAAGGCGCGAAGAGCGGGTTCGCGACCGATTACATTGGTTTCTTCGATATCAAGCCGGGTCACGACCAACGGTTGGTCGAAGGGGTTTTGGCGGCTCTTATGAGCCGAGGGCCTGACGTAAGGAAAAGTTATGGCGATATTGGCTTTACGATGCCAAGTATGTGCTGTTCGACAACAACACGCGGTTGCTTCTCCACATCTCTTTCGATGCCGATTTCGACACCTACTTCGACGATGCTCTGATGCTTCTCAGTGGCGGTAGCGGCGACTTCATTGGGAAATTAGGTTCTAGCTGGCTGCTTAATCTTGTTGGCTCCCCGTTTGAAGGCGGCAGAAAACCGACATGGGAAGAGGTCAAGAACTTTATGGTCTTGCATCAGGTTGACGCGAACATTTACGCTAACACCACCGACGGTTCAGTGAAAGCGGTCAGGAAGGCTCTGCATTTGCAAGAGGTGTTTCAACAGGTGCTCGACAATCCCGATGCCGCAACGGCGCTCAGTCACCCGGCGTTGAAGCCGCTACTTGATCTGGCAGCAGAATGACATGAGCAATGGAGAAACAACGGAAACGAGTGCGATGCTTGAATTGGACGATATCCAGAATGGGGTATTGCACGGCAGACCGTCGCCCTACGCAGGAGTCTACATACTGCTCCGAATCGACGATCAGCACGCTGGCAGAGAACTGTTGCGGCGGTTGATTCCGGCGCTCGCAAGCGCCACCAACCCGTCTGATCGCAGCCAAGAGGCTTGGGTCAGTATCGCACTCACCTTCCAGGGACTCAAGGCGTTGGGGGTGCCGCAGGATTCACTCGACAGCTTTCCCCTGCCATTCCAGCAGGGCATGGCCGCGCGTGCACAAATACTGGGTGATGTCGGTGAGAACGCCCCCGAAAACTGGGAAAAACCGCTCGGGACATCGGATGTCCATGTCGCGATCAGTGCGCTCGCTCCCGACACGGAGCGACTCGATGCCGTGCTTGCCCGCGCCCGGAAATCCTATCAAGAACTCTCCGGAGTCACCGCTATCTGGCGTCAGGATTGCCATGTGCTAACCAGCGAGAGGGAAGCATTCGGGTTCCGGGACGGCATTAGCCATCCAGCAATCGAAGGCAGTGGCATTCCCGGATCGAACCCCCGGGAGCAGCCCCTTAAGGCGGGCGAGTTCATCCTGGGCTACCCGGATGAGATGGGGCAGCTACCCCCGATGCCACGGCCTGAGGTGCTGGGGAAGAACGGTACTTACGTCGTTTTTCGCAAGTTGCACCAACGTGTGGCGGCGTTTCGCCAGTATCTGAAAGCGAATTCGTCGAGCCCCGAAGCGGAAGACCTTTTGGGGGCAAAAATGATGGGGCGCAGGCAAAGCGGCGCTCCGCTGGCGAAATGTCCATTTCACGATGATCCCGATTTGGGTGCAGACCCGACGCGCAACAATGATTTCCTCTTCGAGGAGGATGACGCTCAAGGTTTCAAGACCCCCCCTGGTTCACATATTCGGCGGATGAATCCGCGCGACGCAAAAATCAGCGGCTTTGCGCGGATTCATCGCATGATCAGGCGCGGCACCAGCTATGGCTCCATGCTTCCGCCGGGCGTCCTTGAAGATGACGGCGCTGAACGGGGGTTAGCGTTCGTCTTTGTCGGAGCCCATCTGGAGAGGCAATTCGAGTTCGTCCAGTCCGAGTGGATGAACAAGGGCCAGTTCTTTGATGGCCCTACTGGCGATAAGGACCCCATTGCCGGAGCGCACGATGGTAACGGGGGTTTCACTATTCCGCAACAGCCTATCCGGCGGCGGTTGCAAGGTATTCCTGCCTTCGTCGTTACGCGTGGAGGTGAATATTTCTTTGCGCCAGGGCTACGCGCCTTAAGCTGGTTAGCCTCTCTGGAGACCTGATGGGAAGATACTATGAAAAGGAGATATTAAGAAATGGCTGACCATAATTCTGGGCCAAGGGCCCTGGCAGATCCCGTAGTTGATATCACGGATATGTACGTCTTTCCCAGTCCAGAGCGGCCTGGCTCTCTGGTGCTGGTGCTGGATGTGTTTCCGAGCGCAGGATCGACCGCGCTCTTTTCCGATGCAGTCGATTATCGCTTCAGAGTGCGCCCGACCAGCATTGCGTCGCAGGGCGCGATCTCGGCGTTTGCCGTCAGCGAACAGGAGTATACCTTTAGTTGCCGCTTTGCAGTTCCAGTAGATCCAGAGCGCGGCGGTCAAATCGTGCAGGAAGGTACATGCACCGCTTCGACCGGCCAGTCCGTCTCTTTCCGGGTGAACGACGAAGAGGGCGGAAAGGTTAGGGGTCTGCGGGTCTTTGCAGGACTTCGGCTCGATCCGTTCTTCTTCGACGGTGTTAGGGCGGTTCAATCCATGATGGCTCGGAAGCTCATGTTTGTGAACCCCGGTGACAGTCGGCAAAACCTCCAGAATTGCCTGAGCATCGTCGTCGAAGTTGATATTGCCACCCTGTTCGGAGCGGATGCCGGACCGCTTTTCGCCGTCGTCGGCGAAACGGTGACGATTGGGTCGATCACCGCCCGTTTGGAGCGCTTCGGCCGCCCTTTGATCAAGAGCGTTGTCCTCGGCGCAAAGCACTTAGATACCGTCAACCGGGATCTGGACATTCGCGATTTGTATAACCAGGAGGACGCTTTCAAGCTGGGGCCGACTTACCTTGGTGCCTATCGCGCGCGGATGAACGCGAATCTCTCCTTCTGGGATAGGCTCGACCAGAAGATCGACTGGCCGCAGGGAGCGGACAACGCCCACCCCCTGACCGATTTACTACTGGCGGATTTCATGGTTGTCGATGTCTCAAAGCCGTTTGCCGAGGATAGCTACCTCGAGATCGAGCGGGCGTTGCTGAAAGACACTAGCCATGAGACCTGTGGAGGTCGATCGCCCAATGACGACATCGCGGACACTTTCCTCACCCTACTGGTCAATGCCGGCAACGGACCCCGGATCAGTGACGGTGTCGATCAGCAGGCTGTCAAGGCCTCTCACGTCTTCCCCTATCTCGCTCCCCCGGAAGCAAACCCCCCGGGCAAGATCGAGCTTTCGCTTAAATAGTCCGCGTGAGGAAGCCAGTGATGACGAACCTAATACGACAGACCTATGATCTTAAAGGATGATTTCATCACAACGTCAGGAGTTTTGGCCCTATCGAATTTACAGGCACAGATCGAAGGGATTCAGGCGCGCGTTCAAGCCGGACTTGGCTCGGTAACTAATCGATCCGAACTCATCGAACTAGTGTCCCTGCGCGGACTGATACTAGGACAAATCACCGATTACCAGTGGACGGAAAAGCAGTCCGAGCATTTAGTCTGCGAGTTCCCCACCGAGTCATTGGCGTTCATCGCCCGCGCCCGTACCCGTGCCACTTTTCACCGGTTCACGGAAGCACTGATGGATCTAGATGAAGCACAGCAGTACGGAGCAGAACCTCAGGCAGTGGACATCGAACGCGCTGGAATCTTCCAGGCGATTGGTGAATACGACCAGGCGATCGCCCTCTTTCGCACTGCCACCGAGCGTCAAGCCGACTTTGTCTCCCTGAGCGCATTGGCAGCGCTCCATGCCGAGTTTGGAGACACGACTATTGCTGAACAGTTTTTCGAGCAGAGTCAGCATTCCTATCGTGGAGCTTCACCCATTCCGCTGGCACTGATCGAGTTTCAGCGCGGTCACATGTGGATGTCAACAGGTGATCTCCATTGCGCTCATCATTGGTTTCGGATTGCTCATCGCCGCCTACCGGGCTATGCCCCAGCGCAGGGTCATCTGGCAGAAGTTGAGGCAGAATTTGGTGAGACTGAGACCGCGATTAACCGTCTGATGCCCCTCACAATTTCCTCAGATGACCCGGATTACTGCGTGGCACTGTCTCGAATACTGCTTAAAATTGGCCGAACGGCTGAGTCCAACGCTTGGAGCACTAAGGCTGCAGCACGCTATAATGATCTGATTTCACGCCACCCGGAAGCCTTTGCCGACCACGCAGCCGCTTTCTGGCTAGAGGTAGGCTCAGACCCTGCTCGGGCACTCTCATTGGCGAAGCTGAACCTTAAAATACGTCAAACTCCTAAAGCAAAAAAGTTGTTCGATCGCGCTACTCACGCCTGTGCCAGGGTTGATTCCTAAACGTTATGAGAAGCTACATCTGGTAATTTAGCGGAAGTTGAGACTGGAGAGAAATGGCGCATAGGCAGCAGATATCAAGTCCATGGCGTTTTATGTCATTTAAATGTCAGGAGGTTAGACGAAAATGAAAAGTATCCTTGTCGTAGGAGCCGGCCCAGCAGGTATGAGAGCAGCGCTGCGGGCCGCTGAGTTGGGTGCCCAAGTTGAGCTGGTGACGAGTGGTGAATTTGGTGGCATGGCGGCTAACGACGGCCCCATCCCGGTGCGGACTTTAGCCCATGCCGCCCGCCTGATCCGCGAAGCACGACAGCTCGGTCAGTATGGTGTCATCACCAGTGAGCCTGTTTTAGATTATTCTCGGCTGCTCTTACGGGTTCAGGAAGTCGTTGAGGAAACGCGGGCAAGGTCGGGACGACGTCGAGACTTTGAATCCTTGGGAATAAAAGTCCATGAACACACCGGCACTGCCCGCTTCACGGATCCACATGAGATCGAGACCGAGAGCGGTCTAAGGCTTCAGGCGGATGCGATGATTCTCTGTGTTGGTGGCGTTAGCCGTCGCCTCTCCCTCCCTGGCTTTAATTGACCAATACCCATAGTGATGCCTGGGGCTTGACGACTGTGCCGCCATCGATGCTTGTGATCGGAGGTGGCGATACCGGCGCTCAAGTTGCGTCAATCTTCAACGCCTTCGGCACTAAAATTCAACTTTTCCAGACCGGTCCACGCATTTTACCGATCGCAGATGAGGATGTCTCGGCAGAGATGGCGAGCGCCTTCCGCGAATCGGGTATTAACGTGCGAGAGCAATTCGGCACGATCGCATCTTTCGAGAAGACGGCAACGGGTTTGCGAATGAACTTCTCGAAGGACGGAGTCCAAGACTACGCCGAAGCCGCGCTTGCCGTCGTAGCGGTCGGCTGGGTCGCCAACACATCCGGGCTAAATCTTGCTGCGGTGGGAGTTGAACTGAATGAACGAGGCTTCGTGAAAGTCGATGACTACATGCAAACATCGTCTTCTCATGTTTTTGCTGCGGGTGATGTCACTGGCCGCCTGATGCTCGTCCCACAAGCGTTGCAAGAAGGCTTTGTGGCAGCCACCAATGCTGTCCAAGGTCCGACGCTACCCTACGGGAATCCGGTCAGCCCAGTTGGCAGCTTCACGGATCCGGAATATGCCCAAGTCGGTCTCACCGAAGCAAAGGCTCGGGAAAAGAGCGATATTATTACTGCGATCGTCCGCTTTGACTCATTCGCTCGCCCAATCATTGACGGGCGCAAAGTTGGATTCTGCAAATTGATTGTCGATCGCAATACTCATCAAATATTGGGTTGCCATGTCGTCGGCGAACGTTCAGTAGACATCACTCAGATCGCGGCGATCGCCATGTCCGCAGGGATGCGGGTCAATGATTTGCTAAGTATCCCGTTGTCCTTCCCAACCTATTCCGGGGTTCTGGTGCGTGCGGCAGCTGATGCGGCACGCCAACTCAAGCTGGAAGTGAGCTGGAATGAAGGCTAGCCGGATGAATGGAGCCTAAGCGATCTATTTTAATTCTCGACCAAAAAGGCTCTTAACCTGAATTAGTAAGCTGTCAGTGAGACTACATTTTAAACTGCTAAACAAACATCTCTGAGTTGTTCAATATCTGCTCAAACGTCCTCAGCTCGCTCCTGTAAGTATAATAGGCGAGCTATCATTGCCAAGAAACCGATACTGCCTGTGGAAACAATTAGTACTAGCCAGATATATAGCCTCATACCTACTGCTTTTGCTTGCGGTACAACAAGCGCCCACCCAATGCCAACGCCTAAGAGAAGGTCGAACCAAATCTGATTACCCCCCAAATTACGAGTATGCTCAATCCAGAATCCTAGCAATCCTTCTGAAACGATCGCATCACAAGAAAAAAGAAAGAACAAAAGTGATAGAGTCGCTGGAAATAGCCAACTGTTCTTCATCGGCTGCCCATCTTTGGCAAGAATGTATACAGTGAACAGTAAAAAAAATGTAGCCGCGATCATGGGCGATAGCGACTTCATGGAAAATAGAAAAGATTGTATTGGTGCCATTTTGTGGTTATTCCTAGTAGCCAAATGGAAGGCTTACTTCGTTATGTCACTTTCTTCATCCTGTCAAAGAATGCTGAACAAAGCAATTACCTCACAGGTAATTAAAACCATTGTCTTTGGATCTTTGGCATGAAGCAAAATGCCCTTGATAGTCAAAAAACAACTTTTGGCACTTTACTTAAGCAATAATGCGATCGCCATCAGCATACTCTTCAGGCATCATTGCGCCAATCTTACTTAATTCCTCTCTGCCACCAAGGTTTTTCCATATTTGGGAATAGTTTTATTGCCGTTGCGAGTAATTCATTAACAATCTCAACTGGTGATAGAAGTCCATCAACTGTAATGATATTCTCATTTAAATCAATTGATTCAAATGTGGATAGTTGACTGCGAAGCATTTCCAACTTCATATAGTGATTTGACCTTTGATTTAGTCTGCGCTCCAATTCTGGTGTCGTTACATTTATCCATACTAGCTGGACTTGTCCAGGAGATGTAAGTAGTTTGCGATAGGAAGCCTTGAGTGCAGAGCAAGTTATTACTGTCTCGCGGTTTCGATTTACTGCGCGTCGGATATCATCCTCTATTTCCATCATCCATTGACGACGGTCCTCGTCTTCCAGCGGAATCTGTGAAGACATTTTGATGATGTTGGACAAGGGATGTCGGAGATCGCCTTCTAGAAAGTCGCACTCTAGACGCTCCGACAAAAGCCTTCCAACAACTGACTTCCCCGATCCAGATACACCTATAACGATCCATACCAACGGGCAATCATTCATTAGATTCTTCCAAATTAATGTAGTAGATAAGCTGAATAAAATCCCAGAAGACTTCTTGAAGACCTAATACTATCTCGCGTAATGCGATCACAAAAGATATTAGCAGAATTGCAAATCACCCAAGCCTAGAATCTTACTACTTTAGAGTAGGTTTATTCGCGATCGCCAATCGTAGTTTCAGAAACTGCATTTAGTTTTGTCTTACTCTCTATCGTTTCTACGAGTTCTTTATTTAAGAAGTAATTAAGGAAGGTGCGGATAATCGCGATCGCTCCCAGTCTTCCCAGGGCTTCAAACGACGGGGCAACAGTCGTGTTAACGATATCGGAAGCTAACTGAAATTCTAAAGCTAAGAGCAGCCATGCCCCAAGTTTAAAGCGAAGGTCGGCAAAAGCAATAGATGTCTCTCGCCTAAGCGATCGTGGATTTGATGTAAATATTTGTCGCAAGATTTGCAGTACTCCCATTAAGATGCAGAGTACTGAGATTCCTTCGAGAATTAGTTTGAGAAATGCTGCTAAAGCAGAAATGCCGTTTTCGAGGTATTCCATTGTTAATTTAAATTAGAGATTAATTGACCTGATTAAGACTCCCACAAAACTCAGCAAACCAATTAGAAACAGTGCTATACTGACAATTTCAGCTGCTTTTGAGCTTTCGTAGATATAACGCTCTTTCTGAAGTCTCTTTAGGATGCGGCGATGTTCTTTTAATGCAGCAGCCATTCCAAACATGCCCAAAGAAATGAAACTTAATCCAACTAATTCAGCGAACAAATGAGGGTTAACCCTTAAGGCAACGCGAGTGGGTTCAATCGCCTTCACAATTGTAGGAATACCAAACCCAAAGCCAATTAGCGAGAGCGCTGTGCGCATCCAAGCCATCAGGGTGCGATCGGCTGCCGCACGAGTACGTTCTTTTGCCAGTTCGTTAGTGAGATTGTAGGGATGCTGTTCAGAGGATTCAGAGGACGGTTGCATATCATTATTACTGCGTTCTAATTGTTTTTGTTCCATGCATCGAGACATCCAAGCGATAGATGAACCAAATTAAGACCAAAACTTGTGCGGCAGGAAAAGCCAATTACGCCAATTTGGGGATCTATTATTCTATGTTGGACTCATAAGTCAATTGTATTGCTTAATGAGCGGGATGCTTCCCAAAGCCAGCAGGTTTTCGAGGCTGCCGTTCTTTAGCCAGTAGTGACATTACCTCATCAGCATAGCGTCCCTGACGCAGTAAATCTGCCATCATCCGCATGGGCTTGTCAATGTGGATAAAAAAGGATTTGTATCCCGCACACAAGTAATTCAGTCCCGCTTCCCCATCGGGAGTTTCGATAAATCGATTTTTGGGGCAGCCACCATTGCAAGCAAATCGCACCTCACAGTCTCGGCAATATTTTGGCAGCGTATCAAATTTTGCCTGTCCAAACTGACGCTGGCGATCGGAGGCAATCAGCTCAATCATATGGGTTTCTTGAATATTGCCCAATTTATAGTCGGGTTCGACAAAGTGATCGCATGAGTAAAGGTCACCATTATGCTCAACGGCTAAGGCATTTCCACAGGTTTTAGAAAAGATGCATACTCCAGGCTGCACGTCCACCCAGTTTGCTAATGCTGCATCGAAATGTTGGATGAAGATTTTGCCCACATCCCGCTTTACCCATTCATCAAAAACACCGATCAGAAACTGACCGAACTGTTCTGGATTCACCGATCGCTCTGTGACCTGATTACCTGATTGGATTAGCGTTGAGCCATCAGCATTTACTCGCTCAATAATAGGAATGAACTGGATGAATTCGGCTTCCAATTCATCGCGAAAAAACTGATAGACCTCTAAGGGGCGATCTCCATTTGCGGCATTGACAGTGCAGAGAATATTGAAATCCACCTTGTGCTTTTTTAGGGTTTTCCAGCCCTGCATTACCTGCTCAAAACTTCCTTTACCTCGCTTATCCACTCGATAGGTATCGTGTAAATGCTGAGGTCCATCAACACTCAAGCCGATCAAGAAATTGTGTTTCTTAAAAAATCTTCCCCACTCGTCATTCAATCGAGTGCCGTTGGTTTGCATGGTATGACTTACTTTCTGATTTGGTTTCTTATGCTTTTCCACCAGTTCTATAGAAAGCTGAAAAAACTCCAATCCCATCAGGGTTGGTTCGCCACCCTGCCAAGCGATCATCACTTCAGGAGTCTGGTGCGCTTCCAAGATTTGTTGGATATACGTCTCCAGAAGGTCATCAGACATGCGGAACTTACTGCCGGGATATAGCTGCTCTTTGGACAGAAAAAAGCAGTACTGACAGTCCAGATTGCAGATCGCTCCAGTTGGTTTAGCCAGCAGATGAAAAGCTGGAGGTGCATTCTTGGGAAGAGTTAGCAACGTGAGTACTCCCTTGAGTGTTTTAAAGACGATAGCTCCATTCAACCATAAAATCTCCATTGCTGGCGCTCCACAGCAATGGCTGCAAAGAAGAGTGTATGAGAAATATTGTGCTACCCTACAAAATTCAGATTCAAGTTTCAATGTGATTCAATGTGGTTACCACAACATAGCCATAACTCTTTAGAACTAAGGAATGAAAATTAAATAACATGTGCATATAAAACCCAAAATTAGTTCGGGTGGCTTCGCCAGCCGAACTAATTTTGGGTTTTACTAAATTATAATTCCTAACTAAATCAAGCCTCTAACAAAAAGTTGCTAGAGTTTCTGGAGACACAGCTACAAATGAATTATTTTGTAATAGATCGATTAAGACATAGCTTGGAGAATTGACGGCTTCTAATAAACGTTCTCTAAACCCCAAATCCTCCTTAGATTGGTAGCGAATTTCTAATTTAAGGATAGCTTGGCGATCGCTTTCCGATGCATCAGCATAGCGATTTAAGTACTGATCGGATAATTGTTCAAATATTTGGCGTAATTCTTCAATGAGAATATGTTCTTGGAGGATCTCAGAACCATGCTTCTCTAATTCTGATCCTGTATTTCTCTTGCTAATTAATTTTACAAAATCTCCTTGAGAAAACTTCGCTTTAGGATTAAAGGGACGGCGATCGCTATACTTTCTGAGAATATAATCAGGCAAACTTCTAAGAAGATGCTTTAGATATATAGAATCACAAACCACATCATCAAACTTTGTATCACGATCTATAGTCCATTCTTCAATACAAGCATCAGTGAGATTTGCAGAACTAAAGTCAGTTCCTAAAGCTTGCGATCGAAATAAATCCGCACCCTCAAGATTTGCGTTAAAGAGATTAGCTTTGTTGAGATTAACCGCAAATAGCTTTGCCTTCGGCAAATTTGCCCCACTCAGATTTGCTTCCAAAAGATTCGCAAAATCAAGATTAGCTTCACTGAGATCTGCCCCACTCAGATTTGCCTCTTTTAGGTTCGTTTGGTTGATATTCACAAAAGGAAGAGCACTTCCTAGCACGAGAGCCTGAATATTTTTGGCTTTGACAAATTCTGGTATGCCGGGGCTGAGATTCGCTTTGTGTAAAGTAGCATTACTAAGATTCGCGTTGCTCAGATTCGCTTCACAAAGCAATGCTTCAGTTAAAACTGCATTCTGAAGAGTTGCCTCTTGAAGTTCGGCACCACTTAATAAAGCTCCGCTCAGATTAGCAGCTTTCAGATTTGCACCACTCAATTTTGCGCCAAACAAAGTCGCTTCACTGAGATTAGATGCGCTCAGATTAACCCCACTGAGATTTGCACCACTGAGATTGGCTTTACACAGATTAGATCCACTCAGATTTGCTTTCTCAAAGTTAGCTCCAGCCGCATTAAATCTTTGACCTCTTTCGCCATGACTCTCTAGCCACAGTCGATGCTTGGCTAGAGAGTCATTTAGAGATGCTTTAAAAATTAGCATAGTAGATTTCTTGTCTAGGTAAGTTGTTTATACGAGCTAAAAGGGATTCCAGTACGTTTTTTGATATCCATCAACGATTTGAATTCTCCTCGTCTTTGACGCTCTTCAGAGATCGCGATCGCGACTTTGGATTCCATTCCGATCTCCAGTAATTCATCAACAGACATGGAGTTAACCCGCTTCCATGAATAAGCTGATTCATGACGATAGTCATAGCTAAATACAACCATTGGCTCAATTTTTTGGAGGGTTGCATTAGGGATTTCGAGAATGTTGTGTAGTTCTTCTAGACTAGTGAAAATATAACCTTCGTCTCGCAATGACTCAATATCATTGGCATAAACAATCGGCAATCCCAATACGTTAACTAATTCATTCTTAGAGCAGCTATTGATCTCAATTTTGGGACGACTTGCCGCAATCACTTTAAATAATTTAGGATCTTCAGGTAGTGGTAAATGCTTAGGATAAGTCTTTGTTAAGTATTCACGCTTCAATGCAAAGGCTAACGCAATTTGGGCAAACCAAACAATTGTTGCAAAACCAGAAAGATATGGGGATGAGTATAAAACAATTCCAGTAGCGACAAAGCCTGCGCCGATAGCAATCCATATATTCGAGCCAGTTTTTACGCCAGCATAAGCGATCGCACCACCACCTAGAACTGGCAAAAAAGACCATAAAACCCACGGCGGTGTTTGATCAAACCATGAAGGTTCAGACATAATCTTAAATATTTTTTCTAAATATTTTTAAGTAGCTTTTTGCGTTTTTCTTCGTACTCTTCAGCTGTGATTATACCTTCATCATAAAGTCTTTTAAGATCGCCAAGAGCTGCCGTAGATTCTCTGACCGATGCTGTGGCTTGATTTGCCCCGCCATTGAACCTACGATCAAATTCATTGTCAGCCATCAATAACAGCATAATAAACTCAATAAAGGCTGCAAGAGATGGAATACCTGTCCAGCAAAATAGTAGGTAAACTAGTCCCCAACCTGATTGTCCAAGATAAAATTTATGCGCTCCAAATGCTCCTAAGAAGAAACACCAAAGAATTGCATTAGTTCTAGACCTCATTACTATTTCCCTCTTATCTCTTTAATGTGATGACCACAGGCTTATCTTACAGTCATGTTGGAAATCTTCTTAGCTAGTAAATATACTATGAGGATTCCCAGTTTCGCTTCGAGTAAAGCTAAGGAAATTTGCAAATAAGGATGCATTTCTGGATTAGAGTTGAGGACAAATGCGGTAATTCCCACAAGTGCAAAAGGTAAAAACCTCAATTTTTTGGCTAAGGGGTTAGCTCTCATATGTTTAAAGCTAGACATCATTGTTTTTTCTCTGCAAAAGCGGTTTCTTAAGATAATGTCCCATATACATTTAAAACTCAATGCCTCGATAGATTTCAGCAATGGCTAATTCAATATTTAGGGATTCTAATAAAATCGACTGATCTAAACCATCAAAATCACTGTATGTCCAGACCTGTGCTTGCCTACTATAATGCTCTACAAAAACTTTGTTTTGGCGA
This sequence comes from Pseudanabaena sp., assembly GCA_003249035.1. Taxonomy (GTDB): domain Bacteria; phylum Cyanobacteriota; class Cyanobacteriia; order Pseudanabaenales; family Pseudanabaenaceae; genus Pseudanabaena. Next base: position 171,672 of record QBMK01000006.1, read on the forward strand.
ATTAACAGGTATTCACAGAAACTTGGGATAGAACGATACATCCGAAACTTATCAGTGCGATCGTATTCTTCGGTTGATGGAGAAAGCACTTCGACAATCAAAAGCGGATTTAAAACTTCATCCTCGCGGCGGGACGCATCCCCTTGGGACTCGCCATTAAATTGTAGCGCCCCAGAAAAAACCATCGCATCTGGGTATACGCCACGCCGATAATCAGGAATCCAGAGCCGTAAGTCATTGTTAATTGCTTCAAAGTTCGTATCTCGCAGCAAAAATTTGAGGAGAGCAAAAACATTTCCACCAATGCGGCTATTTGTAACGGTTCCTCCAGTCGTTGCAATAATTTCTCCATCGTGATATTCGCATTTTTCTTCAGAGGTATCGGCGATCGCACGATATTCATCGAGACTGTAACGTCGTTGAATGGTGGAAACCATGGAGTTGTAACTGAAAGACAACATTTACATTCTAGCGTCACGATCAATCTATGGTAAGGATCGTCGGCGCTTCGCGCCGACGATCCTTACATGTTTAGCATTTTTACGTGGTTGCAAGTCGCGATAGAATAAAGAACAGCTGAATATTTGAGTAGGAGTTGGTTTTGATTTCTTCAGCAGCACTTTCGGAGAGTATATATTCTGATAACTTAGAACGCGATCGCGAATTGGATTTATTCGCGCATCGATCGCATTTTCCTGCTTTAGAAAATCGCACTTATTTTAATTTCGGCGGACAGGGGGTGATGTGTGGGGCGGCGTTAGATGCGATCACCAAAAATTTTCGACATATTGAGTCACTCGGATGTTTTTCAAATGCCGCAGGGGATTGGATGATGTCTGAATATGACATGACCAAAGCGGCGATCGCTCAAGAATTGCAGGTCGGTTCAAGTACAATCACACTTACTGAAAACACAACCGTTGGTTGCAATATCGCTCTATGGTCAGTGGATTGGCAAAAAGGCGATCGCTTATTGCTATCAGACTGCGAACACCCTGGGATCATCGCAGGGGCAATCCAAATTCAAAAACGCTTCGGCATCGAAATTGATTATTTCCCCTTGACAAATAATCGTAATGCCAGCGCTGAAGGCGATGATAGCGCGTCGGTCGTAGATTTATTAGTGCAGCATTTGCAGCCTAAAACTCGGATGGTGATGCTGAGCCATATTTGCTGGAATACAGGTCAGGTTGTGCCACTGAAGGCGATCGCCAAAGCTTGCCATGATTTGAATATATTAGTTGCAGTGGATGCCGCTCAGTCCGTAGGCGTTTTGCAATTAAATCTTGCTGATATTGAGGCAGATTTCTATGCATTTACTACCCATAAATGGTGGTGTGCGCCTCTGGGATTGGGCGCTTTGTATATTCGTCCAGAAACTTTTGATGCGATCGAGCCAGTATTTGTCGGTTGGCGTGGACTCACAGGGAAATATCCAAATAGCCACAACCAAATTGTTCAATGGCGAAAAGATGGTGCAAAGTTTGAGGTGGCAAGCTCAACCTATGCTCTTTATGAAGCAATGCGAATTGCGATCGCCCATGCAAATAGTTGGGGGACGCAGCTACAACGATATCAGCGTATTTGCCAATTAAGCAAAATTCTATGGGAACGTCTAGATGCTCTGCCCCATATTGATTGCATAAGGCAATTGCCACCTGAGTCGGGACTAATTTCCTTTAAAGTGAATAGTGAGTTAGCCAAAAGTTCGATCGCGAAAAAGCCTCATTCTTTAATCGCTAAACAATTAGAAGCAGAGCATCAAGTATTAATTCGGGCGCTTGCTGAACCAGACTGTTTGAGAGCTTCCGTTCATTATCTCACTTCCATTTCTGATATTGATCGCCTCGTCTCAATTTTTGAAGCTATGAATTAAATCTCCTCTTCCAATTTTTCTCATTCAATATAGTGAGAACTTCACATACTCAACTTTCAGTCAAATCTATAAAATTCTGCTATGTCCATATTCTCGCAAGCTCCTCAACAAAATCCCGATAAAAAAGACCTAACGCTGTCGCGATCGCAAGTACTAATTGCGATGGCAGTGACAGCGATTATCTTTTTGGGAATCTCTAAAGGTTGGGTTTACTTAACTGATATACCGATGGTTCCCCTTCATTGGCAATCTGAACATGCAGCAATCGGTGCGGGAATTGGAGTAGGGGTCGCATTACTAAGTAGCTTGATTTATGAAGTTTGGGAAAGTTATCGTATTGCTGCTCAAGAATATCTAGAAATGGTACTTAAACCTTTAGAACCAGTCGATCTAATTTGGTTAGGCTTGTTACCAGGGCTAAGTGAAGAAATGTTATTTCGTGGTGTAGCTTTACCAGCACTTGGCATGAATGGGGTTGCCTTAATTATTACCAGCGTCGTATTTGGAGCATTGCATATGGCGAGTGCCAAGCATTTGTCCTATACAGTTTGGGCGATTGCAGTTGGCATGATGCTTGGGGCAGTCACGATGTATACAGGTAATCTATTATCGGCAATCATTGCCCATGTACTTACAAATTCACTCTCAGGCATCATCTGGAAATACAAGCAATCAAAACCTCAAACATAGTGCCGCTTTACGTTTAGGCTTTTAAACAAACGAAAAAGCCCTGCTTGGCAGGGCTTTTTCGTTTGTTTAAAGTACAGTTCAAAGAAAGGTCGCAAAGCGACCTTTCTTTGAACTGTGTGAAACCTTAATTATACCAAAGCACAAAATGGCGGAGCCATTTTGTGCTTTTAAAACCCTTACTGGGTTTGGTTTTTAATTCACAAAAGTGTCGTCACACTTTTGTGAATTGGTATTACTCAACTACTTTTTCTTTGAATTGCTTACCTGCTGAAAAAGCAGGAACGCGGGTAGCGGCGATCACCATTTTTTCGCCAGTACGAGGGTTGCGACCTTCGCGCTCTTGACGATCGCGTGGCTCGAACGAACCAAAGCCAACTAAAGTAACGCGATCGCCTTCAGCCACAGCATCAACAATTGATTCGAGGGCAGCAGTAACGATCACTTCGATATTTTTCTTGGATACGGATACCTTTTCGGCGATCGCATCTACTAATTCACCTTTATTCACAGATGTAGCTCCTATGTCGCTTGAGATTATGACGTAATTTTTCAGGCTTGCTCTCAGGATTGAAGCGGCACTTTGCGCCAATGCAATCCATAAGACGGAATCAATACTACAGCACCTATGGCAGTCGTCAAGCGCTTTTGACAATTTTTTCGCAAAAGTTTTTAAACTAACTGAGAATATAGTTGAATATACTTCGCAAATTCGTTACCGATTTAGCGAACTGCTTCGCGCATATAATCACCCCAAACCTGCGCAGCAACAAAACTTGAGCCATTTGTAACTCCTTCATCGTTGCCGAGCCAAACGGCTGCGACTAGGTTGCGTCTTGGCACAGCACCAATAAACCAAAGATCGCGTCCTTCGTCGGTAGTTCCTGTTTTACCAACCACTGCACCTTGAGGAATCGCCGCAGATCGCCCCGTACCAAATTGGACAACTCCGCGCATCATATCCACCATCGTACTCGCTACACCGGCATCAATTTTCTGCTGGGGCTTAAAAAAAGTACTTGCATCAAAAATAACGCGACAGGTTTGACGATCTTTAGGGTTTTGACAATCTGCGCTATCCAGAATACGTTTGATGGCATGGGGCTTAATGTATTTGCCCTCATTGACAACTGTGGCATAAGCTCCCGCCATCTCTATGATTTTGACTTCAGTGCCGCCTAAAACCATATTGCTTGATTCGTCTAGTTTGGCAGTAATCCCCAAGTTCTTTGCCATTTTGACAACATTATCCAAACCTGCGCTATCGGCTACCCTGATTGCTACAACATTTTCCGATAGGGCAAAGCCTCGATACATGTCGATCGCACCGCTACCGCCATTGTGACAGCCAACAATTCCAGAGAGTCCACTACAAGAAAAAGTCCTGCTAGGTGAAATTCCGCGATCGACTGCGGCGGCATAGCTAAATAATTTAAAAGTTGAACCAGGTTGGCGCAGGGCTTGGGAAGCTCGATTAAACTGGCTTGCCTTATAATCAACACCGCCTGTCATCGTTAATAGCGATCCATCGCTACTATTCATAGTCACGATCGCCCCTTGACTAAATCCGTAACTGCCACCATCACGAGCAACAGCAACTCGCAAAGCTTCATCTGAAGCCTTTTGCATGGCTAGATCGAGATTAGTCTCAACGATCAGATTTCCTTCTCTAGCAAAGTTGTCGCCAAGAATATCTTGCAACTCCTCAAACACGTAACTGTAGTAATAGGGTGCAACTGATCCTTGAAGTTTAGTTTTGGCAGCCTCATTAAGAATCAGTACCGATCGCCTTGCACGTTCAGCATCTTTATCGGTAATCATCCCCAATTCCGCCATGCGATTGAGAATGCGATCGCGATATTCGATCGCTAAGTTTTTGTTTTTGAAAGGATTAATCGTTTCGGGTGAAGGTAATAACCCAACTAAGGTTGCCGCTTCTGAAAGTGACAATTCTGAAGCTTCTTTTCCAAAATAAAGTTTAGCAGCATCTTTAAATCCGTAAACTCCATACCCCGTATAAGCCCGATTCAGATAGAGACGCATTATCTCTTCTTTGTTATAGGTAAATGTCAGCTTAATCGCCGCCGCTGCCTCACGCCATTTTCGTCCTGCGGAGTCCTCTGTGCCTACATAGGTTTTGCCTAGCAAATTTCTAGCTAATTGTTGCGTAATTGTACTAGCGCCTTCTAAGCGCTCGCCCCGACTACGAACATTAGTGACGATCGCCCTCGCCACGCCCACAGGATCGACACCAATATTCCAATAGAAAGAAGTATCTTCGGAGGCAATTACAGCTTTAGGAATAAATTGCCCAAACTCAGCGAAGCTAGCATATTCAGTATGGTTAGCGATATCAGTAGGATCGAGTCGCTTGATGTTATCCCCAGCTAAAACTTCCACTGGGCCCTGTTGAGTGACTGGCAAGGGCTTAAGATCGGGGACTCGGCTAAGTTCGTAACCGATCGCTAAAACCATCATCCCTGCGATCGCACCAATCCCAATTCCCGTATATTGCACAGTGCGAATATACCAAGGTGGCGGATCGATATAGCGAATCGACGCGGCTTCAGCAAGTTCGGGGGGGCCTAGCGTAATCTTCATTTTGTGCTTTAACGGCACTGACTTGAGACGCTGTTTTTGCCGATAAATGCCATTAGTTGAATCTTGATCTTGCAGGATAAATTGTGCTTTCTTTTTTGCGCGATCGCGAACTAATTGGGCATGAACTTGGCTAACCAGAGGCGTTTGTACGACAATATCGCATTTGCCTGTACTGCGCCCAAGAATATAGCGATCGCCCACTAAGTCATAAATTTCAGGCTTATCTTTTTGCGATCGGCGCACTTCTAGCTTTGGTACGCGCTCTTTGGGATTAATTTTTAGTACCCCATTAACTACCTGTGTGAGTTGATGAATTTGCGTCATCAACTTGGATTTAGGTGGTTTGGGCTGCGATGGCGGAGAAGGCGGTTGGGGCGATTTCATAAATGGCTAAGACGTAAAATTTGAAAGCACAGTTTCCGATTATGCCGGCAAATTTAATTATGCACTTAAACTAGAAGAGCAGCGCTAAGCACTGCTCTTCTAAGAATATTTAAAACACTCAAAGCATGTTTCAACTATTCTTTATTCAATGGTACGAGTTAGCAAAACTGGCACTGTGGCATTAACTCGCACATAGTCCGATACAGAAGAACCTAACAAGCGATCGAGGTCGGGTAAGCTGCGGGCGATCGAAGGACGGCGATCGGGGGAACCAATCATTAAGAGGCTGGCATTTGACTCATCAGCAAGTTTGCAGACTTCTTTACCAACGTCACCAGAGCTGATAAAGGAGCGTGATGGAATGTTCATTCGCTTGAGTTTAGAGCTAGCTTCAACTAATACAGGATCGGTGTTGGCAATGGCATCTTCCTTGCGCTTAACCACCCGTACCAAGAAGATTTCCACATCCTTCGCACCGCTTACGATCTTAATGGCAAGCTCAAGGCAGTTGTTGGATGAAGCAGAGCCATCAACTGAAACCATAATGCTACGAATAGTTTTGATGTATACATCGTCTTTGATCAGCAGCATTGGTGCGTCAGACAATTGAAAAACATACTGACTGACTGAGTTTGCTAAAATTGCTTGCAATCGCCCCATACCGCGAGATCCCATGATCATCAAGTCGGGTTTCAGATCTTCAGCTACTTTGCACACAACATCTTTGGGTTCGCCTTCTTTGAGCATCGATACGGTGGTATTACCTGATGTCAAACGCAAGCTTTTCACTTCTCTGTCGAGAATCTTTTCACCCGCTATGCGATATTCCGTGACTGCTTCAGAGTTAATTGAGTTGGGGATTACGTGCAGTACATTAACTTGCAAATTTTGCATACTAGGTAGGGCTAGCAGCATATTCATCATTTCGCGAGATCGCCCCGAGCCATCTACAGCTAATAAAACTTGTTGAAACATATTTTAGATATTTTATAAAGTTGATATATCTTGAGTAAAGCTTAATTACAAGGCGATCGCAGCAAAACGTTGAGATTCTTAAAAATTAAAGCCCTAAAAAGGGGCGCTACGCGCCCCTTTTTTACAGGGAAATTATTTGATTTGAGGTCGCAGACTTCTCAGCAGCATTGGCAACAGCGAGGGAATGCAAAATACTCTCGTGATTTGTATAAAGTGGCTTACCTGTAAACAGATGCAAAAGCACGTTTTCGGTATCCTTCTTAAACAAACCTCTTGTCGTCCCTGCGTCAAGTTCCAATGTTCCATCCACCGTAATTAATTTCCCCTTATCTCCAGAGAAAATCAGCGCTCCGTCACTACCCTGTAACTCCATAATCCGCTCTGGATGCCAAAAGTTTTCACCTTTACTGTAACTAACATCAGCAATAACTCCATTCTCAAACTGAAGCTGAGCATTGCAGACAGAGGAAGTAAAATGACGCGGCAAATTGTCGCCACTATAGCGCAACTGACAAGAGACAGACTTTACTTTTCCGAAGAGCACGATGATCCGATTGAGTCGCGAGACTGCTGCTGTCAGGGGGAATCCAAACAAGTCTGGCATGTATGTCCATTTATCAGGGACAGGACGCTGAGGACTTTTAGTAGAATATCTCGCATAGAAAGGAGTTCCAACTTTAGCTATATATTCCATTACTAATTGATGCACACCGCCTAATAGCTCAATATGTTCGACATGCAGCATTAAGTTCTTTTGCTGAGCAAGTTTTACCAATTCCTCCGCTTCGTGCAGTCTAAATGCAAGGGGATACTCCACAATCACATGCTTTCCCGATCGCAGAGCTTGTCCAACTACTGCCGCATGATCTCGATTAACATTACAAACCACAACTAAGTCAATATCAGGACGCATGACTAGTTCTGACCAATATTGATGCACATTGGCGATCGCAAATTCTTGGGCAATCGCTTGTGCTTTTTCGAGATTGCCAGCGATCGCAGTCACGACAATGCGTGAATCTTGACTGAAGATTTCGGCACGTAATTTGGCAACAAAGCCCGAACCAACTATGCCAACTCGCAAAGGTTGATGAAAGGTCGCGTAACTGGTCATGATTTGGAAGTTATGTAATTATTGCAAATACAGAATCAAAGTGGCGCTTCGCGCCACTTTAATAACCCTAGATTTTACTTGAGGCGATCCGACAACTAAAGTGGCGCTTCGCGTCACTTTAGTTCCTCTAGATTTTATTTGAGGCGGTTTAGCTTAGAAGGAGGCAAAAGTTTGCGTTCTGGTGCAACCTTTTGACGAGGAGATCGCACATAAAAAACTTTACGCCCTGTCGTTTCATTTACCCAACGCGCAAAGCGACTCCATACTTTTTCAGACAAATATTTTTGAACAACGATCGCTAGACCAAACACAACAGCGATCGGAAACACTGAATCAAAAGGATTTCCGTCACGACTGCCGACAAATAGCAGCACCACTGAGGAAATCAGTGCAGAGATTAGTAAAAATTGAAATTTAGACATATATTTTCTAAACTATGCGGTTATTTTGTTGGTGGAATAGCTGTTAGGCGTTAGCGCTTAGGCGTTAGCGCTTAGGCGTTAGCTTAACTACTTCCAAAAGCTAAAAGCTAATTGCTAATAGCGATTCTTAAACGTTGTACCATCTTTAGCGATCGCTAGACATTTAGTGATAGCCGTTACGCCAATTGTTTTCCATGCTTGTTGCATTGCTTGGGCGACTGATTCTATTGTACCCATTGAAGCTAAAGAAAGTAGTGTTGGGCCTGCACCACTGATCACCATGCCATAGGCTCCTGCTGCGATCGCGGCTGCTTGCACATCCAACATACCCGTAATCAAACTTTGGCGATAGGGCTGATGCAAGCGATCCTGTAGTCCTGCCTTGAGCCAACTAGCATTCCCTGTCTGAATCCCATGAGTTAACAATGCCAAGTGAGAAGCGTTGAAAACTGCATCATGCATCGAAAATTGTTTCGGCAAAACCTTCCTTGCCTCAGCAGTCGATAGCTCAAAATCAGGAATTGCGACGGCGATCGCAATATCTTGATGCCATTGCAAATCACAAAATTCCCAGCCACCTGCTTGATTGGTCGCCATCAGTTGACATCCACCTAGCATCGCAGGAGCCACATTGTCAGGATGTCCTTCCATCGCGATCGCTAGGTCTAATAGCTCCATGCGTTCTAGCGGCGAACCAGCTAACAGGTTCGCGCCAAAAATACCACCGACAATTGCGGTTGCTGAACTACCCAAGCCTCGCGATAGTGGGATGGCTGTGTCTGTATGAAATGCGATCGCAGGGATTTTGTGATCGATATGCTGATAAAACTTAGCAATACCCTGATAAACAAGGTTTGTTTCGTCCCGTTCCACCTTGTCTGCTCCTTCACCCGATGCTGTAATTGTAAGGTGATCTGCAAGGGAGAATTCAAAACGGTTATAAAGTGATAAGGCAGCACCAAGGCAATCAAATCCTGGACCAAGGTTACCTGTAGTCGCAGGAACGGAAACTTCAAAAATGGTCATGCTGAAAATTTAGAATATGCTGGAGCCAAGAAATATTGCTGGATCTCCGTCAACGTAGGACATTATATAGCTAAGGAATGAAAATTTAATAAAAGCCAAAATTGGTTCGGCGGGCGAAGCCCGCGGAAACAGTTTTGGCTTTTATATGCACTTGTTATTTAATTTTCATTCCTAAGTATTTCTTTAACATCAACATTTTCCCAAAGGACTTTGTATAACTGCAATGGATCTTCTTTACCTTTTACTTTAATTAAGTCTAACTTCTCTAATGGTAGATTCAGTCTAGAGACATGAACTCTTGTAGTTTCAGATATAAATACTTCTCCGGCTTGAGCAGCCGTGCAAATTCGGCTAGCAACATTCATTGTGTCGCCAATATTTGTGTACTGAATGAGATTCTCAGAGCCAATATTCCCTGCGGCGACCATCCCCGTATTTAGTCCAATGTGAATCTGGATTTGCAGATCGCGACCCTGTTCTGTCCAATGTTCATTTAACTCTTTCATCGCCCATTGCATTGCGATCGCAGCTTTTACAGCCATGATCGCATCATCATCTTTTCGATAAGGCGAACCCCATACCGCTAATAGGGCATCAGCAATATATTTCTCTAATGTGCCGCCAAATGGAAAGACGATATCTTCGACCATTACTTTGAAATATTCATTCAAAAATTCGAGAACCTTACGGGGCTGCATAGGCGCAGTCATTTCGGTAAAGCCACTAATATCAGAAAACAAAGCAGTCACTTCTGTTTCGATAACCCGATTTAAATCCCAGCCTTCTTCGATCTTTTGGCTAACTGCGGCGGGGAAAAATCGCTCTAACTTAGTACGACGAATTACTTCAGATTGCATATTGCGGTAGAGGTGGGCATTCTCGATCGCGATCGCCGCTTGGTTTGCAAGACTTGTGAGGAACTCAAGATCCTCTTTGTTATAAGCATGACCACGGGATAGATTGTCTACATATAGCACGCCGATCAGATGATCTCTTGGTTGTAAAGGCGCACACATTGCGGCTTGGATTGATTGCTGAATGATTGACTGAGAACTATCAAAACGGCGATCGAGCGAAGCATCATCGCTAATTATTGAATCCCCTTGTTGAAATACAAAATTAGTGATTTTACGACTATAAAAATCAAGATCGGCAGTAGCATTTGGATTGCTAAATCTGTATGCTTTTGGTTCTAGTAATCCTGTTTTCTCATCAACCAGTAACAATACTGCTCGATCGACCGACATGATTTTTAGCAACAATTCTAGGATTTTTTCAGGTAACGCCGAATAGGCTTCTGGAGATGCTAATTCTTGACTTACCTCAAGCAAAACTCGTAACTTTGCCGATGTCCTCTGTGCCTCATCACTACCCTGAATCATCAGCACCGAGCCTGATGTCGCTAACTGCTTCTGTTTTAGCAAATCTTGCATACTCACACGAGATTTCTCAGGAGATACGCGCATTAAAATCGATAAGCCTGAGTTTGAAAGCGTATTTTGACCAGAAGAAGAATTTTCTCTAGCTCGTGAATCATCAACCAACCGAAATACAACACTACCAAACTGCACCAAATCACCATGATTTAGCTTTTGTTGAACAATCTGAATTTGATTAACAAAAGTACCGTTGCTGCTATTTAGATCGGTAACATATAGTCCTTTGTCTGTCACCTGAATTTCCGCATGATGGCGTGAAAGACTACGAGCATCATCCTCAACGACAATACTATTATCTAGACCTCGCCCAATCGTATTCATCCCATGTCGTAGATCGCAGATACGCTCTTGGGGAGTATCTTGATTTTGAATAATGTATGGCATATCGTTTCCTGCTGCGACTACGGCTATATCATTACAGCGCAAAGGGCTGGAGTAGGGATCAAATTTTGCATTGAAAGTTTTGCTTTGCAAAACTTTCAATGCAAAATTTGGGTCTTATTTGAACACATTTTGAACTCTTAACTGATCTAACTCTAAGCCAAGAAGATGCTATGGCTCAAAGTTAATAGTTGATTCGCTAATTCCACTACAGAAATACTTACGAAAACTCTCGTATCATTCATAATGAAATTAAAAGCATTATTACATTTTTATCCATGTCGCCAACTACGCTAGAAGTACAACCTCAAGTTCATGTAGATCCGCAAGTTGCAACTGATGCGATCGCTGAATTTAATCAATATGTGATGAATACCTATGCTCGCTTTCCGATCGCCCTAGAGCGTGGTGCAGGTTGCCGAGTCTGGGACAGCACAGGCAAAGAATACTTGGATTTCGTGGCTGGCATTGCTACTTGTACGTTGGGACATGCACATCCTGCAATGGTCAAGGCGGTAACTGAGCAAATCCAAACTTTGCACCATGCCTCTAATTTGTTCTATTTTGCACCCCAAGGTCAATTGGCTAAATGGCTGGTACAGAACTCCTGTGCAGACAAGGCTTTTTTCTGTAACTCAGGCGCTGAGGCAAATGAAGGTGCAATCAAATTAGCGCGTAAATATGCTCATACAAAACTCGGCATTGAAGATCCCTTGATTTTGACAGCAAATGCTAGTTTCCATGGACGCACCCTCGCGACCGTAACCGCAACTGGCCAACCTAAATACCACAAAAATTTTGCGCCGCTTGTCCAAGGATTTGACTACATTAAATATAACGACGTCGCCGCTCTCGAAGTTGCTGTCAAAAAATATGAAGGCAGACTATGCGCGATTATGCTCGAACCATTACAAGGTGAAGGTGGCGTTAATCCTGGCGATCGCGCCTACTTTGCCCGTGTTCGTGAAATCTGCGACGAGAAGAAAATCCTACTGATTATTGATGAAGTCCAAGTAGGCATGGGACGGAGTGGAATGCTTTGGGGTTATGAAAATCTCGGCATTCAGCCCGATATCTTTACCTCGGCAAAGGGCTTAGGTGGCGGCATTCCCATTGGTGCGATGATGTGTAAAGCACATTGCGATGTTTTTGAGCCTGGGGATCACGCGAGTACTTTTGGAGGCAATCCTTTTGCCTGTGCTGTATCTCTATCGGTCTGCAATACGATGGTTCAGGATAATTTGATTGCCAATGCCAGAGAACGCGGGCAACAACTCCGCACTGGGCTGCAAGCTATATGCGATCGCTATCCCCAACATATTGCTTCAGTCCGTGGCTGGGGCTTAATTGATGGATTGGTTTTGCAAGAATCCAGCAAGATCCAAGCTCGTGATGTAGTTGCCGCTGGGATTGAGAATGGTTTGTTACTAGTTCCTGCTGGTGTGAAAGTGGTGCGCTTTGTGCCACCGCTGATCGTTTCTGCTGAGGAGATCGATCAAGCACTAGCTATAGTTGAACAGGCGATCGCCAGTTTCTAGGCTTAAGGGACTTACAAAAAATAATCGCTCCCAAAAATATGGCGGTAGGCTTTGCCCGCCGACATATTTTTGGATTTTATCTGGATGATTTTTTTTTTAGTCCTGTAAAGGAAAGGATTTGTATGGGCAAGGATAGGCTGCGCTTCGCGCAGCCTATCCTTGCCTTTTTAGAACTACCTATTTTTTCCTTAGTCCTATAGCAATGAAAGAGATATCTAGGACAAATCAAAACCCAAATAAATGAAGGCGGCGCCTCGCGCCGCCTTCATTTATTTGGGTTTTATATCCTAAGCCAAACTTTCATTGCTATATAACTGAATGAGAAAATGATAACGTTCCATGCTCAGCATCAAGTACTGCAATACAACCAACAGGTAAGGGAGCATTTTCGCCATCATGCCCAAAAGGTAAATTCATCACAATCGGAATCCCTAAATCAGTTAGCCGATCGCGCCATACTTCTTCCATAGTAAAACTTGGAGTAGAAACTTCTGATTGACTAAAGCGCCCGATCGCAATGCCTTTTAGCTTTTGCAAATGTCCCGACCAACGCCAATGAGTTAACATGCGATCCACTCGATAAGGTGCTTCAGATACATCCTCGATCGCTAAAATCACATTGTCCAAATCAGGGCAAATATCTGTACCGATAATATGTGTCGCAATAGTTAAGTTTGCAGGCAAGAGAACCCCTTTGGCTTGACCATTTTTCCAGCCTTCCCCTGATAATGTGAAGGAATTAACTTTTCCCTCTAGCCAGTCAAATAATTGTTGTTGCGATCGCTCAGATTGATTTCCTAATGTCGTGATTACAGGCGCATGTAAACCACCAATCCTTTTGTGTTTTGCCAAGCCCCAGAGTAAAGCCGTAATATCGGAAAAGCCAATTAACCATTTGGGCCGATCGCTTAATTCTTTCCAATCGAGTTTTTCGAGTAAGCGCATTGAGCCATAACCACCACGGGCACATGCGATCGCGGCACAGTCAGGATCGTTCCAAGCCTCGATAAATTGCTGACAGCGCTGTTCATCAGTGCCAGCCAGATAGCCCCAAGGCTGGCTAAGGTCATCAGGAATAGTCAATTTATAACCGCGATCGCGCCAAATTTTTAGCCCTTGCTCAAAACGTTCCTGTTCGCGTACTGCTCCACTAGGGGCAATGACACGCACTTTTTGGGATGGCGTAATAATCGATGGAAATTTGGTTGGTTGCATAATTTAGAAATATAGCAATTACTCACAAGCCCCGCTAAGCGAGGCTTGTAAGTTTTAAGACTGACGGATTTGAAAGTGCTGTTGAGGAGCAGGAAACCCTGATTCACTAAAGCTTTCACGAATAACACGATTGGTGTCAAAGTATACTTGCCAATAGTGTGCATTGTTGCAGAAAGGGCGTACTGCAAGCACTGGTCCCATAGGCGTGAAGTCAATAATTTCAATTACAGGAGCAGGATTGCTAACTACATTCGGAATGTTTCTGATCCTTTCTTGGAGAACTCGTACTGCTTCATTGGAGTTAACAGAATGATCTAGTTGTGCTTGAAGGTCAACTCGACGATAGGGATTTGTAGAAAAGTTCTGAATATTGTCAGAGAAAAGCTTGTTGTTCCCGACAAAAGTTCGAACATTATCGGGCGTATCGATGGTCGTTACAAATAAGCCAACTTCTACAACTGTTCCTGTGCTTCCACCAGCAGAGATATAATCGCCAACTTGGAATGGGCGCAAAACAATCAGGAAGATACCTGCAGCAAAGTTAGCTAATAAGCCACTCCATGCTGCCCCGATCGCTATGCCAGCCGCCGCTAAAAGAGCAGCAAAGGAGGTAGTTTCAACACCAAAGTATCCGAGAAGAGCTACAACGAGAATGATGTTTAATAACACCGAAAGGCTAGAAGTTAGATAGCTGATCAGTGTTGAATCAATACGTTGTTTCTTTAGAGTGCTGGAGGTAATGGAGATCGAAAAATCGATCAGTTTGCGTCCAATAAACCAGAGGATTATCGCAGCAACAACTTTAAATGCTGCTCCAGCAAGCAAATTTAAGTTAGTTGCAATAAAAGTTTGAATCGTTGTTGGGTCCATCTTAGTAAAGGTTTTCTTCCTTTGAAATAAATGAAGTAAGCAATTTTTGCGTCAATCTTTATTAATATTTGACTGACCGACATAGATTTTGACTTATGGTGGGATAGATCCTATAGAGTTTTTTAGTTTATTAACATTTATAGAGATCTCCCACATACTTTGCATACTTTGGTCGTCACAAAAAGACATTTCTTTTTGTGACGACCAAATAGCTAACAAGACGATAACATCGTCACAGAAGCAAAGGTAAAGTTATGAGCCGCTATGCTAAGCGCGATCGCCAAATCGAAAAGCCCAACCAAATATCTCGCGATTCGACCAAAGAACGAATTGAAATGTTTTTTTGCTTAATGCCAGTATTTGGGATGATCCCATCGGCGATCGCACTAGTGCGACAGCGAAGCAGTCGTAAAGTACGAGATGTCAGCCAAGTAGCGATCGCCTTGATGCTGACTTGGGCGATCGCTTATGGAGCAATGGGTGGAGCACCAACAGAGGGGGAAACTCTACAAGTTACCGTTGAACTAATGAAAGCAACCATAAGTTCGGGCTATTTTGCGCTCTGTATGTATTTGATGTATCGTCTATATCGTCATCAAGCGATCGCATTGCCGTGGTTGAAAGTTATGACTGAGCATAAAGAATCCCGATCAGTAAAACGCGATCAAAAGTCTGAATAATTAATTTTTTGATTCAGGCAATGCCCCCGGTAAAAACACCGCTTATTACAAACGACTTAAATTTAGGAGCGATGTACTTTATGGCTTTACAAAATGGCAGACGTGCAGCTGGAGGTTTTATGAAAGACTTTCAGGATTTTATCAAGAAAGGTAATGTGATCGATTTGGCTGTTGCCGTGGTCATTGGCGGTGCTTTTGGCAAAATTGTTACTTCATTGATCGAGGACATCATTACCCCTGTTATCCTGAATCCAGCGATACAGGCTGCCGGTGTTAAGGATCTTGCTCTGTTACAAATAAATGGCATTAAATATGGCGTGTTTCTTGCTTCGGTGATTAACTTTCTAGTTATCGCTTTTGTAATCTTCTTGATCATTCGTTATTTTGAAGCCTCAAAGCGTAAAGAAGTTCGTGAGGAAGCTGCGGCTGAAGTTAAGCCTGATCCTCAAGAGCGGTTGACTTTAGCAGTTGAACGTTTAGCAGAAGTAATGGAATCCAAATAAAATATAAACCTATGCTTTGCCAGCCATACTTTCAACAAAATCAATTTTTATAATGAGAACTGTGTGTGCAAAGCATACACCTATATTTTTGAGACAGCTACCTCTAGACTGCTTGCATATCATGCCATTTAGACAATTCAGAAACAAAATTCACGTCTATACATTTACATCTCTCGTAATTTTTGGAATTGCTATTGGTCTCAATGCTTGCGTTAGTACCAATAATGACAAAAAGCCTGAAGCAGATAAACCTCCAGTCCCTATTTTTCTCTTCCTCCAATCTTCGCCCGATGGTAAGACGATCGAAGGTATTGTCCCTTCCGATTTGGTGGAGCAGTTTGGCAGTTTAGATCGGGTAATTCAATCGATCCCTGTGGGCAGCAATTTTTCATTAGTGCAGTTTGGCAAGCCTCTCGGCATGTTCCAAGTGAGCGCAGTGCGAGGCTCAGATGCTTTTGGCGCGATCGCTAGTTTTAAAGTGCAAGCGCCAACCCAAAGTGATAAAAATCAACCCACCAAAAGATTTGACCCTACAATTTTGCGTCAGCCAAATCTAACAATTGTGGCTAGCGATCGCATAAATACGACAAGCGATCGCACTTACTTTTTTAATTGTCCTAACAAAATTCAGCCACTTGTTCTGGAAAAATCGCGCAATTTATTTGTGAAACTTGGTGCCACTCAAGCCGCAACTTCGCAAGTAGCGATCGCGTCGTTAGTATGCGCAGATATCGATGGCGACAATCAACCTGAAATCATTGCTGGTTTACGCCTTGATAATCCAATTCGTCCAGCAGGGTTTGATCCTCAAGCGTGGAAAGAGTTTTTGTCACGTCCCGCCCTTGAGCGACAGGAATACAGCATGTTAGTAATGTTGAGGAAATCATCAAACGGAGATTGGTCTTCGGAGCCAATTTTAACGCATACCAGAGCTCTCTCATATATTAATGACAGCCTGAGTAGCTATGCGCTCTATGGCATTCAAGAGATTAATGGCGATCGCTATCCTGAAATCATTGTCCAAGAAATTGGCTTAAATTCTCTTGATGTACGAGTGTTTACGCCCACTGTAGATGCAGAAGGGAAATGGCAATGGCGCAGTTATTACCAAAATCAGCGATCGCTAAATATTGTGCAATAGGCATAGTATAAAACCCAAAATTGGTTCGGCGGGCTTCGCCCGCCGAACCAATTTTGGGTTTTATATGCACTTGTTATTTAATTTTCATTCCTTAGCAGCAAATCACCTCGCTACTTTGTTGGGTTCTGACGCACATCGCGCTATACAGTAAAAAGAAAATCCTTTTGCTACTATGTCTTTAGAAAATTCCATTGATTATCCAGTTCTCTTCAAGCAAGTACGCATTCTAGATGCCGATTCATCGTCAAAGATTGCGGAAACTTTTGCCGATGTTTTTGTTGATCGAGATCGCCAAATCCACATTAACTTCGATCAAAGCAAAATTTCCCAAGAAACAAATATTGATGAGCGCTCTGGTGTTGTTTTAGGAGTAGGGCTAGTCGATCTTTACAGCACTAGTAGTGAGCCTGGGCATGAATCTAGAGAAACAATAGCTGAGCTAGTACAAGCATCTAAAAATGGCGGGTTTGCCCAAATTGGGGTTTTACCCAATACACAACCTGCGATCGATGATATTGCGGCGCTAGAATTTTGGCGCAATGTCCAGCAAAAAAATGGCGATATTCTGCAACCTTGGGGCGCAATTAGCAAGGGCTTAGAAGGTAAACAACTCACTGATATTGCCGAACTAGCCGAATCCGTAATTGGGTTTACCGATAGCAAACCGATCGCCAATTTACTCTTGGTTCGTCGCGCTATGGAATATATAAAACCGCTTAGCAAACCAATTGCTCTATTTCCTCAAAACCCTGATCTCGCAGGTAGCGGCGTAATTCGAGAAGGTAAATGGTCTATACAATATGGCATGAATGGCTATCCTTCCACCGCCGAAACCACCGCTCTTGCAGCCTTAATTGAGTTAGTACGCCTTACCAAAGCACCCACTCATTTTATGAGACTCTCCACCACTCAGAGTGTAGAACTAATTTCTCAAGCCAAAAATGATGGATTGCCTGTAACCGCAAGTACAACTTGGCTACATCTCTGTCACTGCGATCGCGATTTAGAAACCTACGATCCTAATCTCCGTTTGATGCCTCCCCTCGGTAGTGAAAGCGATCGCTTAGCGTTGATTGCAGGTATCAAATCAGGAGCAATTGATAGTATTGCGATCGACCACACTCCCCTCGCTTACGAAGAAAAAGTCGTTCCTTTTGAAGTCG
The DNA here is from genome assembly GCA_003249035.1 of Pseudanabaena sp. Taxonomy (GTDB): domain Bacteria; phylum Cyanobacteriota; class Cyanobacteriia; order Pseudanabaenales; family Pseudanabaenaceae; genus Pseudanabaena. The sequence continues at coordinate 189,687 of QBMK01000006.1, forward strand.
CGCCCACAGGTGCGATTGGATTGGAGTTTGCCCTTCCTGTCCTCTGGCAAAACTTAGTGATTACAGGCTTATTAACTACTTGTGAGCTTTGGCAAGCTCTTAGCGTTAACCCCGCGAAGCTTTTAGGATTCTCTCAGCCCAAACTCTCAACTCTTTTTGATCCAAATTTGGAATGGCTAGTTAAAGATAATGCGATCGCATCTCAATCGAGAAATAGTAATTATATTGGGCGATCGCTCATCGGCAAAGTTTTGTAATTTTTGCGATCGCTTTACTGACTTTACTTGGCAGGATTTGACTAGAGTTACTGCTACACAGCTTGCTCGTGTATAATTCATTCCTATTTGCACAGCCTAATTTCTATGGTTACTAACCTTGAGAAACCACTAACAGACAATTTTTGGAGCGAATATAACATTCGTTTAGAGCCTTGGAGTATGGGCTATGACGCACCCGTCAGCATTAATCCTGAAGAAATTCCTACTAGTGACAAGGTAAACACTGAAGTTGAGTTTGATAATGGGGAATGGCAACCGATTCGTGCTGCGATCACGCCCGAACTTCCTAATCAAATTTTGTTTATTGATGGGCGACTGCGCCTTGATGCCAGCTTTTTGGGAAGACGGGATGACGAGATTTTGTATGGTGCTTTTGCCACAATTTCCGTGGGAGCAGTGTTAGTCGATCGCACGATCAGCAGAGCAAAATGTGTGGCGACAGAAGTAACAAGGATTATTGCTCTGGGTGGGAATTTGACTCCTCCTGTAACGGCAATTCCCTGCCCTATGAGTGGTAGAGGTGATTTGAAATACGATCGCTGCCTAACTAGTAGTAATAACCAACCTGATACTCCTTCCCAACTAGTACAAGGCGAAATGCTGGACGAAGAATTGCGTATTGCTAATGCGCTCTCCTTAAACAAAGAATTGATCAAAGAGAATACGCTCATCGTTCGCGATGGACCCTTGCTTTATCGAGTTTATCAAACCCCCTACGATACGATTGGCTATGTGAAGACAATGGGTAAGGCTTATCTGAAAGGAGATAATGCTCAGGTTATGCGATCGCTAAAGGTAGGAGAGCGGACACCGATTTTTCGGATTTCTAATACCAATGGCTCGAATCTCAGTTGGTATTTGCGATCGGGTAGCAAAGATTTGAATTATAAAAAACTGGGTTACCACGACTTACATGGAATTATTCGCATCGATCTTGATGGTGCGATTCCTCTAGAGAGAGCAAAGGCGATCGCCGATCAAAGTACATATTTAATTCCCCAATATGCCTCACATCCCACTCGCGATCCCCGTGCGCCCCAAAATCTAACGCCAGTTGGAGCATTAGAGAAAGAGCTTGGGCGGAGAATGGGTAGTCGAGAGCTAATCTCAAGGCGGCTACGTGCATTTTTAGCAGATTCTGCAAATTATCGTTCCATCTAGGTTATTTTCATAACAACTTAAAGCTCCATTTGCGATCGCATTTTTTTGTTGTACCAACCATTCAAGCCTTAATATAGCAATGAAAGTTTTGCTTAGGACATAAAACCCAAATAGATGAAGGCGGCGCTTCGCGCCGCCTTCATCTATTTGGGTTTTAGAAGCAGAAAATGGCTAAGTCATTTTCTGCTTTGGTATAACTCTATGATTGTTTAATTAAGACCATCACTCGATTGACAGCATCTTGCACAAAAACTTTGAGAAACTCATCACGGCGATTTAGTTGAAACTGACGCTGCACGACCTCGGCAATACCACCATCTCCCCAATCGCGATCGCGACTAAAATATTCAATAAAACTCTTACCCGCAATACGTGTGAGATAGGCTGCCGTTACTGCTTGAACTGTGGCTTTGAGAACTAGACCTACTACAGTTACGGAAATTAATGTGGTAATGATTTGGACTACACCTTTGACGATACCAAGGCTAACGAGAGTACGAGTGAGTGAATTCGCTAATTCTTTACCGCGATCGATATTGATTTCACAACCATAGACCTTCCCAATTTCCACAACCATTTGGGCATTAATAGCTGCTGTGGCTAGAAGATCAACCACAGGTAAAGGAGTAGCAAAAACCACGCCAACTACTAACCATTGGAACTTCTCAACTACTTTTTCGGCTTCGGCTTGTTGTTGTTGTGATAGCGCTTCGCGAGTTGCATCAGTAAGTCGTTGCGATCGCAATAACACATTATCCGCCACCAGTTCATCTCCTTCATAGCTAAGAATATCGAAAGTTCTTACTAAAAGCGGTTGGATTTTGGGTTTGGGAATTACGACTTCTCCAGATTCAAGGGTAATCGCCGCAGGGCTTGCTGAGATCGCAACGACATCTTCGGGGGCGATAAAATCTAGAACTCGCGATCTCAGACTAGTTTGAATGATTTCGCGATCACTTTTAGTCAGGCGATCGATTTTGTTGAAGGCAAGAATTGTGCGCTTGCCGATGTCAGTAAGGGCTTTGAGAACTTCATATTCTGAACTGCGTAAATCGTCATCCACGACAAAAACAATCAAATCTGCTTCTGTAGCAATTTTTCGCGCTTCCTGTTCGCGATCACTGCCCAAGGCACTTGCTTCTAATATGCCCGGACAATCAGTAAATTGAATCGGCACATCAAGATTCTGAAATCTCACAGGCGCATAGACTTTACCCAATTGAGTTGTTCCCATCGTTGCGCCGACTTCTCCTTTGCTAGTGACATCTTGGAGAGATAGATCTAGCAATCCATTTACTAACGAAGTTTTACCTGCGGAGCCAACCCCAAACACGACCACGCGCAATTCTTGACGGACGAAATTCTTTTTAAGCTGTTCGGTTTGCTCAGATAATGATCTGCGCGTTACCTCATCTTGGATTTGCTCTACCTGTCGCTCCAAGGCTGCAAGACTATCCTGAGCAGCTTCGACCTTATCGGTGGGAGCTTCAGGAATGGGACGAGGTTTGGATGGTTCCGATTGAAATAGACGCAAATATCGCCAGATGATAAAAAATAATCCAGCAAATAGTCCTATCACTAAGAGAACTACAAAACCGCCTAAAATCGGCGAGGAGGTTGCGACCAATTGATATATTTGAATAATTCGATCAAGTAAGGGAACGATAAACGAAACCACTAGACCGAAGCAGCCTAAGACAAGTAGCGATCGCAACCAAGGAAATGTTCTTTTCATTGGCTTAGGATTGAGCTTTTGAAGAACGACGCTTGACCCACCACCTTGCAAAAATTTTCTCTGATTCTACCCACAGGACTAATAGCATACTGAATCCAATGCATAACCCCAATTCTGAAGCCGAAAGAGCATCAGTGCCAAAAAATTGGCGCAAAGTTGGAACATAGAGCAAGGCAAGCTGCAAAATCGTGGTGAAGATAACGGAGATCAGCAAATAAGGGTTAGAGATCGGATTTAACTCAATGATTAGTTTGGAATCAGAACGGCAAGCAAGGGCATGACCCATTTGAGCAATGCAGAGCGTCGTAAATGTAATCGTCTTCCAATGTTCGTGCCATGAAGGATTACCAGAATTATAGACAAGCTCCATTAAAGCGATTGTTTGTAAACCGAAGACAACACCGACTCGCAGAATATACCAACCTAATCCCCTTGCAAAAATATTTTCTTGAGGACGAAAAGGAGGACGCTGCATGACATCGGCTTCAGCAGGTTCTACTGCAAGTGCTAGGGCAGGAACACCATCGGTAACTAAATTCATCCACAAAATCTGTAAAGGAGTAAGTGGAACTGCTCCAAAACCTAGAAATGGCGTGGATGCGATCGCAATTACTTCACCAACATTACTACCGAGAATATATTTAATAAAGCGACGAATATTTGCATAAACCGTCCTTCCCTCTTCAGTTGCTGCCACAATCGTCGCGTAGTTATCATCCAGCAAAATCATATCGCTGGCTTCTTTAGAAACATCTGTTCCCGTAATCCCCATCGCAATTCCAATATTTGCTTGTTTTAGGGCAGGCGCATCATTCACCCCATCACCTGTCATCGCCACGATTTCACCGCTCCGTTGCAATGCCTGCACAATTCGCAGTTTATGCTCCGGCGATACTCTGGCATAGACGGTAGTTTGTTTGGCGATCGCCGTTAGTTGATCGTCGGTCATCAGTTCAATTTCTTGCCCCGTTAACACGCGATCTCGATCTGGATAAAAAATATTTAAGTCCCGGGCGATCGCTTGAGCCGTCAGTTGATGATCGCCTGTAATCATCATTGTATGAATCCCTGCCTGACGACTTACCTGCACCGCTGCTGCTGCTTCCGCACGGAGAGCATCACGAATGCCCACTAGTCCCAACCAAACCAGATTATTCTCTAACTCTACAAGTTCATCTTCTGATGGCAAATTTTCTAGGGGGAGATATGCAAATCCTAAAACTCGCATTCCCTTAGAGGCAAGCAGTGTGTTTTGGATATTAACGGCAGTTTTATAAGAAGTTGTAATTAAACCGATTTGTTTATCTATTTGAATGCGATCGCATCTTCCTAAAACTAACTCAGGCGAGCCTTTGCAAAATAGAAAGTAGGGGGTATTCGGCAGTAAAGCCGAGATCATTCGCATAACTTCAGGCGTATCTTCGACATCCATATCTTTGATAGCGACGATCGCGCTCATCAGTTTACGCTCAGAAGTAAACGGAATCTCAGCAACTCTTGAGAAGTATTGCGTAAAATGCGACTGCCAAAAATTCGCTTTCCCTGACAAGGCAAGTAGAGCCCCTTCTGTAGGATCGCCAATTATCTTCCACTGTGAACTATTCATAGGAGCAGACAAGTGGGGTAAGCTGCTTGTTCTGATCTCATGAGCAGGAATTTTTTGTAAATAGGAATCATTACAAATTACACTTGCCGCTAGCAGAATCTGCAATTCTGCACATTGATAAATACTGAGATCGCTAGCCAGCATATCCCCTGCTAGTCGGGAAAGCGCAAATTCGCCAATCGGTTCATAACCAGTTCCATTTATTTGGGCCGCATAATTAGCAGTAAAAATATTCTCTGCCACCATTTTATTCTGGGTCAACGTTCCAGTCTTATCGGAACAAATCATTGTTACCGAACCAAGCGTCTCTACCGCAGGCAATTTGCGAATCAAAGCTTTACGGCGCACCATTCTTTGCGTTCCAAGGGCAAGAGTCACTGTAATCACGGCTGGCAATCCCTCTGGCACAGCGGCAACAGCCATGCTTAAGGATGTATTTAACAGTTTCACAAAATCACCATTACGCCATAGCCCCACAGCAATTACGATCGCCACTAGCCCCAAAGAAGAAATCACCAATGCTTGTGAAAGTTCCCCCATGCGCTTTTGCAATGGAGTTTCTTCTAGTTCTACGTCTTGCAATAGATTGGCTATTTTACCTAATTCCGTCTGCATTCCTATTGCTGTGACTAGCATCATTCCGCGTCCTTGCAATACTTCAGTCCCTTGATAAAGCATATTTTGGCGATCGCCTAAAGACTCATCTTTATCAAATATTTGATTAGCCAATTTATTTGTGCCCTGCGATTCCCCTGTGAGAGCTCCTTCTCTAACTTTGAGCTTCACCGCCTCCAATAAGCGTCCATCTGCCGCAATCTGCATCCCTGCATCCACAAATACAACATCCCCCACCACCAACTCCGTCGAAAGGATTTCTGTAACTTTCCCGTCGCGAAGCACTCTCACATTTGAAGCCGCCATCCGTTGTAAAGCCGCAAGTGCCTCCTCGGCGCGACTTTCCTGCACATAACCCAAAATCCCATTGAGAATTATGATCGCGGCGATCGCTACTGCATCCTTAGGAAAATTGCCCACCCGCAAATCCAATACCGCCGAAACAAGAGCCACACCCATCAACATCAACAACATGATGTTAGTAAACTGATCGACAAAAATACTTAGCTTGGAACGTCCCGCCTTGCCATTTAACTCATTACGACCATAGGCAGCTTGGCGATCGCTTACTTGCCATGAATCTAGCCCCAGATCTGGATTTGTATCCAAAGCGGCGATAGTTTGAGCGATCGTCATCGAGTGCCAAATCTGATCTGTTGGGAAATTTATCATTTTGGAATTTGCCGGCAATCAAGATAGTTAAATCTTTGTTTAAGCCTATCAGAGTCTATGCTATCGCTAAGTTAGTGTCATAAATTATTCGCAATTGTCCAACCCAAAAAAATCACCTATTCACAAAGGTTTCAGAAAGTAAAAATCTGGAGTGTGAATAAGTGATTATACCAATTCACGAAAGTGTCGTCACACTTTTGTGAATTGGTATCTCAACGTAAAATTTCGTGATTAGATGCGGCTGGGAATTGGGCCACGACGTTCAGGAATAGTAATCGAATCATGGAGAAATTGGCGTAAATGTTGAACATGGGGATTATCTACAAAAGTAGATAGTTTCCCAATTGCATCAACTAGAGTCAGATCTTGGTGATATAGCAGTCTAAAAGCTGACTTTAGAGCTTGCTGAGTTTCCGCATCTAGCCCAGCTCGATCCATTCCAACCCGATTTAGGGTTCGCACCCGAGAAGGATTGCCCTCCACTAGAGTGTAAGGAGGAACGTCTCGCTCTATTCGGCTCATACCGCCAACCATTGATAACCTACCAATGCGCACAAACTGATGTACACCCAACACTCCACTGATTCTGGCATTGGGTTCAATATGTACATGTCCCGCTAGCGCCACGCCATTAGCAATAATCACGCGATCTTCGATCTTGCAATTATGCCCCACATGGACATACGCCATTAGTAAGTTTCCATTGCCAATATATGTAACTTCATCGGCTTCATTGGCGCGGTTAATTGTGACATACTCGCGGATGCGATTGTCATTACCGATGTGAACGAGGCTATCAGCACCCGAATATTTCAAGTCTTGAGAATCCAGCCCGATCGCCGCCCCAGGATAAATTTGGTTGCGATCGCCAATTTCAGTTCTCCCTTCGACAATGGCATGGTGTCCAATGACAGAATGAGAGCCAATTTTCACCTGATCACCGATGACAGCATAAGCTCCAACTTTAACAGTCGGATGTAGTTGGGCATCAGGATGCACTATGGCTGTCGGGTGAATAAATTCAGACACAGGCGCATGAGACACAGGCATAAAAAGTTTGGCTCGCTTGATACTAAGTTAGATCGCTTGATTTGCGATCGCTTGGATCGCCAGATGACAAATTAAAATTTGAAACTAGAGATAAATAATTTAGAGGTTAACTAATGAAAACATCAATTCACCATCGCAGACTAATTGACCATCAACTTCTGCACGCCCATGCATCTTACCAAAGCGCTTGCGTGAAACTAATAGCTCAGTGGTAATAGTTAGGCGATCACCAGGAACTACAGGGCGACGAAAGCGAACTTTATCAATTCCTGCAAATAGTGACAGTTGATTTTCCATGCCAGGCAAGTGTCTCAAGACAATACCTCCTACTTGTGCCATCGCCTCGACGATTAACACCCCAGGCATGATCGGGTGCTCAGGAAAATGACCTTGAAAAAATGGTTCGTTAAAGGTGACATTTTTAATTCCGGTAGCAGATTTGTTTGGTACAAAATCAATAATGCGATCAACTAACAGAAATGGATAGCGGTGGGGTAATAATTTCTTAATATCTTCGATCATCAAAATCTGACTAGGGGTGGTGTTTTCCCCATCAGTGTTAGTGTCAGAACTATTTATAGAGGGTTCTTCGGTCAAAATTGACATATCAACTAATAATTTTGCATAGGGGGGCAATAAATTGTCTGGCTAAAGCTTTGTGTAGCTATAGCTCTTTTTAGATAAGGCGATCGCAAATTCAGCATGAAGGTTATGACTAGCTTTGTACGCAAGAATATGTGCTCTCGGTAAAAATCCTAGCAAGCTTAGGTCACCAATGAGATCTAAAAGTTTATGACGACATGGTTCATTGTCAAAACGCAGAGGTGGATTGATCCAGCGATCCGCATCACAAACAAGCGCATTTTCTAAACTACCACCCTTTATCAACCCTGCTGCACGAGCTTGATCAATATAGGCTGCTAGCGTAAAAGTTCTGGCAGGGGCTATTTCATCCGCAAATCTTTCGCTGAAGTCAGAGATCGCAGGCGACCAGCTAAACCACTGCTCACCAATCGCCTTAGTCGGGTATTCGATACCATAGGTAAAACGCAATGTATCTGCGGGAATGGCAGTAACAAAGCTATCACCTTTACTAATCGTGACGGCTTCGGTTAAGGGGACTAGGCGATCGCCAGACTTTTGAGTTTTAATCCCAACTTTGGCGATCTCCTCAACCCAAGGCAATGCCGAACCATCAAGGATTGGCAGCTCAGGGCAATTGAGTTCAATGCACGCATTATGTACGCCCATGCCAAACAAAGCCGACAGCAGATGCTCAACAGTGCGAACACCTGTGCCATTTTGGCGCAATTCTGTCGATAGCTGCGAGGCTGAGACTACAGTCGTATCCGCAGGTATCCTCGACTCATCGTAAATAAAATAGCGACCTGAGTCGATGGGAGCAGGACTCACAGTCACAGATACTTGCTCGCCACTATGCAATCCAATCCCAGACAAAGAAAAAGGGGCAGCGATCGTCTGTTGGTAGAGCATGTCTAGAATTTCTCTCCTATCCCAAAGCTAAACTGAGTGCTTCCGTTTGAGCCTATGCCATAATCCACTCTGATCGAACCCAGAGGAGATTGAACCCGCACCCCAATACCATAACCAGAACCACTACCTGGCTTGCCCCGTCTTCCAGCAGGATTAGTATCCACGGCTGAGTCTGAACCTAAAGCCGTACCATAGTCAAAGAACAGGACTCCGCCGACGATGTTAAAGACTGGGAATCGGTATTCAGCCGAAAAGAGGGCAAAACTGCGCCCACTAGCAATTTGCCCTTCTTCCCAACCTCTTACTGAACTAGTACCACCCAGTTGGAATGCTTCGTATTGAGGTAAAGTTCCAAACGCGGTGCCGCCTTGGAGGTTAAATGCCAATGCTTGAGGACCTTCAGAGAACCTTAAGAAGCCAACAGGGATAAAAAAGCTGTAACTAGCCCGAATCCGATTCATAAAAATTGCGCCTAAACCAACTGGGATCGATTGCTCTGTAGCAACCCTAAATAGGGAGCCAGAGGTTGGCTTAGCCGGGTCATTTCGTTGATCGGTAGCATAGGCAAACTGTAGCACTAGTAAATCATCTTGCCCAGTCCCACTAACTGTGAAAGGAAATCCCTGAGAGTCAACTGTAGCAACTTCGCCAGTAGAGCTACTCCTAACGCTAACTCGTTCATAACGAAGCCCAAGTGAAGCAGTTGAACCAACACCCAATGGTCTCGAGAAGCTAAAGCTAGTCCCAAGACGGTTTATGCGAGGACTGACGTTATCTGGTCCAATACCAATAGGCGCATCGAAAATATAGCTAAATAAATTACGGTTAAAAATATTGGCAGTAAACGAGGTGCGATATGGATCGCCAGCCAACCAAGGATCGGTAAAGTTAAGGTCAAATAATACTTCAGACTGACCGACTTGAAGATCTACACCAATTTTTTGGTTATTACCACCAAAGTTTTGTTGTTGGTAACTGATTGTCCCAAATAAACCTGATTGGGAGCTTAAGCCAGCACCAGCTGAGATCGAGCCGGTGTTGCGTTCTTTCACATTGACCGTCACGATCACTTGGCGTGGATCTGACGCGGGAGCAAGACCAATGTTGAGATCTTCAAACAATCCAAGAGCAAAAACTTTTTGTAAATCAGCTTGAACTACATTTTTATTAAAGATTTCACCTTCTTTAATCGACAGCTCACGCGTAATAATAAAGTCGCGAGTAGTCCCAGTAACAGGCTTACCTTCTTTGTCTACGGTTTTGCCGTCTTCATTAATAAAAGCAACTTTGATACCTTCGATCACACCTTCAGTTATTACTAAATTGATGTTTCCTTCAGGAGTTGCCTTGATATCAACAATTTGAGCTAGAACGTAACCCTTGTCTTGGTACCACTTTTCGAGTTCTTTAACCCCTGCTTGGATATCCTTGAGATTAGTTACTTTGCCGACTTGTGGACCAAAAATGCGATCGATTACACCCGCTTCTAATACCTTTGTCCCGTCTGCGTTAACAGATTTGAGGACTGGATTTGGCAATACAAAGAAAGTTACACGTACACCAATATCCGTATCTTCTGGCTCAGCTTGAACATTTGAGAAAAAGCCTGTGGCAAATACAGCATTTATATCAGATTGGAGCTGGGTCCGAGTTACAGTTCGTCCTGGTTTTGTCGAGATCACATCATAAATTCTTTGCTCAAGTTCAGGTGGTAGAGGAGGTTGTCCCTCAGGGGTTTTAATCGCAACTTCTCCAACAAGCACCTGAGCTTCAGTTGAAGTTGTGGGAGGAGGATTGGTAGATGGTAGGGTAAAAGTTGGTGATGAACTAGGAGGTGTACTCGGAGTGGTGGGCTGATCAGGCTTTTTTGGTGAAGTGGGAGTGCTGGTGGTGGGCTGATCAGGCTTTTTGGGTGAAGTGGGAGTAGGGGTTGTTGGCAGGGTAAGAGTTGGTGGTGCACTCGTCGGGACATCAGGCGTGCTTGGCTTTGCAGGAGAAGTGCCTTCAGGTGCGGCGGGAAGAGTGGTTGGCTGTGGAGTTGGTACTTGAGCAATCTCTTGCTTTGCAGGAGCAGCCTTTGCCAGCAAAGGAATTGTTAGTAACGTGCTGGATGCGGCAATGGCTGTGAATACGAGCAAGTTTATACGCATAGAGTCTTCCAAACACCTAACAGAAATTTATACAGAATACTTAACAGAAAACTATTGACGGAAAATTGTGAACAGAAAGTTTCTGATAGTAAAAATTACTATAACTTTCAACACCCCTATATTGCTAGACGTAATTCACTAAGAACAGAATTTTGTGGTTTTGATTAACCTACAGTATTGGAAATCAGAGACAACTGAAAACTTTTTAGTTGTCTCTGATTTCAGTAAAACTAACTTTAGTCTATCGTGGCGAGGACTCGTTTTGTAACCTCTTGATAGGCTTCAGCAACATTACCAAGATCTTGACGAAAGCGATCTTTGTCCATAATGCGGGCAGTAGGGTCAGCGATCGCCTTATCCCAAAGGCGACAGGTGTCAGGGCTGATTTCATCGGCTAATAGTAAGCGTCCATTAACATCAACGCCTATCTCAACCTTAAAATCTACAAGAATCAGATTGCAGCGATCAAAAAAAGTTTGTAGATGTTGGTTAATATCTAAGGCAAGTTGTTTGAGTTGATTAACTTGCTCAGATGTTGCAAGATCAAGCATTGCGACATGGGCATCGGTAATCAGAGGATCACCTAGGTCGTCATTTTTATAAAAAAATTCGACCAGAGGCTTTTTGAGAGGTTGACCATGCTCTAAGCCGAGCCGTTTGCAAATACTCCCAGCGGCAATATTACGGACGACAACTTCAATTGGTAATATCTTGACTGAGGCAACTTGCATCTCATTGGGCGAAACCTGCTTGATGAAGTGAGTGGCAATACCTTTGGTCTCCAAATATTGAAAAATATGAGATGCGATCGCGCAGTTCATTTCACCTTTGTTGGCAATTGAGCCTTTTTTAAGCGCATTGAAAGCTGTTGCGTCGTCTTTATAGCGCGAAAGCAAAATGTTTTGATCGTCTGTCGCAAATAGAATTTTAGCTTTGCCTTCGTAGAGCTTGTTTCCACACATGTATAGATATATGGCGATAGTAGTTGCATAAGTATTCTATAGCAATTTCAAACCCAGCAAGAAGCGCGAGGTCTCTGCCGTCATTAAATCAAGCCTAGAGCTGCTAACTGAGCCTGAGCTTTTTGCAAAGATTCATGCCATTCGCGATCGCTGACACTATCAGCGACAATCCCTGCCCCGACCTGTCCCCAGATATGATTATCGGTTTTGAGCAAAGTCCGAATCAGAATATTTAGATCCATATTTCCACGCCGATCGATATAGCCACAAGAGCCGTAAAACAAACTACGACGCTGAGGCTCCAACTTTTCGACGATTTCCATACAGCGTACTTTTGGACAACCCGTAATTGTGCCCCCTGGAAAAGTGGCGCGAATCAGATCGACAAAGGTGCGATCGCTCCGTAGCGTCCCCACCACATTACTCACAAGATGCATAACGTGACTATATCGCTCGATCGCTAATAATTCGTCTACTTTTATGCTGCCCCATTCACAGACTCTGCCAAGGTCATTGCGCTCAAGGTCAACCAGCATAATATGTTCGGCTTGCTCTTTGGTGCATGCAAGTAATTCGCGCTCAAATTCGAGATCTTGCTGTTTATCTTTACCGCGAGGTCTTGTGCCTGCGATCGGTCGGGTTTCAGCATGGCGATCTCGCAAGCTGACCAGCCGCTCAGGGGAAACACTAATTACTTCACCCCAAGTTGTGCGCCAATAGCTAGCAAATGGGGAGGGGTTAATTTTTTGCAAATGTCGGTACAGTTGCCATCCATCCGATGTCCAAGGGTAGCCAAACCGCATTGAGAGATTCGCCTGAAAAATATCACCAGCATAAATGTGCTTTTTTGCCTTTTCCACCATGGTTTCATAGCCTTGTTGCTCTGGTGAATAGGTTGGTTGTATCCCCGCCAAAGGCGGGGATACAACTCGTTGTAGTTGCTCTGGTGAAAAAGTTAGATTTGTCTCTGCTGAAGGCGAGGATCCAATTCGCTGTAGCTGTTCTGGTGAAAAAGTTGTTTTTGTCTCCGCCTTTGAAAGAGGTAAAGTTTGATTTTTTTGAGAAAACCCAAAACTTAGCCGATCGCTTAGTTCGGTTAATTCGCGATTATCGCTAGCAGCTAGCCAAATCTTTTGCGTCTGATGATCGAGCACAGCAAAGCTAGATGGCTCGTACCAAAAGGCAACTGGAAATGGCAAAGTATCTGGCTTGGTATAGGGCAATCGCTCAATTTCCCAAGCGAAGTCATAGCCTAGCCAACCTAAATATCCACCTGTGAATGGTAAATGATTCGGTAAATCTTGAGGATTTCGAGAAGGCTGCATCCGCGATCGCATTTTTTCAAGACAAGGTAGAATCTTACCTACCTCAGGAGTCCAAACCTGCCGAGGTTTTCCTGCTGCGATCGAATATCTTGCTAATTTTGAAGGGACTGTGGCTGGACTTTCTAGTAGAGCTGTAATTGGTTCGTCAGCATAAAGCGATTCCCATAGATCAGCACCTGTAATATTTTCAGGTAGCGATCGCTGAAGCCATACCCAATCAGTCATAAAGAGATTTAATAATTCAGTACGGATACATTATAGGGAGGCGGTGCTAAGCGTAGTCTCCCTATTTTTAATGGCATACTGAGTGACATAACCAAATCTGAGTAAAAACAAAAGCAAAAGCTATGAGTCGCAACCTGTTTATTGGGATTCTCGTCGTAATTGGGTTAATGGTGTTGGCTAGTTCGCTACCAAATAAGTTCTATGGTGCTAGCGATCGCAAATTCATTAATATCACGATCATCACCTGTATCGTTTCGGCGATCGGCTTAGCAATATTTTTCAGCATTCCCTTTTTGACCGCAAACTAAAAAAAGAGCGACCGCATAGCGGTCGCTCTTTTTTTAGTACTTTGCCATGCTTGGGTCAACTACATAGGCATAGGCATCAATGCCGCCACCAATATTTTTGACGTTAGTAAAACCTTGATTGACCAACCATTGACACATTTGCGCCGATCTCATCCCGTGATGACACAGCACTAGAGTTTCAGCATGAGGATCAAACTTTTCTTTAAAATCCACTGACCATTGGTCATATTCGCTAAGTGGGAGAACTGTAAAATCAGCGATCGCGGCAATTTCCACCTCGTCACGTTCGCGTACATCGATCAGTTGTAAATTTTGGCGTTCACCAGCCAAACGTTCGGCTAGCTCTTGGACAGTAATTTGTATGATAGACATACGAGCAAAATATCTCTTAGGTATGAGTTAAAAAACTAACACAAGTCCCGCTTTTAGTTCAAACTTTAGACTATTGAGCTTTGTCTTCAAAGCAAAACCAAATAGTTTTTTAAAGAATCTGGATCTGTAAAAATTCTTAAAAGAACAATTTGGACACTATTTATTTGTTTAGACTAATGAGCAAGCCCATCGAAGAATTGTTGCAAGACCTCAAGAATAAAGATGAAGACATTCGCGATCGCGCCACTCAGGGGCTGTGGGAAATGTGGTTTATGCAGAAGGGGATGCAGGGTCTGCAAGTATTGAGACAGAGCCAAATGATGGCAGATAGCGGCAATATCCGACAAGCGGAGCTGATGCTGACACAATTAATTCATGCTCAGCCAGATTTTGTGGAAGCTTGGAATCGTCGAGCGGTTTTGTTTTATATGAAAGGGGATTACACGCGCTCGATTCAAGATTGTTTGAAGGCAATCGCCCTTAATACTTACCATTTTGGGGCAGTTCACGGTTTGGGATTATGCTATGCAGCGATTGGCAACTATCACGATGCGATCGTCACTTTCCGCAGAGCTTTAGAGATTCAGCCTTACTCACTCACCAACCAAAAGCTAGTTCTCGAATGTACCTCCATGCTGAATTAAAAAAAAGAAAACTAGCTTCGTGATTTTTTTCTAATAGTTTGTATTCCAAAGTGGGGTTCGACGAACAAAGGCTAGGATGCAGACTCCGATACTAATGCAGAGCCATCCACAAATGAGCGTTAGTATCGGTAGTGATTGATTAAATGTGACTAAAGACGAAATTTTTGCTGTGGATTTAGCTGAGAGAAAGGCGCTAATCAATAAAATCGCTGTACCGATTTCCCATGACTGTAAATGATTTTCACTGTAGCTAGGGCGATCGCTTTGTAAACTATTTGGGGCAACTAGTTGCAAGAAGAATCTGGCGATCGCTGGGCTAACTAGACTAACTCCAAGCCATGCGATCACACTCTCTGCTGATAGGTTTGTGGGTAAAGGGAAGATAAATAAAAGTAATCCACCCACTGTGATAAATGCTGTTCCGGCTAAAATCCCTGCCCCTTGGGGTAGAAGTACATTAGCCATACCTAAACTGTCGCGCTCAGTTTCTTGTTTTGCAAGGTGAAACTCGTCACGGATGGTTTGACCTAGCTGATCGTTTTGATTTGTACCTTCTTTAGTATTGGTTAAAATCGTCATCGCTAAAGGGATTGTAATGTCACTATTATTTCCCGATAACTGCATCCAGCTTAGTTCTCCACCAGCTTCCTGCAATTTGATCACTGACAAGCATGAGAATGGTTTTATATCGATCGCATATTTGGCAGCAATTCCCCATAAACCGCTAAACCTTAGGTGTAAGACTTTTTCGGGCGATCTCAACTGGGCTTGCCATGTAAAAAATCCTGTCAGGCCAGAAGTTGTCAAAGCGATCGCGGCAACCGCCCTCAGATTTACGGATAACTCAAGCATCGTCCAAAAGAAAAATCCCAACCCGATTAACACCAGACTATTAAACTGCCTTGGTTGCTGGCTTGGAGCCGACGGGCTAACCAATACAGTTTGGTCAGAATAGGCAACTACATTCAATACATCAGCGTTAACCGCTTCGATGATTTTCTTTTTCGTTACTGTTGTTTTAGATTTTCCAGATCGAAAAGCTAGAGAGCTAGAGATACCTATAAAAATAGCGGCTGGAAAAATCCACCAAATTGCCACAAAACCCTTAACAAATGTTTCTGAAGATGAACAAAGACCTGCAATTAAAATCAACCAGTAAGAAGCAATAACAATTAATTGAGATCGCGAAAATAGATAATCTGAATTTTGTTGGCATATATTTACTACTGATTTGGCTACATATATGCCTATTAAAAATCCTACAATCAGGGAAAAACATGAGATCGGTAAAAATTTTGACTCTCCGATTCGCACTAATTGTGCGATCGCTACCATAAGAATCAACAAACCCGCAAAAAAAAAGTTAGCAGAAATTGGCAAAGTCGCCTGTCTCCAGCCCCAACCGACTTTACCTGATACCAATTGTCGCTGTGAGTGGGATGGCGAAACTTGCATAGGAATTTGAGGCTGGTAATTGGTAATTAGAAATTGGTAATTAGAAGTTGCTTTTTTTATTTTCCCCTTTTCGTTGAAATCTAGACAGTAGCGATCGCTTCGTGACGTGCAAAAATCATCCGACCTGCTGAAGTTTGCAAAGCACTGGTAACAATCACAATAATTTGTTTGCCGACATATTCGCGACCTTCTTCAATCACAACCATTGTGCCGTCTTCAAGATAGCCAATTCCTTGAGATGCTTCTTTTCCTTCCTTAAGCACCTTAATTTCGATCAAGTCACCTGGCAAGTAAGTTGGACGCAATGCTTGAGCAAGATCGTTAATGTTTAAAACTTCGACTTGTTGCAAATTTGCAACTTTATTTAGGTTGTAATCATTGGTAATCAATGTACAGCTTAACTCTTGAGCTAAGCGAACTAATTTAGCATCGACTGTATGCAAATCCTCGTAATCTGCTGAATGTATCGTGATGCGATCGTTAAATTGATCGCGCATATTATTAAGAATATCTAATCCCCTTCTACCACGAACCCGTTTTTGATCATTGGAGCTATCTGCGATAGTTTGCAATTCTTGAATCACAAAATGAGGGATCAATAATTGCCCCTCCAAAAATCCTGTTTCCATTAAAGTCTGAATCCGACCGTCAATTACAGTGCTGGTATCTAAGACCTTCGCTGAAGCAGTACGCAATGTTCCATCCGCAAGAAGGCTGCTTTCGACATTGTTAGGATTAATCAAACGCAACAATGCACGTCCGTGCGTATCGGAGAGAGTCATCCCCGAATAAGCAAAGATAATACTCACCAAAATTGCAGTGAGCGGCTTAATAAAGTCAAAGTCGTTGGGAATTGGTATTAAAAACAATGGCGCTAGCATCAAGTTAGCAACCAGTAGCCCAAAGACCAAGCCGACAGCCCGCCCCAAAATTGTCTCAAGCGGCATTGACCGAATGTTGGTCTCAATTCGGCGGTAGGTATTTTGGACGATTAATCCTGCAACTAGACCAACAACAGATCCAACACCAAGCGTTACCCAACGCAAATTTTGGATATTAAGATGAGCGATCGTATCTGGCGGCAAGAAATCAATTCCATGGAAGCCAGTACCTGCTCCCGCTAGGATGAATGTAAAAATGATAATAGCGTCAATCATAGGGCGGAACTCCGCTTGGACGAATAAATATAAGGACTTGAGATTAACTCAAAATAATCTCTAGACTAAAGCTTTAATTGAGTTTAGTTAATATTTTTCCAACTTTCTCAATCCTTTCCATACAATTCTACACAAATGCAACGGGGAATTGTCTATTTTGGTGCTTTAGGACAGCCTTCGCTCGATTTTTGTCCATCGGGCATAGTCGCACCACAAAAGTTAGTTTCTGTCATATAGGTACTGGTCAAATCTGCACCCGTGAGATCTGCACCGCTGAGATCAGCCTTATCGAGGATAGCGCCAATCAGGTTTGCGTCTCGTAGATCCACAAATTTAAGATCTGCAGAGAACAGATTCGCATTTCGTAAGTTTGCATTCCTAAGATTTGCAAAACTTAATCTTGTGCGAGAAAGATCGCAACCTGGGCATTCTCTTGTTTGCAATACTTGGCGAATTTGGTTGGGATCGGCAAAGGCTAAGTCTGTCCAACAAATTGAGGAGATCGCTAAAGTTAATCCTGAAATCACCAAACAAGAATTAATTAAATCTTCCATTTTTTAGATATTAGTTGTTTAGTCTATTGTCAGTATAAAACCTAAAAAGTAAAGGCGGCGAAAAGCTCCGTCTTTACTTATCACTATGGGTTGCGATCGCAATCACAAGGGAAGATATCTGATGTCACTGGCAATTATTGAATAAAGTTTGATGATGTTGTTATTGAGTTAATCACTCATGCATCAAGTTCACCCAGTCGGCTGAGTTGATAGCAGGAAGTAGCGATCGCTACTTTTGGTCGAAAATTAAATTATAGAAGTTTAGTTTTCTGTTTCGTTGGAAGAAATTAGATAAAGCAGAGTACAGGCAGTCATGAAAAATACTATCGTCGCCACATTTTTAGCCATTTCGGGTTTCGCCATTTCAGGTTTCGCGATCGCTACACCAGCAAATGCTCAAGCTGCGATCGTTGCGGCACTTTATCAAAGTCCTACTGCTGCTCAAACTGAAGTTCGTTATGAGAATGCTGACATTAATCCAAATCAAATCGTCATTGCTGTTAATACCACTCCTGAAGTAATGGCAATTACTGACAATCTACTCACTGGGCATAGATATGATCGCATTGTAACCATGAGCCATAAGGATAGCCTCGCTTGTTTAGTTAGTGGTAAAGGCTCTATCGACGGCGCAGTAATGTGCGGATTCATCGACCACGAATAAAAAAGAGAGAACGCTTTGCGTTCTCTCTTTTTTATTTGCATGAGAGGCATCGCTAAGCGCTGCCTCTCATGTTTTGTTTTTAAGCAATATTGGAAATATTGGGATTATTTTTAAGTTCGTTTAGCTTTTGTAGCCCAAACTGAGCGCGTTTAATTTGTTTTTCGCACAATTCTTCAATATCAGTACGCACAATCTCAATACCGTTTTGCGTATCCGTTGCCCGATCAAAAAACACGATGCTGTCTACCTGCTTCATACCAATTAAGCGAAACAGCATATCAATCACATTGTATTCTCCACATTCGAGATGTTCATCATTTAGTTTAAATCTGTCAATATTGGCAGGCGTGCGATCGCAATAGGCATAGATCGTTGTCTTTTCCAGCTCAGGATTATCATGGTTGCTAAGCGGTGTAAGTAACCAACCACTTTCAATATCTTGAATCACAAAATAAATTGTATGTTTAAGATTTTGAGCGATCGCTTTAAGCACCGATGCAATCAAACTTACTGCGCTGGCAGTATCCTCGTCAGGTGTACTCTGAACTAATAAGGCAACTTGGCGATCGAGAATTTGATCTTTAGTAAGCATGAATCTTTAGTAAACACTGATCTGTAGTTGTTAGTGCTATTTAGGAAGCAGAATTGTTTGAGACGAAATGCGCTCGAAAACCTAGTTAATTTGGTTAGCTGTTCTTTTGAGTAAAGGTTTAGCCGTAATTGATTGGAGAGATTCTAGAGTCTCGAAGATAGCATCACGCATCGTTGTCTCAGTCTCTCTATTGATCAATATCTTACAATAATCAGCGATTGCCCGTTCTTGAGCAGCAGGCAAACGATTGTCCTGAACATATTGGTTAATCTGCTTAATCGCAATTAGTCGCGCCAGATCATCATTTACTGCAAGTTGAGCAATTAGTTGATCAAAATTATCTTGTTGACGTTGTAACCATTGCTGAAACGCTTGTCGAACTAGCAGAGCTAAAATTCCTAAAGTTGAACTTAGCTGCAAAATATTAGCTGATGCTAACCAATGATTTTCTTGATTTGACCATACAGCTAATAATGTATAGGTCAGGAAGACTGTCAAAGTCCCACTCGCAACCGATAGCGGCAAATGTCGATAGGGACTTTGTAGGAATTTCTGGATTCGCCACAAAATCACATTCCAGTTCCAGTCTTGCATCATATATACAGCAATCATGGCAAAGATTCCTGCACTGGTTGCCGCAATCAGTTGCCAATTCCATAGCAGCAACATTACCAAAAAAATTGACAACAACGCCCATACTGGCAAGCCCTGTTCACGGGCAAGACCACGCCAAAGCGATCTGATTAGCTGATGAGCTTGCGATGTCGATGTTGATTCTTGTTCTTGATGATGCGAGTTTTTGACCACTGGCTTAAACCACTTTTATCCCTGAGGATTGTAAAAGCTACTCTACAGGATTTTAGTTCAAAAAGGTGAGAAGGCGCAAAGCTCCGCTGCACCTTTTTATCTAGCAGTCGTCTTCTTATACATATTTTGCAAACTGAGCAGCCCCACACCACCAGTAACTATAAACACTCCCAGTAGCTGAACTAAATCCAAGCTATTTCCCAGAATTGCGAATGCTAAGAATGTGGTAAAAACAGGGCCACTGGCGCTAACAATTGATGCTTGGGCTGCTCCCATCAGCTTTGTACCAAAACTTGTCAGCAAATAACCACTTAGGGTAGTTATCGCGATCAGGAAGCACATGAATATAAGTGAGCTATTTAGAGAAATTGAAGCCAAAGTGAATGGTAATGTACCAACGCAAAGGAGTAGGATAATTGCAAAGTTAATTGACGTAAATGAGACAGGATTAAGTTGTTTGAAGCAAGCTTGTGAGGTGATGATATATCCTGCAAAAGAAATACCCGAAAGCATTGCCGCAATTACGCCCCATGTATCAGGTTTAGCTACACCAAAGATGTTATAGGTAAGCATGATGCCGAAATAGATCACCCCAATCACTAACCAGCGTTCCTTGCTAGGGCGATCGCCAAATAGCATCCAAGCCATTAACACAGTAACTGTCGGGGAAATGAAAAATAACGTGACAGCTAAGCCAGGATTTAAAATACCTAAAGCCACATAAATCAAGGCAAAAGAGGTAAATTGCAATAAGGCGCTAAAGGCAACTCGCCAGAATAATAATCTGCGGTTAGGTGTAAGCAATTGCTGAAAGTCACGTAATACATCCACCCGAAAAATAAACTTAGCAACTATCCACATAATCGGTGTGGCAAAAAGCATTCGCAACAATAACAGCATGAAAGAGTTGGGGACAGTTGGTTTAATCAATCCACCAAAACTAAATAGCCCAAAAATACTTGAGTTGGAGAAAACTACCCTTACCAAAATATTCTGTAAGGATAAAACCACTGAAGCCCCTAAAACCAAAATAAAACCAATCCACCAATCATTTAGACGATTAGCTGGTTGAACTATAGGAGGAGGTGACTCTAAAGAATCAAATGCTTCAGTTGGATCGCCATAGGGGCGAGTGTCATTTGGGTCATATTGTCTAAATTGGCTACTATTAAATGTGGGTATCTGAATTTGGTTGTAATTACCGTTGCCGTTAGGAATAAGAGGCTCTGCACTATTACCATTAGCGCCGATGACTCCTGCAAAGCCAGATGAACCGGTGAAGCTGATTGGCGGATTTACTCCTGTACTTCCCCCACCATAGCGATCGCTCGAAGATCGCCGCAAATATTCATCTATCCTCTCAACAAGTGCCGAAAGCATTAACTCACCCTGCTGCCTCTGGGCGTACATCCGTTGCATCTGATCGTCAATATCACGCTGATAGGTATCCACATCTCTTTGCAATGACTGGAATGTGGCACGAATTGCACCGTCAAGGTTAAGCATTAACTGCTCAAAATTTTCAGAGTGATCGCTAAGAACCTTTGAGTTCGTTACGATCACATCATTTTTTAGATGATAAGTAATCGATTGGGCAAGTTGCTCGATCCATTGCTGACGCTGAATTTCTTGCTGATTCATCCCCTGCTGAGCAACAGTCAGCACTTCTTGCTCTTTCCGTTGAGACTGGAGTCTTTGAATGTCATCTGTTAGGGCATTTTTTTGTGCTTGTAAAATCAAAATTTCACGACTGAGCTTGCCCAGAATGTTTGCCCGCAAATCTGACAAGTCCTTGGTGACTCCCGCAAGTGTCTGATCGTAAGAACTACTACGAATATTATTGCTCTCCATTTGAAAAATCACCTCGTAACAATGCCATCTGAAATAATGCTAGGGACAAAGTTTGGCACTAATTTTTTTAGTTGGCTTAATTGGTTGCATCTAGTTTGCGAACTTTATAACACTAATTTGAGCATATGGCATATTTTGTTTTTAAGTGAAGCCCAAAAAAGAGGAGACGCAAAGCGCCTTCTCTTTTTTGGGCTTCACATGGAGATCAGCCTGTAATACCAATTCACAAAAGTGTGACAACACTTCTGTGAATTAAAGACCAAACCCTGTAAGGGTTTTAAAAAGACAAAATGGCTACGCCATTTTGTCTTTTTGTATAAACTCAAGATTCGGCTTTGGCAAGATGCATAGTATCAAGCCATTCGATCAAACTATCAAGCTGCTTGTCATGAGACATTGTGCCTAAGCCCCTCACTGTGACATTGCCTTTGCTATAAACAAACCGTGATTGTAAATGACTGGGTAAATACTGATGGAGTAATTTCCAAGCAGGTTCTTCCATCTTAGACTCTAGGACAACATGCTGCTTACCTTCAGGCTTAATGCGCGAGAATCCAATACGCTTAGCAATCAGTTTTAGCTCCATCACCTTGACAAGCTGCATCGCCGGCGCCGGAACATTACCATAGCAATCATTCCATTCTTCAATGATTTGGGTGAGTTCGCGGCGGGAATTTACGGAGGCTACTGCCCGATATGCGCTCATCTTGCGATCGCCATCGGGAATATATTCTGCGGGAATAAAGGCGGTAATCGGCAGATCGATCTGCGTGTCATCAACCTCAGGGATCTCTGAGCCGCGTATTTCCGCGATCGCTTCTTGCAACATCTCCATGTAAAGATCGAAGCCAATCGTGTTGATTTGTCCAGACTGTTCTGAGCCGAGCAGATTACCCACACCGCGAATCTCCATATCGCGCATTGCTAATTGGTAACCTGAGCCTAGATGCGTAAATTCTTGAATCGCTTTGAGTCGTTTACGAGCAACATCGGTTAGTTCACCCTTTTCTTGATAAAACAGCCATGCATGGGCTTGAATGCCAGCTCGACCGACGCGACCGCGCAATTGATACAGTTGCGCAAGTCCAAATCTTTGGGCATCTTCGATGATGATCGTGTTCACGCGAGGAATGTCTAGCCCCGATTCAATAATAGTGGTGCAAATCATCATGTCTGCCTCACCACTATTGAAGCTGAGCATAGTTGCTTCTAGTTCAGATTCGGGCATCTGTCCATGGGCGATCGCCATTCTTACCGACGGCAACATTTCATGAACTCGCGCCGAAACTTCTTCAATATCATCAATACGCGACACCACATAAAAAATCTGTCCACCGCGATCGAGTTCTTGGCGGATGGCAGCCCTCACTAATTCAAGGTTATAGCGAGAGAGATGGGTCATAATTGATCGCCTTGATGGCGGCGGTGTGGTAATCAGACTCATTTCGCGCACTCCAGACATCGCCATATATAAAGTTCTTGGAATTGGCGTAGCTGAGAGGGTGAGCACATCTACTTCCGTTTTCATGGTTTTGATTTTTTCTTTTTGGGCAACTCCAAAACGTTGCTCTTCATCAATTACCAAAAGCCCTAAATCTTTAAATTCTACATCTTTAGATAAAAGCTGATGTGTGCCCACGACAATATCCAGTTCACCAGTCTTTAGCTTGCGATAGATTTCTTTTTTCTCAGAAGTAGTCCGAAAACGATTGAGCAGTGCAATATTGACTGGATAGGCAGCATAGCGTTCTTGCAAGCTGTGATAATGCTGTTGTGCGAGAATTGTCGTCGGCACGAGTAGAGCGGCTTGTTTCCCAGTTGTCACAGCTTTAAAAATTGTGCGAATGGCGACTTCAGTTTTTCCAAATCCTACATCACCACACACTAGCCGATCCATTGGACGACAACTTTCCATGTCCTGTTTGACATCTTGAGTTGCTTTAAGTTGATCGGGAGTTGCCTGATAGGGAAAAGAATCTTCCATCTCTTGCTGCCAAGGATTATCAGGCGGAAAAGCATATCCAAGCTGTTGCGATCGCTTTGCATAAAGTTCTAACAAATCAAAAGCAATCTTTTTAATCGCTTTCTTTGCCTTAGCGGTCGCGTTTGTCCATGTTTTACCAGTCATCTTATGCAGCTCTGGTCTGGCCTCATTCATGCCTCGATAACGGGATAGAATCGACATCTGATCAACAACTACACGCAACAATCCGTCGGCATATTTGAGAACTAAATATTCACGAGTTTCATCATTTAGAGTCAACTTCTCTAATTTAATGAATTGCCCTACGCCGTGGTTCTTATGGACGACGTAATCACCTGCTGAGAGCTTATTTAGATCAACTTGTTTAGAAACTGCGCGTCTACGTTTACGCACATAGTTGGGAGTACCAAGGGCGTGCTGCCCAAAAAATTCGCGATCGCTGATCACCACAATTCTATAAGTAGGCAGCACAAACCCTTGAATTTCGGCAGTACCAGAATATTTCAATGCAACGGCGATTCGTAGGTTATGGGTTTTATCGATCGCAGGGTAATCGCGAACATTAGGGATAAATTGGGCTTGGCAGTCGTGCTCTTGTAAGAGCGCAACCGTGCGGGAAGGTTGTGCGGAAACGAGAATGATTTTGTATTTCTGTTCACGATAGTCGCGTATTGTTTGGGCAAGTTTAGCAAACTGATGGGGAATCGCTGGGATAGATCGACTCGACATATTTACGCCGCGATTCTCTTCGCCTAGCTCAAATAATTCGAGACAATTGAAATTTTGGATTTGTTCTA
Source organism: Pseudanabaena sp. (assembly GCA_003249035.1). Classification (GTDB taxonomy): domain Bacteria; phylum Cyanobacteriota; class Cyanobacteriia; order Pseudanabaenales; family Pseudanabaenaceae; genus Pseudanabaena. The sequence goes on from QBMK01000006.1 coordinate 214,145, forward strand.
GGCAGTCTTTAAAGGAGCGATGGAGTTTTCTAGCTCCTCTTTCTCCACCCATTTTTTGAAATTGAAGGAAAATTTCCTCAGCAGATTCGTACCAGCGATCGCAATGAGCTTTACATTGTTCGATTTCGTCAATTACCACCAAGCAATTTTCTGAATCAGGCAGATAGTCCAACAGAGAAGCTGTAGAGTTAGGATGAACAGCAAAACCTTTGGTGCTGAATTCATCTTCTAGATCGCTATCGGTTGATAGAAGTTTGCCAAGAATATGACCATAGCTAATCGGTGCTAGTAATACTGAAGTAATGCTATCAAGTGGTCTTTGCGTAGAAGGATCAAATTCACGAATACGTTCTATTTCATCCCCAAACCAGTCAATCCTGACGGGCATTTCACTGGAAACAGGAAAAATATCAATAATATCGCCGCGTCTTCCCCAATGCCCTTCTGTCTCGACCGTTGATGTATGCTCATAGCCCATCAAGGTCAGTTTCTCCGCTATATTCTTCAGTTTAATCTCAGAACCAACTTCCAAAGATACGCAATATTCTTTGAATTCTTCAGGGTGGGGTAAGTGTGGCTGAAGAGCGCGATCAGTTGCCACAATCGCTACTTTCTTTTGATCGCCTTCCCGCTTATCCCAATTGATTAAATCTGCCAGCACCTGCATCTGTCCCCAAATAATCTCCGATTCAGGTGCATAAGGTTCGTAAGGTAATACATCGGAAGTAGGGTAAAAATGCACAGTCTGCCAACCCATCATTTCTAGCTGCACAGACCATCGCCCCGCCTCTTCAATCGTGGCAGCAACAACCAGCATCAGGCTCTCTTGCTTTTGGCTCAGGGTCGAGCTGACGATGCCTTTCCCCACTCGCGACAAGCCCGAGAGAGTAAGTTTATGCGATCGCGTCAGTTTACTCTCTAGCTCATCAGTGAGAGGTGATCGAATTAATGAACGAATTACAGAGGAAAATGGCATGAGCTAGACAATGAAATGGGAGAATTTACAAATGCGATTCAGCTGCATTTATCACTAAGTCTAGCAACAAGTAGGGTGGGGTATAAGCAAACAAAAGCAGTACTCTTGTCAACTAAAGTGCGATCGACGTATTTACGCCTTTTTTGTTGGCATGAAATGGACATTTCAGAACGCATCCATCTTTAACTGACCAATAATACCAATTCACAAAAGTGTGACGACACTTTTGTGAATTAAAAACCAAACCCAGCAAGGGTTTTAAAAACACAAAATGGCTCCGCCATTTTGTGTTTTGGTATAACTGACCAATGCCCAGTCTTTGGAGCATAGCGCTTTAATTGTTATTTTGGCTCAACCCAAATTTGTCGTAGATCTAGTTACTTCAATGGAGAAACTAGCCGAAACCCAATATGGGACATGCCCGTATCGGGAGACTGTGCCTCTCTCGCTGCCGGACGGTAACGGCTGCAATAGTTGCGGGCACATAAAAACGAACCTCCTTTAATGACATGCTTGACGACACCAGGATCTCGAGGATCGAAGCTTTGTTCCTGCTGAGAAACTAAGGGATTGACCTGATGAGCCATCAGTTGGTGCCCCGGACGATACCAGTCCATCGTCCATTCCCAGACATTGCCAGTCATATCGTAGAGCCCGAAACCATTTGGCGGAAAGGAGCCGACGGGAGCAGTGCCGAAATAGCCATCTTCTTGAGTATTTTTAACGGGAAACTCACCCTGCCAAGTGTTGGCTTTCTTGGGGGAATAGGTATTGCCCCAAGAAAAAATCTTGTCTTTTAATCCGCCTCGCGCTGCAAATTCCCATTGCGCCTCACTGGGAAGGGATTTGCCAGCCCATTTTGCATAGGCTTGGGCATCTTCAAAAGCAACATGAACGACGGGATAGTTTTCTTGTCCCTTAATACTGCTATCAGGTCCTTCTGGATGTTGCCAGCTTGTTCCCGGAACCCAATGCCACCAACTCAATTCCTGAATCGACTTTCCAGGAGGGACGGACTGGAAAACAGCGGAACCGGGAGCACGTTCTTCATCAGTGAGATCAGGAAACTGCTCGACAGAAAGGGGGCGTTCGGCAACAGTGAGATATCCAGTTTCTCTAACGAATTGGCTAAATTGGGCGTTGGTTACCTCATGGGAATCCATACAAAAACCATTAACCTTGACCTCTTCTGCCGATTGCTCTTCAGGGAGTTGAGCTTCTGCCCCAATGCTAAAGGTTCCACCTCGAATGGCAACCATACCTTCAGGACAGGCGTATGCTGCTGGAATGGCAACGAAAAAGGTCAAAAGAATGAAGAAAAACGCCAAAATCCTTTCTTGGCTCATGTTAAATCCCTATTTGCAAATATCATCTCAATAAATACTGGACATCTTTATATAAATCAATTTTGGACTAACTAGCATAGAAATATCAATACATTCGGCATTGTTTTTTCGCTCGGAGACTATATAGAGAATTGATCTAGACTACTTTATCTTTGCTTTTTCTGGAAATACCGCCCCCATTACGTTCTTAATGGAAGCCAAAAGTGTTCTATGACGAGCCAATTAGGTTTTCAGCATAGCGATATGATCGTATTTACGAATATATCTTGTCAAATATTATGACCACTGTTCTTGTCCCACTATTTGAAGGCTTTGAAGAAATAGAAGCAATTACCATCATCGATGTGTTGCGTCGCGCAGGTGTTGATGTAACGACCGCAGGCTTGACAGCACAAACTGTGTTAGGCGCTTATGCGATCGCTGTTATTGCCGATACACTTCTCGATCTAGTCAATTCTAGTCAATTTGATGCAATCGTCCTTGCTGGCGGAGCAGGTACTTTTCGACTCCGAGAAGATTCCAGAATTACCAAAATGTTAATCGCCCATGCCGCAGCAAATAAGCTTGTCGCCGCCATCTGCGCTGCGCCTAGTGTTCTATCCGCCGTAGGTTTACTTAAGGATAAACGCGCCACATCATATCCATCGGTTAAAGAGCAAATGCAAGTCGCGGAATATTTGACAATTCCTGTGGTCGTTGATGGCAATGTAGTGACAAGTCGGGGCGCAGGAACTGCTATGGCATTTGCGCTCAAGTTAGTGGAAATCTTGCAAGGTGAGGCGATCGCAAATAAACTTGCCGCAGATATGATCGTTTAACTTTTGAGAAGCAATCCAGAACTAAATTTTCTTCTTGTAAAGCGTAGAGCATTGCTAGCAAATGACACAAGTTTTTCGATACTCAAAAAGAAGAGAGCGTGGGGATGCGTTAATCCTCCTCTCTCTCTTCTTTTGATTGTGTTGATCGCGATCGCAAATATTTTTGGGTAAAAATAAAAATGGACGATTCTCGTCCATTTTTATTTAGGTAAAGGCAAGCAATCCATAGTATAGATATACACCTAATATCGGGAGGAAAACCAATAACCCCATAAGCGATGATTTGCCAAGGTTAGCCGGTATTCCAAACAAAACTATTAAAGCGATGACAATATTAACGAATGGAACAAAAAACCAAAGGAGCCACCATCCAGGTTTTCCTGCAGCGCGAACCATCACCCAAATATTGCCAATCGGAAGCCATGCTAGCCAACTATTAGGGAGTTCCAGTTTATCTGCAATTTTCATCAAACAGAGACTGCAGAAAACATAAGTAAAAAAGCCATAAATCCCAGCAAAAAGATATATTTGGGTTACAATGGCTTTTTGTTCTTCAGTTAGTTCAGGTACGTTACTAGGACTAGTTGAATCAGATGGACTAGCTTGAGCAACGATTGATGATGCGATCGCACTAGATGTCGAGCTAGACATTGGACTAGAAGCAGATAGAATTGGCTCACTAATGAAATGTTGTAAGCTCACAATAGTGAACAAAGTAATAAAAAATAGAGCAAGCCTGCGCCAAGTTACGCCTAGGTACTGGAAAGGTAAATACTTAGAAAAATTCACTGTTGACACTCCTAAAACAATCTTAAAGATAGGATGCAGTACATTTTTTTGCAATACCGTTAGCCTATAGGAATGTCGAGCCTTTTAATCAGTGAGCTTTAGATTTCTTAATTCTTGAATAAGTACTCAAGCAATCACCAACCACTCACATAAGTGATTATTTTGCTGCTCACAGAAGTGAGTTCATCTACAGCATTACTAACTTGAATAAGTCACAAGACCATGATTTTTCTGTAATTGCATTGAAATATCTGGCAGATTATTTAGAAAATCATCCCAAGCTTTGGATGAATCTAACGCCTCAATCACAAATGGTAACGGCTCCGCTAAGATATCTGGGAAATCAACTTCACCTATGAGCTTGGGTCTGCAAGCTAGTTGTTCTCTGGGTGGTACAAACTGGGCATTGACACCTTGTCGATTTCCTCTTGGATCGATTCGATACCAGCCAAATTCAGGTAAATAAACAGCATTAAATCCATGTAAGGAGTAAGGAGCACCGCAATCGTCAATACTTAATCTTTGATAGCAAAATCCTGTTGGCAAACCATTTGCGCGTAGAAGAGCTGCTAGTAAGTGACTCTTGGCAAAGCAGTAACCTGTTTTATGTTTCAAGACATCCGAAGCGCGGCAGGTGACAGGATTCATTTGATAATCAACACTATGATGAATCCGATCTCGCACCCACTCAAAACAGGCTTTAGCGATCGCTAAAGGATTTATATGTTCGGAAGCGATCGCTAAAGCTAATTCTAAGACTTCTCGATTTTGCCAATCAATTATTTCGCTTGAACGCAAATACTCTTGCATAAACATAACTCAACTGTAATTTGGAAATCTTTCACAGAAAAATTTTAATTGCAGTTTTAACTCAGTTTGCCAATGTAGTCGCGGATCACTGGCGTGAAAATTTTAACTACTTGTTGATAGACTTCTCTTTTAAATCTAACAATCGAATCAAGAGTCTGATTGATTGCCATAAATTGCACCACCCTAAACTCGCGATTATGGACATCTAACTTACAATTAGATGCAGGATGATCCCAATAAAAAGCAAACCATCGCTGTCTTTGTCCACAATAATTTGCCCATTTTCCAGATAGCTTTAGGGTTGAAGGGAAATCGTAATATAGCCATTCAGGATGCACATAGGCTAAGACTGCATTGTTTATGCCTACTTCTTCATACAGTTCCCGCAAAGCTGCTGCTTCAGGATCTTCACCATCATCGATTCCACCCTGAGGAAATTGCCATGAATCAGGCACACCAACACGTTCACCGACTAGCACTTCACCTTTACGGTTAAAAACAATAATCCCCACATTTGGGCGGTAAGATTTTTCGGGTGTCATAGATTTTCACATAAACAAAGCAAAAGCATAGCATCGCCGCCAATTATCATCAAAATAAGAAATCCTCGCGCTGAGCGTGAGGATTTCGCCTTACTAGAGATAGGGGCGATGTTAAGCCCCGCCCCTCAGATCGAATACACCTATACTAATGCTCGTTCCAACTTAGCAACAGGCTCTAACATTTCTGGGAGTAGTCGCTTAGGAGTTTGCAAGCCAACCATTTCCGCATTACTTGCCCCTGGCGGAACCATCGGATAACAGTTTTCATCGCGCTTAACCCGGAAATCAGCAAATACAGGCCCATCGTAAGCCAAAATCTCCGCAACTGCAGATTGCAAATTACTTGGCTCAATCACCTTCATTCCTTTAATACCAAAAGCTTCAGCAAGCTTCACAAAATCAGGCATACCCACTTCCATGTTAGAAGAAGAATAACGCTCATCATAGAAACTTTCTTGCCACTGACGCACCATACCCTGCCAACCATTATTAATAATGATCACTTTGACGTTGATGCCATACTGCGCCAATGTGCCAAGTTCTTGAATATTCATCTGAATACTAGCATCGCCGCTAATACAGATTACTTGATCATCGGGAAGCGCTACTTTCGCGCCCATCGCCGCAGGCATTCCATAGCCCATCGTGCCCAGTCCTGCGCTCGAGATCCACTTGCGAGGACCAGTTTTGATTAACTGAGCTGCCCACATTTGGTGCTGACCAACATCAGTAGTGTAATAAGCATTTGGTGCTTGCTTACCAAACTCATAGATGACTTGCTGTGGGGATAACACATTGGCATAGGTAGGGACTTCGAGAGGATAATCTTCTTTCCACTCGTCAAGCTGAACAAACCAATCTTTGGTTTGAATATTTTCTTCGTAACTTGTAGCTTCAAGAATCGCTTGCAATACTTCCTTCACATCACCAACGATGGGCACCTCAGGTTTGCGATTTTTGCCAACTTCAGCAGGATCGATGTCAATGTGAATAACTTTGGCTTCGGGTGCAAATTTATCCAGACGCCCCGTTACGCGATCGTCAAATCTTGCCCCAACCGCAATTAATAAATCGCAACCCTGAACTGCAAAGTTGGCATAGGCTGTCCCATGCATTCCTAACATCCCTAGGGAAAGATAATTGTTCTCATCATATGCACCTTTCCCCATCAGAGTCGTAGTTACAGGCAACTGGAAGCGTTTTGCTAATTCAGCAAGCTCAACATGGGCATCGGCAAGTACCGTTCCACCACCTGCATAAAGCAACGGTCTTTTGGCATCACGAATTAAGGCGATCGCAGCCGAAATTTGATGCAAATGACCCTTAACCCCAGTCTGATAACCAGGCAAATCAATCTTCACATCAGGATTGTAATCAAATGTCTGCTGAGCAATATCCTTAGGAATATCGACTAATACAGGACCTGGGCGACCAGTACCTGCAATATGGAAGGCTTCAGCCATGATTCGCGCAATATCTTCAGGCTTACGAATCACATAGGAATGCTTGACGATAGGTAGAGTAATGCCCCAAATATCAGTTTCTTGAAAGGCATCAGTCCCGATCGCATAGGATGGGACTTGCCCAGTGATTACCACCATCGGAATCGAGTCCATTTGCGCTGTCGCAATACCAGTCACCAGATTGGTTGCTCCAGGACCTGAAGTAGCAACGCAAACACCCACGTTCCCAGTGGCGCGTGCATAGCCATCAGCAGCATGGACGGCTCCTTGTTCATGACGCACGAGGTAATGCTTAAGCTCTCCTCTTGCCTCAGCCTTAAAGATTTCATCGTACACTGGCAGTATTGCTCCACCAGGGTAGCCAAAGATATGTTTTACACCTTGCCGTCTCACGCTGTCGATGAGAGCAAATGCACCCGTTGTTCGCAAAGTAGCCTCCTCTAGACTCATATTGATCTTGTTCGCGATCTAAGCAAAATTTGTTTTTGAGACATTTCCAGATACTTTTCTGCCCCCTAAGTAGCTGGGCAAAATTAAAAACCAGAGCTAAAACCTGTGGCGAACGCGCAGCGTTCGCCACAGGTTTTAGGGTTTTATATTTAATTACGCCTAGCTACCTACTACGACAAGTAGTAAAGAGCAAGTACCTTAAGTTGATAATTTGTAGCAATTGTATCGATAATAACATAGACAAGCTGCCCCAAAGCTGCTATAAAAAGATGTTTTCAGTATCAAGATTTCTAGCAAATAAGCCTAGCCTTAGTATCAAATTTTGGCTTTAATATTCGAGCTATCTTGAATTTTGGCGCGATCTCCAAATTTATTAACTCAATAATTAAAAATCCAGAACCAAAAACTACACTGTCCTGAGCGCGGGCAGTGCAGTTTTTGGTTCTGGGTTCTGGACTTAACTGTGATTAGCTACATACCTAATCACAAAATATTAACAATGATGTAATGTTTGCCCCACTAAACAGATCTTTAAGCTACAAAATATCGACAAGTCCCATTTGAAAATATAATAAGCTTCGTGTTCTTCTGTCATATATCGGCAACATAACTTCTCATGAGTGCAAATTCAGATAAAGATATTCCCGTAAATATCTACCGCCCCTCTAATCCATTTACAGCAAAATGTGTTGCTAATGAGGTTCTGGTTAGACCAGGTGCTGCTGGCGATACCCGTCACGTCAAGTTCGATATTTCTGGAGGCGACCTTCGTTACTTAGAAGGTCAAAGTATTGGTGTCGTCCCTCCCGGTGAAGATAAAAATGGTAAACCGAATAAACTTCGTCTCTACTCGATCGCCTCAACCCGCCTCGGTGATGATCTTGATGGTAAAACTCTATCTTTAAGCGTCAAGCGTCTAGAGTATCAAAATGAAGCAGGCGAGACGATCAAGGGTGTATGCTCTAACTTTATCACCGATCTTAAGCCTGGAGATGAAGTTAAGCTAACTGGGCCCGTCGGCAAAGAAATGCTGTTGCCAGATGATCCCAATGCCACAGTCATTATGATTGCCACAGGAACTGGTATTGCGCCTTTCCGTGCATTTCTATGGCGGATGTTCAAGGAAAAGCATGAAGATTACAAATTCAATGGCTTAGCTTGGCTATTTTTTGGTGTGCCAACTGATACAACAGTTTTGTACAAGCCTGACCTTGAATGGCTAGCCTACAAACACAAGCGTAACTTTCGTTACGATGTGGCAATTAGCCGTGAGCAAAAGAATGCTAAGGGTGAAAAGATGTACATCCAAAATCGCATGGCTGAATATGCTGATGAGCTGTGGGAAGTTCTGCAAAAGCCTTCTACCCATACCTATATGTGCGGTTTGCGCGGCATGGAAGACGGTATTTCGGAATTCATGACTAAGACTGCTGAAAAGAATGGTGCTGTCTGGAAGGATTTTGAGAAGCAAATGAAGCGTGACGGTCGTTGGCACGTTGAAACTTACTAAAACCTAACTAAAAAGAAAGGCTCGCGCAGCGAGCCTTTCTTTTTAGTTAGGTTTTCGACCATAATTAGAGCTGCTATTGCTCCCCCATAAAGATGGAATTTTTCTGGTTGCTTGTCGGAATTTGCCTTGGCGCGATCGCAACTAGCGCTTGCTGGTTTAGTTGGAATTATGCCAAACAGAGGCGAAATCGCAAGTTGCGTAAGCGATCGCGTCATGTATTTAAAACGAAATCAATCCGTAGTTTTAAGTCATGGGCGCAGAATATCCAACAAAATATTCAGCAAAACTATAACAATCAATTTAATGCTCAATTTCAAGTAATTGAGCCTATGGAGGATGGAGACGAGCGATTACAGTGGGCAAAAATTGTTGAACTTTCTCCCACTGGCTATATCCAAGTCAATCAAGATAACCGCTTATTGGTCTGTAATCAACAAGCCGCAACCATGATGGGGATCGCTAACCATAAACAAGGGTTAATTCGTAAGCCATTTTTGCTGCAACTAATTCGCTCCTATGAACTTGATCATCTTGTTGAACAAACGAGATCGCTGAGACAAGGTTCGCAAGTTGATTGGGTATTTCATCCTGCCATTCCCGATCCTGTTAATCCTGTGCCGCAGATAGGTAGACCAATTCGAGCCATCAGCATTTATTTGGAAAAAGGGAAAGTCGGCATTTTTTTGGTAGATCGTCAAGAAGCGGTAGCGATCGCTCAGCAACGAGATCGTTGGACCTCTGACATTGCCCATGAACTTAAAACGCCAATAACCTCGATTCGTCTGGTTGCGGAGACACTTGAGCCCCGTGTCGAGCCAGCGGCAAGAATTTGGGTGGAGCGGCTACTCGGCGAAATAGAGAGGATTACCAAACTTGTCCAAGACCTGCTGGAGTTAGGTCAGATGGATGTGGGGATTGAGTCTGTTCTGAACCTAAGCGAAGTGAATTTATCGTTAATAGTGCGATCGGTCTGGGCAACCCTTGAGCCATTAGCCAATCGAAAACAAGTTAAACTCAAATACATTGGAAACGAACAATTACTTTGGCAACTAGACGAATCTCGCATTTATCGGCTTTTACTGAACTTATTAGACAACAGTATTAAGCACAGTCCATCACTTCAGTCGATTACAATCAAAACTAGCGTGGTAGACTCAAATTTACTAATAGAAACAATTGACGCGGGAGAAGGTTTTCCTGAAGAAGCTTTGACCCATATTTTTGATCGTTTTTATCAAATCGATCCATCTCGAACAAGATCGGGACTGGAGCGAGGGGGGAGTGGATTAGGACTAGCGATCTCTCGTCAGATCGTCACATTACATAAAGGAGCGATCACCGCCAGAAATCATCCTGAGACTGGTGGAGCATGGATTACGATCACATTACCGTATCAAAATCCTGCAACCGATAATTTGTAAGGCTTTGAGCACTTTCGTAACTACATCATGAGCGCAGAAAAACTTCTGAAAGACTATGCTTCTGGTCGGCGTGACTTTGTTAGTTTAAATCTAGCTAATGCCAATTTGTTTAACAGCGATTTAATCGGCGTTAACTTGACCAAAGCTGACATGAGGCGGACTAATCTTGTCTTTGCTTATCTTAACAAAGTCACCTTGAATCATGCCAATTTGTCAGGAGCCAAACTCGGTGGAGCAACGCTTAACCAAGCGATCATGATGAGTGCCAACCTGACTGAGGCTGACTTGCATGGGGCAATGTTGCAACGGGTTAATCTATTTGGGGCAAATCTTTCCCTTGCCAACTTAATGGATGCCAACTTAAATGAGGCAGATTTGCGTAGCGTCAATCTTCGTGGCGCAAATTTACGCTGTGCAATCTTGAGCGCAACTCTCATGCGAGAGGAGAGAGGCTATCCTCCAACCAACTTGAGTGGTGCAAATATACGCAAAGCTGATTTGCGTGGGGCAAACTTGAGCGGAGCCGATCTCACGGGAGTCGATCTTTCTGGCGCAAATCTTAGTGAAGCGACATTCTCAAGAGTTAACTTGCAAGGGGCAAATCTTAGTGGCGCGATCGCGATCGGCACAATTTTTACTGAGGCAAATCTGAGCAATGTTAATCTCACAGAAGCCAATCTAAAAGGTGCAAACCTAACTAAGGCTGTACTCAAAAACGCAAACCTTCGACGCGCAAATTTATTTGCGGCTAATCTGACTAAAACTAATCTGAGTATGGCGACATTAAGTAATGCGGGCTTAATTCAGGCAATACTTACAGGTAGCGATCTATCGCGATCGCTTCTAGATAAGGCTAATTTTAGTCAAGCCAGTCTCGTTGATGCTTATTTAGTCAGAGCAAATCTTGACGGAGCCGATTTCAGCGATGCTGTGTTGACGAGAGCCGAGATGAGTGGAGCTAGCACGATTGGCACAAGTTTTAATGGGGCAACTATGCCCGATGGCAAATCACATTCTTAATCATAAGGTCAGTAATTTAAAACGCTTTGCTATCCAATCAACAAGCTGTAACTTATGGCTGTCTTTGTGATTAACCTTGACGTACAATGCCTTCATCAATCAATATGACAACTGAGCATTGCAGCGCATAACAAAAATATGGAAGATTTCAGTCTTCTAGAGGAAGTCATAGATAGCTTAGAGCAAGACAACAATGTTCTTCGCATCAAGCGACTTATCCTCTTTACCTGTCATGATTCTTGGGAAAATGATGTCAACGTAGTTAAAGCGTTGCATATGCGTCAGCTTGTCCGCGAATTGATGATCAGGTTTCCCGATCTCAATAATCTCAAGCACAAATTAAATAGCCAAGTCAAACAACTCAGTAAACAGTCTGACTATTTGCTTGCCGCCGATAACATTATCGATAGTCTTGGGTTTATCTATACTCTGCGTGATGAAGGGAAACTCCCTATTAGCTTTTTGAATCCAGAGCCAGCTTCAGTATCCCAAAACGGCTCGCCTGCAATTGGAAATAAGTCTTCTGAGAGAAATGATAGTGACACGATTCCCCATATACATAATCTTAAATATCTAACTAATCTATTCGATCTGAGAGCTGATATTTCTCGAAATGTCAGTCCTCTTCATGCCAAAATCCTGTTGTTTTCCAGTCTGAATTATCGTTTTAGTCCGCAAGAGCGTGACTGGTCGGCACTATATACTTACGACCTTGACGATTTAATCCAAATGATCTTTCAAGCTCACGAAACTGTTGAATCTCTCGATACAAGGCTGTCGGAAGTAAGCCTAACGTTAGATCAACCCGAAGACGCTAAACGAGCTGCTGCTGTAATTTTACAAGCCTTAAGACCTTTCTATTAAAAAGCCAGAAACCAAAAGCATCTCTGTGCAAGGCTTTTGGTTTATAGCTCCAAGAGAGGTTTTTCTTTGTTAAACCTCTCTTGGAGCCAGTTTTAAATTATCCGAAACTAACGTTAAGATTAAATTAAACGTCGAGGCAAAATGGTTAATCCACAAACTAAACAAGTACCTATGGGACTTGTTTATGGATTTCTCGGTGTCATAATTTTTAGCGTTACTTTACCTGCAACTCGTATCGCTCTCACAGCATTTGATCCAGTATTTGTTGGGCTAGGTCGGGCAGTAATTGCCGCTGGATTGTCCTTGATTTTATTAGTTGCTACAAAGCAACCGATCCCATCTTGGCGATTTCTGCCCAACTTCGTTGTTGTTGTTATTGGAGCAGTTTTTGGGTTTCCATTATTATCTACGCTAGCAATGCGCGATGCTTCTGCATCATATGGAGCCGTTATCATTGGTCTATTACCACTAGCAACAGCTCTGTTTGGAGTTTGGCGAGCAGGAGAAAGACCATCACTAACATTTTGGATTTTTGCGATCGCAGGAAGTGGATTGGTGGTTACTTTTGCGTTGATATCGGGGACAGGGAGCTTCCATTTTGCAGATTTGGCGCTACTAGGAGCAGTAATTACGGCTAGTTTAAGCTATACAGAAGGAGCAATTTTAGCGCGTACTTTTGGCTCCTGGCAGGTTGTATGCTGGGCATTAGTCATTGCCTTCCCAATCGTGTTTCCGATCGTATTGCAACATTTGCCATCTTCTTTTATGGCTATTTCTAGTAATGCATTGATAAGCTTCCTATATATCAGTTGTTTCAGTATGTTTTTGGGCTTTTTTGCTTGGTATCGAGGACTGTTTTTGGGAGGTATTGCGCGGATTGGTCAATTGCAACTATTTCAGCCATTTCTGACGATTCTTGCCTCAGCGATACTGCTAGGAGAGCCAATGACTTTAACAACATTAGGTTTTGCGTCGGGAGTACTAATATGTGTAGCCTTGGGCAGAAGCTCTCAATTTAACCCTCGAAAATAGGTAGGCTAAATTAAAAATAAAGATAAATATAGAGACTTCAAAACTCGCAAACTATCTAGTGAGCAGCGCAGATTTCCAATTTATGTTTTAATTACGCTGATGTACTTGAACTAATTCTCATAAAGTGAAGTCAAGCTTTCGAAAATCAAAAATCAAACCCTTTTAGGGTATTAAATTCTCAAAAGGACATTGTCATTTTGATGGTTGCTATTAACTTAAAGATTGACCATTGTCACTTAAATCAAGATAAGCTTCTACAAACATTAGTTTTCATATAGACAAGCAATGGCAGCTACTTCTTCCCGACAGCCTAAGATTATTGTTCTTGATGACGATCCGACGGGTTCGCAAACGGTGCATAGCTGCCTACTGCTAACTAAATGGGATGTGGAAACTTTGCGGATCGGACTAGCCGATGCTTCACCGATTATGTTTGTACTGACAAATACGCGATCGCTTACGCCCGAAGATGCGACCAGCGTGACCCGCGAAGTTTGTCGTAACCTTAAGCCTGCGCTCGAAGCTGAAAGCATCCAAGAATTTATGATCGTTAGTCGCTCTGACTCGACATTGCGGGGGCATTATCCCATTGAGACGGATGCGATCGCTGAAGAGTTAGGTAATTTTGACGCGCATTTTCTTGTGCCAGCATTTTTTGAAGGTGGGCGCTTTACTAAATCGAGCGTGCATTATCTAGTAGTTAACGGCGTACCTACACCAGTACATGAAACTGAATTTGCCAAGGATTCAGTCTTTGGTTATCAGCATAGCTACCTGCCTGATTATGTCGAAGAAAAAACCAAGGGCAAAATTCTTGCCGCAGATGTACACCGTTTTTTGTTAGGCGATATTCGTTCAGGAGTGCGCCAGCGCTTAGCACGATTGCATGACAATCAGTGCGGTGTGGTCGATGCAGAAAACCAAGCCGATCTTAATCAATTTGCCTCGGATATTTTGGCAGTTGCCGCGACTGGTAAAAGGTTTTTATTCCGCAGCGCTGCTAGTTTACTTACGGCTCTTGCGAAGCTCCCACCCCAACCGATCGCTGCCGAGGACATGTCGAAATATATGCGATCGCACAAAGCGGGTGTCGCGATCGTTGGATCCCATGTCAAAAAAACTACTGAGCAGTTAGAAAATTTACTCAAAGCGCCCAATACGGTTCCTGTGGAGATCGATGTCTCTCGCCTATTAAATGATGTTGAAGCTCAATCAGCCATTCTTAAACAAGAAGCATTGAAGCAAATTCAGCAAGCCCACGAAGAAGGCATAACTGCCGTAGTCTTTACCAGTCGCAAAGAATTGGAATTTGCAGATACCTCTACCCGTCTCGCGTTTGGCCAGTCAGTCTCGGCTCTCTTGATGGCGATCGTACAGGAATTACCCTCAGATATTGGCTTTTTAATTAGTAAAGGTGGCATTACATCTAATGATGTTTTGAGCACAGGTTTGAATTTGCCGACGGCAAGGCTGCTAGGGCAAATTCTTGCTGGTTGTTCCGTCGTCCGCACTCCCGAGGATCATCCTCGTTTTCCCGATTTACCCGTAGTCTTATTCCCTGGGAATGTTGGAGATGCAAATGCTTTGGCAACTGTATATACAAGACTTGCGATCGGTATTGAATAAAACAAATCAAAACCTAGAAAGAGTGAGGCGGCGCGAATGCCCGCCTCACTCATTTTAGTAGCTGGCATTGTTGAGAGTTGTACCATCTAGTAGGGCATATTCAAAATTGCTTTTTAATAGATTTGCATTATCCAGACAGACTTCAGTCAGATTCGAATGTTGTAGATTGGCATAACTCAGATTGCACCCAAAGCAGTTAGCCCCCGTTAAGTCCGCACCCTGTAGATTGACAAATTCAAGACTTGCATTACTCAGATTTGCGCCCCGTAAATTAGAATTGCTCAGATTTGCTCCCCTCAAAATCGCCCCACTCAAATCAGCTCCCCCCAGATTTGAGTCTTTTAAATTAGCGTTACTCAAATTAGCATTAGTCAGATTGGCAAAGCTAATGGTCGCTCCTTCCAGATTTGCCTCACGCAGATCAGACTCGCTCAAGTCAGTCATATCAAGATCGGCTTTTCGTAAATCCGTGCTGGTAAAGTTAATGGCTGTAAGTTTGCAGCAGGATAATTTAAGTCCAGAAAAATTTTCTGAAGCAAAGTTTTTACGCCCCATCTCATACATTTTTTTAAGAGCCATTCCCATAGCAAGGGCATTAGTCATAGGAGCGTGATGAGTTTTTTGATTTTGCGTGGATATCATGACGATCACTCTCTAACTTAGACAATCAGGTGCTTGTAGCTGTTGGCTTAAATATAAGGCGATCGCCATTGATTACACTTCACCCTATTGGATTGCATTGCTTTCGGGACAAAGCTCACAGATTATTTGAGATTAAGTTAGAATAATAGGAACAGGCATTATTAAATAGTGCTTGTTATGGTTTTTATCGACAGTGGAGAAAATAATGTCTAAAGAACAAAAGGGCAATAAAGAAACCAAAAAGCCCAAGAAAGATCCTTCAGAGAAAAAAGACAAGAAAGATCCTAATAGATACAATTAATCTTTAACTTGACCGTCAAGCAAATTGAATTTTCTTATATCAAAAGGTTAATGCTAGTTACAGTTACTGCTGCTAGCATTAATTTTTAAATATTACACTAAGTATCTCGATACAATTAACAGAATGAAAACCTAATTCTGAAATCTTAGCGTTCAGAATTAGGTTTTTTGTGTTTTATATTTAATTATTTATACCTACATCAATGACTAAAAGATGCTATGTCAACTGAAACTTTAAGTAATCGCAACAACAAAGATTTTGCTGAATATACACTTCAAATATTGCAGAGAGCCGAAGTTGCTTTAAGATGTGCGCCCTTTACGGTGAAATTATTTGCAGACATGGCAACACAGGGCGTAAATCTAAGAGCGATCGCTAGTAATGAGGGGCTCAAAAACCAATATTTGACCAGTCCCACTAATTTAATCATTACCGAAAATCGTTTGTTATGGCTGATCCAAGTTGGGGTATTGCGTCGAGAAGTTGATGGTCAAGGCATAACTGATAGTTTTCGGCTGACACCAATGGGGCATTTGCTATTAGATAAATGGCGATCGCAATCAAGATTTCCGATCGCAACTTTAGGAGATCGATTCCAAAATTTTTGGGCGCAAATCCAAATATCACGATTTCTCTAATCTTGCCCAAATTACGAAAGCCGCACAAAATGCCGTCTTTATTATGTAAAAGGAACAAACAACCCATTAGATCGTCTAAAGTGTAGAGACTTTTTTACTTAAGGTGTGACGCATCCATCTCGTGGCAAAAATTGCGCCTGTATGTTTATGTGTCAATACAAATAAGTTGGCTTTAGCAAATTACGGATCACATTAAGCTGGGAATAAATCATGATGGATATTTTCCGTAAAAATTTTCGCAACCAAATGAGCAATAGTTTCCAGAAGACTTCACTCTGTCTTCTCGCTACCACTCTCACTACCGCATCTTTTCTGAATACTATAGAAGCGATCGCGGCTCCATCTGTTCCACAAATAGTTGCTCAAGTCTCACAGGATTGGCAAACAGGTGTACAACTATTGCGTTTGCTCGATGACTCTGGCAACCTTTCAAGCATTGGTATCTTACTGGATATTGCCAATAAGCCGCCCACAACATACGCAAACGCAGTGTATCAGCTTTATGTGAGACGCGCTGGGGAATGGCGCGAAGTTTATACTAACTCCGGTGCAAGACTGCTCCCAAAAAGTGCTGGGCGTCAGTTTGCTGTTGTGGAAGTAATTCCATTAAGTTTACTAAGCCAAAAAATCTCGCTTGATGATATTTTCAATGGTGATATCAAGGCGGTTACTAGTGTTCGTTATGACTCACCTAATGGGGTCAAAGATGGGAGATTTGCGATCGAGGAAGTCATGTCTTTCGCCTCACTTGTTACGGCTAGTGCGTCAGAGGTAAGTGCTGGACGGATAGATTCTATATTTACCAATAATTCCAATAGCTCCAACAACACTTCAAACAATTCATCCAGTAACTCTTCCAACAATAATCCTAACTCATCCAACAATAATTCTAACAATTCAGGACTTTCTGATCGCGATCTGGGCATTACAACCTCTTCTCAATCAACGAATACAACAAATACGCAATCTACTCAAACAACGGTCGTCCAAACCACAAATGTCCAAACGGATAGTTCTGTTAAACCCATGAAACCCATCGTTATCTCGAAAAGAGGCGATGAAGATGATTTCTATGATGACTCTAATGGGAAGGAACCTGATGGCGTTGAAATGTCAAGGAAAAATCCTCATCGGGGGCATTTTAGCCTTGCCATTTTGCAAAATCAGCCCCGTCTATCTCAGGTCATTGCTCGTTTATCGATTAGATCTAAGCGTTCTAACGGATTTCTCGCTGAGCGCTTTATAGGTGATTATCGCTACAACATTAATCAGAGGGCAAACTTTATCCGTGGGTTGAATCCCGGCGATCGACTAATTGTAAGAATGTTCGACTTACAGAACCGCCCAATAGGCTATAGCGAAGTTCAATTGCTCAAAGACTTCGCCGCTATCAATCTGATTTTACCTAGCGATCCATCAGCCTATGGCATCTTGAGAACTGTATCTGGTATTGACTCTCAACGCGATGGTGAGATAGATCGCAATGTCAAAATCTATGACTACTTCACCCAAATCCAGACGACAAACCTCATATCTCAAACAGTTGCTCGCTTTTTGACCTCATCACAAGGTATCCCCCTTCGCTTGTTTAATGTTGCTGGGCTCCCTCCAGCAAGTAATCAATTTACATTTACCAATGCTTTTGTAAAAGGTAATAATTCGCTAATTAATCGCACGATTAATGTATTCACTAGGGAAATGCCTCCTGCAATGCAAGTTCTACCAGGTCAGCTAATTTCTGTAATTCCAATTACAAACTCGCAATCCACATTCAATGTGGTCAGCCAGTTTCTAAATTACAAAGATTTACGACCCAATGGTATGACTACCTTGTTTTAACTAAAAAAGGGGCGCTAAGCGCCCCTTTTTTAGTTTTAGATTGCATTGAGTTAAGCATTATGGCGATCGCTACACATAATCCTCATAATTGTCTCGAAAGTGTCAAGATTGAATTTTAAGGATAAACGGCGCAAAACACCGACTATCCTTCGACTATTTAAAATTCAAAGATATGAAAAAGATTTTTGTACTTGATACTAATGTGCTGTTGTACGATCCAACAGCCATGAGGCGTTTTGAAGATAATGAAGTCGTCTTACCGATGACAATTATTGAAGAACTCGATCGCTTTAAAAAACAGCCTGAGATGATCGGACGCAATGCAAGACAAGTTTCACGATCCTTAGACGAATTGAGAATGCAAGGGAATATTCTCAAAGGTATTGACCTCGAAAATGGCGGCTTGCTGCGAGTTGCCCTGTGCGATCGCGAAACTTTAAAAACCCTGCCTGTTGAACTTGAAGGCGATCGCAATGACAATGCAATTTTGGCGGTTGCACTCGAACTCAAGCGCAGTTGTCAATGTCGTGTCGTCATGGTCAGTAAGGATACCAACCTTCGCATCAAAGCTGATGCATTAGGACTGGAAGCCCAAGATTACGAGACCAATAAGGTCGATATCTCTGAACTCTATACAGGCATTACCGATCTAACAGTGGATGCAGCAAAAATCGATCAGCTTTTTAAGAATGGTGCGATTACCGTTGATGGTGAATTTTACCCAAATCAAGCTGTGATGCTGATCGATCAGCTGAATCCATCTCATACGGCTTTAGCGATCTCTAGTAGTAGCAATCATAATTCCACCAAACTGGTTGCTATTAATAAGCTCGTCAACTCAGGAGTTGTAGGCATCAATGCTCGTAATCGCGAACAAAAATTTGCCCTTGATCTTTTGCTCAACGATGCAATTCCCTTAGTCACCCT
The DNA here is from genome assembly GCA_003249035.1 of Pseudanabaena sp. Classification (GTDB taxonomy): domain Bacteria; phylum Cyanobacteriota; class Cyanobacteriia; order Pseudanabaenales; family Pseudanabaenaceae; genus Pseudanabaena. The sequence goes on from QBMK01000006.1 coordinate 233,159, forward strand.
CGTTGGTAAGGCTGGCACAGGCAAGACTTTGTTAGCGATCGCGGTGGGATTGCACAAGGTTGCGGATGAGCGAGTTTATACGAGACTGTTGATTTCGCGTCCTGTAATTCCAATGGGTAAAGACATAGGCTTTCTCCCAGGGGATATCAAAGAAAAACTCACCCCTTGGATGCAACCCATTTACGATAATTTCGATTTGATTTTTGGTTCACAGTCTCCTAAAGATCCAAAAGAAAAGCGTAGTCTGCATACCCATACTCGACGAGGACATGAAGACTTAATGGAGCGAGGACTGCTTCAGATTGAGCCACTCACCTACATTCGAGGGCGGACGATTCCTCAGCAATTTCTGATTGTGGACGAAGCCCAAAACCTTACGCCCCATGAGCTTAAGACTATTCTTACCCGAGCTGGTGAAGGAACTAAAGTAGTTCTAACGGGCGACCCTGAACAAATCGATAATCCCTATATCGACGCTGCCAGTAACGGTCTAACCTATGTAGTTGAGCGATTTAAAAACGATCCTCTGGCGGGACATATTACCCTCAGTAAGGGTGAACGCTCTCAGTTAGCAGAACGTTCTACAGAACTCCTTTAAGCCCAAAAAGATGAGAGGCGGCGCTTTGCGCCGCCTCTCATCTTTTTGGGCTTAGGCGACGGTGGATGCAACATGGAAAAAAGCTAAACTAAAGCGGTAATTTGTTGTCGCAGATCCAATCATTCTTCTTGAGTCAATCTTCATGAGCTATCTCGAAACTACCGCCGAATTTTATGCGGAAGCCGCAAAAACACCACAAGTTGGTTTGTGCTGCATCAGCACACCACCATTGCAATATCCAAATCTCAAAATACCTCAAATCATTGAGCAGATGAACTATGGCTGTGGGACAACCATCCATCCTACAGAATTACGCGGAAACCCAACTGTTTTATATATTGGCGTTGGGGGAGGTTTGGAGGCACTTCAATTTGCGTATTTCTGTCGCCGAAAAGGCAGTGTCATCGCCGTCGATCCAGTAGCAGCTATGCGGGAAGTTGCTAGTCATAATTTGCAATTAGCAGCTCTAGAGAATGATTGGTTCGATCCTAATTTTGTAAACATCTTAGAAGGAGATGCATTTGCATTGCCCGTTGCCGATGCCTCAGTGGATGTAGTTGCCCAAAATTGTCTATTCAATATTTTTGAGCCTCAAGACTTACAAAGAGCTTTAAAAGAAGTCTATCGAGTTCTCATACCTAAGGGCAGATTAATTATGAGCGACCCGATCGCAACTCGTCCTATTCCTGCCAACCTGCAAGCTGATGAACGTCTACGCGCCATGTGTCTATCTGGAGCAATGACCTATGACGAGTATATTCATTATCTAATTGAAGCAGGTTTTGGACAAATAGAAGTTCGTGCCCGTCGTCCTTATCGTCTGCTCGACACCCATAGCTTTGAATTAGATACACCTCTGATGCTAGAGAGTCTAGACTCTGTATCATTCAAGGTTCCTATACCCAGTGATGGAGCCTGTGTATTTACAGGTAAAACCGCAGTATATGGTGGCATGGAGGCATCTTTAGATGATCGTGCTGGGCATGTGTTGCAGCGTGGGAATCCTACAGCTGTATGTGATAAGACCGCTGCAAAACTTGCGGAAAAGTTCCCCCAAGAAGTGATGATCACTGATTCCACTTGGCATTATAACGGTGGTGGATGTTGTTGATGTATAAGAAAATAGCTTCGACATTAAAGGTATCTCTTCGCGACAATATTAACAAAAATTTCATTGTCCTTGTTTTCGTAGCGATCGCCTTTTTATTGGTCAATGCGGTTATCGCTAATCCTGCATTTGCTCAAGATCCAGCATTCCAAAGCATTAATCCACAAGAGCTACTGCGCTCAGCACTGAAATGGGTGGAAAGCCTTGGCTATATCGGTGGGCTTGCCTTTATGCTAATTTATATTGTTGCCACAGTTGCTTTTATTCCCGGTTCGATCTTGACTTTAGGTGCAGGTGTAGTATTTGGCGTTATCTTAGGATCACTCTATGTACTTGTTGGCGCAACTTTAGGTGCGATCGCAGCTTTTCTAGTTGGAAGATATTTAGCGCGTGACTGGATTGGGAAAAAGATTGAGGGAAACCAAAAATTTGTAGCGATCGATCAGGCTGTTACCCATGCAGGATTCAAAATAGTTCTATTAACTCGGTTATCCCCAGTCTTTCCTTTCAATTTATTGAATTACGCATTTGGCATAACTGGAGTTACGCTTAAAGACTATGCACTAGCCTCAGTGGGTATGTTCCCAGGAACGGTGATGTATGTCTATATCGGTTCTCTAGCTGGAGATATTGCTCGAATTGGGAGCGAAAATCAACCTACAGATTCCACAATTCAGTGGATAATTCGGATTGTTGGTTTTATTGCCACAGTTGCGGTGACGCTATATGTCAATAGTATTGCGCGTAAGGCGATCGCTGAAATTAGCAATTAGAGAAGGGGGCTTTGTGAGTATTTCTTACAGAGCTTTGAGCTTAAACAAGTCTCATGTTTTTTAATTGCAATTTGCTGTATGGAGATTATGAGATGCTCTGGCATTTAAAATTAGCTACTTTGGTTGTTACCTTTTTACATGTTTCGCTAGCTCCAGCTTTTGGTCAAACTTGCAACGACTATTCTAATGAAAATATAGAAGAAGAGTCTCCCACCCAGCGCGTCGGAACTGCCCTGAGCGATCGAGATCAAGCCATACAATGGTCTCAGCCTGCAGATTTTACGGAAATACTTCATTTTATTGGCGATGCTGATCAGCTAGCCGAACATGAAGGGATTGACTTCATCTATAGCGATCGCGCAGTTGCTCAAGTTTCAGTGCGATCGGCGGCAGATGGCAAGGTTGTCTATGTTCGGCGAGGCTGTCCTCAATCCTATCCATTTGAGCCTAATACTGAGAAGCGCGGATGTGGCGGAGATTGGGGGAATCATATTGTCATTGTGCATCCTAATGGACTATTCACGCGATATGCTCACCTCCAACCTGATAGCATCCAAGTCCATGTTGGACAAAAAATTCTTCGCGGTGAAGAGTTGGCAAAAATGGGAAACTCAGGTCGGAGTGATACTCGACATCTTCATTTTGAATTGGGTGTTGCTATTCAGCTAAACTCCTGTGAACCAGCACAGTCTTTTAAATATATTTACAATCCAGCAGTTTATCTGGGCTGGGACGATCTGCTCTAATCTACAAAACCCGCAACTTTGATATCACTCGAACAGTAAAAAACAATGTTGACAGTTGATTTCACAATTGGTTTGCCTGCTTCTGGTAAATCCACATGGGCTAAAGCGAAAGTCGATAAATCACCCAATGGAATTAAACGGGTGAATAAAGATGAACTCCGAGCCATGCTAGATAATTCTTATTTCTCCAAAGGCAATGAGAAATTTGTTTTAAATATACAAGATCAGATTATTAAAGCGGCTTTGGAGGAAGGAAAGCATGTAATCGTTGATAATACGCACCTTGCGCCTAAACATGAAGCGAGAATCAGAGAGTTGATCAAGGGCTTGGCAGTATTAGAGATCGTAGACTTTCGGCATGTGGATTTAGAAACCTGCATTAAGCGAGATTTGCAGCGATTTAACTCAGTTGGGGAGAAGGTAATTCGCGATATGTATAACCAATTTATCGCACCGCCTAGAAGCCCGAAACCAGTTCATAAGCCAGACTTACCTGATGCGATTATTTGTGATTTGGATGGAACGCTTGCTTTGATTGGCGATCGCAGTCCCTATGATGGCGCTAGCTGTGAGAAGGATTTTGTCAATGAACCTGTGCGATCAATTTTACAGACATCAGGAAAGGCGATCGTATTCGTGTCTGGAAGAGAGGATAAGTCCAGACCTCAGACATTAGCATGGCTTGAAAAGCATGGTATCTGTTTTGATGCTCTTCACATGCGAAAGTCAGGTGATATGCGCAAAGACAGCATTATTAAGAGGGAGATTTATGATGAATTTATTCTTGATAAATTCAATGTGGCGTTTGTATTAGACGATCGCGATCAGGTGGTCAAAGTATGGCGAGATCTGGGTTTAACATGCCTGCAAGTTGACTACGGTGATTTCTGATTTTTGGTAATCATTTGCTCGACTTGTACAAAACTGCCTTGTATAGCTTCAGTCAATTGCCTTAGTGCAAAACCCTAGAATTGATTAACGGCGAGGATCGCCGTTAATCAATTCTAGGGTTTTACGTCCTAGTACACTTAGCGGCAGCAGTATAATACAATTAGAAGATTGTTAAAATTTGTAAGAATTTATTTAGGTTTGCCCAACCTATCATGTTGCAAACTTGTTAAGCTTTCTTGAAAATTCATCTATCGTCTGTATTAATTCAAACTTTTATGGCTAGCCTTCCCTCTCTTACTGGTGCTGAAATTCGCGCAAAGTTTCTGAGTTTTTTTGAGGAGCGCGGTCACAAGGTAATGCCTAGTGCGTCACTCGTACCTGATGATCCTACAGTGCTACTTACGATCGCGGGAATGCTACCATTTAAGCCAATCTTTTTAGGTCAACAAGAGCCTGAAGTTCCTCGCGCTACTACATCTCAAAAATGTATCCGTACCAATGACATTGAGAATGTCGGTAGAACAGCGCGTCACCACACATTTTTTGAAATGTTAGGGAATTTCAGTTTTGGCGACTATTTTAAAAAAGAAGCGATCGCATGGGGATGGGAATTAGTCACTAAAGTATTTCGGCTACCTCCCGATCGCTTAGTAGTCAGCGTCTATTACACCGATGAAGACGCCTTTGCGATTTGGCGCGATGTGATCGGAATTCCAACGCATCGAATTCAACGGATGGGCGATGATAACTTCTGGGCTTCGGGTGCGACGGGGCCCTGTGGTCCATGTTCAGAAATCTATTATGATTTTCATCCTGAATTGGGTGACGATGCGATTGATTTGGAAGATGATTCACGATTCTTGGAGATTTACAATCTGGTCTTCATGGAATTGAATCGAGATGCTGATGGCAATCTCACAAAACTCAAAAAACAAAATATTGATACGGGCTTGGGCTTGGAACGGATGGCGCAAGTTTTGCAGGCTGTTCCCAATAACTACGAGACTGATTTAATCTTCCCAATTATCAAGAAAGCAGCCGACATTGCAGGGATTGAGTATCATCAGAGCGAAGAAAAGGTTAAAACTTCGCTGAAGGTGATTGGCGATCATGTTCGCTCCGTTGTTCATATGATTGCCGATGGCATTAATGCATCGAATGTTGGACGGGGTTACATTATGCGTCGTCTCTTGCGTCGCGTAGTTCGTCATGGACGGTTGATAGGCATCTCAGGTACATTTGCTTCTGAAGTGGCTGAAGTGGCGATCGCACTTTCAGAATCCGTTTATCCTAATACTCGTGAAAGAGCACAAGTAATCAAGGATGAGATCAAAATCGAAGAAGTTCGCTTTTTACAAACCCTAGAAAGGGGAGAAAAGCTGCTTGAAGAGATTCTTACAAAACCTGAAGTGCAATCTAGTAAAACGATTTCTGGTGTAGATGCTTTCACTCTCTATGATACTTACGGATTTCCGCTTGAGTTAACTCAAGAGATCGCTGAAGAAGAAGGCTTTGCTGTCGATGCGGTCGGCTTCGAGGTAGAAATGAAGAAGCAACAAGAGCGATCGCAAGCAGCCCATGAAGATATTGATCTGATGGCAAAAGATAGTTGGGTGAATATTGCTAAAGAAATTTGTAAGACTGAATTTCTTGGCTATACGGAACTCAGAAGCACCGCCACGATTAAAGCAATTCTTGTTAATGGTGAATTGGTAAAAACAGCGATCGCTGGGAACAAAGTCCAAATCGTTTTAGACCGTTCACCTTTCTATGCAGAATCAGGCGGACAGGTCGGAGATAATGGCTATTTAGCAATTGGTGAAGCGATCGTTAAGATTAGCGATGTGCAAAAGCAAGCCGATCTATTCATTCACATTGGACAAGTAGAGCGTGGCGAAATTGCGATCGGTGATAACGTCAATGCTCAAGTTGCAGTATCTGAGCGTCGTCGCATTCAGGCTCACCATACTGCCACACACCTGTTGCAATCAGCCCTCAAGAAAATCGTTGATCCTAATGTTTCTCAAGCAGGTTCCTTAGTTGATAGCGATCGCCTTCGTTTTGACTTTAATCTCAATCGAGCGGTCACTCCTGAAGAGATTCAGCAAATCGAATTGCAGATCAATAACTGGATCGCTGAAGCCCATGAATCAGTAATCGAAGTATTACCAATCGCTCAAGCAAAAGCCAAAGGCGCGATCGCCATGTTTGGTGAAAAATATGGCGCAGAGGTTCGGGTTATGGATATTCCTAACGTCTCAATGGAACTTTGCGGCGGTACGCATGTAAAAAATACTAGCGAAATTGGTCTGTTTAAAATCATTAGTGAAGCAGGAGTTGCTTCTGGTGTGCGGCGAATCGAAGCGATCGCAGGTCAAGCAGTCCTCGAATATCTCACCCTGCGGGACAACATTGCTAAAGATTTAAGTGATCGCTTCAAGATCAAGCCAGACGAAATTTGTGATCGGATTACAGGATTGCAAAATGAGTTAAAGAACTCCCAAAAAGAAGTTGAGAACTTAAAACAGCAACTAGCTCTAGTCAAAGCCGACAGTCTTCTCGTTGAAGCAGAACCTGTGGGAGAATTCAAGATTCTCATCGCTCAAATCCCTGATATTGAGGCTGAAGCGCTCAAAGCTGCTGCCGAAAAACTCTCTGCTAAGTTAGGGCAAAGTGCAGTTGTACTGGGTTCCTTTTCTGATGATGGCAAGGTAACTCTTGTTGCATCCTTCAGCAAAGAGGTCATCGCTAAGGGTTTACAAGCTGGCAAGTTTATCGGTGCGATCGCCAAAATCTGCGGTGGCGGTGGCGGCGGTCGCCCTAACCTTGCTCAAGCAGGTGGTAAAGATGCTACTAAGTTGCCAGAAGCACTAGAAGCTGCTGAAACTCAGTTAAGAAATACTCTAGCTTAAGTTGGAGAAGAGGTGCTTTGCGCCTCTTCTATTTTTTTAAATAGAATCAAGTAAATATGTTGACAAACATCAAAATGTTATTGGAGGCTTGCAAAAAGTTGTCCATTAAATATGAGATTTTGCATCCCAATCAGAATCTAGTTAAGGTTAAACTCAGCGATCGCGAATATTACTTTACTAACTACTCAACTCCTCTCATACCGCAATCGATAGCGGAAATCTTTAAGGATAAGCAATATTTTTATCAAGTATTTCGAGATGTCGTGAAGATGCCACTCACAGTATCTTTTATCTCTCCCTATTGCGATCAGAAATATAAAGAGTATTTACGTCACTCAACCATCGATGAAATTATTGTGGAGATTGAAAACAGCTTTGAGTTGCCAGTCATTGTGAAGCGGAATCGGGGATCGGGTGGCAATAATGTCTTTAAGTGTTTTGATTTACTTCAGATTCGTAATGCGTTAGATTGTATTTTTAATGTTAATAGCAAAAATTATGACTACGTTGCTCTCGTACAGGAGCCAATTAATATCGTTAAAGAATATCGCTCCGTATGTCTCAATCATGAACAAATAGTTCAGTATGACAAAGATATTTCGGATGCCGCGTTTACTGGGAATCTTAGCCCATTACATTGGGAAGGGGCGATCGCGAAACAAGTAACTGATCAATCAACTATTGCTTCGATCAATAAATTCATCCATCCAATTTTCCAGAAGATGTCAATCCCTTATGTCGGTCTGGATATAGCTTTAGATGATCGTCAAAATTACTGGCTGATTGAGGCGAATTCACATCCAAATTTTGATATTTTCATTCGAGACAATGGAGAAGATGCGATAGTGGGACTTTTTGAAAAGATTTTAATATATCTAAGCAAATAAAAAGGGGCACTTAGCGCCCCTTTTTATTTGCTTAGATGAAAAATTACATCAAGCCAATTTGAGAAAGAATGCCTTGTCCGGTGATTAATTCTGTTGCCAAACCAATAACGAAACCTAGCATAGCAAGGCGACCGTTCCAAGTTTCAGCGAAGTTGTTGAAACCGAATTTTGGCTCTGTAGTGTTTTCCATTTCAGTAATCTCCTTGGTGGTTTAACTATTAAGTAGAAAATTAATAATCTTTACTTGTTTTAATGTTACTTTATATTTCTTAATATGCTATACCGCTAAAGGTAGAACATATTTATATTGCGGAATATCTAAAAAGAAAGATGCGTTAGACGCATCTTTCTTTTTAGATATTCCGTTTGATGCCAAAATGCAACTTTTACCAGCTACATTTTTTAGAACAGTCAAAAATTTACATCAAGCCAATTTGAGTAAGAATGCCTTGTCCAGTAATTAATTCTGTTGCCAAACCGATAACGAATCCTAGCATTGCAAGACGACCGTTCCAAGTTTCAGCGAAGTTGTTAAAACCAAATTTAGGCTCTGTAGAATCGGACATTGCAGTTATCTCCTTTGTTTTTTGATTTCTTAGCGATAAGAATCTTTTATTAAATTAATATTACTTTATATTTCTTAATAAGCTATACCACTCAAGGTAGATTCGACAAAGCTATTTGAATGATTACAAAAGCATATAGGTCTTGCCGAATAATACTAAAACCTATAGCAATGTATGGTTTATTTAGGTTTTATGTCCTAAGCAAACCTTACATTGCTATATAAAAATCTGGTTCTAGCACAATCAATAGTTATTCAGACAAAAGAAAACAAGCTGGCAAGGATCGAAAGAATAGGATTTTGGAGCAAAATAGCGTTTTGAGCTACTGGAATGGTTTCCTAAAAGAGCATCACTATGAGGTTAGGAGTTCATTATTGTTTTTAGAAAAAAGTGAAAAAGCTCTTTTGAGAGCTGGTGCACAGACAAACAACTTTGGCTCTATAGGTGTTTCGGGGAGGTCAAACATAATAAACGGCTCAATGCTTTTAATACTGGGTGTTTCAGACATCAAAGACCTCCGAGGCTAAAACTATTGCACATCAAGCATTTCAGCCATTTAAGCTAAAGCACCTCCCCGAAACACCTATTGAGCCACAACTTTTTGGACTTAATCAGTAATAAATACTTCAATAAATCTCTTTTCTTAATTTTTACAAAAATAGTGTGGTGCTTTAAATTTATAAGTTATGCGGAACGGGGGACTTGAACCCCCAAGTCTTTCAACACATGTACCTGAAACATGCGCGTCTACCAATTCCGCCAGTTCCGCGATTGGATTTCGAAGCTATTAGATTTTGGCTATTAACCGTAGAACTAATGAAATGAATATTTCTAACATTTCACTAGCAGATATTAAGTCTGCTAGAAAGATTGCATAATGTCAATCGTTAGTTTTTTGGGAATATCGAACATGAATGGGGATCTCAAAAATTTTAGCGACAAGCATTTCTGTAATAGAAAAAACGTTAACTCTAGTTAACTTTTTTCCGACTTTCTATTAGACAATGTCATAATCTACAGTAAAGCTATGGGAATACCGACCTATATGGTTAGCGAGTTTTCCTGTATTCTTGTATCTTAGGTTTGTAACAAAAAAGACTGAACTCAAACAGCAAATTAAAACTATGACACTGCGTTTAGGCGATATCGTCCCCAATTTTACTCAAGACTCCACCGACGGCGTAATTAATTTCCACGATTGGATTGGCGATAAATGGGCGATTCTATTCTCTCACCCCAAAGATTTCACACCAGTTTGCACCACCGAGCTAGGTACAGTAGCTAAGCTCAAACCAGAATTTGATAAACGCAACATTAAGGCGATCGCCTTGAGCGTTGACGGCGTTGAGTCTCACAAAGGATGGGTTGGCGACATTGAAGAAACTCAAAATGCTACCCTCAACTACCCGATTCTTGCTGATGAAGACAAAAAAGTTGCAGAACTTTATGACATGATTCACCCTAACTCGGCAACAGGTAATACCTTAACCGTGCGATCAGTGTTTATCATTGACTCCAATAAAAAACTTCGCCTTAGTTTGACCTACCCTGCTAGCACAGGCCGTAACTTTGACGAAATCTTGCGTGTCATTGACTCGCTACAGTTGACCGACAACTATAGTGTCGCGACACCAGCTAACTGGAAAGATGGCGATGATTGTGTAATTGTGCCTTCAGTTTCCAACGAAGAAGCTAAAACTAAATTCCCCAAAGGTTTTAATCCAATCAAACCATACTTGCGTATGACGCCTCAACCTAACAAGTAATGAAAAGCCCAAAGATCTACATTGTCCGCTGTGCTGACAACGTAGATCTTTGGATCTGTTTTTTAATTATGCTGAGGTAATTAACAAGGGGCTTAAGCTCCTTGCCTAGATAAAGAAAAAAGGCTTGCAGAGCAAGCCTTTTTTCTTTATCTACCAGCTTTCGTCTTCGACAGCTGTTTTATCCCAAATTTCTAAATCTAGTTCTTCTAGATAAATGATCCCACTTTGAATTTGTTGAGTTGTCCCAGTTAGTTCTAAAGTGAACCAGCCATCATCTTCTGGACTTTCACCTAGAAGCGCAGCAATTATGGTCACAATTAATCCGTGTTCGCAAGAGAGTCGAGAAATAATTGGTTCGCCGAAGCAGCTTCTCGGCACACGCATTGCAATGCGTGTAGTCGTTCGTCGCTTTTCCTCAATATTTAAAGGTGCTCTGGAATCGATACATTCCGCCGCTAGCATTGAAGTTTCTCCAGTGCAAATGTCTTGATGATTTGACATTTAATATCATAGCTAAAGTTTTAAGGAAATGGAAGTGATTTGGGTCACTAAATTCTAGAGAAACTATAAATTCGCAATATAGTCAGTAAAAATGGGTACTAAAAACAACTCTTATGATCGCATCTACGAAATTGTCCGACAAATTCCCAAGGGACAAGTTGCGACCTATGGACAGATCGCAGAACTATCAAATTTGGCTGGAAAAGCTCGTGTAGTTGGCTATGCACTTTATCGTGTAGATTTGAAAAATTTAGATATTCCTTGGCAACGTGTGGTGAATGCTAAGGGAGAGGTTTCAAATTCCCCTTTGCGTTTTGGTACTGACTACTTGCAGCGATCGCTACTTGAGGGGGAAGGTATCTGCTTCAGCGACGCTGACAAAATCGATCTAAGAAAATATTTGTGGCAACCTAAGCTATAACTATGACTACGGCGACTTTACTTGTTTCTTGCCCCGACCAAAGAGGCTTAGTAGCAAAAATTTCGGACTGGGTGTTTTCCCATGGCGGTAATATTCTCCATGCAGATCAACATGCGGATAGTACGGCTGGGCTATTTTTGATGAGAGTTGAGTGGGAGTTAGACACCTTCGATCTGTCAAGGACAGAAATTGCGCCAATCTTCGAGAAATTAGCAACAGAAATTCAAGCTAAATGGAGCATCCAGTTCTCTGATTATGTTCGTCGAATTGCAATTTTTGTCTCTAAACAAGATCACTGTTTATATGATTTGATTTTGAGACAGCGATCGCATGAACTCTCTGCTGTGATACCAGTGGTAATTAGCAATCACCCAGATTTAGAAAAAGTCGCGCATAACTTTGGCATTAATTATCATCACATTGCGATCTCATCTGACAATAAGTTGGAACAGGAAAAACAGCAGCTAGCAATTCTAAAGCAGTACCAGATTGACTTAGTGGTTCTCGCAAAATATATGCAGGTATTAAGTCCTAGCTTTCTAGCTCAGTTTTCGCAGGTTATTAATATTCATCATTCATTTTTACCAGCCTTTGCGGGGGCAAATCCATACCAACGAGCCTACAAACGCGGCGTAAAAATTATTGGGGCGACTGCTCATTATGTTACCGATGACCTTGATGAGGGGCCAATCATTGAGCAGGATGTCATTCGGGTCTCACATCGAGATTCTGTTACCGACCTGATTCGAAAAGGTAAAGATTTAGAACGCATAGTTCTTGCGAGAGCTGTCAGACAACATTTACAAAATCGCGTACTGATTTACGGGCAATCGGCGGGTTCGGATTTGGGTCTTAGAACTGTTGTATTTGATTAAGCAAAAATCAAAAAGTAAATACGACGCAAAGCATCGAATTTACTCTCCATAGGAGGTGATTTTGGGGTATGTTATTAAAAATCTACATTAAATAAGTTTTTTAAAGTTTAATAAAATGACAGCAAAATTACAGTTAACGCGCGGCATTGATGAAGCAGCTACAGACGTGAAGATTACACGATCAAAAGACGGAGATACTAGTGTAGCGGTGTTTATCTTTGATGTGCTTAACTGTATGACAGGAGAAAATGCATCCACTAACGAGATCTTAGGGATGTATATGATTGATGAAGAAGGCGAAATGATTACCCGTAATGTTAATGCCAAATTTATCAATGGTAAGCCTGCTGGGATCGAAGCAATTCATAAAATCGAGGGAGATCGAGATTGGCAGCGCTTTTTAAGATTTATGAATCGTTATGCAGAATCTAATGGGATGAGTCTAAACAAGCCTTAAATTAGATTTTGTATTGATTTGCCAAAACTGTTGAGCACTATTAGTTTGGAAGATGTTGATAATGTCTTCGGTAGTACGAAGGAATGATAATTTAATAAAACCCAAAATTGGTTAGGCGGGCGAAGCCCGCCTAACCAATTTTGGGTTTTATATGCACACGTTATTTAATTTTCATTCCTAAGGATGTTTACCAGATATTTCTTGGTTCTAAGACTGATGACAATATAATCACTATTTAATTTTTAACCTACGGTTCGACTACCCCTACAGGTAGCATTTTGAGTGTTACCAAATACTACATATAGCGTCACAAGCTAAACTTATACGCTATATGTAGCGGGGCAGTATATTAACCCAAGTTGCTACCTATCAAAAATCACTTCAAAATAGCTTGAAACTAGCCTTGCAAAGCATTAAATGCTGTTATTTTTATATAAATACCTGATATTTATCGTTTTAAGTTGAGTTTTAAGCCAATAGGTAGCAACTTGGGTTATATTAGGAAACACTACCTGTAGAAAATGGTCGAACCGTAGGTTTTAATTTACCTTTGACTTAAATAGACGCTGTCAAACGCTGTCAAAGTGATCGCAATTATTTTCGCTATTTCCCAAAGATAAAAGGAGATAAAGCATATTGCACATAATCTCCTTTTATCTGAATCTAAGCGTGGTGGTGATATCACCTAAACTAGGATCGATATCGTTAAAATTATCGATATTTTCAAAAGATCTGTTCAGTGGACTATGGAAGTTAGATTTCGAGAATGTGATTGGTTCGACTTGTGGATCTGGATAAAATTTAATGAAATCCCATCCCAGCAAGAAAAACAACTTTTAGATGAATTATTTAATTCTTGGTTTCTGCTTGGTAAGCTAGGCGGTTTCAATGCCTGCAATATGCAAGTTTTAGAATCTGGCGTTGATATTAGCTATTTTGATTATGACAACCAAGCAGCCGATGACGAGATGATGTCGGTCATGCACAACATGACTGATCTTGAATACGAAAACGAATGGGGTCGCTGTTGGGTTGATTTGGGAACAACCGATGCGATCGCGATCGATACTTTAGTAAATGCGTTACGTCAGTTTGACAAGGAATATGTAGCGATCGCAGAAGTAATTATTGGCGGACAAAACTCTGATTGGTTGGTTGAGTCCAAGAGCTTAGATGATGAAGATTATGATCGGTAAACTGTTAGAGAGATAATTTGTATCTCTCTAACAAAATTTAGAGGAAAACCAAAATGCGTGTTTTACATACAATGATTCGGGTTGGAGATCTAGAGCGATCGCTTGATTTTTATAGTAATGTCCTCGGCATGAAAATATTGCGCCGTAAAGATTACCCAAATGGACACTTTACATTAGCTTTTGTTGGTTATGGCGATGAATCCAGCAATGCTGTTATTGAGCTAACCCATAACTGGGATACCAATACCTACGACATAGGCTCTGGGTATGGCCATATAGCATTGGGCATGGAAAACATCTATACCGCCTGTGACGCTATTCGTGAAAAAGGTGGCAAAATAACCCGCGAGCCCGGTCCCATGAAACATGGCACGACTGAGATTGCCTTTGTTGAAGATCCAGATGGTTATAAAATCGAATTGATTCAACTCAAATAACTTAAATTGATGCGAAGCATCAATTTAAGTTATTTGAGGATTGAGATAAAAATTGTTATAAGCTGTAAAGCTGCACACCAGTAGCCTAGTCATGCGTAGACCCCGATATACATCTTCTTGGCAACCCAAGCGCAAATCTTGGTTGCGAAATATTTTACTTTTGATCCTGATTGGTTTGCCATTACTATTAATTTTGGCAGAACTAATTGCGCGAGGAGCAGTTTTAGCAACAGGTAGTGCCAACCAGCTTGCCCCCAACAAAACTGTAGCGATCGCTCAGTCCTATGCTTTTAGATTACAGGACTCCAATGGTAATAGCTATCCTGGACTACCAGATGCTGGGCTGCTCCGAGTAAAACGCAGCCCAATACTGGGTTATGAATTACTTCCCAGTCAAAGTAGTGAATATTGGCAAATCAACGATCAGGGCTTTCGTCAAGATTCATCCGTACCCGTTGTCAAGCCTGCTAACGAGATCCGAGTGTTTTTGGTTGGTGCTTCCACCGCTTTTACAAATATGGCGGAAAAGAATCAAAAGGCATTGGCTTTTAAGGTTGAGAAATTGCTTAATGAGCGTGTACGCGCGCAAAATAGTAGCCCCGAGAAGTTTAAGCCCAAAGAAATCCCCTACTTTGCTGATCAAATTGAATCGATGCGAGCATTGCCTCCGCGTATTCGGGATGGAAGCTATCGCGTAATTGCTGCGGCAGTTCCTGGATATAGTTCTGGGAATGAACTGGGTCTGTTAGCTCATAAGGTGATGGCATATAGCCCCAATGCTCTGCTAATTCTGGATGGCTACGAAGATTTGCGATCGCCTAGCAATCAGTCTGCTCGCGAAATCGGGAACGTTGAGCAAATGTTACGCGATCCACTCGCCCAATATCGCCAACATTTAACCCAGCAATTTAATAACTGGCTAAATTCGCTTTATCTTGTCAAAGCTTGGCAAAAATGGATAGTTCCAGCCGACATAACTACATTTAGTTCGGAATATCAAGTTTTTAACGCAGAACAACTAAGCAAAGATCCTCAAGAACTTCAAAAAAGGATCGAGAGATATCTTTACAATGCTCAGCAAATGACACGATTGGCAAACAATATTCCTTCTTTGATCATTCTTCAGCCAGAAATTACGGGCAAGCAAAAGTCCTTAACTAAAGAAGAAGAAGGCATTCTGAAATCCTTGGGCAAGGAATATAGCGATCGCGCCACCAATGCTTACAAGATTGCCGAACAATCACTTAGTAATAGTCCGCTCAAGCCTAAGTTTGTCAATTTTTATCAGATATTTCAAAATACTAACCAGCAGGCTTTCATTGATCCTATCCATTTAACTGAAGCTGCAAACGATTTGTTAGCGCAAAAATTATATGAAAGCACCGAGCAGCTATTTTTAGTTCAGCCCAACCCAAATGCACTAAATAGCGAGGTTGAGCGGCAACCTATACCAGCTCCTCAGCCATTAGTTACGCCAGAACCTAGCCCTCCTAACCTTCTTCGCTCTCTAGTTAATCCTTAGGCTCTTGCTATGTGAACTTTGCGTTCACTTTCAGCTTAAAGCGATGGGTATAGAAAAAAGCAAAAACTGATTTTCATAATGATAATTGCTAAAGTAAACTATATAAGTCAGTGAATTTAATAAATATTTATGGTAGAACCAATTTTGTCAGGCATTTGCCTCGGTCTTATTTTCATTACCCTAGGCGGACTTTTTTTTGCTGCTTATCAGCAATATCGCCGAGTCTAGTTCTAACATAAACACCAAAAAGCAGAAGAGATATGTTCTACCTCTTCTGCTTTTTGCTAGCAATTAAAGTGTGATCGGTTTATTCTTCTAATTCTTCGGGTTGATCTAAATATCGACAAATCTCATCAATTTTCATGCGATAAATATGTGGCCAGCCCCCGTTTGTCTCAATATCGCGTAAGAGATTAAATAGTTCATGGCGGCTATTTGGTAGAGAAGGTTGAAACAAATCATCGCGAATGCGCTTATGAATTACTTCTAAGACCCGTAAAATTTGTAAAAGATTGGCTGACGTGCCTTGCTGATTTTGAGCAATTTGCCATAGGCGATCACTGATCGCGTCAAGCTCAGATAAATCAGCAGTTTGCCCCTGTTGTGATTGTTTCTGTGATTGGATTTCAGTTTGTGCCAAGCTAAGTACCCTCGTGCGCGATAATATGGTGATTGGAATTTTACAAATTAAGTCTTTGGTTTGCCAACCTCTATGGCTAGTCTAAAGCACCACCAACTCCTTAACGATCTCAATTTAAAATCCCAAACTAGATCGTATTTTTTTTAACAGAGTTAACATAGGCTGCGCTTTGCTCTAGCTTTTCTAACTCTAAAATACACTCATTAAATCCTGTTAAATTAAAAAGAGGTTATTTATGAAATTTCGTAGTTTTACGAAAGCAATTTTTACATTGTGTATCAGTTTATGTATGTTAGTAGTAAGCGGTCTATTTGCTACTAATGCGATCGCTGCTGTTGAACCAGGCTTGACCTACGACCAAATTGTAAATACTGGCTTGGCGAACAAATGTTCTGACATTTTGGGTTCCTCTCGCGGTGGGCGAAACTTTATTCCTATTGAAGCTGGTCAATCTGCCGAAATTTCAGATCTTTGCTTAGAACCAACTTCATTTTTTGTTAAAGAAGAATCCAGCAACAAGCGCAAAAAATCAGAATTTGTAGCAAGTAAGTTGATGACTCGCTCAACATCTAGCCTTGACTTTGTAAAGGCTACTGTAACTGGGAATAGTGATGGTAGCCTCAGCTTAGTTGAAACTGATGGTTTAGACTATCAACCCATCACCGTCAAAATGCCTGGTGGTGAACTGGTAGCAATTTTGTTCACCATTAAAGGTTTCAACGCCAAAACTGCTCCTGGCGTAAATGGCATTACCACATCAGTTGATTTCGTTGGTTCTACCGATGTCCCTACCTATCGTGGTTCTGGCTTCATCGATCCTAAGGGTCGTGGTCTAGCGATCGGTTATGACTCTGCCGAGGGTTTACCTGGTAAGCGCAACTCTTTTGATAACCGCAGCGTAAAGGATGACTCCACCTCCAAAGGTACTATGTCATTGCAAATCGCTAAGCTCAATGCTGATACTGGCGAAATCGCTGGCACTTTCGAGACCGAGCAAACCTCTGACAATGACCTTGGTGGTGTTGAGCCCAAGGAAGTCATCATTCGCGGCATATTTTACGGCAAAGTTAACTCTTAATTTTGTCAACAAAAAAAGAGAGTCTCCTATTCGGAGACTCTCTTTTTTTGTTGTTTCTACTTACACTAAACTCTCGTTATACCAATTCACAAAAGTGTCGTCACACTTTTGTGAATTAAAAACCAAATCCAGCAAGGGTTTTAAAAACGCAAAATGGCTAAGCCATTTTGTGTTTTGGTATTAATACTCTCGTTAATCAAAACAGTATGCGAAATCCCTTTGAAGAAAATTTGATCTATTTGATGGGTAGCGAACGTTGAGAGATTTACAACTCTTTACTAGAAATCCTATGAAATCATATTTCCCCTAATTATGAATAAGAAAAGTCCAAAATTATCATTAAATCCCCTTAAACATGTTCCGCAATTTATTCTTTTAATAGCGATCGCAACTTTAACGGTATTTCCTTTACTCTGGTTGATAAGCACTGCTTTTAAATCACCTAGCGAAAATATTTTTCAATCCGTACCGCAGCTATTACCTGCCCAGCCAACCTTTGGCAACTTCATTAAAGTCTGGAAAAATTCTCGCTTCGATCTTTATCTCTGGAATAGCTTCTTTGTTTCCAGTATCACCGTTATTTTAAATTTATTATTCTGCTCACTTGCCGCTTTTCCTCTTGCCAGACTAGATTTTAAAGGACGCGATCCAATATTTTGGGCGATCGTTGGCACGACGATGATCCCATTTCAAATTACGATGATTCCCCTATACATTCTTGCTGTGCAGCTAAATCTCAAGAACACATATGCAGGATTGATTTTCCCATATGTAATTTCTGCTTTTGGAATTTTCTTACTACGCCAAGCCTTTCAAAGCGTTCCTAAAGAAATGGAAGAAGCAGCGCGAATGGATGGCTGCTCTAGCTTAGGGATCTGGTGGCACATAATGTTGCCTGCGGCGCGTCCTGCCCTCACAACTCTGGCAGTATTTACTTTTGTGGCAATGTGGGGAGATTTTCTCTGGCCATTAGCAATTGTGGATAAAGCTGAGCTTTATACCCTGCCTCGGGGTATTGCTAGTCTTACCAGTGCCTTTTCCGAAGATTGGCGCTTAATTGCTGCAGGTTCTGCGATTTCGATGTTGCCAGTTTTTGTCGTGTTTGTATTTCTGCAACGTTACATCATTCCTACAGAGGCAAGTATTGGAGTCAAAGGATAAAAAAGACAAGAAGCATCTACTTTATCCTCTGACATATTGCTCTTGCGGTAGTTTTGAACTTAGGGTAATTTATGACTCTTAAGGCATGGATATTAAATTTAATCTAAATTTAATATTTTGCAGTCTTCTTACTCTGTATCAAACTAAGCAACTTCGGCAAATTTAAGGGAAGCAATTCGTACATTAAAATGGGCATCTACAAGACATTTCAAGGCTTTATTTCTCAAGGTTGTGTTTATTTGCTTCCTATCACGATCGCTACACCCTTCATCGCGATCGCTACACCCGTGATCGCCCAATCACAAGTAACTCAAAACACACAAACGACTACGCAAAATATTATTTATGTAAATCCTCAAACAGGAAGCGATCGCCCCGAGCAAGGTAGTAATGCTACACCATTCAAGACAATCACCTATGCCATTAGCCGCGCTCAGGCTGGACAAATTATTCAGCTAGCCTATGGAACCTACAGTAGTGCAACGGGTGAGCAGTTCCCAATACGGTTGAGGTCGAATGTGACCTTGCGGGGTAACGAAACTAATAAGGGTAAAGACATCGTGATTTTGGGTGGTGGAAGCCTACTAACAGGATCGGGGTTTCCTCAAAATGTGACAATCACTGTTGGCGACCGTGCAGAACTGCGGGGTGTAATCGTGACCAATCCTAATCCTAGAGGTTATGGATTGTGGATTGAAAATGCTAGTCCTGAGATCGCTAATAATACTTTTCTGGATAACAAACAAGACGGCGGCTTAATTACAGGTAAATCAACGGCAATCGTCTCAGCAAACCAGTTTTTTCGGAATGGCACAAGTGGCTTAGCGATCGAGGGGGAATCTAGTCCAGATATTCGTGGCAATCTATTTCAGCAAACTACTTTTGGTATTAGCATTCGTCAAGATGCATCTCCTCAAATTACTGACAATACTTTTACCCAAAATCAAAATGGAATTTTAATTCAAGCTAATGCCAAACCAGTTTTGCGAGGCAACGCAATTGTCAATAATCGCAATTATGGCTTAACTATTTCTGATGCAGCAATGCCAGATTTAGGAAGGCCCAATGATGCTGGCAATAACTCTTTTCAGGATAACGGCATATTTGATTTGCAAAATGTCAGCAGTAATGCGGTTGTCGCTAATGGCAATCAATTAGATATTAATAAAGTAAAGGGAAATTTACAATTGTCGGGTGTTCGTCCGCCATCTAATCTATTTTCCAATAGCCCTTCAGCAAATTCTAAAACGTTAAATGCTACGTCAGTAGGTAAAGCTTTACCAATCAACACGCCAAAAAACGATCGCTTTGCAAAGATCAACCAACAACTTGTACCAAAGATTGCCACCAGCCAGCCCATGACTATTCCGCCTAATCTTGATACTCCACCAGCATTGGTTAGACCATCTTCAAATCAGAGCTATAGTTTTAATCCAAACAATCAAATAAATCAATCAAATAACTCTTTTTGGTTCGAGCCTGTTACTTCTGTGATTATCAGAATTACACCAAAGAGTCTCAACTCCCCACTTCCTTCTAATACCGAAATTAGCACTAGGTTGGCACCAGTTCGATCTCGCCCACCTAGTGGCGAACCAGTCAATCGACCAATCCAAATTGCACCACTTTCTAATACTAGTTTTAGACCTCAAGCCCGCCCTCGCTATCGTGTAGTTGTGCCAGTGTCTTCAACAAATGCTGTTGCCCAAGTACGGCAGATTGTGCCAAATTCTTTTGCTTCTCGGCTTAATGGCTATTTAGTGGTGCAGATAGGAGCTTATACTGATCGAAGTATCGCTGAAGTACAAGTTTCTCGACTTGCACAACAAGGACTATCTGCAAGAATTGAGTCAATTAATCCATAGCTCGTCTCGCAGCCAAAAAATAAAATCGGTTCCTAACTGAAAATTGCTTGTAGCATTTCGTTTTTTGGATTTTGATGAAAAAACAGATAAAATGCAGAGGTCTAAACTTTTTTTGATAATTGTCCTATGACCTTAAACAAAGTTCACCTAGTTGGACGAGCAGGGCGAGATCCTGAAGTTAAATATTTTGAGTCTGGCAAGGTGGTTTGCAACTTTACGATCGCCGTTAATCGCAATACTAGCAACCGCGATGATCCACCCGATTGGTTTGACTTAGAAATGTGGGACAAAACTGCCGAAGTTGCGAAGAATTTCGTCAGAAAAGGAAGCTTAATTGGCATATCCGGATCACTCAAGTTTGATCGTTGGAACGATCGCACTACGGGTGATGAGCGCCAAAAACCTGTAATACGAGTTGAGCGCCTAGATCTGCTTGGTTCGCGCAAAGAAAATGAAGCTGCTAGCAGTAGTAGCGGTAGCTATGACGAAGATTTCTAAATTTAAATTCTTTGTTTAAAAGCCTTGTAAATCAAGGCTTTTTAGCCTTTTTTTGTTCGGTTTAATACGGTTTTCCTACTCAAAGCTTCGCGAGCGCATCAGTAAAAATATACATAGATGTTCATAGCGTATTTCAAGATACAGGAAAGCAAATATATGTTTAACCTTGGCGAACTCAACTCCACAAACAACCTTTTACTCGATTATCTCAAAAATCAATCACCTGAGACATTAGCTACAGTCGCTCAGTCTGTCACGCCTGAAGCACAACAAATTATCAACCAAAATATTCAAAACTTGCTGGGTATATTGCCACCACAGCATTTCAACGTAAGCATCACCACTGATCGCGAAAACTTAGCAGGTCTAATAGGCTCAGCAATGATGACAGGTTACTTCATTCGCCAAATGGAAACGAGAATGCAGCTAGACCATTCCTTAGATGCACTATAGCTATTACTTTTTGGTATTAAAAAAGGGAGCGCTTAGCGCTCCCTTTTTTATTTTTGTTTATGCCCGTGAAAGCGAATACCTAAGAACACATCATATATAAAACCAGCAAGATCTGGCATCTTTAGCAGACCTAATGTCTGAGGTGAGCCATTTGCATCAAGCAAAGGTTTCATCTGATAATATGTTTTTTCGTAGTAATACCAAGGCACATTCGGCCAGAGATGGTGAATTAAGTGATAGTTCTGACCTAGTAACAAAATATTCAAAAATCTTCCAGGATAAACTCTGGCATTTTTCCAGCGCGATCGCTCAACAAAAGGACGATGGGGCAAATAGTCAAAGAATAAGCCTAACAAAAGTCCCATCACGGCTGCGGGCACAAACCAGAAGTTCATCATATAAACGAGAAAACCGTAATGGTAACCCACAATCAAGGTAGCTATTACAATTAACCTGCTAATTGCCCATTCTAAAAGCTCATAATTTCTCCATAGCCGACGCTGGAAAAAGAAAACTTCGTGATAGAAAAAGCGAGCTGCAATCAACCACAATGGGCCGCCTGTCGAGACAAAGTGGTCTGGGTCATCTTCTTCATCATTTACATGGGCATGGTGCTGCATGTGGACGCGGGTAAATACAGGAAACACAAATCCTTGCAAAATTGCTGCAATATGGCCGATCGCTGCATTGACAATGCGATTGGGATGAGCAACATTATGGCAAGCATCATGAATTACTGTACCCAGTACATAAAGCGCCGAAAAATTACAAACAAATACGAGCCAGTGCGCCCAGCCCCATACCCAATACCCTGTTGTCGATGCAGTTGCTAAAACGATCGAACCAAGTAGCAGTAGTATCGTCGGATTAAATCCCTGTGCTGCACCCATCACACCGATTGGAACAGTTAGGGCTTTGCCCTGCTGCTGCATTGTGTCACTCCTTACTCAAATTTCCTATCTTTTGTCTAGTATGCGTTTTTTGTTTGTCAATTGACAAACTCAAATATATTCGAAAGATATATTTGATTGTTGCGTTTTATTACATTTTTTATTATCGCCTATGCTACCGATAATAGAACTATATTGCAACTTTGATTTTGAGCATAAATTATCATTATCATTATTCAGGCTTGCTTTTAGTCTCTGCTCATGTTTTTGACGCAGGTACTTAAATAGTTAGCAAAGGGTTTATAGAAACGGCTATAGCTTAAAGAAGCTGCGAATGGAATTTAAATATAATGGCTCGTTAGTAGAGGCGGTATTGTTGTGCCCAGCATTGGGAATGAGAACGATTAGTTTTTTTGTCGGCGTAGAGTCATACAAACGCTGAGACATCGCCGAAGGAATGAGCTCGTCAGCAGTGCCATGAATGTAAAGTACAGGCATTGCTAACGATCGCACTTTAGCAATCGAATCAAAACGCTGATGAATTAGTAAATCAATTGGAAAAACTCGATATTTTGGATCGAGTTGAGCCATATCGCTCATTGAAGTAAACGAAGCATCGACAATCATGCCCAAAGCATCAGGATGTTTAAGCGCAAGATCGATCGCTATTGCCCCACCTAAAGAATGTCCATAAATTAGGATTTGATTTGGCTTATAGCCCTTCTCAATTAAGTAATTCCAAGCTGTCTGAGCATCAGTATAAACCGATGATTCCGTTGGAAAGCCACCCTCACTTTTGCCATAACCACGATAATCAATTATAAAGACTGAGAAACCTAACTGCATTAAGCGATTAGCATGTTTAGCATTGGCACTAATATTTTTGCCTTTGCCATGTAAATACAAGATTGCTTTGCGATCACCTTGATTACTCTGCTCTACTTGTTTGGCATTCGGTAACCACCAACCATGAATATTTTCAATCTTTCCATCTGTATTCTGGACAGGAATAAAGACATCCTCATATTTGGCATTAAACTCTGCAGGTGTAGTCGTAATTTCCTTAACTGGAGAAAAGACTAACCTCGTTTGCCCAAACCATAATGCAGCACAAACAGAACTATAAAAACTGGCGATTACAATTCCTGCGATCGCGATAGGGCGAACCCACCGTCTAGGAGATCGTTTTTGGCTCTTTTCATGTCGCAATGATTCCAGAGATGATTCAGACATTGAAGTTTTTGATTTTATAGATTTAGAGATGTTGCAAAGGTCTCAAAAAGCGCCGTTACCATTAAGATCTTATACCAAAGAACAAAATGGCTGCGCCATTTTGTTCTTTTAAAACCCTTACTCAGCCTGATTTTCAATCCACAAAAATGTTGGCACATTTTTGTGGATTGATGTTATATCGACGACAGCAATACAATTGCAATTACGAAAGCCCAAAAGTTGAGTGTGATGAAAGTCAGATTTTGAGAGCCTTTCATAACACCCAACTTTTATAATGGGATTTGCTAAATTGATTAAAAAAATATTGCAAATATGCGTTGCTGCTGTAGAATAGTTAAGCACTAAAAAGCAATTGCGGTCATGGTGGAATGGTAGACACGCCATCTTGAGGTGGTGGTGGCGAAAGCTGTGAGAGTTCGAGTCTCTCTGACCGCATATTACAGCGGAAAGCAAATTTTTTTACCGAAAATTACTGCAAGAAACAAAAAAGTATCGCCTAGCGATACTTTTTTGTTTCTTGGCTTTCCATGGGCAACATATCGATGAATGGGATTCGCCTGAAACAATTTTTGCAAATTACGACCGACAAACTAATACCGAGCTAGCTAGCTTTTACTTGCATCAAATTGATTGCGATCGCCTACTGGATGTAGAGGCTTTCAAGGTGATCAAAAGCATTGAGCATTACCTGAGATTGTAGTAGCCTTGAGTTCTAGTCTACAAAATGCTTTACAAAACCAATGTCTCGTCAAGTCAATTGTCAAGAAGAATGCATCAATGGATGTGTCCTCGGAGATCAATGTCCAAATTTAGAATATCTAGCTAAAGCCCGTAAACTTTTAGCAGAAACCTCAATCGATAAATTAATCGAAATTTCCGATTCACGTTTTTTGCCTCCAAAAGATGCTATAGAAACAGTTAGCGTTGACTAATACTGTGCTGTCAGAGATAAAGAGGCCGAGATTTTTCAGTTATCCCCTTATAGCCCCTAGTTGAACTTGATTGAAAAAAATGATGGCGTTTCAAGAGGAATGAGTGGACTAAACTAAACGCATTTAGCTCTTAGAAAATTTCAGACTCATAAACTGAAAATGTTCTTCGACAGTTTGAATCACAATATTTAGGGACTTACAAAAAATAATTGATCCCAAAGATATGGCGGCAGGCTTCGCCCACCGCCATATCTTTGGTTTTATATGGATCATTTTTTTCTTGGAGTTCCCTTAGTTAATTTTGTTTAGTTACATATAGCAACTAAGACATTGACGATAGACATAATGATCTTGTCCTTACATCTGGGGCACTAACCAGAATTTATGACTTTATTAACTGATTCTGCAATAAATACTAATGTCTTTGGTGGCTGTCATTGTGGAGCTGTCCGCTTCCGGGTGAAGGTGAGAAAATATGAAGCGATCGCTTGTAATTGCTCAATCTGCCAAAAGAAAGGAATTTTACATTTAATCATTCCTACTGAGGACTTTGAGCTACTGCAAGGTGCGGACTATCTCTCCACTTACACCTTTAATACTGGCATCGCCAAGCATTATTTTTGCAAAACTTGTGGAATTCATCCCTTTTATCGTCCGCGATCGCATCCTGATGATTACGATGTCAATGTTCGTTGCCTAGATGGTAGTGCAATGGAACAATTTACGATTATGCCTTTTGATGGCAAACATTGGGAAGATAATATTCAGCAGATTACCTCATAAAAACTTGCAAGGGTAGGCGGCGCTTTACGCCGCCTACCCTCGACGTATCAATTTCAAAAAAGAAGCCACGCAATGCGTGGCTTCTTTTTTGAAATTAGCTGCAAGCTACGGGTGCACCAATTTCTTTAGGAGTTGCAAAAGAAGTACCGCAACTGCAAGACTTGCTGGCGTTAGGATTACGAAAACGGAATCCACCGCCCATAAGATCCTCGGTGTAGTCGAGTTCTAGTCCTTGTAACTGAGGCAAATTGCTATTGTTAATAACGATTTGTACACCGTTATATTCATACTGATTATCATCAGATTCAAGTTGATCAACAAAGTCCATCAAATAAGACAAACCTGAGCAACCTCCTTGTTTAATACCTAACCGCAAAGGTGCAGAAGTGGCGCGTTGGCTTTGGAGATTTCTTACGCGAGCGATCGCAGCGTCAGTTAATGTAATCATGCGAAATTTTCCTATAATACGAATCGTGCTAAGAGCAATATTAGTCTTCTAGTAAGACAAGCGCAATACTAGCTAGAGAAACGTTGGTGTAGCCAGCCACTTTGACGGCTTTATAAAATGGTTTGGTAAGAAAGCATTTATGTACGCCGAAGAGACGCACACCTTGATCTAGAAGCAATCCAGTTTTGAAATGAAAATTGCGATGTAATCTTACGGCTTTAGCTAGTTTGGATTTTGTTTTACAGCAGACCATGATTTTTCTTTCGATAATTCAACAACTTAACTCTATGTTATCGCAACCATGAATGAGTTGTGAGGGGGCGCCCATTCGGGGCGTACCCTCACGCACTTATCGTCTTACAAATAAGGCTAGTTTAGATGAGAATAGGATGTATAGTGCCTCGCACTACACATCCTGTTTTTATATATACTTGCTTAGTTTTATGCAATTTGCCGATCGCCTCAAGCCTTTACAATCCAATGTATTTGCCGATATGGACATTGCCAAGAGTCAGGTCAAAGCATCTGGGATGGCAGTAATTGACCTGTCGCTTGGTTCATCTGATTTACCAACAGATGCATTTATTCTCGAAGCGATCGCCGAGGCTCTCAAAGATACTAGTACTCACGGCTATTCTCTATTTGGCAGCACCAAAGACTTTCGGGAATCGGTGGCAGCATGGATGCAGCAGCGATTTGATATACAAGTTGATCCAGAAACAGAAGTATTAGCGTTAATTGGCTCACAGGAGGGGACAGCCCATTTACCCCTTGCCTTGCTCAACCCTAATGATTTTGCCCTCTTGCAAGATCCTGGTTATCCATCGCACTATGGCGGCATTCACTTGGCTGGGGGGCAAGTATATGGAATGCCGCTATTGGTAGGAAATGACTTTTTACCAGTCTTTGCCGATATTCCTGAAACAGTGTTAGCACAATCAAAAATGATGATATTGAGCTATCCTCACAATCCCACTACCGCAACGGCAACGTTAGAATTTTTTCAATCCGCCGTCAAGTTTTGCCAACAACATAATCTCGCGTTAGTCCATGACTTTCCTTATCTCGACATAGTATTTGACGGTTCAAAACCGCCTTCAGTTTTGCAAGCTGATCGCGATCGCAGTGTCAGCATCGAATTTTTCACTATGTCTAAGTCCTACAATATGGGAGGCTTTCGGGTCGGCTTTGCTGTTGGCAATCGGGATCTAATTAAGGCACTCCGTCAAGTCAAATCTGCTGTAGATTTCAATCAATACCAAGGAATCATGCGCGGTGCTATCAAAGCTTTATCAGGCGATCGCGCTCCGATTGATCTAGTAGTTACCACATTTCAGGAACGCCGAAATGTAATGCTCGAATCGCTTAAAGCGATCGGTTGGGAAATAGCTAATCCTAGTGCAACAATGTATCTCTGGGCAAAGTTACCTGATCGCTATGCACATAATTCAGTGGAATTTTGTCTAGACTTGATTAAATCTACTGGTATTGCCCTTGCCCCAGGTGCAGGATTTGGTAAACATGGCGAAGGCTATGTAAGGTTCGCTTTAGTACATCCACCTAAAGTTTTGCGAGAAGCTGCTACAAAAATTGGTGAATTTTTAAATCTCTCATCATGAAAACACTAAAATCAGTTTCATAATGAGAATTGCTGGAAGTGACGTATCAATTCTACTTTTTAAGATTTTATTTGTTAAGATTAGCTTAAACTTTGTATGCAACGAAATAATTAAAGCTTGCAAGAGTCTAAAATAAATCGCTTACTGCTATTGTTTTAAAATTTGCAGATGTCCGTTGAAATCCTTTTGACATTGTTGTTAAGCTATGGTTTGCAATAACGTCAGTCAATGTATCTAGCCAAATTGCTATCTAATTTTAGAGCACGCCTACTGGTGCAAGCCCGAACATAATGCTGAGGAATGATTCATGGCTTCCAATAAAAATATCCCACAAAAAGGTCAAGGCACTAACGAGCCAGATAAGAAGCAATCAGTAAAGGCTGATGCTGCTGATGTTGATTGGATGATTATGTCTGATATTGGTACGCGAATTGGCGGATCTCCAGAGATCGAATCAGGAGCAAATGAATCATCAGCGAGCGCATCTTCTCAAGTAATTAGTAACCAGCAGGCTGACAATGATCTTGAGGATTTAGAGTGGTTGCGATCTCTAGGTCTAGATGAGGCAATTGAGCCATCTTCGCCTTCAAAAATTACAGTAAATAGCCAGAGTAGTAGCCTTTCTAATAACAGTGAAGTTAGTGATATTGACTGGTTAATTGTGACTGATCTCAATGATAGAAAGGATGATTCAGGGATTAAGGGGCAAGCTAATCCTTCGTCCCAGAATACAGGGCAATCTCTGACAACGCTTCAGCCACTATCAGACAACATAATGGATAACCTAGGTGAAAGTCTTGGTTTAGACGGGCTAGATTTCTTGGAGAGTTCTGATTTCTCCAATCTAGATTCTTTAGGCTTGGGCATTTCAGAATCAGTCAGTATAGAGAATACGGAAGATGGTATTCAAGGACTAGCGGAGTTGCTAGAGAATAGAGACGACTCTAGTTTTGATTTAAATTCTGGGGGGGATGATGATAGCTGGGATAGCATTTCAAGCATATTAGAAGGTAATTCTTTTAATCAGCCATCTGGAGGCAGTTTAGATATAGTTAGTGAATCTTTTGAAATGCCAACCCAATTTTCGGAGATTTCTGGGGCAACTAAAGAGAATGATGACAGCGTAGATTCATTGTCCGATCAACTTTATGAGGCTGATTATGCAGAAGATTTATTAGTTGGAGATTTGGAATTATCTGATGACATAGAAGTCGATCAGACATCTAAAGATTTTGAGATAGACAATGAAATTCAAAGCAATCTTCAGGATGAATTACAAATTTCACAAGATCAAGATCTATCTTTTGATGAATTTGAAGTTGATAATCTTGCAGCAGAATTTGACAACAAAATAGATGATGACTTTGGAGCATCACAGCCCTTAGAATTCGATGCTCAAAGCACGGATGAAGATGATATTTGGGCAAGTAATTCTTCAAATCTTGAGCCTGAAATACTTAGTGAATCAGTTGACAATGCATTCACTAATGATTGGGGAGAGTCTGTCGAAGCTGCGATCGATGATGATTCTGTTTGGGATGCTACGCCTAGCATAGATGTCAATCTAGTGTCAGCTACATCTATTGATAATGCTTTTGGTGATTCTGACGAGTGGAAAAGCGTACCAGATGCAAATCAATATGAAGTAGAAGGAAATATTGACTTTGAAATGCCTAACCTCGAATCTTCTGAAGCAGAGGATTATGACAGCTTTGAGTTGTCTAATGCAGATTCTAGTTTAGAATTTATCGAGCCAGTTTTCGACTTAGGATTTGAACTGCAAACTGAAGATTTGTCTCATCTAGAATCTCCTGAGATGGAAGAAGAAAGTGTTGACTTTGAGATAGTCAATCTAGATTCAGATTCTATTTTAGAACAAGTTTTAGAGACTGAATTGGAGTCAGTATATAACCTGCAAACTGAACCAATTTTAGAGCAGACAGATAACCAATTAGGATTGGAGTCGGAATTCAAACTTCAAGCTGATGATTTAACTTATTTAGACTCTTCTACGGAGCAATCTGATGATCTGACTTATTTGGTCTCTTCTGAGTTGGAAGAACAAGTTGGTGTTTTAGACGAAAAATGGGAGAGTATGCCCAATGCAAATCAATATGAAGCAGAAGAACATATTGACTTTGAACTACCTAGCCTTGAATCTTTGGAAACTGAAGAATATGTTAGCATTGGATCATCCAATGTAGATTCCAGTTTGAAAACTATTGAACCAGTCTTTGATTCGGAATTTGATCTGCAAACCAATTCGAATTTGGAGCAGACAGATAACGAATTAGAGTTTGGAATTAATAATGATGAGGATTGGAGTGGAGGGCTTGAATCTGAGGTTATTGCTACTGGTGTTAGTGATGAAACTGATTGGAGTGCAAGTCTAGAAGCTGAAATAGGTAATGGTAATGATGTAGTTTGGGATGAAGAATTAGTTGAGATAGAAGACTATTTGCCAACTTTAGAAGAATCTTCAGAAAAGTTTAATGATGATTTCCGCTTAACTGAGCAATCTCTTAGCGAAGACTTTGATTTTGGTCTTGATGAAGACGATTGGGCGATCGCAAATAACATCAGTAAACTGGTTGCAAATTCTAGAGAGCATGAGACAAGTGATTTTGATGATGCATTAGAAAATCTAGATATCCCTGAACAAATTCCTGATCGGCAGCAATTTACTGATTTCAATGAATTTGACAATCTTTCCCATGATGATATTGAGGCAAGTCTAGAAAGTAATGAATTTGAATTTTTCGAGAAATCTGGCTCTATACCTCCATCCCCAGATTGGGAAAGCCATAGCAACTCTATAGCAGAGCAAGTTAACGACTCGGATTTTGCCAATTATGCAGATGATTTGTCTGTTGAGCAACTTGCTGCCTCAGGATTAATTGATGATTTTGCTAATTATGCAGATGATTTTGATCGCGATCTAGTTTCACCTGTCAACTCTAATTTAACAAGTTCCAATTTGGATATGAGCAATGCTGAATCGCTTATTGGAGATAGTCGTAATGATGTTGACAATTTAGGAAGCATGCTGGTTGAAAATTTTGATCTAGCTGCATTTGAAGATAGTTTGTCAGAGGCTCTTGACTCTGATTTTAGCCTTGAGAATATCCCCACAACGCTTACTCCAAATCGTATTCTGTCTGATGTACCTTCAGAAGAATCGCTTAGGGGATTCCTGAATTCTCAGTCCTCAACCAATCCTATAGATAGTTTTGCTGACAATAATATAGTTTCAGAGAAAGATCTGTTAGAAGAGGCTTTGGGAAATGATTTGCTAAATGACAATTATGAAGAAGTGAATTTTCAGGAAGAAGCCTTGGTCCATGATTTGCTAAATGGCTTCGTATCAGAATCAGATAATTTTGATAATTTAGTTTCTGCAAATGAGTCATTCACTATGCCGCCTGCCATGCCATCTCCAAAATCAAATTTAACACCACCATCAAATTTTGATATGGGCGCAATTGATCGAGACTTTTTAGATGATTTCGATCTAGAAAGTTTTGATCCACTCACTGATGGCGGATTCGATGACGGGTTTGTCGCTGCACCAATATCTACAGGACTGACCCCATCAGCACCGCCTATTGCCCCAATGCCTCCTAGTCTTCCTCCACTTACTAAACAAGAACCCACCACTCCAACTATCAATAGCCTACTGCCACTCCCTTCTCTGCCACCGTTACCGCCAAAGCGCAACCCTACGCAAGGGAGTAAATCTCCCTCCCCAGCTTTTCCTGTTGCGAATGTTGGGGGGCAGCCAATGCCGCAAAATCGCAAGCCTATTAGTTCAATTGATGATGAGTGGTCAGACTTATTGGATGTTGATACGGTACTTTCTGGGGAACTATCATCTATAAGCGGTCCAATCACTCCGAGTGGAGGAAAGTCTCTGCAAAGAGCTTCACAAGGTAGATCAAGCAGAGATTTCAGTCCTTCTAGTATTTCTAAGCGGAAGGAAACTGGATTGCCAGATTTTAATGATCTTGGCTTAGAAATTCATGATGAAAATGCAGATTGGTCAGGTTTACTGGATAGCGGCGACTTATCTGACAGCATTACTACTATTAATCCTTATGATACGCAACTACCTTCTCGGATCAGAACTAATCCAACTGCGACTTCTCGATCTGATGTTACTGGGGTCAGTGAGACTAGAGAAATTCCCAGAGAGCGCCGCAAACCAATGATGGGTTTCGGGGATTCGACTCAAGCACGCTTGGCAGCGACTCCCGATCAAATCGATTTCAATAGATTTACCGAAGACAACTATGGTGGATATGAGTATGAGCAGCAAGTAGCCCCGCTGCCAGCCGAGGCTCCTAGTAAACGTAAATTAACAATGCCTAGTGTCAACTTTGAGTCTCTGTGGCAAAATTATTTCAAAATTCCTGCGATCGGATTAGGAGCGATCGGTGGAGCTTTTGTACTTTATACAGTTCTCAATAGACCAGTTTTTGATTTGGGTTTACGGTGGGGACTATTTAAAGATGCCAGTGGGAAAGATTTCACAAATGCAGATTTCAAAGGTGCCAAACTTGATAATGTGGACTTCAGTAAATCTATTCTGACAGGTGCAAAGATGCAAGATGCAAGTCTTGTCGGCGCAAACTTTCAGGAGGCAAACCTTGATGGGGCAAACTTTACTAATGCCAATTTGAGTAGAGCTAGATTAATCCAATCCAGCGTAATTTGGTCTGAGTTTAATAAAGCACAAATGAATCTCGTTGATTTTGCAGGTGCAAATCTGACACGCTCTAATTTTGTCGGGGCTAAAATGGACGGGGCTAACTTAAAAGATTCTAAAATTGGCGCTCAAGGGACAGAACAAGCAACAAAATTTAGTCCGACAACATTGCTAGCTTGGCAGATTGTTAATGAGCCTCGTGAAGGTCGGAACTTAGCTAATCAAGATCTGTCAGGCTTAAATTTGAGTTTTACTAGTCTAAAACGCGCCAATTTAACTAATGTTAAGCTCAACTATACCGACATGACTAATACAGACCTGAGTGGAGCCAATCTGTCTGACGGTGAGATAAATGGTACTAATTGGAGTGGGGCAAAGTTAAATGGTATTAACCTTACTCGGGTTGCTTTTGATAAAAACAAGTTACCCAAAACAGATGAGGGGACAATTTGTCCGAATGGAAAGAAAGGACCTTGTAAATTCTAAAACAAACAAATAATTAGCTACTTGATTTTAGATAAAAGCCATTTAAAGAATGGCATTTATCTAAAATCTGAGTTAGATTTTATCGGAATTTACTGTGAGTTCCAAATAAACACTTAGCGGACAAACGCAGGCATCACTTCAGCAGCAGTCATTAGCCCAAAAATACCGCGTTGATGTAACTGTTTTCCTGCCTTGAGATATCCAAAGGCTGGTCCACAGACGTTTGCTGCCATGCTTGTTTCGTCGCCAAGGATAAATGTGTGAATTGAGATTTTTCCCTCAAAGGTTCGACCTGTCAGCTTCATATTGGTGCTCAGAGGCTTCTTTGGATTACGGGTATCGACTACGCCGCCTACCGTAACCCGATCGCGATCGCAAATACCAACACGCTCAAGCATAATGTCATCGGCATGTTCCATATTCTCTAGCGAGATCAGTCCATTAGTCTTTTCGAGTAAGGCTTCCACTTGAGCATCGGACATGGATTGAGCCATATCAACTGTATAGCCAGACATATGAGCAATATCTTCACGGATAGTGGCACGGTAGGCATTCCAGTTAGCAATACCTACTCCGAAGGTAATTTCGACCTTGTGAACCTCTGCAAAACTCTGGGCAGCGATCGCAGCTGCTGCGGTTAACAACCCGGGAGTTGCGCCACAACCAGACATATAGGTAATGCCAGCGGCGGAAAGCTCAGGGGCAAGAGCAATCATTTGCTCCACTGCACTGGTACGTTTAATTGCATCAACTAATACACCTTTCCACCCTGAATCGATAAATTGCTTGGCGACGCTTGCCATGAAGGTATTTGGCAAGTTAGGCAAAGCTAAGAAATAGCCATCGACATCATGGGCGGTAGAGATCGCCTGAGCGATACTTTCTTGGGTCAAGACACCCGATGTTTCGAGATAGCCGAGGGAGCCTTTGCTTTGATAGGCAGCGATCGCATCTGTCGCATTTAGTCCGTTGCAGTCATAGGCAAAGCCTTCTTTATCGGCTGCTACAACTAGCTGCATTTCTTGCTTGGCACTGAGCAGCTTTGCTGCCGCCTGACCCAATCCACCAAACCCTAAAATTCCAACTTTTAATGTCATTAATTTAAACTTCGTTTATTTAGACGTTCAACCCTTTAATTTGACATATTTTCGGACTCTTTGGCACAGTTATTTCAATATTTCAAAACTCAATAATATTCTTCTCGCTCGTGCTATTGCCGGAAAGATCAAGATAATTAACTTCAATCTGTTTACGGATTTCAGATTTACGTTGCCTTGCTTCTTTTACTTTGGCTTGACATTCGTAACCAAAGGCAGGATTGGCAATCACATCGATACTTTGATATTTGCTTAGCCAATCTTTTTCATGCTTCTCACACATGATGTATTGAATCTTGGCGATCGCAGTTCTGACGACGATCTGAGGACGTAATAGACCAATGCGCGAGTTTTCGTCTAGCCAGAGCAGATGCTGCAATTGCTCGGCAACTTCTGTTGTTTCTGCACAGAGAATCTGTAATTGTTGCACTAAATGATCGGGGTAAGGCTCTTCCGATGCAAGGGAAGTTTTGTTCTCTTGAAGTAGATTGAGAATAATTTGCCAAAGATAGCGATGATTTGACTGCGTAAATTCAATATTTTCTTCTTCTGCAATCTCCTGATACAAGTAAGCACGATGTTGCGGGAAATGCAGATATATTTGCAAAAGTTGAGTTTCCGCAATATGCAAAGCGTTGGTAGTCGTCGTAAGAGAAGGAGCCGGCTTATTGCTATTCCATCGATTGTTGCGTAACTGGCGACGCAGATCTTGTTCTAGACGCAATGCAAGATAAGAGTTGCCCTGCGATAAGCGTTGTGCTGATGTATGGATGTAATGCGTGCGAAAGAAAGAATCAACAGGAAGATTATTTAATAGCTGCGCGATCGCTTGACTGCTTTTTTGAAAGCGATCGGCTTGGTTAAGATCTTGACCGACAAGGATTTGATCGATCTGCCAATCGAGGAATAATGGAGCATTTTTGAGCAAATCTCGATATGCCTCTGCACTATGCTGTTTGAGATACTCATCGGCATCTTTGCCATCGGGCATCGTCAACACCCGCAACTGCACGGTTCCATTAAAAACTAATTCTTTAAAACCTGCGATCGCCTTTTCCGCTGCCGTAATTCCTGCTTTATCAGCATCGAAGTTGAGGATTACATTTTTGGTTTCGGTATATCGCAATAACTGCTTCATTTGGTCAGCATTAAGAGCTACACCCATCGTCGCGATCGCCTGCTCAATTCCTGCTTGATGCAAGGCGATCGCATCGAAATAGCCTTCTACCACAATTGCTTGGTCAGACTTAGCGATCGCATCGCGAGCTTTATCCATCGCAAACAAAACCGATCCCTTGCTGAAGAGTTCCGTTTCAGGGGAGTTAAGATATTTCGGCTCTTCATCTCCTAGCGATCTCCCACCAAAAGCGATTACCCGACCTCTCGTATCGTGAATGGGAACCATCAGACGATCGCGAAAGCGATCGTAAAATCCATTACCTGTTTTGCGCGGAACTATCAAACCTGCTTCTTCAACTAAACTCACAGGAATCTGCTTTTGCTGTACCAGATAACCCATCAAGGTTTCCCAGCCAGCAGGAGCATAACCCAGTTGAAATTTCTGGATTGTATCTTTGCTCATTTGCCGCTTTTCGCTGAGATAGTCAAGAGCGGCTTTTCCTTGATGAGCATAGAGTGCATGTTGATAAAAACTGGTGGTCAAAGCCATCACTTCATATAAGCGATCACGATGGGAGATTTGACGCTGTATTTCCTTGGCTTTTTCAGGCTCGACCGTGGCAATGGGAACGTTATAGCGCTTCGCCAAATCTAAAACTACGTCAGAGAACGATCGCTTATCGACCTCCATCAAAAACTTGACCGCACCACCCGCCGCCCCACAGTTAAAGCAGTGATACATCTGCCGCGCTGGATTCACCGTCAGCGCTGTGGCATTTGTACCATTATGAAAAGGACAAGCGCCCCGAAAATTTGCCCCACTTTTGCGTAGTACAACGCGCTCGGAGACGATATCTACGATGTCTGCCCTTTGACTTACTTGGTCAATGGTGTCTTTGTGGATTTGGAACTGTGCAGACATGATCGCGATCGCCTATTTGTAAACCGCAGTATGCTCAATATATTTTATATCAATCACCATCAAAAAAGTAGAGCCAACATTCAGTGGACTAAATAATTTGCGCATTAGTAAATTCATCTAGCAATATCGGCGATCACATTTGGAAGGTGGTACGATTACGCAAGCAGTTATCGACATGTTCTAAAACTGAGACAACAATGTTTCTCTAATCACAACATCTATCCAATTGACGGATCTAGTTGCAACTGGGAAATGGCTTCGCGAATTAGTTTGATCTCATGATTAAAAGCTTGTTCCCAAATAGATTTGATTTTCTCTTGCAAGTTCTCTAGATCTTCATCTACATAATCTGAAAGCCTAAGAATTTCTTGTTTACGGATAATAGTCCATCCAGTTTCTTTTTGCTGATGCTTGCAAGCGAGTCTCAATGTTTTCACCACATCAGAAATAGCTGTTTTGATTTTTAAGTCACCAGGTCCAATAACTAAATCCAAGCGCAAATTTTGAGGATCATTACCAAACTGAAACAACAAGATTCGTTTACTATCTGTCCAATGAATACAAGTCTTTTGAAAAGGTAGATCATCCCACTCTTTTGGAGCAAAGCGAATATATTTTTTATCACTATAGTCTTCTACAATATATCTCTCTTCAACACTATCCTTAATCATTTGCTGTAGAAACTCTGAAATTTCTAACTGTAGATCTGGGCGATGTTCATAAATTAAATCTAGAGCTTGTCGATGTTGTTTATAGATTTTTTGACATAGCTTAGCGATTTCCGAGTTACTCACAATATGTCTCCTGACAAGATTAACGTAGTGACGCATTAAGGTATAAATATCATTACCCATTGTTGACTGATATTTATCACATATAGATTCTATTACCTCAATTACTTGCTCATAACCGAGAGGTAACCATGTATCATAAGAGGCATCATCTGCGTCCTTTGTTAGATACACGAAAATTTTTTTTAACTCATGAGATGGAAATTCTGCTGAGATTATTTCTTCGTATCTTTTGAGCTGATTAGAGTGTTCTGAAGAATCTACTTTGTTCTCAATGACACAAACTAGGCGGTTACTTGGAGAGTAAATTAAAATATCAATATTTCTCCACTCTCTCCGAATTTCTACATCTTTAAAATCTGCAATATCAATTTCTATAGGACTCAATGGAGAGTTTTCCATATTTAGCAACGTACAAACCAATAACTTTTTTAGGAACAAATCACCTAATCTATGATTCTCAAATGGATTTAGTAAAAAAGCGATAAAGTTGGAATGTCTGATTTCCTGCCTAACAACCCCAATGGCTTCAAATATATTAAATCCTGACAGTTTTGATTCAAGTGAATCTAAATCTTGATTGTCGATTATTAATTTTCCAAGAATATTTTGATCTTTTTCAGAAAGCATAAATAAATTGGCTAATTGGCTTTAATGTATCTACCCGTATGATGAATATTAACTCAAAACTAAGCTTTTGTACACTTGCTATATGAATCGACAGCAATTCTCATTATGAAAAATTTGGCTTGATCTGACATCAGCTATTGAGAGTAACCTCAACAGCTAGCCATGAAAAGCATATACCCTCGTTCAAAATTTGGCGGCTTATGTAAATCAAAAGTGATAATGAGAATTGCTACTTTGTAATTATTTACTTTTTAAAAACAGCGATAATATTTTAAGAATGGTTTTGAATGAGAATTTTCTATGTTTGAAAATATGTTTCAATCGCGATCTCCTAATCAAGATCGTATTCCTAAAGGTCAAAGGTTGACAAATGGCTTCCCAATTATGACCTACGGAGATACTCCACAAATTAAGCGTCAAGATTGGCAATTCCGCGTATGGGGATTAGCCACAGAGAAAACCTTCACATGGAATGACTTTATGGAAATGCCTCAATCGGAGTTTACGATTGACTTCCATTGTGTCACCACATGGTCAAAGCTAGATGTCAAATGGAAAGGTGTAAAGGTTACTGATTTCTTAAAATATATTGAAGTTGCTCCTAATGCAGTCCATTTAATGGAACATTGCTATGGTGGCTATACTACAAATATTGCAATGGAAGATTTTGTGAGAGAAGAGAATTTCTTTGCACATACTTTATTTGATGAACCATTGCCAATTGATAATGGTGGCCCCATGCGACTAGTAGTTCCACATCTCTATGCTTGGAAAAGTGCTAAGTGGCTGAATGGCATCGAATTCCTTGATAAAATGCAACTTGGCTTCTGGGAACGGAATGGCTACCACCATCGTGGGGAACCCTTCGCAGAGGAGAGATATAGCTCATTTTAACAAGATCAAAAAAAGCAGCGAGCATTACGCTTTACGCTGCTTTTTTTAATTTTGGCGATCTCGACACACCTTTTAGTTCAAGCAATCACAGAGCCTCAAAGACAAGTATCATGACAAAACTTGAAGGCAAATTTGATAATTTGTATATCAAGCAAGATTTAAGCAAAATTGTCTAAATATAAAAATGCTAAAGTTAAGCTTCAAAGCAGCAAAATGCTTGATAATCTGAGATAAAAGTTATGTTTGGCTTACGCTAATGTCCTTGACAGGATTACCAAATATTTTACATGGCATTCAGTCCCGAACCAGTTGGCAGCAGCGCTGTCAATATTTGCTGATTGTCGAAAAATGGGCAGAGATTGTCGGTGAGTCGGTGGCAAAACAAACTTGCCCAATTGGGGTATATCAAAAAGCTTTGCAGGTGGCTGTATCGAATTCGGTTTGGTCGCAGGCTCTAACCTTTGAAAGAATAAGAATTTTGGCGAAAGTGAATGCACTTTTCGATAGTTCTAATAAGTTGACAATCGTCGATATTCATTTCTCGACAGCAAAGTGGGCAACCCAACAGCAAACCTTAAAGGAGCAAAAAGTTTTCGCTGAAGATCATCCCAGTTATTTACCACCAGTGAGCGCCCATGCATCTCTTAATCGCAAACTCAATCCGAATCTTAAAATCAAATTAGAAACTCCTAAAGCACCTGATACCGCAAGCGAAGCATTTCAGCGTTGGCAAGATGTAATGAAGTTGAGAACAAATCAAATGCCCAGATGTCCTCGATGCGATCGCCCCGCCCTAATTGGAGAAATATCTCGTTGGAGGATGTGCCGAGTTTGCGCGATCGAGTATTTATTCAAATAAATTTTCAAAAACGTTGCAAGGCAACGTTTTTGAAAATTTATTTGAGATTAAGCCCAACAGGCTATAAATTTAGGCTGCGACTAGCTGTTCAGCTTGTTGAGTGAGGCGTTCAAAGGTCGCGCGCATCTTCAGCCCAACGATAATTTGTAATAACCCAGTACCATTGTTAGAACCAGGATAGTCAGGGTGTTTGCGTAATAGCTCAGTCAGTTCGCCGTAGTACTTAGTATCAATGCTACTGAGATGGCTTTCGATATAGACCATTTCGTCAAGGCGATCGAATTGTCCATCGATCTCTAAGATGCTCGCAGGTTGACCAAGCCAGCTATCTGGCCCCGAAAATAGCTTAATACCTGGATAAGAGCAAGTTAGCTTTGTGCCACAAGGAATCCAAGAAATTGTGGAACCTTCATCAAAGAGGTAAGCTGGCTCCAGACCCTCAACACTACTGCGTTGAACTAAGCGCACACGCAATACTTTTCGCTCAGTGTCATTGGCGATGAGATTAGTGGGGAGAATTTGGATTACCACATCAGCATAGGCTTTCTGAGGATCAATATATGCCTCAAAGTCTGGTCTGCGTGATTCGATCGCTTGCATGACATCGGCAAGGGTATGACCACGTTCAGACATATCGCGCTGAATCTTCCAAGCAATTTTCACCTCATCGCTGAGATCAAGATAAATGCTGAAATCTAGCAGTCCACGAACACGCTCGTCATAAATAGGATGCAAGCCTTCAATCACAATAACTTTATTAGGCTCAACCAATTCAGGAGGATCAAGCAAACCTGTTTCGTGGTTGTAAATGGGTTTCATGATCGATTTGCCTTCTTTGAGGGCTTTGACCTGCTCATACATCAGGTCAAAATTATTGGCGCGAGGATCAAGTGCAGTAATTCCCGTTTCTTTACGTTGTTTACGATCGAGGCTGTGATAGTCATCTAGACAAAT
Source organism: Pseudanabaena sp. (assembly GCA_003249035.1). Lineage (GTDB taxonomy): Bacteria > Cyanobacteriota > Cyanobacteriia > Pseudanabaenales > Pseudanabaenaceae > Pseudanabaena. The sequence continues at coordinate 272,872 of QBMK01000006.1, forward strand.
CACGGTCATAAATTCTTCGCCGAACAAGTCGTTTAATCTGCGTAAAAATGTGGATTTGCCACAGCCAGAGTCTCCTGCAACTCCGATCACAACAACGCGGTTGGGCTTACTGCTCATAATTCTGAACCAATCCTTATAAAAATGTATTTATTATTACTTCTTTCCCTACCTCCAATCTACCAAAACAATGATCTCCGTACAAGTTTAATTTTGGTTTGATTTTAATTTTTGCTGTAGTTTGTGAATTAAAAACTAAAATAACATGTAAATCAACCTAAGTTTCAGTCGGAAATCTCTCAAATTTAAATGGCGCCAATCAATAGCTTTGTTGTCCAACCAGTTCATAACTATCAACTTTTTTAGGTTGAAAAGCGAAAGATGAAAGTCTTCACTTGATCGTAGCTTCTTAATCTTTATAAGAGCTAAGGAATGATAATTTAATAAAACCCAAAATTGGTT
>QBMK01000007.1 GCA_003249035.1 Pseudanabaena sp.
TGGTACAACAAGAATATTTTAAAGTCTTGGGTAAGTTCTTTGCCAGAAATCTCCTAATTCCTTGAGAGCTACATCTTTTGTTGAGATCGCTTGAACCATGATGAATTGTAGGTAGAAGTAATGATCTTAATAGTATTACAAAACCAAAATATCCAACGCGATCGCCCAATCACCCATCAAAAACTCGATCACTCCCTCATCCACCATAAAAAACACGATCGCCCAACAATCCCATGAGTTAGCAAGTCAATTTTGACGATCGCGTATTGAAAGGCTAAAATTGGATTATGTTATCAATAATTTATGAGAGAAATTCGATTTAGCGAACATTCTCAATTAAAAATAGATGTTTTAGCCAGTCGTGGCGTAATCATCGATCTCGATTTTATTGTTGAGACGGTGCGCCAGATAAATTAGAAACTGGAGAAGAAGACAAACTGATAGCCCAAAAACGTTTAGACGAAAATTTATTACTTCGAGTTGTTTATCGGGACTTTGGCTCGTTCATTTTAATTGTCACCCTTTATCCTGGTAGGAGATCTAGATATGAAAAAGATTAGCTGTAGCAAAGATGTTGATGCACTCTTGATTGAAATCTCTAATGATGCGATCGCCTATGCAGAGGAAGATGGTCAAGTAATTTTGCATTATTCAGCAGACGACAAACTAGTTTTAGTTGAGATCTTAGATTTTCGCCGCTTTATGTCTGAGGAATCTGTTGCTTCGATGTTTGCTGCTTGATCATTTTTTCAGGAAGCAATTGACACGATCACCAAATCACCCACACAAAACGCGATCGCCCAATCATTAACAAAAAAGTACAACATGATCGCCAAATCACAAAAAAACACGATCGCCAATTCACCCACCCAAAAACACGATTACCCAATCACTCACCTCACTCAAAATGCGAACGCCCAATCATCCCCACCAAAACGCTATCGCCTAATCTCCTAATCGTTAATAGGTTCGCTATTAATTTGCAGCCAACTTGCTAGTCTATTCATATCTTCTTCTTGTTTTCCAAAACTTGCGGCTAATTCTAGAAAAAAGATTGCTGCATCAGTCTCTGATGATATAAGTTCAATTCCATTAATTGCTAAGAATGTATAAACAGCGATCAGGGCAATTCTCTTATTACCATCAATAAAACAATGATTTTTTACTAGCCCATAGCCGTAAGATGCAGCTAGTTTGTACAAAGTTATATCTTCTTCGTAATGATAGATATTTCTGGGCTTGAATAAAGTTGATTCCAAAGCGCCTTCATTCAAAATTCCCGCAGCGCCACCCGACTCGGCGATAATTTCATTATGTATAGCGCAAACGTCATGAGTTTCAAGTCAATAAGGTTCGATCATTTAGCCAACTCAATCAATGCGTTGTGATATTTCTTCATCCCCAGTCGGGCTACTTCCATCTTTTTTGCGAAATCAGGATCGTATGTTGAGATCTCATATCCAGAGGGAGTTTTCGTTGCAAAGAGATTATCACCATCATCAACATTCATGCTGGCCGCCATTTCTTTTGGAATGATAACGCTTAGGGAGTTTCCTCTTTTTTTAACATTTAGAAGCATGGCTATTTTCTCAAGGAGATTATGTTTAATCAACTTCTTGCTTGATGCTACCACAAATGTTGTAACATTCAACTTTTTTAAATCCTTTTTGGCAATAATCATCAACATGATCGCCCAATCCCTCCCCAAAAACGCGATCGCCCAACCACTCAACATGAAAACACGATCGCCCAATTACCTCAAAAACACGATCGCCCAATCACCCGTCTCAAAAAGTACAACGCTATCGCCCGTAGTCATTGCGTTAAGATAGAATATTCAAGAGGATTGATTTGAAGAGGTACTTAGGTGAAAGCAAAAAGTATAAATAAGCGCATCACAGTGTCTTTACCCTCAGATGTTTTTAATAGTTTGCCCTCATGGGGGCGGGTAAATTGGTTGCGTGAAGCGATCGCGGAGAAGTTACAAAGAGAAAATCGATTAGTTTTGAGTTCTGCTGAGTCTAAGGCAGTTGATCGCCTTGCTAAACCTATTAAGGAAGATGAGTGGGTAACGATGGGAACTCTAGATGAGGAGTTTGATTTGGAACAGGTGAATAGGGCGATTAAGCTGCGTGGCTATACGCGCTAAGTATTTTTTGCATGTGCGTCCGCTTGTAATATCAGAAGATTTACCAATTTTGCCGATGGTTTTGAGGACTGATTTTGAGGGGTTATTTAAGCCGATTTTGCAGTCATGTCCTGATACTGGTGGGATTCTTAGTTGTCATAAGTTAAAGGGTGATTTGGGTGGTTATCATGCTTTGGAGATTCCCTTTGATGATGCGGAATATAGGCTTGTCTATCGGATTTTTTAAAAGCCTGCGCCGAAAAGGCTAAGGGTGATTAGTTTCGATATTCACGATCCTGCTTATGAGAAGGCGAAAAAAAGGGTAATGGGTTAAGTTTGATTGTATAAACTCGATCGCCCAATCACCCATAGAAACGCGATCGCTATAATCACCTGTCAAACCAAAAGGCGATATCTTTATAACTTTCTTTGAATGACGTTAAACAGTAGACTTCATCGGAAATAAAGAGGAGACAAGACACTCTCATATTGCCCCATTGTTACACTAAAGTTAAGCAACCTTCCCATGTCTCATCGCAACCCTGAAATTGTGCAATCCAGAAGAAGTTTCCATAACAACGTCAACATAATTCTCTTTCCGATTTCTAAAAGTATCATGGACAATGCGTGCTCTTTTCACACCACCAACGTGATGCTCTACAACAATTATTTGTTTAGAAATCTCTCGATTACTTTCTTTTTCCTCATCGGTTAACTCTCCACCACGAGGTTTCTTTTTCGGTTGCATAATTACCCCATCTGGCTTATAACCTTGGTATCCTGTGTCTTGCCATAACTTACTCCCATTGGGAAACTGATGTCCCTCGTCATCAGCAAGTTTCTTGTCGTGGCGTTTGCCCTCAACAGTTTCACTGAGGTATATGACTTTGCCCCCTGCCATCCGTTCGGTGATGATATTGTTCTTCACCGTTGTCGTTTTTTTCTTGCCACTGTAGTGTTCGTCCCTTTTGACTTTATCTTGAGGTCGATTGATTCGTCGTTCTGTACCATCAATCACGAACTCCAATTCTGGGCAATTTGCTAATACTTGCTCTAACTTGCTCGCTTTGCGCTCTGGCAAATGCTCTTCCTTACCTAAAGCTTGATTTAATATGACTGTTAACCGATGCACCCATAGGTTTGCCTGTGGTTGTCCTATCCCGAATAAAAATCCCTGTACTTCTTGGGTCGGATATTGCCGAAAGTAGAACAAAATAAATAATATTTTGTCCCTAATTTCTTGCAGTTCGGCCTTTCGTCCTCTCCCATACTCTCGTTTTCTTTCACTAGCTTCAATGAAGTACTTATATATGTAGTCTTGCCATGCTTTCTCGAAGCTCGGTACTAAACCCTCGAACTCTGCCAAACTCATTCCTGTCAAACTTTGTAAAATACGAGGTTTATTTTTTAGTTTGGCGTATGACAGCATTTTCTGACTTGCGTTTTTTTGGATTGAGCCTATTTTAGCAGCTTCTTTTGTTATTTCCGATGAAGTCTATTTAATAAAACCCAAAATTGGTTCGGCGGGCGAAGCCCGCCGAACCAATTTTGGGTTTTACATGCACTTGTTATTTAATTTTCATTCCTTAGGACTTTAACTGACCATAACTGTAATGGTTTTGGGAAGAGTCCCTGCCATTGCAGTATCTTTAAGCGACATCTAAAATAAAATGTGTGCATGGATATTATTCTTTGTCATGCTACAGCAGATTTTGACACCCTTGGGGCAGCCGTTGGTGCATCCCGACTTTATCAAGGGGCACGGATCGTCTTGACAGGCGGCACGCAAATGCCCGTCCGTGAATTTCTATCGCTGTATCGGGATGAATTCCCATTAATCGAAATGAGATCGGTACATCCTGAATCGATTCAACGGCTAATTCTGGTTGACACCCAATTACCCAGCCAGTTGGGGAACGCGGCGAAATGGCTAGAGCAACCCAATGTAGAAATCCATGTTTACGATCATCATCCCAGCAGCACCAAACCGAGCTTTCAGCCAACCCTGTGGTGTGTGGAAGCAGTTGGTTCTTCCTGCACCTTAATTGTCGAACAACTCCAAATACAGGCGATCGCATTGACCCCTTTTGAAGTCACAGCAATGGCTTTAGGCTTGCATGTGGATACAGGTTCACTCACCTTTGAACATACAACTGCTAGGGATGCGATCGCTTTAGCATGGTTAATGCAACAGGGTGTGAACCTCCAAGTTCTCGCCAATTACATCGACTATGCCATGTCGCCTCTGATGCAGGAAGCATTATCGCAGGCATTAGCAGAATTACCTGCCCATACGGAAACCATTGAAGGATATCGGATTGCTGTATGGGAACTTCAGTGCGAGCAGTTCGTGACAGGGCTGTCCAATGTGGTCGAGCATCTGATGGAATTGATCGAGGTAGACATTTTAATATTGGTGGCATTACAAGTCGATCGGATTAGCTTGATTGGGCGATCGCGTCACGAATTTGCCCAATTGCATACACTCATGCAACGCTATGGCGGCGGCGGTCATGCTTGGGCAGCCTCAGCGTCGTTGAAATTTTCTACAGGCGAGTCGTTTGATTTGGCAGGATTGATCGCCGAAATCAAACAAGTGTTACGCGATCGTCTTCCCAAAATCGTAACCGCCCTAGCAATGATGTCTTCCCCTGTTCGCACGATTCGCCCTGATACCACCATCAATGATGCCCAGCGGATTTTGCTGCGCTATGGACATTCGGGCTTATCAGTGGTGGACGAACAGGAGCGACTGGTCGGCGTGATTTCTCGCCGAGATTTGGATATAGCTCTACATCATGGGTTTGGACATGCGCCCGTCAAAGGCTATATGGCGACCACCGTAAGATACATCAACCCCGAAACCCCCTTAGCCGAAATCCAAGAACTAATGCTGAAGTGGGATATTGGACGCTTGCCTGTTGTCGATCGCGGTAATCTAGTGGGCATTGTCACCCGTACAGATGTATTGCGGCACATACACCGTCTTACGCCTGAGCCAAAAATATCCCAAGTTCGCGATCGCTTGCAAGTGCAACTACACAAATTGCTCACGCCCCGATATTGGGATATTTTGCACCGTGCAGCACAAGAAGCCGATCGCCTGAATCTCCAACTGTATTTAGTAGGCGGCACGGTGCGAGACTTTTTGTTAAATCTGGCAACGGACGATCTGGATTTGGTGGTGGATGGTAATCATCCACTCGTTATCAACGGCGAAGAAGCCGAAGGCTGGGGCGTAAAACTAGCCAGATCGCTGCAAGCAATCTATCCAGACACCAAACTAGAAATTCACGGAAAATTTCAAACCGCCGCACTCACTTGGTCTGATGGACTGTGGATTGATATTGCCACGGCTCGCACTGAATTCTATCCCTATCCTGCTGCCTTGCCCGAAGTTGCAGCAAGTTCTATTCAACAGGATCTTTATCGCCGAGACTTTACAATTAATGCCCTCGCCCTACATTTGAATGGTTCTCAGTCAGGACAAATTCTTGATTTCTTTGGTGGTTTAGAAGACATAGAAAATCGCACAATTCGCGTATTACATCCCAATAGCTTTATCGAAGATCCGACAAGAATTATCCGAGCTGTGAGGTTTGCGGTGCGTTTGGGCTTCCAGATTGATGAGCGAACAAGGGAATATGCTCAATCTGCTAGTCATCTAGTGCAAGGCTATAGCCTTAGAGGAATCTGGTCATATCAAAATACACGACTTAAACAAGAGTTCCGTTATGTACTAACAGCCACTTATTGGGCACAGGCGCTATATCAACTTGACGAATTAGGTGCACTGCAATACTTACATCCCCATTTAACAGTTACACCTAAACTCATCCAACAGTTGCAAAGAGTGGGAGCATGGCACTTCCATTTTGCGCATATCTATAAAGAAATCGATTGCCATCATATCTGGCAAGTACGGCTCGAACTGATGATTGCATTCTTTGAGGATTCTGTAGAGATTGCCAAAAGATTGCATTTTAATCAAGTAGGACTAAATCGATTAGAAAATTTTCGGGCTTTGGGCGATCGCATCCTACCTCAACTCATTGCCAAGCCATCAGCCAGTCAAGTTGTAAAGTTATTGGAGGGGATAAGTGTGACTGAAGTGATTATGGTTGCCGCGATCTTAACTGCCGATCTTCGCAAAGTGTTATATCGTTATCTTAACGAATGGAACTTAATCAAAATGCCTCTGGGTGGTCATGAACTCAAGATTATGGGGTATAAACCAGGTAAGCAGTATCAAACCATTCTTAATTCTTTACGCGATCGGGTTTTAGATGGCGAAGTTACCACATTGACTGAAGCAGAAATATTTGTCAAGAAGGAATTTCCCCTTTAGCATTTTGTAAAAAATCTACGCCATTCCCAATTTTTAGTTTTCAGTCAGGAGGTATTTAGTTATGCCTGAACAAAAATATAACTTTGAAACATCACCCGAACTGACAAAATTAGCAGGATCGCATTGACTCTGAAATTCATTGCGTTACTCTGTTCCAAACATCTAGAGATTTCCCTTCATTCTTCGCTTTTTAGGACTAACCTAAAATTGGTAGCCTAAACTAAAATAAAAGGACGATTCTTGCATATTGTTACCGCGATCGCTGAGATTAACCAGTGGGAGCGCAGCATCTAAGCGTAGAATAAGACGATTAATAGGCTCTATGATGATTCCCAAACCAGTACCTGCCAAAAAGTTTTGAATAGGAAGCAAGTTAAGATTTCTACCGCTATTCCAGACAGTACCGAGATCGATTAAAGGAGCCAACTGAACGATCGTTCTTCCTTCCTCATTTCTAGAAATCACAAATCGGCTCTCTAGAGAAAAGCGGATACCATTATCCCCAGAACGGACATTTTGGCGGTAGCCCCGCACTGATTGTCCACCGCCAATAACAAACTGTTGTGCTGGCAAAAGTGGATCCGCCGATAGCTGGGTGTCTAAAGCAGCAATCAGCAGAGCATCAGCACCAAGAGATTGAACTCGTTGAATCTGTCCCAACCAGCTAAAGAAAGCCGCACTCGGAAATGTGATCAGGGTTGCGCCAAACAAACTCGTACCTAGACTAAACTGCGATCGCAACGACCAGACTCCTTCGTTATCGCGATTAGTATAGTCTTGTCCAAATGTAAAAATGCTGGCACGAGATGTGCCGTCAGGCTCTGGACCAATGCCAAAGGGTACTGCAAGATCGTTAAAGAGGAAAGTCTGTCCTCTCTGGTACTGATACCCAACAGACAGAGCAAACTCCTCACGAGGAGTGCGAATCAAAGGTTGGCGAAATGTCGCAGAATAAACCTCCTGATTTCCTCGAATATTGAATGCGTCAAACGGTGACTGTGTAATACGATAGTTGCTAGGCTGAAACTGAAACGATAATGTCCCATTCATCGGGTTAACTGGAATGGTAAAGCCGAAAGTATATTGGTAAGAACCGCCAGTAGTTGTCGAGTAGTTGCTAACTGAAAATACATCGCCCACCCCGAACAGATTGCGATAATTTAATCCAGCACCTAATCGCAAGTCTCCTACAGAAGGTGGTGAGTAGTTATCAAAACTAGCAAAGCCAGTAAGTTGATTTGCCTCAACAACAGTAATGGTGAGAATGGTAGATCCAGGTTTACTGCCTGGTTTAAGACTAGCATTTACGCTGTTAAATGAAGGGTCAGAGCGAAGAATTCGTAATTGGTCTTCGAGTTTGCTAGTGTTGAGAGGCGTCGTGATTCCAAGTTCGGCACGCGATCGCACGTAGTCAGGATTAACCGAAGTAACGCCTACAACTTCAATATTTTCAACTTTTCCTTCCAAGACCTGAATCTTAGCAACTCCATCAACGATTCTTTGTGGAGTATAAATAGCTTGAGAAGTTACATATCCATTACTAACATAAAGTTGCGTAATGGCATTTGCTGCTTCGATGAGTTGTGTTTCAGTAACTTCTTTGTTTTCGAGTGGCTTGATGATCGGATCTAACTTATCTGCGCCAAAGATTGTGCTGCCAGTAACTTCAATCTTCTTAATTACAATAGTTTGTGTTGCTTGAGCTTCTATGGTTTGAGAGGGAGAGATAAGCTGATTGGATGGGTCAGTGTCTTTCGTTTTTGTCTGAGAGAAAAGAACAGATTTTTCTATGGAAACAGAAGTGACTGATTGAGGATTTGATGGAGGAAGCGTTAGCACTGGAATGGGAGAAAAAACTTTAGAATCTTTTTGTTGATCTTGTCGTAAAATTTCTTCGACTGTCAAAATTTTGGGTTGGATTTGAGATTGAGGCTTAGATAAAGCTTGATTTGCATGACTAGGAAATACGAGACTTGTTGAAACAGCAACAAGGGGAAAGCATCCTACCGTGATTCCTTTCATGAAGAGTTCTGCTACAAAGATTTCTAATCTAGAGTTTTGTCTTAGCATCTTTTTACTCATATCACTCAATTTCTACACCAATTTTCCTCTGAACTGGGCGGCATCATAACACAACTATATTTAATTCATAACCCATTCTAAATTTATCGTTATATTCTCATTCTTAAATTACGTTGATTTTTTTACTAAAAAATCAACGTAATTTTATTTTAGCTGCACATATTAAAATATTTGACTAATACCAAAGCACAAAATAGCATAGCCATTTTGTGCTTTTAAAACCCTTACTGGGGTTGGTCTTTAATTCACAGAAGTTTCGTCACACTTTTGTGAATTGGTATAAGATATAATCTCGCTTGAGCTGATATTGAGTAGGAGTATTTATGAAGTATTTTGCCAAAAGTAATGTAGCGATCGCAGCGATCTCGATTTTTAGCATGCCATTCTTCGCAAGCTCGCTCTCAGCACAAATCATAACCCCAGCCCAAGACGGAACGAATACCGTCGTATTACCAAATGGACAGCAGTTTAATATAACTGGTGGAACCCAAGCAGGCGCAAATCTCTTCCATAGTTTTCAGCAATTTGGCTTAAACCAAGGACAAGTCGCTAATTTCCTTAGCCAACCAAATATCCAAAACATCCTCGGTCGAGTAGTTGGTGGTGACCCTTCCGTAATCAACGGAATGATTCAACTAACAGGCGGAAATTCTAATCTCTACATCATGAATCCCGCAGGGATAATCTTTGGGAATAATGCTAGCTTGAATGTTCCTGCCGCCTTTACAGCCACTACAGCCAATGGAATCCAAGTTGGGAATGGGTGGTTTGGCATGAATACTAGTGCCAGCGATCTTAAGAACCTGACAGGGAATCCTAATGCTTTTGCCTTCACAAATTCCACCATACCTGTTTCTCCAACTGAACAAACAGGCGTAATTCTGAATCAAGGAAATCTTAGCGCTCCACAAGGACAAAGCATCACTCTCATTGGTGGCATCGTCATCAATACAGGCACGATCGCTACAGACAAAGGCAAGATAAATATCGTAGCTGTCTCCGATGGAAAGTATGTACGGATTACGCCTGAAGGTAGCTCACTCAGTCTCGATCTTCCCATCGCCACACAGCAAGAATTGGGCAATGCGAAACCGATAACTGGGATAGATTTACCAAAATTGCTGGCTGGTTCAGGGATTTCTACACCGAGTCAGGTCGGAACTGCGATCGCGTCAGGTAATCTCACCGCAGCGAATATCAATATCCTTGCCAATCGGTACGATACGACTCAAGCTTCTCTGAATGCGGCGAATATCCAACAGGGTTGGAACTTTGTCTTTATCGACAGCACGGTTAAGGATTATCAAACATTGCTGGATGGTACTAAGGGCGGTAGTAGTGTTACGGTGATTAATCCCGACCAATATGGGATAAGGCAAGTCACAGCAACTTTGGCCAGTGCGACGGGTGCTAATAGTTTGCATATCGTGTCTGAAGGCGATGTGGGCAATTTCTGGCTGGGTAAAGATTTTGTCAGTACCGAGAATATTGCTAGATACGCCAATAATCTGCAAGCATGGAAGACAGCTTTATCACCTGCAGCGAATATATTGCTCTATGCCTGTAATTTGGCGAGTGGCGAGAATGGGGCGACGCTAGTTCAGGCGGTGAAGAACTATACGGGACATGAAGTAGCGGCTTCGGTTGACCGAACTGGTAGCGCGATGTTAGGTGGCAACTGGAATCTGGAATATCGGACTGGCAATAATTCTGCAACGGTCATTTTTAATAATGCAGCGACGAATGCTTATCAAAATGCTTTAGCAATCTTTACAGTAACAAATGCGGCAGATAATGGAGCAGGATCTTTGAGAGAGCAGATTGCTGTAGCGAATGGAGCCGGAGGGGCAGACGAGATTCGGTTTAGTTTTAGTGGCACACCAATTGTACTTACGAGTGGAGAGATTGGAATTACTGAGGCTCTAACCATTAGGGGTAATGGCAGCGCAAGTACTATTATTGATGGAAGTGCTAGTGGTAGAATTTTTAACGTCACAGCTGTGCCTGTTACTGTTGATGGTGTCACGATTAGGAATGGCGCAGTTGGCGGTGATGGCGGTGGGATTTTTAGCCAAGGAGATGTTACTGTCACCAATAGTACTATGTCTGGTAATACGTCAACTCAAAGTGGAGGTGGGATATTTAACGTTGGAGTCTTGACTATCACCAATAGCACTGTGTCAGGCAATACGGCAAATTCTAATGGTGGTGGGATATTTAGTATTGGAGATGTAACTATTACTAATAGCACGGTGTCGGGTAATACGGCTACAACTGATCGTGCTGGAGGGATTCTTAGCGCTGGAGTCGTGAATGCTATCAATAGCAATGTGTCAGGTAATACGGCAAATCAAAATGGTGGTGGGATTTGGGGCGAAAATATAGGCACAATTAGCAACAGCACTGTATCGAATAATACGACGACGAATGGTCGAGGTGGTGGAATATTTAGCAATGGCAATGGAGCCGTGATTCTTTCCAATAATACTGTATCAAGTAACTCGGCAATTTTTGATGGTGGTGGGATATTTAACAATGGTAATGGGACCGTGACTCTTACTGATAGCACTGTGTCAAGTAATAGGTCAGATCAGAGCGGTGGTGGGATATTTAGCAACGGAGCTCTGATTGTTACCAGTAGTAATGTGTCGACAAATACGGCTACGAATGGTTCTGGTGGCGGCACATTTAACAACGGAGCCGTGACTGTTACTAATAGCACGGTATCGAGTAATACTGCAAATACTTTCGGCGGCGGTATCGTTAATAACGGTGGAGGTGCTGTGACTATTGCCAATAGCAATTTTTCGGGAAATTCATCTGGCGACTATGGCGGCGGCATTGCGGTCACTGCTGGAGCAGAATCATTGACCATCACCAACAGTACAGTGTCGGGGAATAGAGCAGGTTTTTCTAGTGGGGGTTTTGCTCATAATGGAAGTGGAGCAGTGATCCTTACCAACAGTACAGTGTCGGGTAATACTGCAGTAGCTTTTGCTGGTGGAGTTTATGGGAATAACGCTATTACCATCGTCAGCAGCACTGTCTCGGGAAATTCGGCGGGTTTGCAAGGCGGCGGAATTTTAGGCTTTGGCGGAGGAACCTTGACCGTCACGAATAGCACAGTATCAGGTAACACGGCAAATACTGACGGTGGTGGAATTTGGAGCAATGGTGGAGGCACTATTACTAACAGCACCATTACCAACAATACCGCAGATGCAGATAACAATGGCACAGGCAATGGCGGCGGCATTTTTCGTGATGGTGGTATTTTTACGATTAGAAACTCAATTGTTGCAAGTAACTTTGACAGAGGATTAGAAGCTCCAGATCTAGGGAGTAATACCGCAGGAGTAGGTTTTACTAATGGAGGCAATAACTTAATCGGATCAAATGACGGCTTTGCCTTGACTTTTCCTACTAGCTCCCTAGTTGGCACGATCGCAGCTCCTGTTAATCCCCAACTCGCACCACTTGCCAACTATGGTGGCTCAACTCAAACCAATGCCCTATTGCCCAATAGCCCAGCCATAAATGCAGGTAATAACGCTGGTGTGGCAGCTACCGATCAACGGGGTGCTCCACGGATTTTTGGAGGTACTGTGGATATAGGTGCATTTGAATCCCAAGGTTATAGCCTCACACCTCTAGCCAACACCACTCCACAAAGCACAAACGTCAATACTAGCTTTGCTCAGTTTCTAGGCGTGCAAGTCACCGAAAACTTTGTAAATAGCTCAATTCCTGCTCCTAATATTCTCATTACATTTTCTCCTTCATCAAATGTGGCAAGTGGCTCTTTCAGTGGAAACGCCAGCATCTTAACCAACAACTTGGGAATTGCGTTAGCTCCACTATTCACGGCAAATGGGAATAGTGGTAATTTCACTGTCTTAGCGACTGCAAATGGTTTTACCTCAGCGATATTCTCACTGTCAAACATATCTACTACACCTACACCCACACCTACACCTACACCTACACCTACACCTACACCGGTATCTGGAGCTGGCTTTGGTGGGGTCTATCCCAGTCGAGATGATGTTAATAGGGGCATGCCAAAATTAGACGAGCAATATCTTGGAGACCTAAAAGCAGTTCTCTGCTTAAATTCTAGTCTGCCAAATTCTCAGAATGTTTCCTTGCCCCCTTGTGAAAAATCCTTAACACCTAATTAACTACTCCCTTCTCACTCAAGAGTTAGTGGTGAGGCGCAGAGAACCTCACCACTAATTCTTGGGTTTTACTGGCTATTTTTTAGATTGGGAAGGGATTAACCAAGCAAAGGGGCGATGAACATCATCGTCCCTTTGCTTTTTATTATTGGATTATCTATCGGTGAACACTATTTGTCCCTTATTTACCATTAATAATGAACCTTATCAAATCAAGTTTGTGGACAAAAATCAATGAGTGGACTAGGCGGCTTAAACAAAACTCCTAACGGTGTAGTACTAGGCATGGTGCAACTTCAGCTACCAACAGTTGTGACCAAAAAAGACTTGGCAGCGCAGACCCAGCGCATTTGCGAGATGGTAGCAAAAGCAAGACGGAATATGCCAACAATGGACTTAGTAGTATTTCCTGAATACTCCCTCCATGGTTTGTCAATGGACACCAATCCAGAAATCATGTGCAGAATGGATGGTCTAGAAGTGGCAGCATTCAAACAAGCCTGCATTGTCAACGATATTTGGGGTTGTTTTTCCCTGATGGAATACAACCCCCAAGGCAACCCTTACAACAGTGGTCTTATTATTGACAACCAAGGCGAACTGAAGCTTTACTATCGTAAACTTCATCCCTGGGTTCCCGTTGAGCCTTGGGAACCAGGTGACATAGGAATTCCAATCTGTGAAGGGCCGAACGGAAGCAAGATCGCCCTGATTATATGTCACGATGGCATGTTCCCAGAAATGGCTAGAGAATGCGCGTACAAAGGAGCCGAAATCATGATCCGTACGGCAGGTTATACCGCACCAATTCGACATTCTTGGCAAATCACAAATCAAGCTAATGCTTTTTGCAACCTCATGGTGACTGCCTCTGTCTGTATGTGTGGCTCCGATGGTAGTTTTGACTCCATGGGAGAAGGGATGATTGTCAACTTCGATGGTCAACCACTAGTCATGGGTAGCGATCGCCCTAATGAAATTATCACCGCCGAAGTTCGTCCTGACTTAGTTAGAGAAGCCAGAAAATATTGGAGTGTAGAGAATAATATATACCAATTCGGGCATCGCGGCTATGTCGCTGTCAAAGACGGTGCTCAAGACTGTCCTTATACCTACATGCAGGATATGGTCAAAGGAAAGTACTGCTTACCTTGGGAAAATGAAGTCATCTATAAAGATGGAACTTCCTGTGGCTACCCAGCACCTGAACGGACATACAATCCAGCCCTCTAAATATAGCTAAAGCCATTATACCAAAGCACAAAAATGGCTTAGCCATTTTGTGCTTTGGTATAAGAATATTTTCATAGATGTAATTTGAGAGAATTCTTGCTGTAAAACAGAAGTGGCGCAATGCTGCGCCACTTCTGTTTTTAGAGAGCAGCTAGTAAAGCCTCTCCCATTGCTATGCATCCCACTCTTCCGCAACCATCAGCCATAATGTCACCCGTACGTTTGCCAGAATCGAGAACTTTATTTACAGCCAACTCGATCGCATCAGCAGCTTCCCCTTCATTAAAGGCATAGCGCAACATCATCGCCGCACTTAAGACTTGCGCCAAAGGATTTGCCAAATCCTTGCCAGCAATATCAGGAGCCGAACCATGCACAGGTTCAAATACCCCAGGTTTTCCTGCTTCACCGAGGCTAGCTGATGGCAACATACCGATACTACCTGTCAACATCGCCGCCGCATCAGAGAGAATATCGCCAAAGAGGTTGCTGGTTAAAATCACATCAAACTGCTTGGGATTGCGAATAAGCTGCATTGCAGCATTGTCCACATACATATGCGACAACTTCACATCAGCATATTCGCTAGAAATACTAGTCACACGATCGCGCCATAGCTGTGATACTTCCAAAACATTGGATTTATCTACCGAACAGACAGAACCGCGACGTTTTTGAGCAGCCTCAAATCCGACTCTGGCAATGCGATCAATTTCAGGCTCAGTATAAACCATCGTATTAAAGCCACGACGCACACCATTTTCATCGGCGACGATCCCCTTGGGTTTGCCAAAATAAATGCCACCCGTAAGTTCTCGTACCACCAAAATATCGACACCTTCAACCACTTCACGCTTCAGAGTTGAGGCATCAATTAATTGGGGCAAAATCTGAGCAGGGCGTAAATTGGCAAATAAGCCCATGCCACCACGCAAGCCCAACAAAGCTTGCTCAGGGCGCAAATTTGACGGCATCGTGTCCCACTTTTCGCCACCCACGGCAGCTAGTAAGACAGCACCACTATTTTTGCAAAGTTCCAAAGTTTCCTCAGGCAAAGGATGTCCCGTCGCATCGATCGCAGCACCACCAACTAGCGCTGTCTCGAAGGCAAAGGTAATACCAAATTTGGGTGCGATCGCCTGAAGTACCGCTACCGCCACCTTCATAATTTCGGGACCAATCCCATCCCCAGGAAGAAGGGTGATTTTATAGTTTTTAGACATTACAACAAATATAACGACAGATTTCCTAAAATAACATTGTAGCGATCTCCTTATTACGCAACTGCGATCGCTAATTTGCAGGGCTTTCTAATTTATGACTTAGTTAGAAATGAGATCGCTTCGACGTGGGAAGTTTGAGGGAAGAAATCAATGGGTTGAATGCGTGTAATTTGATAGCGATCGCCTTCGCATAGCAGCTTTAGATCTCTTGCTTGTGTGGCGGGATTACAACTGACATAGACAAGGCGATCGGGAGGATTTTCTCTTAGAAAGTTAATTACTTCGGGTTCACAACCTTTGCGTGGCGGATCGAGGACGACGATGTCAGGTTGCAAATTGAGCGTACTAATTAATTCTTCAACTTTGCCAGTATGAAAAACTACATTGTCAATACCATTGAGTTCGGCATTGAGCTTGCCTTGAGCAGTTGCCTGTGGCTGGATTTCAATCGCGATCGCCTGTTTGACTTGCTCAGCCAAAGGTAATGCGATCGTGCCAATTCCTGCATAGGCATCTAAAAGAATTTCTGTTCCTTCTAGATTGAGTTCCGCTTCAATAATCTTCAGCATCCTTTCTGCTTGCTCAGTATAGACTTGAAAGAAAGTATCCCCTCGTAAACGGAAAGTTAAACCCGCAAATTTTTCTAGTAGATAATCCTTTCCTGCAATGCAACGACTTTCTTTCCCAAAAATGGCGTTAGTTTTATCAGGATTGTAATTGATAATTACGCCAACTACTTTGTCATAACGTTCTAGCCAAGTTTTCGCAAAGGCTCCCAAGCCCGGAACATCCCAATCTCTCGTTACTAAGGTAATCAGAATCTCTCCTGTAGATCGACCAATGCGAAGTCCTAAATGTCGGAGTAAACCAGTATGGGTATTTTCATCATAGATTTCCCAACATTGATTGTGGATATCCATTTTGAGTTCCGCAAGCATCGGATCGAGTCGCTCATCTTGAGCTGGACATTGATTGAGATTGACAATTTTATGACTTCCCTTTTGGTAATAGCCAGCCTTCAGGTTGCCATCTTTCCCAGTTGCGAGCGGATAGGTAACTTTATTCCGGTAATGTAAGCTGTCTGGCGCACCCAAGATTGGTGAAATTAGTTCTTCAAGAATTTCGGGATTAAATCCTCCGATTCGCTGTAATGCCTGAAGGACTATGTTCTGCTTTGTTTTTAGTTGAGCAGGATAGCTAACAGCTTGCCATTGGCAACCGCCACACTTATCGGCAACAATGCAGCTAGGACGAATGCGATCGCTTGATGGAGAGAGGATTTTCTCAATACTTGCGTGAGCAAAGTTCTTTTTTACAAATTCTAATTTTGCGGTAATGCGATCGCCCGGCACACTATTGGGAACGAAAATAGCAATATTTTCGTAACGTCCCACCCCATCGCCACTATCAGCTAGATCGTCGATGGTGAGAGTGATTTTTTGTCCCTGTAGTAGCATGGCTTCCTAAAATTAATCTGTGACTGAAGATGTTTGAGTATATCGTCGGCAAAACCAGACAATGAGAGACAGCACTATGAGCTGTCTCTCATTGTCTGGTTTTGATTTAGCAATATCTGCATCATATCGCAATCCCTATCATAAAGGAGGTATATCCAGAGATTAGACCTGCTGGAAAATAGCGATTAATATCACTGAGGAATGAAAACTAAATAACATGTGCATATAAAACCCAAAATTGTTTCGGCGGGCGAAGCCCGCCGAAACAATTTTGGGTTTTATTAAATTATCATTCCTAAATCCTTCATAGAAGATATGTTTTTAGCCTTTTCGGCTAAAATCGCTTAAACCCTTAATACAAATCAAATCTCAGAACCTGAAGGCATACTTAGAGAATAGGTCTATTGCAAATCTGACAAACCATTGAAAAAAGAGATGGTACAACTTAATTACGAATTCTTCAGTTGTAGCAAATTGGTATTGCAAGATCGTTATGTTAGGACAGAAAATCAGCGAAAAGATCAATTTTTATCTTGATGACCTTGCTACCCCAATTGGCAAACTCATCAACATATCGATCGCATTCCTTGTGCTTGCTTCCGCAGTCAGTTTTGTTGCCCAAACCTTTGAAATATCCGCGACCACTCGAGATCATCTAAATCTTCTAGATAACATCATCCTTGATGTATTTGTCTTTGAATATTTTCTGCGGCTCATTTGTGCAGAAGAGAAACTCAAACATCTATTTAGTCTCTATGCAATTATCGATCTAGTCGCAATTTTGCCATTCTTTTTAGGAGCGATCGGGGTGACTTTTATTCGGCTTCTACGCTGGTTTCGGGTTTTGCGCCTGATTCGCTTAGTGGAGTCGAGATCGCTATTTGCTCACAAGACTGAAGATATTGCCATTTTATTTAGAATTCTCTTCACATTATTTGCGATTGTGTTTGTCTTCTCAGGAATGATCTACCAAATCGAACATGCTAGCAATCCTAAGTTTCATAACTTTCTTGATGCCTTCTATTTTTCTGTTTTCACGATGACCACTGTTGGCTACAGTGATGTTATGCCCAAATCTGACGCAGGTAAACTGACGACGGTGCTAATGGTTTTCACAGGCATTGCGCTGATTCCTGTACAGTTAGGAGATTTATTTAAGCGATTAGTTCAAACTGCAAACCAAAGCGATCGCGAGAATGACACGACGAAAGATTGTGTCTGTTCTGGTTGTGGATTATCGCTACATGACTCTGATGCAGAGTTTTGTAAAGTGTGTGGTACTGAGCTTAAGAAGCTCTAATGCCGAGAATTAGTATAGAAAATTCAAATGGAAGAGCAAGCTCGAAACTTCCATATCATCAAGATCTACGATAAAGTATCAGTGGTTATATTTTATAGATGCTATGTAGATTATGGGAAATCAACGACCGATCGCTGTAGATTTATTTGCGGGTGCGGGCGGTATGACATTGGGCTTTGAGCAAGCTGGTTTTGATGTAATAGCTTCTGTAGAGATCGATCCCATTCATTGTGCTACCCATGAATACAACTTCCCAATGTGGACTGTGATCTGCGCTAGTGTCACGGGGATATCTGGCGAAGATATTCGGCGTAAGTCACAAATCGGCGATCGCGAAATTGATGTTGTTTTCGGGGGCCCTCCATGTCAAGGGTTTTCGCTCATGGGGAAACGTGCCCTTGACGATCCGCGTAATGAGCTGATATCGCATTTTAGGCGCTTAGTTATTGAACTCAATCCCAAATATTTTGTAATGGAAAATGTGAAAGGATTAACCATCGGCGATCAACAACAGTTTGTCGGGCAGGTGATTGAGAGTTTCGAGCAAAAAGGCTATAAAATCCTCAAACCTTATCAAGTTCTCAACTCTTCTCATTTTGGTGTTCCCCAAAACCGCGAGCGTCTCTTTTTAATTGGTTGTCGACAAGACCTCACTCTTCCCAATTACCCATCACCAATTACTAAACCTGCTAAAGCCAAGCATTTCTCTAAAGAGCTTGTCATTTTACCTGACAGCCCAACAGTAAGGGATGCGATCGCTGATTTGCCTGATATTTCCCAATATCCTGAACTGATGAAGCGTGACTGGTGTGTGGTGGATTTCCCTGAACCAAAAAGCAACTACAGTGAATATTTACGTGGTTTGCGATCGGATTTTGCAGATTTGTCCTATCCTCGTGAATGCGATCGCAATATATTAACTTCTAGTATTCGCTCGGTGCATAGTCCAGCTTCCATTGAGAGATTTCACAAAACTGCTAATGGAGAACTTGAAAAAATTAGCCATTTTTTAAAACTCGATCTTGATGGAATTTGTAATACCTTAAGGGCTGGAACTCCTAGCAGTCGAGGCGCATTTACGGCTCCACGCCCCATCCATCCCTACTCTCCCCGTTGCATTACTGTCCGTGAAGCGGCTAGATTACATTCGTATCCCGATTGGTTTCGGTTTCATAGTACTAAATGGCATGGATTTAGACAAATTGGAAATTCAGTTCCTCCTTTATTAGCCCGATCGGTAGCCTTAAAAATTATGAAGAGACTAGATAAGCAAATCTCAAAACCAGAAGAAATAATTCAACTTACTGAGGATAGCGGACTGTATCTCAAAATGGTAAAAGCTGCCAAGAGGTATGGAGTAAGCTCTCATCTAAAACTTTAGTATGGGCAGCACCTAGGGGTTTATGACCTGATCCATCGTGTTGTCCCATCTTTTTGATCGACCAAGGTAATGCCCACAGCTTTTAGCTCATCCCGAATGCGATCGCCTTCTTGATAATTTTTTGACTTCTTTGCCTCAATTCTTTGCTGAATTAGAGATTCAATTTCTGTTTCATTAATGCCATCTTCCTTAACTTGGCGAGCGCTAACATCAGCAACAAATCCCAAAATACTAGTCATATAGCTAAGTACTTGCCAATCATGAAATAAGACTTCAGCACTCGCGACAGTTTTACCTGCATGGGATAGAGAATTACGTTCAGAGCGCAATTTCTTGGCTAGCTCAAATACATAAGACATCGCCACGGAAGTATTAAAATCATCGTCCATTGCTTCTTCAAAACAAGCGATCGCTTCTACAACATCATCCCGAAATGGGATTTCGATATTTTGCCAACCTAACTTGGCTCTAAAATCTGCGGCAAATAACATTCCGTCGCGAATCGTCTCCCATCCTTTTGTGGCAGCATTAATCGCATCCTCAGTAAAGTCTATGGGTTGG
This sequence comes from Pseudanabaena sp., assembly GCA_003249035.1. Taxonomy (GTDB): domain Bacteria; phylum Cyanobacteriota; class Cyanobacteriia; order Pseudanabaenales; family Pseudanabaenaceae; genus Pseudanabaena. The sequence goes on from QBMK01000007.1 coordinate 19,892, forward strand.
CGATATTGAGCTTGCAAAATGAATAGACGAATTGCCATCGGATCGAAAAGCACAAACAAATCGCGAATAGTCTTAAAATTATTCAGTGATTTGGACATTTTCTCGCCATCAATATTCACAAAACCGTTATGCATCCAGTATTTTGCTAGCGGCTTCGCATAGGCAGCTTCTGACTGCGCAATTTCATTCTCATGGTGAGGAAATTGCAAATCTGCACCACCAGCATGAATATCAATGGTTTCCCCTAAACGCGATCGCACCATTGCCGAGCATTCTATATGCCATCCTGGGCGACCCTTTCCCCAAGGTGATTCCCAAAAAGGTTCAGTGGGTTTTGCGGATTTCCATAATGCAAAGTCAAAGGGATAACGCTTCTGTTCTTCCTGTTCATCCACGCGACCGCTCGCACCTGCTTGCATATCTTCTAGCTTGCGACCTGAGAGTTTGCCATAGTTAGGGAATTTCTGAACAGCGTAATAGACATCGCCTCCAGAAGGATAAGCATAACCGCGATCGATCAATTGCTGAATCAGCTCAATAATTTCGGGAATTGTCTCAGTGGCACGAGGATAATCATCGGCTTTAGCGATATTTAGCTTTGCCATGTCCTCGTCGTAGGTGGCAATGTATCGATCTGCGATCGCCTGCATCGTCGTCTCTCTTTCCTGCGCCCGCTTGAGAATTTTATCGTCAATATCGGTAATATTCTGGACAAACTTGACTTGATATTTTGTTGCCAGAAATCTGCGAATCATATCCCATACGACATAAGCTCTAGCATGACCCAAATGACAATAGTCATAGACAGTCACACCACAGACATACATTTTTACATTCCCCTTTTCGAGGGAAATAAAGTCTTCTTTACGTCTAGTGAGCGTGTTGTAAATGCGAAGGGTCATGGATTTGGGGATTAAAGATGCGCGCAGTAATTATACAGTAAAAGCATAGCGTAAGGGCAGTTCATGAATTGTCCTTACGCAAGGTATTTAAGTTAGACATCGACCGAACAAACGTTAAGATACCTGACGGGGATCTAGTCTGCTAGAATCATGTCTAGTTATCTGCACTCCTGCTTAGTTCATGCCCCACACCTTGGGGATTATTTGGGAATCTTTAGAGTCACGCCACCGCCATGATGCAATCGGAAAATCTTCGTCAACGTGCCGCCGTTTTGGGTTTGCAAGTCTTTAGCAAGCGTTCAGCCGTGCGGCTTGGCATTGTCACCCAAATCTGGCTAGATGTCGATCAGAGGCGGGTTGTAGGCATGACCGTAGCCGAGCGCTTTGTCCCTGGGACACCGATTGGCATTGGTGACACATTCTTCATGTCCCTAGATAACATCGATCTACTGGGACCAGATGCGATTTTAGTCGATGACGAGTCTATCCTCGAAGATATTTTAGTTACTGAGCGCTACACTACCCTGATTAATAACGAGGTGGTCACTGAGTCTGGCGAATTACTGGGTAAAGTGAGAGACTTTAAATTTGATCCTGAGACAGGGGGGCTACTGTTTTTAATCGTTGCCTCGATCGGTAATCCGATTATTCCTGCTAGCTTGATCAGCACCTATGAGCTGGATGTGAATGAGATTATCGCCGTTGGTCGCGATCGCATTATCGTCACTGAAGGCATGGAAGATCGCATGACCCAACTTAGTAAAGGACTATTAGAGCGCCTCGGTCTAGGCAAAGCTCCTTGGGAAGACGACTTCGAGGATGACTACATGCCGCCATCTACAGCAATGCGTGATAATGCCCTTTCGTCAGGCACAAGAAACACCTATTCTCCACCACCACAGCAGCAACGACCTGTCTATCGCCAAGAGCAATCTTGGGATGATGGAGACAATTGGGCAGAGGAGCGCGTCCCAGCTAACCCACCCCAACGTCGTCAAGCTAGAGCCGAATCTCGTCCTGAGCCATCTCGCCCAATCGCACCGCCACCACCAATCGATAATTACGATGACGATTATGATGATTTTGAGGATGACTACCTAGACTCTAATAAACCTAATTTTCGTAACGAAACCCAACAACAAATTCGTGAAGCTTGGGGCGAAACCAAAATTCCAGATAAGTCCAAACAACGCATTCCCGATGAGGAATTTGACGAGATCTAATGCTACCCCGTGACCTCCTTAATCATGTTGAAAATAGAGATACCATTAGCCGATTATTGGATTTAGGCGATCGCGCTATCCAGACTTGGGAAGTTGTATGCAGTGATTTTTTGTCGCCACCCGAAGTTGCTGAGGGATTGCGGGTATTTGGCAAAATGACCGAGGTCCAATGCTTAGCATGGGGCGGTTATGAGCAAGCTGAGCGTCAAAGATTAGCGATCTCTCGTAGTGAGTTGCCACTTGACATATCAATGGTCAGTCTCACACCGATCTCGATCTCTGGTAATTTTTTGTTCGACACTGCTACCCATCGCGATTTTTTGGGTGCTTTGCTGGGATGTGGCATCGAGCGCCAAAAGGTCGGCGATGTGAATGTCTTGGGTGAGAAAGGCTCACAGGCAATTATTGTGCCTGAGTTGATGGAGTATTTACAAATCCATTTTACGCAAGTAAGGACAGTTCCCGTCAAAGTAAATGAGATCGCTTGGGAAGAACTCAAAATCCGTATACCAGTAACGAAAGAACTCACTTCTACTGAGGCTTCATTGAGACTAGATGCGATCGCCTCTTTTGGTTTCGGAATGTCGCGCAGCAAAATGGTGGATTTGATCAATGGCGAAGATGTGCGCGTCAATTGGAAGACCATATCCCAGCCCAATTATCAACTCAAAGCAGGTGACCTGATCGCGATTCGGGGTAAAGGGCGAGTAACAATTGGCGAAATTATGATTACTAAAAAAGAACGTTATCGGGTGCAAATGACCAGATCGGTTTAATTTAAATCAACATCCAAAAGCAGCCCCAGTAAGGATTACAAAATAGTAAGGGGATCGACATCGATCGAAACTCTAATAGCCTTGGAATTAACCAACATTCGCAACTCCTCTAAACTTGGGACATTGGGCAAAATATCAGGAGCAAACTTGAGTAAAATCTGCCAACGATAACGATTAGCAACTTTCGCGATCGTGGCGGGAGTTGCTCCTAAAATATCCCAATCATTCTCTAATTGACGTAAATATTCCGCTAATTCATTAGCTGCTTTTTCAACAGCAGTGTCACTCTCACTACTAAGATGAATCAACACCATCTGTCCCATTGGTGGATAACGCAAAGCCTCTCTCATTTCTAACTCAGTCTGCATGAATGCTTCCAGTTGATAGGTTTGCACTGCTTGCATGGCTGGATGTTCTGGCGTATAGGTTTGCATGATTACTTTGCCATCTTCTTCTCCACGACCTGCGCGACCTGCCACCTGTAGCAGGGTTTGCGCGGCTCTCTCTCCTGCGCGATAATCCGAGAAGTTTAATAATCCATCGGCTGAAACAACGCCCACTAAGGTTACTTGGGGAATATCTAAACCCTTAGTTAGCATTTGTGTTCCCACTAATAAATCTGCTTCTCCAGCGCGAAACTGATCGATTAATAGACGATGCTGATCCTTATTGCGCGTTGTATCACTGTCAAATCGAATTAGGCGAATATTTGGGAATAATCTTGCTAGCTCCTGTTCCACTTTTTGAGTTCCACTGCCAAAATGCTTGAAATAGGGTGAACCGCATTCAGGGCAAGCTTTGGGTTGAATTAGAGTGTAGTTACAGTAATGGCATCGCAAATGAGCAGATTTTGGTTGATGGGCAGTGGGTGAGATGGGATCGTGATAGGAGAGTGAAACATCACAGTTAGGACATTCCGCCACATAGCCACAGGATCGACAGGATACAAAAGTGCTATAGCCACGCCGATGGATGAAGAGAATCCCTTGCTGCTTTGCTTCCAGCATCTCCGCGATCGCTTCTTGCAACTTGCGACTTAAAATCGAATAATTGCCAGCCTTAAATTCATCGCGCATATCGACAACTTCAATCGGTGGCATGTCTTTATTGCCAATGCGTTGTGGAAGTTCTAGATAGATAGACTTCCCTTCTTGATGAGCATAGATTACTTCTGCCGAAGGAGTTGCTGAACCGAGAACAAGGGGGATATTCTCTAACTGCGATCGCCATTCTGTGATTGTCCGCGCATGGTAGCAGGGCTGGGGCTGATCCTGCTTGAAGCTATTGTCATGCTCCTCATCCATGACGATTAAGCCCAAATTTGAGAGGGGCGCAAACACTGCAGATCTCGTACCGATTACAATTTGAGCTTCACCAGTGAGCATCAATCGCCATGTATCAAAGCGCTCTCCTTCAGATAGTTGACTATGATAAACATTTACCTTCGCATCACCAAATCTCGCTCGAAAGCGATCGGTAAGCTGTGGAGTTAAGCCAATTTCAGGAACGAGAACTAGCGCCGATTTTCCTGCTGCGAGGACTGGGGCGATCGCTTGCAGATATACTTCTGTTTTACCTGATCCAGTGACTCCATGCAGGAGAAAATGCGGTGCGGTGCGATCGGAGATCGCATTTAAAATTTGTTGCAAAGCTACATCTTGATCGGGTGTGAGATCTTTAGGGCGATCGCGTTTGACTGTATGGCTTTTTCCACCTAAGCGTAGAGATTCCTGCTTAGATATTGCCAAGTATCCTTTATTCGCCAAATTTTGCACAGTTGTCGATGACGTCTTGGCAAGTTTATATAACTGCGTTTTTAAGCATTCACCACTCTGATGTTGCAAAATTGTGAGGATTTCAGCTTGTCTTTCTGTTAGCTCATCATCAGCAGCTTTAAGTAAGATTACAATATCTTCATATTTTGGCTGCGGTCGATGCGGCAGTTCTAAAGTCGTTTCTATCCATTCTAGTTTCTGTAACTCCTTTAATCCTGAACTCGTATATCTACCAAGCTTTTGATAAATGTAACGGCGGCTAATTCCCTTAGGATTATTCTTATGATCTTGCAAAAAATTCCAAACCATTTGTGCAGCTTTTGGCAATTTCCAAGAATCTAGTTTCGCTAATGGGGGAACTAGATTCTCTGGCTTTAATTTAATTCGATAATGCGATTGGTCTAGCAACTTAGGTGGTAGAGCCGTTTTTACAGTCTGAATCAAAGGTGTCCGATAATAATCAGCAGTGCGTGTCAGCATCTCCCAATAGGTTCTTGGAAAAATGCCTGAACTAACAACAGCACTCACTGATTTAATTTCTGTTTCGGTATCAGTAATTTGAGAATTATCAGAAATTTGTAATGCAATCGCCCCCACATGCCGATTACCCAAAGGAACACTCAGAATATCACCGATTTGAATATCAACATCTTCAGGGATGAGATAGGTCAGCAAATCGTCAATCCCAATGCAATCAACTAAAACGCTAACATAGCGATCGCGATTAATGTTTGTTAAATCAAATAGTTCCATGTTCTCGACAATTTTCCCAAGCGTAGGCGATATTATAGCGGTTTTCAAATGAGGAAATAGTTTATCGAAGAAGGGATGAGATTATTTAGACGTTACATTTAATCCTTACATTTAATCCTTGAGTTAGCGTTGTCAGCCAACGGCTGACTTTCATCAAAATTGGTATAAAATAAGTAAGCCCAACTTAATGAGAACTTTATGGAGTCCGATCAATTGCCTGTAGAAGAAAATTTAGAGCCATCTAACCAAGGAGAATTCTCTGAAGCGATCGCAAAAGTCACAAATGAATCCATCAGTGAAGTAAATGAAGCTGTTGATGAGTCAGTAAATCAAAATATCGAGATAGAACAGCCGATAGCTGACCATAAGCCTGAACAACCAACCGCTGACATGGGTGACTTTGCCAATGAAGATAAAGGTAAAGAAATAGAGATATTTAGTCCAGAAACTAGCGCTGAAGCTGAACTAGAGCCAACAGTTCAAAATAGCTTCGACAACTCAGAAATATTAACAACCATTAATGAATTAAAGCAAGAAGAGTCCGATCTGAAGGCAGAGTTAGATAGCCTCAAAACGATCAAATCTAAAATTTTACAAGACCAGTTAGATGATTTACAGGCTGGAATTATTCGCTTAGCTCAAGCTGATGTCGCTCGACTCGAATATCAAAAGCAAGAACTACAAGCTGCGATCGCAGTTCTTGAGAAGCGAAAAGAGCGACTTGACAAAGAAATGACTAGCACCTATGCGGGGACGTCTCAAGATATAGCAATCCGTGTTCAAGGATTTAAGGACTATCTCGTAGGTAGCTTGCAAGACTTAGTGGCTAATGCTGAAAAACTAAATCTCGTAGCCCCATCTAGTCAGCCTGTAGCCGAAACAGTAGCACCTAAGGAAAAGCAACCTGCAAAAGAATCTGAACCATTACGCCTTTCCGAACAAACCTTTGCTGAGTATAAGCAACGTGTTGAGCAGCTTTTAGAACGTTATCGCACCTTGCCCGATTACTATGGACCAGCATGGAAACTCAGACGAACTTTTGAGCAAGTTCATGCCGATCGCGTATCTAAGTGGTTTTTTGAGCAGTCTGGACGCGGCGCTATCCGCACAATGGGAACGCGCTTGCAAAATATTCTTGTCACATCGGCAGCCATATCAGTCTTAAAAGCTGTCTATGGTGAAAAATTGCGGATACTGGTTCTAGCAACCTCACCCGAACGTCTTGGGGAATGGCGACGTGGTTTTCAAGATTGTTTAGGCTTGACTAGAGAGCATTTTGGCTCCGATAAGGGGATTGCCCTATTTGAAGATCCTGAGCCTTTAGCAACTAAAGGCGATCGCCTTGTTAAAGAGGGATTAAGCCCTTTAATTGTTATCGATGAGTCTGAAGAACTAATCGCCGTAGATCTGCTAAGATTTCCGCTTTTAATTGCTTTTGGTGGCGCACCAGACGTTAAACCTGCGGCTCCTTCGGCTTATATGAACCGCGACATAAATCGCGAAAGCCAAAATAATCGGGACTATATTCGTGAGTCTCCCCGAGATAATCCGCGAGATTCTGGTCGAGATTATGCACCACCCAAAGATCGCGATAATCGTGATTATGGTTCACGGGATTATCCAAGCCGTAATTATGGCGATCGCGATCCTCGTGATACTGGTTATGGCAATAATCGCGGACGAAACGATCAAAGTTCTGATTGGGATTGGTAGGAAAGAGTATATGGGGGCGTTCCTCGCCCCTTATACTTTTCCTTGGCTATTTACTTTTTAGGAGTATCAGTTGTCCTAGGATTGGGTTTAGGTGGGTTCGTCTTTTGAACTTTACTTGGCTGTGGAGCTTTAGTTGGAGCTTTAGTCGGAGCTTTAGTTGGAGCTTTAGTTGGAGCTTTAGTTGAAGCTGGTTGTGGAGCTTTAGTTGAAGCTGGTTGTGGAGCTGGTTGTGGAGCTTTAGTTGGGGCTGGCTGTGGAGTAGAAGTAGAAGATTGTTGAATAACTTTGTTAATGTATTCTTGAGATATCCGAGATGGGACAAATCTAATGATTTCAGACACATCATTTGACTTGCTGTCCTTTGAAATCATATTTTCAAAAACAGTGAACAATGATGTAACTTGGATTTTAGTATTTTTGGGATCCGAAGATTGCAGCTTATTTAGTTCGTCTAAAGTGCCTTGGAGGTCGGACTTATCAATAAAAAATAGTAAAGATTCAGACTCACCCGGATCAATCTTTCCATTCTGATTGTTATCAATACTCGCAGTTGCTAGTTCTTCTTTTTCACCGAGAGTTATAAAGAAAACTGGTGCGGGCGGGATTTGATCTGTTGCGGATCCCTTTGCCCTTAAGATTGCCTTAGCGGCTTCCAAATTTGCTTTTGAAGGCACAAACTCAAGAATGACATTCTTATCTTTGAGCTGGCTAATGGTTTTTAGCACATTACCCATTGAGTCTACTGAAACAACAAGTCTCTTCGCAATTTCAGGACCCAATTTTTTCTGAGCATCTTTAAGTGCAATCTGAGCTTCATCAGGCCCGAGGAAAAACTTCCATAACTGCTGACTCTTCTCGGGCTTAGCATTTGGCTGCTGTGGTAATGCCCATGGTAAAACTGTACCCTTATCATCTGTAATCGCAAAGATACGAATAACGCTGGCTCTTTCCCAAACTTGAGCTTCGGTTAGGGCTTTAGCCTTGAGAGTGAATATTGGACAAACAGCGATCGCCAAAGCGATGCCTGCAGTGGCTGCTACACTAACCAGCGACTTGAATATAGGCATACATATAAAACTTGCATAAAAAAATAATTAAAGGGAACAACTACTCCCTCCTCATCCAAGGATTAGTGGTGCGGCGCGGAGCGCCGCACCACTAATCCTTGGGTTTTACTGTCTATTTTTAGACTGGGACGGGAGTAGCTTGTTTAAAAGTTGCTTACCCTGACAATCTGATCGGGCTTATTGAAAAAATGGGCGCAATGCGCCCATTTTTTTACTTTTTAGGTGCAGCCTGTGGAGCTAGTTGAGGTGTAGTAGATTGCTTATTGTTCTTGAGGATGTACTCAAAGGAAGTACGCGATGGAACAAACTGGAATCGTTCAACTTCGGGATTGGGTTTATTATCCTTGGTTATCATTGAGTCTAGGACTTGGAACAATGAGGTAACTTGGATTTTAGTCGACTTGGCAATATCTGGTTGCTCCTTGCCAGCGCGATCGAGCATATTTTGCAGATCGGTTTTATCAAGGAAGAAAGGTACAACTTGTTCTTTCTTACCATTTTGCTGATCGATGCTCATGGTTAGTAAACCTTGGTTGTTACCTTGTCCGCCGATCGCAAAGAAAACAGGCACATTTGGAATCTTGTCAGCCGCAATACCTTGAGCGGTCAAGATTGTCCGCGCTGAGTCAACACTAGCCTTCGTAGGGATAAATTGAAAGACAACCTTTTTATCTTTGTTTTCACGAATCACTTTATAGGCATCATTCATCGATCGCACGATGATTTGAGCCTTTTTGCCAACTTCAGGACTCGACTTTTGAACTTGACTAAGCATCGTTTGGGCTTCGTCAGGGCCAAGGAAGAAAAACAAAAGCTGGCTGTCATCTGCCTTGGCATTGGGCTGCGGAGGAACTGCACCTAAAAGAGGTGAGCCTTTATCATCAGTAATCGTGAAGATAGGAATACTAGCCAATCTCTCCAAAACTTGAGCTTCGGTAAGGGCTTCAGCTTTGAGAGTAAATATGGGGCTAACAACGATCGCTCCTGCGACACCTGCGGTGGCTGCTAGACTAACCAACGACTTAAATACGGACATATTTCTCCTAGCTACAATACTATTTATGAGGTTTATTTGAGATTTGAGATACAAAGCAACTGAGTCAATGAGCCTTGAAACGCTAAATGTAAAAGGTAATTATTGCCCAAAAATAAGTTTCTGGCAAATTTAACAATATCTCGCCCAAAAAGGCAACCTTTTAATACCAGATTCAGGCTAGTTTGTGATTAATATTGTTACCCTTTAAGACTCGAATATTATAAGTATAGTTCCTACTAAATAGTTCCTGCTGATTCCTGTGAATCCTTATAAATAGTTATGCCTAGCGATGTTATGCCACAAGATGAAAACTTTCTCAGCTTTGATGAGATTTTTGAGGAGCTAAATTATCGCCAAGCGCAGCGAACATTACGAGATATTGTCGCAAATCTAGACTTGTCAGAACGAGAGCGTCGCGGACTAGAGGAACCTCTAGAAGAGCTTCAGCAAATGCTGGATAAGTTAGAGCGGCAAGTTTTGCAAATAGCGGTATTTGGAATGGTGGGACGCGGCAAATCGTCAGTACTAAACGCACTGATGGGTGGTCAAGTATTTGAAACTGGCCCCTTGCATGGCGTAACTACCAGTCGTCAAGCCGCAGAATGGCAAATATCGCGCGAGGCAATGCAAACCAATGGCGATCGCACAATTCTTAAAGCATCATTTCAGGGAAGAGGTGAGGCAAGGATCGAATTAATCGATACTCCTGGGATTGATGAAGTTGATGGCGAAGGTCGAGCCGAACTAGCCAAACGCATTGCGCAACAGGCGGATTTAATTTTATTTATCGTCGCTGGCGATATTACCAAGGTTGAATATGATGCACTATCAGAGTTGAGAGGTGCGAGTAAACCAATTTTGCTAGTATTCAATAAAATTGACCAATATCCACCCGAAGACCGCATGGCAATTTATGCCAAAATTCGAGATGAGCGGGTGCGTGAGCTATTAACTGAAGATGAAATTGTAATGACGGCAGCTTCTCCCCTTGTGGCAAAGGCAGTCCGTCAGTCCGATGGCTCCTTTGAAGCCGAACTAGTCACAGGCAAACCTCAAATCGAGGATCTCAAATTGAAAATTTTGGAAGTACTCGATCGCGAAGGCAAATCTCTGATTGCTCTAAATACAATGATGTTTGCCGATATGGTGCAGGAGCGCGTAGTGCAGCGCAAAATGTTTGTGCGAGATCGCCAAGCCAATCGCATCATCTGGAATTGTGTAATCACTCAAGCCGTAGCGATCGCTGTTAATCCATTCACTGTAATTGATGTCATTAGTGCGGCAATCATCGATATCTCGATGATTGTGGCTCTTTCGAGGCTTTACGGCATAAATATGAGCAATCGTGGTGCAATTTCACTAATGCAGAAAATTGCGATCGGTATGGGTGGCATTAGTGCTAGTGAATTTCTTGCTACGTTCGGATTAAGCTCCCTTAAAGGTCTGCTGGGCATTGCTGCGCCAGTAACGGGTGGTTTAACCCTTGGTGGTTATGTGTCGATAGCGATCGCCCAGGCTGGTGTTGCAGGATTTTCTACCTATGCATTGGGTATGGTCACTAAGGAATATCTCGCCAACGGTGCATCATGGGGAGCCGATGGGCCCAAAGCTGTCGTTAAACGCATCTTAGAGACAATAGATGAAGATTCGATCTTAGCAAGAATTAAGGAAGAACTGCTCACCAAAATCGATCTCCGCCGACTGAGAAAAATTTAGATTTGAAAAAAAACAAGGCTCTATAGGTGTTTCGGGGAGTTCAAACATAATAAACGGCTCAATGCTTTCAATGACTGGTGTATCAGAAATCAAAGACCTCCGATACTAAAACTATTGCACATCAAACATTTCGGCTATTTATGCTAAAACGCCTCCCCGAAACACCTATTCTCTCAGTTTTAGGATTACTTTCTGGTTAACTGCCCATAAAATGAATTTTTTGGAATTCAGGATCGGGATTCAAGAACTTGTCTAGTTGTCAATATCCCATAATAGTATCTTCAATAGTTTTGATAGCTAACTCAACTTCACAATCAAAAAGCTCACTACAATCAACTAAGTTGCCCCGCTTCTAGGAAATATCAGGGGGTTGTTTGTTACTTTTTTGCCATGTCCATCTCATAGTAATTCTAACTACTTAAATCAGTATGCCATTGCATTTCTTCTGTTAAAAGAGAATTCTCAGAAAGATTGTTTGATTCTCTTAATAGTTGTTCCGCGTCAGTACTATTTTCATCAGCTAAGCTATTTTCGTTTTCTTCAAAGGATTGAAGTTTTTTATACAACCTAAAAGTTCTTGCATGGGCTTTACTCAAAACAGTTTGATAAGTTTCTGGATAGATAGTTATATTACCCTCTTTAGATGAATGATGCTCATTCTTACGAATTTTAGAACCTAATACATAACAAATTATCTTGGTTGAATCGCTTACTTTGCCACTATCTAAAAGCTCTTTTGCATAATCTTCTGCTTGTCTTTTTTCTTGCTTTGATATTTCAAAACCACCTCTTTTTAACTCAATAATAATTATTTCCTCTAATCCTTGAACTTCATTGTCATTGTCGCTATTATAAGCATCTCTACAATAAAGACTTATAGATGATCCTTCTATAGATTTTTGAGAAGGGATGACAACAAAGTCAGGTCTGCGTCGTGGCTCACTAACTAAGCCAACATTTTGGTATTTTTTGTCGAGCAGATTCTTAATCACATTTAATAAACTTCTATTAGATGTAAATTCGATTGATTCAAATTTTGGACCAAACATCCATAATCCTTTCTGAAATAAAGGTTGAAGTTGGTGCAATTCGTCAGTCGTTTTGACATCCACCAATTTTTCTAACTCTCCAATAAGAAGCAATCGAAATCTTAATTCATCCAATACTTGTTTAGCATCGTAGACCGACCATTTACCTAATATATCGTCTAGATCACTAAGATCATCAATCGAACATTTTGCAAGTTTTTCAAGTAAAGAATAGCCAGTTCTAGTCTTCTCAAGATTAGCTAATATTTCTATCAAGCTATTCAAATCACCTTGCTTAACACTAGGGCATTTATCCGATACCTGTTCTGCAAATTTAGCTATTTGTATTTTTGACATTGGAGGTAATTTTCTAACATTTCCACTATTCGCAGATAGTGCAGCTTTCACTTTTTCTTTCTTTTCATCTTTGGTCAGTATACTTAGGTCTTTTTCGATTGCAGAATAAGCTACTTTTTTAGCTTTATTAACTTGTTGATCATCAGTGAAATCAGACCAATCTTGCTGAATAAAATCCTCAAGAAAATCTGCTTGAACTATATAAGAATATCGTTTAGCTGATGCTCTTCTACCATCTAAAATAGAATGTTCATAACCATCCCAACTCGATTTACCTACGAGCCTTTTGTTTACCCACCAAGCAATCCCTGTTTGTTGTGTGGTTCTACCAACTGTTTGAGTATCGATTCTACTTATAGATAAAGCTCCATGAAATTCTTCATCTTCTACTAAGATACGTTCAGAAATTGAGTCTAAATTTTCAAATGCAACCTTTCTCCCATTAACTATGATTTGAAATTCTGGATCGGCAATAAATTTTAAACTTATTAAGTCTATAATTTTTTCGGTATTATAATCTGTAAAATTCCTAGAAACTTTACCGTAAATCTTTGTTCCATGCCATGTAGTATCTTTATTACGGCTAACAATTTCAATATTAAAGGGTGATCTAGAAGTATCTGTTTTTGAGATAGTAACAAGTGCTTTTGTTAGTGAAGGAGAATTTCTATTGCTGGTTTCAATATGATATTCGTCGGTAAAGCAAAATACAGCGTGTCTTCCAACCCCATTTTTACCAAAAACAGTTCTTTTTCTTTGTGTATCCTCAGATACTACTACTTCTCTTACTTGATGTTTTAGTCTTTCATAATTAATATCATTCCATCTAAATTTAAATTCATCCTCTGTCATTCCGATACCATCATCTTCAATAACAAGGAAATCATCTTCATGAGAAGGATATTGAATTTTTACGTTCCTTGCACCTGCATCCCAGCAATTTGCTACTAGTTCAATAATTGCAAAGTCTGAACGCTGAATTATCCTGCCAGCATGTTTATATAAAAAATTACTGCTAAAAGTAGGAGTTAATTCCAAGTTTAATTCAGTCTGAGTCATTTGTTTGCTAATTAACTTAAATGATTGGACTGGCAGAGCAATCTATGATTGATTACCATAAATTGCTTTGCTATAGCCAAATAGTAAAGAAACGCTAAATTTAAGTAGATAGATCATTAAATCTACAAAGCTGCATTTTAGTATATCAACATTCTTTACCGCATTGATTCACGATGGACTTTAACTAATTTCACTTCATCCTCTTCCACAAGATACTTATTCATCATGTAAACAACATATTCAGGCTTGAGATTGCTATCTGGTTTGCAGCTACCCATGAAATGAATTTTCGGAAATTCAGGATCGGGATTAGTGACATTGATTGCGAAAATGCGATCGCGTAATTCCAGCATTTGATTGCGTCCCGATTTTGACACTTTCGGCATTTGGATAGAAGTTGCTGCGAGGACACAGTAACCTGCACCTTCGAGCAAATCCATAATGTCAGCCGCGTTGCGATCTTTGGGAGTGATAAACGCAAGCGTAAGCGTATATTCCGCAACTTCGAGCATAGAATCTAAGGATGGTGAATGTACTTCCACTTCTTCGATCGCATAAATTGGTAAGTCATCATCAAGTTCCGCACTAAAACGTTGTTGAAACTCGGCAATGGGAATATGCGCCGTTAATTCAAAATCAACAAATTCAGCATTGCTGGTTTGACCGAGAGGCAGAGCCTTCGCAATGGAAATACGCGGTAAAGGGTTAAAGCCCTCAGTATGCGCCACAGGTATCGCGGCACGACGGGCGGCGCGTTGGAAGAAACGATGCAAATCGAGATGGGAAATCAAACTCATATCACCGAGTTTGCCAAACTTCAAGCGAATACGCTGCACTCTGGGTGGCACAATCGGCTTCTCTAGGGAAATGGGCGGAATTTCGGGAGGTGGAATCACGATGTTATGTCCAAAGGCGGGCCCACAGACTCCACAAGCAGAGCAGCCACCAAAGGAACAGTCAGGCACAATTTGAGCCGCGATCGCCCTTTTCCAATCTTCGATCAGCCATTGTTTATCGATACCTGTGTCAATGTGATCCCAAGGTAAATCGTCTTGCATTTTTAGCGATGGTGCATCCCATACCAGATCAGCCTCTGCGATCGCCTGAGTCCATGCCCCAAATGCTTTCTCCGTATTCTCAAACCATGAGTCCATCCCCGCGCCCAGTCGCCATGCCCGATACACGACTTTACCCAAACGGCGATCGCCCCGTCCGACAAAATCTTCCATCGCACTGATGCGAACATCGGTGTAGTTGACTTTGACATTAGATAAACGGCGAAACTCTTGGCGCAATAGTTTCTGCTTCTGCACAAAGTCACCACTAGACACAGTATGCCACTGGAAAGGCGTATGAGGTTTGGGAGTAAAATTAGAAATGGTAATATTCACCGATAGTTTCTTGCGACCCTTTTCAGAACATTCATTCTGCAACCATGCCACCGTATCGACAATCCCAATTACATCTTCATCAGTTTCCGTCGGCAAGCCAATCATGAAATAGAGCTTTACCTTGTCCCAACCTTGAGTATAGGCAGTTTTAATCCCTTGCAATAGTTCTTCATCGGTCAAGCCTTTATTAATCACATCGCGCAAACGCTGTGTCCCTGCTTCAGGCGCAAAGGTCAGCCCCTGTTGTTGACGACCATCACCACTGCGTAACATATGCGCGATATTCTCATCAAAGCGATCGACTCTCTGGCTCGGCAATGAGAGAGTTATATGTTCATCTTTGAAGCGATTCTTAATCTGTACGCCCACCGATGGCAGCGCCAAATAATCGGAACAAGAAAGAGACAGCAGTGAGAACTCGTTATAGCCTGTTTCCCGCAGCGCCTTCTCAATCGTATCCACAACCTTCTCAGGATCGACATCACGGGCAGGACGGGTGAGCATCCCTGGTTGGCAAAAACGACAGCCGCGAGTGCAGCCGCGCCGAATTTCGATAGTCAAGCGATCGTGAACGGTTTCCACTAAGGGAACTAAACCAATGCTATGCTCTGGCATCGGTGTGGCGACCCGACGCAGGGCGCGAGGTGAGACATCATTGCGATTCGGGGCGATCGCGCCAGTCTTGATGTCCATGTCATAAAATTCAGGTACATATACGCCATCGACTTCATTGGCAAGCGCTAACAAAGTCTCACGACGGGTTTTGCCTACTAACTTGGAATCTTTGAGAACTTCGCCAATCTCAGGTAATAATTCTTCTCCATCACCGAGAGCAAAGAAATCAAAAAAGTCAGCATAAGGCTCAGGATTAGAGGTTGCGGTTTGTCCCCCTGCAAAGATTAAAGGACAATCTGCAATACTTAACTCACTCCTTTCGTGCCATGTCATCGGAATATTTGCTAGATCCAACATTTCTAAAACGTTGGTTGCACCTAGCTCATAGCTGAGACTAAAGCCCAAAATGTCAAATTCCCGCAGCGATCGCTTTGACTCAACGGCAAACAAATCAGTTTTAGTTTCGCGTAGTTTTGCAGATAAATCAGGTGCGGGTAAATAGGCGCGATCGCATAGCTGCCCATCCTTAGAATTAATAATGCTGTAGAGGATGATATGCCCTAAGTTGGACGCGCCCACCTCATAAATCTCAGGATAGGTCAGCGACCAACGCACGAGGGCATCGTCCCAAGGTTTGCGAACTGCGCCAAACTCGTTGCCCAAATAACGGGCTGGTTTGAGGATTTCGGAGTTAAGTAACTGTTCTACGGGTACGGGCATAGAGTTTTTTCATGATTTGATCTAGCCCTATTTTATCTTGTGGTTTGTATTGTTCTTGATGCGGTCAGTTTTTATAGTTCTAGCAAATTAGCTTTAAGCAAGCAGCCCGCGCCATTTTTGCGGATGCTGTGAACAGTGAAAAATCGCAAAGATAGTGACAGTGTTAGGTGAATACTCGTAGAAGATCATGTAAGGGAATCTGCGAACTACACATTTTCTGAAGTCTTTATGAACCTTAGAGTACATTTCTGGGTTTCGACCGATTAATTGAATTGCAGCGTCAACACAGCGCAAAAATTCCTCACCTAAGCCTCTTTCTTGTTTCTCATACCATGCATAAGCCTGAGCTACATCCTCCTCTGCCTTTTTTAGCAACACAACTACATTATTGCTAGTCATCGTTTAGCCGTTTACGAATCTTTTTCTTGACTACATCCCAAGAAGTAACTGAAGTTGGGTTTTGCAAATAAGCAGATTTTCTTTCATCGAGTTCTTCTATATGCCATTCAAGAACAGGTATTTGCTCTGGGTTCAAAGCAATGCTATCCCAAAGGTCTTCTAGTAGCTGCAATTTTTCTGACAGTGTTAGCTCAAATACTTGAGCAATACTTGTGTTGATCATCACTTTACCGTCATGGTGAAAAGTTTATTAATTCGAGTTTAGCATCAACATCTTTACTAATTAATCTCATGATCGTCATTTAATTGAGATTAAAATTATTCTTGGATCGCATCAACCAGTTAAATTAACATCACTTATTTTGAACCAAAGGCTTACTAAGCAAGCTTTTAACAAAATAAAGTAGTATGGATATATTATGGCGCGATCGCAATTTCAAAATCTCAAAAACTATCTCCGTCCTTACTGGGGTGACCTAGCCGTGGGCACAATTGCCCTTCTAGCGGCAAACTGTCTTGGGACATATATTCCTTGGTTGATTAGATCTGCTGTGGACAATCTTAACAAGATTGAATCAGGTGATTTTCATGATCTAATGCAATATGTGTGGCTGATCATTGGCTTATCGTCGCTGATGTGGATCATTCGTATGACCTCCCGCGTCTGGATTTTTGGAATCGGACGCAAAATCGAGTACAGCCTCAAACAACAAATTTTTGAGCATTTGCTCAAATTACCACCGAGTTACTTTGCCAATAATTCTGCAGGCGAGACAATTAGCATCGTTACTAGCGATGTGGAGAATATCCGCCGCTTGATGGGATTTGCCCTGCTCAGCATTATCAACTCAGTATTTGTGTATAGCTTGACGCTTCCCGCGATGGTAGCGATCGATCCGATGCTGACTTTGTTATCGGTTTCCGTTTATCCGATCATGTTGGTGATTGTGCAGAGATTTAGCGGTCAGTTGCGAGATGAACAGTTAGAAGTTCAAGAAGAGCTATCCAATGTAAGTTCGCTCCTGCAAGAAGACCTCAATGGCATGGCACTGATCAAAACCTATGCTCAGGAAGAGAATGAGCGAGGGGCTTTTGGGAAATTAAACGATCGCTTACTTGACGCCAATCTGAGAATGGCACGTAGTCGTAATATTTTATTTCCACTATTGGGTGGAATTGCAAGTATTAGTTTTTTAGTATTGATTTGGTTTGGAGGTGAGAAGCTAGCCAATCCAGCGAATACGACCTTTAAAATTGGAGATTTACTGACCCTGATCATTTATGTGGAAAGATTAATTTTCCCCACTGCGATTCTGGGTTTTGTGATGGTTACTTATCAACGCGGACTAGTTAGCATTAGCCGTATTCAGGGAATTCTCGATATGCCCCCAGCAATTGTTGATAAGGCTGATGCGATCGCGCTTACCAGAGACCAAGTTACAGGCAAAATCGAAGCGCGTGATCTCACTTTCTGTTATGAAGGCGCTAGTCAGCTTGCTCTCAACCACGTTAATTTTACGATTTATCCATCAGAAACAGTTGCCATTTTAGGAACTGTGGGTTCTGGCAAATCTACTTTTGCAAGTGCCTTGATGCGCTTAGTGGAAGTTCCATCAGATCAAATTTTCATTGATGGTGTAGATATTACCAAAATGCGGATCGGGGATTTACGTGAGATTATCTCTTTCGTGCCACAGGATAGTTTCTTATTCAGCGCGACGATGCGTGACAATATTCGCTATGGCAAGCCTCAAGCCTACGATCATGAAGTGGAAAATTTCGCGAATCAAGCTCGAATAGAGCAAGAGATTCTCAAATTTCCGCAGCAATATGACACGCTAGTCGGTGAGAGAGGAATTACTCTGTCAGGTGGTCAAAGACAGCGTACAGCTCTTGCCAGAGCCTTATTAGTTGACACCCCAATTTTGGTGTTAGATGATGCTCTCTCTAGCGTGGACAATCAGACTGCTACTGGGATTTTGGGAAATCTTCCTCACGATAAGACTGTGTTGTTTATTACGCATAACTTATCAGCAGCATCAACTTGCGATCGCATTATTCTTATGGATGCAGGGAAGGTAGTTCAAGTGGGAACCCATGCTGATCTACTCACAGAGTCAAAGCTTTATCAAAAGCTCTGGAATCAGCACAAACTTGAAGCTGCTATCAAGTGAGTTGGAGCATGCTACTGCTCATGTGATTCTTTTGTAGGTGCTACCTTTTTTATAACGCTTAATTGCAGGATCTATTTGAACTTTTTGTAATCATGATGTCAAAATTGCAAAGTGATATTCCTCTCAATGTTTTTGTCTATGGCACTCTCAAGCCTAACGAAGCCAATTTTTCTCAATATTGTGATGGTAGAACGATCGCTATGCAAAAGGCTATCGCCTATGGTGAATTATTTGCCCTGCCGATGGGCTATCCTGCAATGACTATGGGAGATCGACAAGTTTATGGATATTTGCTCTCATTTCCTGATGTAAGTATTTTGGACTCTCTAGATGAGTTAGAAGATTATCAATGCGATCGCTCGGCTTCTGAGAATTTATATAATCGCCAAAAAATAGAAGTGTTTGATTTAGAAGGAAAGTCTCTTGGCTTGGCATGGGCGTATTTCATGACATCGGCAAAAGTGAGCAAGTTCGCAGGTATAGCTCAAATCGATGGATGTTGGAATGGGATTAATTCATGAACTGCCCTCCTGAATTTAATTCTAAACTCCAGCAGCAAAATTTGCTTAGGGGTTAAGTTTGGGGATAAAGAGCTGTCAATTACTTCCCAATTTTCCTTATCCATTTATGATTACATGAAACAACTAATCCTTTAATCTGTTTCTGGACAATAAAAATCTAAAAAGTCAGCACAGTCCGAATTGCATCGCCTCTATGCATCATCGCGAATGCCTCATTGATCTCCTCAATCGGCATTACATTTGTAATTAAACTATCGATATCGATTTTACCTTCCATATACCAATCAACAATCTTCGGTACATCAGTACGCCCCTTTGCTCCACCAAAGGCAGTTCCTTTCCACACCCTACCTGTGACTAGTTGAAATGGTCTTGTGCTAATCTCTTGACCCGCGCCAGCCACGCCAACGATGACACTTACGCCCCATCCCTTGTGACAGCATTCGAGTGCTTGACGCATAGTTTGGGTTCTGCCAATACATTCAAAGGTATAATCTGCACCACCTTTGGTTAAGTCAACAAGATAGGGAACGAGATCGCCTTCAACTTCGAGAGGATTCACAAAATGCGTCATCCCCATTTTTTCAGCGAGGGTTCGTTTTTTAGAATTGATGTCTACGCCGATGATCATGTTTGCTCCGACCATGCGACAGGCTTGAATCACGTTTAAGCCGATGCCGCCTAAACCAAATACAACTACATTGGAGCCATATTCAACTTTGGCAGTATTAATCACTGCGCCGATACCAGTTGTGACACCGCAGCCGATGTAGCAAACCTTCTCGAAGGGGGCATCATCACGGATTTTGGCTAGAGCAATTTCAGGAAGAACTGTGTAATTTGAGAAGGTTGAGGTTCCCATATAGTGATGAATTTTTTCGCCATTAATCGAAAAGCGACTGGTTCCATCAGGCATTAAGCCTTGACCTTGGGTAACGCGGATTGCTTGACAGAGGTTAGTTTTACCACTGAGGCAATAAGAACAGTTGCGACATTCAGGAGTGTAGAGTGGGATCACGCGATCGCCTGCTTTGAGAGATGTCACCCCTGCGCCAACCTCGACGACAACACCAGCGCCTTCATGTCCAAGAATAGCGGGAAATAACCCCTCTGGATCATCTCCTGAGAGAGTGAATGAATCGGTATGACAAACTCCTGTTGCTTTGATTTCAACCAGAACTTCACCAGCTCTTGGGGGATCTAGTTGGACTGTCTCAATTTTAAGGGGTTGTCCTGCGGCGAAGGCGACTGCTGCTTTTACGTCCATGAAACTTTTTATGTCCCTAAGTTTGTTACTGAAGATTTATTGAAATTATACGGGAGATGGATATATCTGTTTTTTAATTATGCGTTGCTCTGCGCGATCGATTAGGCAAAAAATACCTAATTTTAATTTACAAAAGTGTAACGACACTTTTGTAAATTAAAAACCAAACCCAGTAATGGTTTTAAAAACACAAAATGGCGTAGCCATTTTGTGTTTTGGTATAAATAGAAACTGCTTGATTATTACTGCTAAACGGGTTATAGCTGATGACGGCGATCGCTCTTTTCTATGAAGGTGTAAAAAAGCTAAAAAAACTCAACCTAAAAACAGCTTATAGACTGGATTTTGGCTCTCATCCCAATAGCGATAACCTAGAGTATCGAGAAATGCTTGCCAATCTTCCATTTCCGACGGAGGAACTTGCACACCGACAACAATCCTTCCATAATCTGCGCCATTATTGCGGTAATGGAACAAACTAATATTCCAATTGGGACTCATCGAACCAACAAACTTCATTAGCGCTCCTGGACGTTCAGGAAACTCAAAACGATAGAGAAGCTCATTATGAGCAAGAGGCGATCGCCCTCCGACCATATGACGTAGATGTAACTTCGTGAGTTCATCATCAGTAATCTCGATCGCAGTAAATCCATTTTCAGCAAAAGTGGTTGCGAGATTTGCCGCATCAGCCCGATTAATAATCTGCACACCGACAAAAATATGCGCAATTTCTTGATCGGCAATCCGATAACTAAACTCAGTTAGGTTTCGCTTGCCCATTAGTTCGCAAAACTTCCGCAAACTGCCAGCATGTTCGGGAATCGTCACCGCAAAAATCGCCTCGCGATGTTCGCCTAGTTCCGCACGCTCAGCAACAAATCGTAGGCGATCGAAGTTCATATTCGCGCCACAGGCGATCGCAACTAGAGTCTGTCCTGCGATGCCTTCACGTTCGACATATGCCTTAGCCCCTGCGATCGCTAAAGCTCCAGCGGGTTCTAAAATCGAGCGCGTATCCTCAAAAACATCCTTAATCGCTGCACAAGTATTATCAGTATCGACTAACAAAATCTCATCGACATATTGCTGACAGAGGCGAAAAGTCTCTTGCCCAACTTCGCGTACCGCCACACCATCGGCAAATAGACCAACTTGATCGAGGCGCACCCGATGTCCAGCTTGTAGCGATCGGGACATTGCATCAGAATCAACTGGTTCTACGCCAATTATTTTGATTTCGGGACGCAAGCGTTTTACATAGGCTGCTACACCTGAAATTAGTCCGCCTCCGCCGATCGCTATAAAAATTGCATGGATTGGTTTCTGATATTGGCGCAAAATCTCCATGCCAATTGTTCCCTGTCCTGCAATCACGTCAGGATCGTCAAAGGGATGGATAAAGGTGAGATTCTTTTCTGCTTCCAACTGCCTAGCATAGGCATATGCATCATCGTAGGTATCCCCATGCAAGACCACCTCACCACCACGCATTTTCACAGCGTTCACTTTCACCAGTGGCGTAGTCACAGGCATGACAATAATTGCCTTTGTCCCTAACTCGCGAGCGCTGAGGGCGACTCCCTGAGCATGGTTTCCCGCCGATGCTGCAATCACACCCTGAGCAAGCAATTCAGGAGATAATTGTGCCATTTTGTTATAAGCACCTCGCAATTTAAAAGAGAAGACTGATTGCATATCTTCTCTTTTTAACAGCAACCGATTATGCAATCGCGCCGATAGGTTAGGGGCAAATTCTAATGGTGTCTCTTGCGCGACATCGTACACGCGAGCTTTGAGGATTCGTTCTAAATAGTCAGGCTGCACAACGCTATCAACTTAATTATTAATTTTATAGTTTGCCGCGCCGTTGGCACTGCAAACTATAAAAATTGGTTTAGTGAGATACGATTTTACTCTTTTTCTAGCATCTTTAAGCAGGAACTCAGCCCTTTCCAGTGAATAAAGCCCAAAAAAGCAAAGCGCCCGCGTAGCGGGCGCTTTGCTTTTTTGGGGTTCTAAGAACGAACTTCTGCAAAAATCTTGTTGAGAATATCTTGAGCGCCCTTATCCTTGAGTTGATGGGCTAGTTCTAAACCGATCGCATCAGGCTTTGTTACATCACCCGTAACCTCTCCTTTGATTAGAGTTTTACCATCAAGGCTAGCAACAATTCCTTTTAACGTGAGTTTGTCAGCATTAATGGAAGTATTCACCCCGATGGGAACTTGGCAACCACCTTCTAGTTCTCGCAAGAATGAACGCTCTGCGAGGCAGCGTTGAGTGGTTGGATAGTGGCTGATTGGTGCAAATAAAGCTAGGATTTCTGGATCTTCAGCACGACATTCAATACCTAAAGCCCCTTGCCCAACTGCGTGAAGTGAAATCTCCGCATCGATTATCTCATGAATGCGATCGCCCATGCCTAAGCGTTGCAATCCTGCGGCAGCAAGAATAAGCGCATCATATTCACCAGAATCCAGCTTTTGTAGCCGAGTATTGAGATTCCCGCGTACATCCTTAAAAGTAAGGTGAGGATAGTAATGACGCAACTGAGCTAAGCGACGTAGTGAAGACGTACCAACGACAGTACCTGATGGCAAAGTTTCGAGGGTTTTGTCCTTTAGCTTTTCATGAACAACCACAGCATCAGCAGGATTTTCGCGCTCAGTTACAGCACCAAGCATTAGCCCTTCAGGCAGATTTGTGGGTAGATCTTTGAGGCTATGCACTGCTAAATCTGACTGCTTAGACAGCATTGAAACTTCTAATTCTTTGGTAAATAAGCCCTTGTCGCCGATTTTTGCAAGAGGAACATCAAGAATCTTGTCACCCTGTGTGCTCATGGTAACGACATCAAACTGGAGATTAGGATGTGCTTTGCTTAGTTCAGCCTGTATCCAATGGGTTTGTACCAGTGCTAGCTGACTTTTGCGAGAACTAATGCGAACTGTTGAGGAAGCGACCATAGGACAAACTAAATAATATGAAAAACAAAAAACAACAACATTTTAAAGATGCGTAGGGGAGGCGCGTAGCGCTAACCATACTTAAGTAAAAGCACTATTTTCTATTCAAACAGGTTTTGCGGCTATTTCTATGCGATCGCCTAAATATAAAATGTAAAGAATTCTTGCAGTCGAAAATCCAGAAAGGTATTGCGGTTCTTTGCACCATTCCTTTCTGGATTTTTGGCTTTTAAATTGCTAAAGGTAAGCTGCCCAGAGCATTCTGCAATTAGCAAAGCGCCTTCAAAACTTGTAGTAAATTTTCTGAAGACTAAGGCTCCATTAATTGTAGTGATGGCAATGGTTGACAAGTTAACAATGGAACATCTGGCTCAAAATGTTGTATAGCAAAGAAAGTTTTGCTTAGGACATAAACCCAGAAGATGAGTTGCGGCGCTTCTGGGGTTTTGGTTTGGACTAGCTAACTCTTTTAAGAAAAGCACCGCCTCTCGGTGGTGTTTTCCTTCTAATTGCGGACAGCTTCAAACAGCCGAGAGAAATAAAATGAGGTAGCCGTAAATTCTTTACGCTTGATTGTGAAGCCTAACTTTTTCAGGACTTGGCGCACATCAGACTCCTTGTGCAAATAAGCTCGAGTCGCTTTGCTGGGTCCTGGAACCATATCGCCAACCTTCTTCATCAATACATAGTATGGGTTTTTAGGAGCAAAGCTGAGAATCAAACGAGAGTTGGCAAGAGAGGCTAGATGCGCGATCATCGCTTCTGATTCGCGATCGGGATAGTGAATCAATACATCTAGACAAATTACAGTATCATATTCGCCTGACAAGGAAGATAAATCCTTGACAGCAAAGATAGGGTTCTCAGGATCGACAGCTCGACTTTTGCCTTCACCTACCATCTTTTCGGAAATATCACTGGCGTAAACCTTTGCCCCTAGTGCCGAGAGAGGAATGCTAAGACTACCAGTACCACAACCTGCATCACAGACTGTTTGACCCAGAGCATTTTTGTCATTTTTAAACCAATCTAAAACATAATCGACGGTTTGCTGGTGTCCAGTCCGAATATCGCGCTGCACTCGGTTGACATCACCTTCACCATAAATCCTCCGCCAGCGATCGAAGCCTGTGGAATTAAAATAATCGCGAACTATTTCTTTGTCTTTGGGGGATTCTTGAATTGAAGTATTGTTAAGTGCTTTATTAGCCATGATTGTGAAAAAAGCTTACAAGAAGATGATTTTAACCTAGAAAAGAGAAGCAACGCGACGCACTGCCCTTCCTTTCTAGGTTTTATACTAAACTAAAGCAGCCGCCAGAAAAATTTGCTATGCAACTCAATCGCATCATTGCTCTCGTTTTAGTCGCCGTTTGCTTTATTTCAGCCACATTTGGCATTCAGCGTCGCCAAATGGATGAGGCTTTGGATCTAAAGAAAGTACTCGATCGTGATCGCCTTGAATTGATCTCGCTAGACGGACCAATTACTGGAGCACGAGTTTCTTCTTCGGGAGCTATGGCAGTCCGCGATCGCCTCCGCGAACTGATCGAGGAAGACTCTGTAAAGGGTGTCTTGCTATCAATTAATAGTCCTGGGGGAACGGTTGGCGCAAGTAAAGAACTTTACGAAGCAGTTAAGGACTTGAGCGAGAAAAAGCCTGTTGTAGTGAGTATGCTCGATCAGGCAACTAGTGGTGGCTACTATGCAGCAAGTTCAGCGACGAAAATTTATGCTAATGCTGGCACATTGA
The DNA here is from genome assembly GCA_003249035.1 of Pseudanabaena sp. GTDB lineage: Bacteria > Cyanobacteriota > Cyanobacteriia > Pseudanabaenales > Pseudanabaenaceae > Pseudanabaena. Next base: position 45,106 of record QBMK01000007.1, read on the forward strand.
CAGGAAGTATCGGCGTAATTTTGAGTGGCTTTAATGCAAAAGAATTACTAGATCGGGTGGGTATCCAATCACAAACGATTAAAACTGGACCCTACAAAGATATTTTTTCGCCATTTCGTGAGTTAGGCGATCCAGAACGTCAACTCTTACAAGAGCTATTGCAAAGTACCTACACAGAATTTATTACCGATGTATCGAAGGGGCGCAAACTAGATCTAGAAGTGGTGCGCAAGCTAGCGGATGGACGCATTTATACAGGACAACAAGCTAAAGATAATAAATTGGTTGATGCCTTAGGAACTTTGGATGCAGCGATCGCAGATTTACGTGATTTGTCCAGAAAAAAATTCAAGTTGCCTCAAGAAAGTGAACTGCCAATTCGCAGGTCTCCAGCTTCTTTTGAAAGGCTCTTAGATCAATTACTGAGTCAAACTAGTGTTAGTATTGCCTTGCCTTTTTTTGATATTGCTGGATCGGGCAACATTTCTGGGGCGATCGCTGATCAGCTCACCTCAAAACTAACTGGTCACAGTATGCAAGCAGGAAATTACGATCCACCAATTTTATTAATGCCAAGCTGGTCTAAATAAGGTTGTTTGAGCCATATTTGCATAGCTCCAATCGTAAAGAATAGTTGTTAAATTTATGAAAGCTCAGCATCTGAAACCCAAAACAATTTCTGAAGACCCCAATTATCAAGTCGAGCACTTAATTCAGAAGCTTGACAATGTAAAACATATTGCTGAATCGGATTTTTGGATTTCAACCGATGAACTTAGGGCTTTACTAAGTCTTGATGATAGCTTCTTTGAAGGTTTGAATAAAAAAGTAGCTTCTCAAATTCAAGATTATAAATTTTCTTGGCGAAACTTTGAATGTATTTTAGTTGATCGTCAACTTGGGAAAGGCTTTTGGTCTATTAGACAAAAAACAAACGTATTGCTAAATACTAATAATAGTTCTGCTCAAATACCAGCATATCTTCCTGAAATTCAAGATCCAAAACCATCCACAACTGGCGAGTCAATTCTCTTAAAAATTCAACCAGATAACGATGTCATTCCATCTCCCTATGCACTAATTGATGATTTTCTTACGCCAAATCAACTAGATGATTTATTGCGCTATAGCATCAGGAAACAACCTGAGTTTATCCCTACCACTAACTCAGCCTCTGATCCTAACTACCGGCGCTCATTTTATCTGATGCATTTCCCTGATTTCTCAGAACTTATGATTAAGCTAGTACGAAAAATTACACCGCAAATCACCACTCACTTACATATAAAGAACTTTGCGATCGGGCAAATTGAGTCGCAAATGACTGCCCATAATCATGGCAATTATTACAAAATTCATAATGATAACGGCAGTCCAGACTGTGCAACAAGAGTGCTTACCTATGTGTATTACTACTATCGCGAGCCTAAACCTTTCACTGGTGGCGAGTTAGTAATCTATGACAGTAAAATTGAAAATGGTCATTACGTTGCTGCAGACTCCCGCAAAGTGATTCAGCCCACTAATAACACAATTATCTTTTTCCCTAGCGGATGTATGCATGAAGTCTTGCCTGTGAGTTGCCCAACGGAATATTTTGCAGATAGTCGCTTCACGATTAATGGCTGGGTGAGGCATATCTAACAAAGAAGGCGCAAGGTGACTTTTTCGTTGTTTATGGTTTAGCTAGCTTTTGTTTAACCTTAGAGACTATGCCACTCGCGATCGCACCAGCCATCACAATACCTAGCACGGGTTGAATCAATGGCTCCCATAGTTGTCGCCATAACTCTAACCCAAGATTTATTTTTAGGGTTTCGCCACCTAGGGCAACTAGCAGCCAGGCAAAGAAGAAAAATACTAAGAACAAATTGAACATCAAAAATTTGTTCGTCCAACGTCCGATGGTTTCCATATCTCATTAAAAAATAATATTTCTTGCCCCTAAAAGAACCAATTTTTTTGTGGTGGGGCGAATCCGCGCCACAAAAAAAATTGATTCTTTATTCTACTGTTAGCCAATAATTGTGTGCCGCTTCACGGCACACAATTATAAAAGAATCGGGGTAACGTTGCCGCTACCCCGATTCTTTTATATCGTTTTTCTTTTATAAATGAATCAGTGTGAATGTACAGGACGTACTTAAAAGTTTTTTATAAGTTTTTTTGTTAAGTCAAGACTTAAATTGAAACCTATTTGAAACCAACTGAGGCTTGCCATACAAAGGCGAGTAGTAAGAAAAATACAGGAATCACGGGAAGAACGTTTACCAGTGGATCGAAAATTCTATACGCTTCAGGTAACGTTGCAATCAATAGACTTAGTGGCATTAAAAATAGACCTCCTTCAAGAGCTAAGATGAATTTTACCACGTTAAAGAAGCCATTCTTTTTTCTGAAAATTTTTTATCAAAGGGTTTATAAAATAGGTTTATTTATGGCGATCTCAAAGACTGAAAACATCAAAAAATTATTACAGGTTTGCAAGGCTACTGTCTTGTCTCTCCTACTATGTATATGTACATTTGCCTTTAGCGCACCAGCTTTGGCAAATGTACAAATAAAGTTGACGAATCTTACTTACGAGCCATGTACTGGCGATGCAGGCAAAAACATGGTGCTAGGTGGAGGTGTGATGTCGGCAAAGTGCTACATGATCAAGGGAAATGCAACCAATCCTTCGGGCAAAGTTGTTTACAATGCCGATATTTTTGGCCGAATCTATGATGCGAATGGAAATGACGCTATGCCTGAAAGAGCTAGACTGGGCGCAGTTGAGGAGATTCCCGCAGGCAATAGTGACTTTCAAATTATGGTAGCGATTCCTGCTGAACAGCCCGAACCTTTAGAGCTTAAGCTATTTAAAGCTTCGGGATTTGCAGGTAAAGTTAGGCGGTAATCGCACTCGCGTTAAAATATATACAAATTCATTCATTCATTAAGTAGCTAGGCACAATTAAAATCCAGATTCAAAATCTGTACCGTCCGCGCAACGGGTGGTACAGATTTTGAATCTTAGCTTAGCGCAATACATAGGCGGCGCTTTACGTCGCTTCTATATGAATGGGCAAAATCCAAGTCTAAAGTTCTCTGAATTGATCCAAAAATATGGCTGTTAAAGTTTTAATTCCCACCCCACTCCAACAATTGACCAACAATCAAGCTACTGTCGAATGCACTGGAGATTCCGTTCAAGCAATTATTGACTCTCTCGAAACTAGTTGCCCAGGCATCAAAGCCCGTATCTGTGATGAAAAGGGAAATCTTCGCCGCTTTGTTAATTTTTATGTCAATAGCGAAGATATCCGCTTTCTCGATGGCGCCAATACTGCCCTCAATGATGGTGATGAAGTAAGCATCATTCCTGCGATCGCAGGGGGCTAGTCCAAACAAAAAGGGATGCAAAGCATCCCTTTTTGTTTTATGGATTTGTCAAAGCGATCGCAATTTGCATTGCCCAAATTAATGATTGCTTCTTAATGTTTGGCTCAACTTTACCCTTGTCGCCCCAATTTTGTAGCCATTTACCAATTCCCCCCCACGAATCACCCATCCATTGCCCGACTTGCGCGAAAATTTGTTGTGGACCAATACCTGTCAATACTTGGATTGTAAAAATTACTGCAACGACTAAAAAAGCAGTTTTGAAGCTAGCTTTAATAACGCTCAGTAACCACCATAGCAGTAGTAAAGAAACTATTAATGCGCCAATTACTAGGGGCAAATTCATAGAGTTTTCCAATCCCATCTCAAAGTTCAAAGATTTTATTAGATTTTGGCATGATCATGCCATTTAATAAGTATTAATCATGCCTTCCAACTTGCAACTGTACCAAGCTAGGCTGGACATCTCTCTAACAGAATGCGATCGCTTATGGCAGTTTCTTTCAGCCGATGAGCGATCGCGTGCTGAAAGACTCAAAAGGGAATATATAAATCAGAACTTTATTGCTGCGAGGGGAAATTTACGAGAGATTCTGGCGATGAATCTAGGCTGTGAGCCAAAAGAAATCCAATTTAGCTATAGCGATCGCGGGAAGCCTTATATTCAAAATTTTAAAGGTATTTACTTTAATCTGTCGCATTCTCACAATTTGGCAATCTACTTGCTCAGTAGCGATCGCGAAGTGGGAATTGACCTTGAATATATCAATCCTAAATGTGATGTTGATAATATTGCTGAACGTTATTTCTTGCCTTCGGAGCAGAAAATTATTAGCAGCTTAAGTGCTCAGGACAAATATTTAGCTTTTTATCGAGCATGGACTCTCAAGGAAGCTTATGGTAAAGCAACAGGTCAAGGCATTACAAATATTCTGGATCGTGTCGATGTGTCCTCATTGCTAGAGATGCCTACGGGCGAGACTTTGCAAATTCAAGATTGGACGCTAAAACTACTAGACCCAGATTTAAATATAGATGCAAACTATACAACTGCCATATGCCATTTTGGACATGAATGAAGTTAAAAAAGTAAACGTCTGCCCAAGTTGTTCTGAAGTTAGAGCTTTTCAATATGACTTTAAAATCCGTGACGTATTAGGATCTCGATCTCTGGGCTCCCGCAAAGCAAAGCATTAATATGGTGTTTTGAGGTTACCAATCTAGACTTACTATATTTCTAGCGCAGTCAATTTATAGCAAACCTATAAAAAGAGGGAGCTTCGCATCACCTACTTTTATGGTTGGGTAAATTTACATATGATCGAATACATCTCTACACTTTTCATAAACGCGGCAATCTTTGCCCTATTAAGTCTCGGGCTAAATCTGCAGTGGGGATTTGCAGGGCTAGTTAACTTTGGGCATGTAGCTTTTATGACGGTTGGGGCATATACAACTGTGTTGCTCAGCCTTAATGGTGTGCCTTGGTTCTTTGCTTTTCTCATTGCAGCAGCGATCGCAGGGTTGCTTGGAATAATCATCGGTAGCACAGCCTTAAAATTGCGTGAAGACTATCTGGGGATCGTTACTATTGGCGTATCCGAAATGGTGCGTCTATTCGTGAATAATGAAGAATGGCTTACTAAAGGCACTAGAGGTGTACAGGATTTTCCGCTCCCATTGGTAAATCTCGTTTCACGACAATATTATTCTTTTGTTCTAGCCGCGTTGTTACTTGTGGTCGTTGCAGTTGTTTACTGGCGTTTAGAGTGGCTAGTGAGATCGCCTTGGGGGCGAGTATTAAAGGCAATTCGTGAAGATGAAGAAGTGGCAAAGGCGCTTGGCAAAAATGTATTTTGGTATAAACTTCAAGCTTTTGCGATTGGCGGTGCAATCGGAGGTTTGGCTGGAGCATTTTACGCTTGGCAATTAACCACAGTTTATCCTGACAATTTCATTCCCTTGATTACTTTTCAAGCTTGGACAATTGTTACTATTGGCGGTGCTGGCAATAATCTTGGTGTAATTCTCGGAGCTGTAATTTTTCAAGTTTATAATGCTATCCCAAGATTTCTCCCAGAACAAATTCGTGCTGACGGCGGCAGGTTTGAGGCAATTCAGTTAATGCTGATCGGCGTCACCTTAATTTTGTTGATGGTATGGCGACCTCAAGGGATTTTGGGAAATAAGAAAGAATTAACACTAAATCGATAAAAAGTGTTGAATGCGATCGCTTATACAGACAAATATGTGGGAACTAATTTATCAATGTCATAGAAAAAGCACTATCGTTCTTTTTGTGTATGCTATCTAGTACACAAGGATGAATAATGCATTATTTAAACTCTATTTAAAACAGTTATGTTAAGATTGGTAACGTAACTGTTTTAAGTTTACATACTCAGTTCTGAGAGCGTTTGGTAAACATGTCAAGCATTAATAACAATGGATTTGGCGGGGAAACCTCATATATTGGCAGACCTAAATCCAAAACAACCTTCGATCTACTAAAACCTTTACGTCTGAAAATCGACAACTTTGAAATTCTGAAATCACAAACTGCCCATCTCATTGCCAAGTTAATTCCTTCACAATGTCCATTTGAGCGCACCATTATGATCTTTGGTCATGCGATCATCCAGATCCCTCCCCTATGTAAATTCAATCCACTCTACGAAGAGTTAGTTTCTCTTCGTTTTCGAGCGCTTTGTTTTTTGGTCGATCGCTGTGGGGAAGATATTAGTTCCTATTGCTAATACTTTTGTAAATTCTTACTAGGGAACATATACATACCTATAGGGATAGAAAAAAATGATGTAAGCTTGGCTTACATCATTTTTTCCTAGCCTTAAAAATTGGATATGACAAAAAAAATGCAGTGGATAGGGCGAGTGGCGATTGCGATGCTGCTTACTTGGCTGATCTGTTTATCAGTAATTGCGTGGCAGCCGAGTAATGCTGCGATCGCGCCATTACCAGATCCTTATCTCACCGCAGGAAAACTTGCAGAAGGAGAAAAAGTCTTCATTGATTATTTAAAAATTAATGACAAAGATGACAAAGCTCGTTTTGGATTAGGTGTAATTCAATTTATGAGTGCTACAGAGCGACTAATGCAGGCGCTCTATCGCTACGGCATGATTCAAACTCCTTTAAGTGGAACGATCCCTTTCTTTCGATTACCAGTTCCCAAAAATCCAAAACCACAAACTATAACCTATGAAGGACTTCAGCAAGTTTTTCAAGTATGGATTGACGATCTGGCTACTGTGCGTACTACACTCGAACCAATCAAGGATCAAAATCTGAAACTAGCCTTGCGGTTGGGCTTGGTTCGTTTAGATTTTGACGGTAATGGTAAGGCTTATGACAAAGAAATGTTGTGGCAGATTTTTAATTCAATTACTGGCGCAGGGGTTACCGAAAAAGAAGCACAACAATTTCTAATCGCTTTTGATCGCGGAGATACATTGTGGTTACAGGGATATACCCATGTATTAGGTGCGATCGGTGAATTTTTGCGTGCCTATGACAGCCGTGAATTATTTGCAGCTTGTGCTCACATGTTCTTTCAAAATGTGGATACGCCCCATAAGTTTTTAATTACAAGTCGTCGCAAATCTCCCGATGATTATAGCAACAGCTTTTTTGAAGGAGTCGATTTAGTCTCGGCAATCCATCTTGCGAAGTTTCCTTTGGTAGAACCTCAACGAATGACGACGATTCTCAATCATATGAAATCGGTGATTAGTCTCAGCCGAGAGTCATGGAAATCAATTTTGGCGGAGACGGATAACGATCGCGAGTGGATTCCCAATCCCAAACAAAAGTCTGTAATTCCTGCGGTACTTGTTACTGAGGAGATGGTCAAATCTTGGTTGAGATCTCTCGATGAAATCAACTCAATTCTTGATGGCAAGAAGAACATTCCATTTTGGCGCGATGACAAGTTAAGTATTGATTTTGCCAGAATTTTCACTGAGCCTAGCACATTCGACCTAATATCATGGGTGCAGGGTACAGCCGCTACTCCCTATCTCGAAAAAGGAACTGTTACTAATGCTTTAGTATGGAATGATATGGTAAATGCCTTTGGTAGTAATTTGTTTGGCTTTGTAATTTGGTTCAATTAAAAATCTCTATTCGGCTAGATAAAGTCATGAATTATTGGCAATCGTGCAAAGCTCAAAGAAATTGCATCAGCAATCAAACTGTATGTTAAATCTTGATACCAAAATGATCTATGAGTCAAAGACTTTTCATTGCATTATTGCCCCCTGACTCTATTCAGCTTGAAGTCAGGCAAATTCAATATGATTTTGAATCTCGTTATAGCACTAGAGCTACACTCAAAGCTCCACCGCATATCACGCTCATTCCTCCCTTTGAAATATCCAGCGATCGCATTGAGCCACTACAAATCGAATTAGAAAAATTTGCTAAAACGCGATCGCCTTTTACGATTAACCTATCAGGATTTGCGGCTTTCCCACCGCGCGTCATTTATCTTGATGTTGTTCCCAATCCAGTTTTGCCAGATCTATATTTAGATATCTCGACAACTTTAGCGAATGCTCTAGGCATTATCGATCCCTATGCTTCTAGACCATTTGTGCCACATATGACCGTTGCTTTTCGAGACTTGAATTCTGACAACTTTGAACTGGCTTGGGCACAATTTTGCGATCGCAAAATAAATTTTGAATTTGAAGTGACTAATCTGACACTATTGACGCATGACGTGCAGAAATGGAATGTTCTATCCAACTTTGCCTTTCTAGAAAATTAGATTTTAATCTGATTTAAACTTATTACGCAATTGACTGCTGAGCGCATCAATACTAGTCACAACTACCAATAGAACTAGCATCATCGTCATCGCTTTGTTATATTCAAAACCACGAATATAACTAACTAACTCAAACCCAATTCCCCCCGCACCGACTACTCCTAAAACTGAGGCAGCGCGAATATTGTATTCAAACATATAAATTGTATAGCCGAGGCAAAGCGGTAAAACCTGAGGCATGATTCCATATTGAGCAATTTGCCACCATGAGGCGCGGCTCACTTGCAGAGATTCTAGCGATCGCTTATCTACGGATTCGATCGCTTCTTGATAGAACTTCGCGAGATAACCAATCGTATAAATTCCTAGAGCCAAAGTTCCAGCAGGAGCGCCCAAGCCTGTCGCTGCCACAAAAAACAATCCTAAAATAATTGATGGCACTGAACGGATTGCATTTTGGAGAAGATTTGCCATCCAACGTAACCACAATGGCGAAAGATTTTGAGCTGACAATAGAGCGATCGGAATTGAGAGAATTGCCCCGATCGTCGTTCCCCAAAGTGACATTTGCACAGTCTCGATTAATGCCTTAACCGCCACATCTAAAATGCTCAAATCAGGTGGCCATAGTCGCGACAAAAAATCCGCCATATAAGGCAGACTAGTTTGGATTAACTTGGGATCGACTTTTAAACCTTGTAATGACCAAATATAAGCCCAACCTAGACCGATAATTACTAAAACTCTGAATGCCCAGATGTTGTAACGGCTGGAAGTGTAAGGGCGAACTTGATCGAGAAATTTCATTATGCAGCGCTAGCGGACTGAACTAGGGATAGATTTTGCAACTTAGCAAATTGTCTGTCCATATTTTGACAGTCCCCATCATACCAGACCTGCCCTTCTTGAAGGACGATCGCTCTCTGAGCATACTTGGCGGCAAGGGCTAGATCGTGCAGTACGACCACAACTGTCAATCCTTTGCGATTCATCTCTTGTAAACTGCTCATCACTTGCTCAACTCCCGACACATCCAAACCAGTAGTCGGCTCATCGGCTAGCAAAATATGCGGTGACTGAATCAAGGTACGGGCGATCGCAACTCGTTGGCGTTGTCCGCCGCTTAGTTGGCGAGCTTTTTGGTAGATCTGTTCTTGCAATCCCATTTTTTGCAATAACTGCATAGCCACTCGGCGATCGCGTTGCGGAAATCCCCATAAACTCTGCCATGTATTCAGATCTCCAAGACATCCACAGAGAACATTATCTAAACAGGAAAGCTGATCGACTAAGCCGCCGCCTTGAAAGAGAAAGCCGACATTTTTACGAACTTCATCGACTTGTTTGGGTTGGACTGTCGTACCACAAATCTGAATTTCGCCTTGACTGACTGGAACTAATCCCACCAGCGATCGCAAAAGCGTAGATTTTCCTGCCCCGTTCAGTCCTAGTAGAGCCACAAATTCCCCATGATTGATTTGCAGATCGATTCCATTTAAAATAGGACGCTTTAAAGTGGACTGATAAGCCGTGGAAAGATTGTGACAGGCGATCGCAGATGTATTATTTTTCGATCTAAGTTCCATAATTTTCAAGTTCCAATTTTCTGAAGATACAGCTTTTTGAAGCAAAAGGGTATATATGAATTTTGGTAAAAAGCCTGCTTTGCAAGCTTTTTACCAAAAATTCTTGGTTCATATACTAAATAGACTATAGTTTCAGTCCTGCCCGTTGAATTGCAGTCCGCATCGTTGCCAAATGTTGCTCGTGATCGACTTTGACTAACTCAGTGGAGTTGTAAAGGCTGCGAAATAGATCTTTATTCTCAGATTCATTCATCTTCATAAAGGCATTAATCAATTTTTCGCGAAGATCCGCAGGCACACTATCATCAATGACGATCCCATGTGCTGGTACGTTAGGAACTGCGTGCAGTACTCGCAACTTTTTTCCTTCTTCTTCTGTAATCCAAGGTGGGAGCAGCGCATATTCGGAAACCACAGCTACATCAGCTTGATCGCGCAATAATGCTTGCAAAGCGCTGCTATATCCATCCCCATAGGTGACCTTGCCAAAAAACTGTTCTAAGCGATCGGGCCCGTCCACGAACTTAAGTCCTACCAATTCACTGACAGGAAAAATAAATCCAGAACCAGAAGAACGAGAGGTAAATGCCATGCGCTTACCGCGCAAGTGTTCTAGAGTTTGGGTAGGATATGCCAGTGTTTTTAACGGACTATCTACAGGAACAACAAAGATCGAGTTGTAGGTTTTGCCCCCCGAATAGTCAGTGCGGATTTCTGCTAAGTACATTTTTGCCCCCGATAGTTGCTCCGCCTTAAGAGCAGCACGACCGCTAAGAAAAGCAACATTGGCGCGATTTGCTTTTAGAGCTTCCACCGAAGCTGTTTCGTCAGCAGTGATTCCCTTCACAGGCATACCAATTTCTTTGGATAAAATCGCCGTAACTTTATCAACTTTATTCTGTAAATCTTTTGTATCACGGCGAGTAGCAAAGGCGATCGTAACCTCTTTGAGTGGAGCCTGAGCTACTTCAGTAGGAGTAGGTTTCGTTTCTGGAGCTGCCTCCTTTGCAGGAGTTGTCTGAGCCGTTTTAGTCTGAGATGAAGTCTTTGGGGTGTTTTCTGTACAAGCGGTTAAGCCTAGCAAAGATATTAATCCAGCGACTACAGCAAGATTAACGGGCAAACACGGAATTTTTTTCATTGATTTTTTGGAAATAGCCAATATACTAATGACTAATACTTGCAATAGTGAATAAAGTTAGCTTACTCTTATTTGAGAATTAAAGTCAATAACTTGCAGATTTTTTTAATTTTTTGAAATCGCCGAAGAGATCGCTTATTTACCTAAGTAGTAAAATTGATTTGATAATTACGAGTTATAAAAAAATAATTCTTAATTCGTAGTTCGTAGTTGACATGCAGTGAAATCGCCATGACCGAAAATCAAACCCCCGAAGGCGTAGAACGAGAAGTGAAAACTATGGGCGGTGCAGCAATCGACGGCGCTCCGATCGCTTATATTATTGTCCTCGCAGCCGTTGCTACCGTTTTAGCATTTATTCCTTTTTCGATTGTGCTTGGCTCAGGCAAAGGCATTCCCCTTAGTCAAAGTATTTATCCTCTGCTTGGTTGGTTACTTGGTCCCCTAGCAGGTGCATTAGCTAGTGGCATCGGCACATTAATCGGCGTATTTCTTGCACCCTATACCGCAGGAGTTCCCGCGATCGCAATTTGGGGTGCGGCGATCGCTAGCTTTGCGGCAGGATCGATGGTAGTTGGGCAAAAGCGCAAATATTGGTATTTAGGGCTAACGGTTTTGTTTGCGATCGAGCTTGCAGCTTATGCTTATCTTGCAGTTGTTCGCAAAGGTATTCCTATAAATACCTTTGTGGCGGGAGCCTTTATCGATTGGTCAGCCCTATTGCTATTTGTGTTGCCGACTCGTACATTATTCGCGCGGCTAATAAGCAGCAGCAATTTTGTGAAAGTAGGGATCGGGCTCTTTTGCGGCACTTGGACAATTTGTGGTCTGGCTCACCTTAGCCAAGTTCCATTTACTTACTATCTATTCAATTGGCCAGAACCAATTTGGAATATGTTAATTCCAATCATTCCTGTAGAGAATGCCATGCGGGGGCTATCTGGTGCTGTGATTGGTACAGGGGTGATTTCGGGCTTGAGAGCGATTAATTTGGTGAAACCTAAGGAAGCAATTTATTAGCTCGCTTATGACTATCCAAACCCCAAAAGACAAATCTACAGCGTAGCGGTAGATTTGTCTTTTGGGGTTTGCTTTTTTATTCCACAGCAACTTGACGCACTTTAAAATGCACTAAAATATGTCAGAAACCCATATGTCAAAAAGTTCAAGCGATCGCAAGCAGCGTAGTTCTAACCCCAAAAAGGTTTCTAAGATTAAACGTTTTTTTAAATGGTTAGAATCGCGATTTGCGACACCAGAATTTATTGGGGGAATGTATACTGCCTTGACGCTATTCTTCTTTATGGCAGCGACCAATACCCTTGCAGGTTGGCTATATGTAATTAGTGGCGTGAGTTTGGCACTATTGATTGTGGGGGCGGTGATGCCAAAGCGCTTACTTGCGGAAATGGTGGTGGTGCGATCGCAAATCGATCCAGTGAGTGTCGGTGACGATCTATGGGTGAATTTGACGATTCAAAATACAGGGCGAACTGAAAAGAGATTACTGGAGGTTCGGGATATTTTGCCAGAAAATCTCTCCAGTATTTTGCAACAAGACTTGGTGATTGAGTTGATTGCGCCGCTGCAAGAATATCATTGGACATATGAGGCAAAAACTACAAAGCGCGGTGTGTTTTTATTCCGATCCACCGAAATTGCGACCTCCAGTCCCTTGGGATTATTTCGCAGTCGTCGTGCTTGTGCATCAGGACAGAAGGCGATCGTTTATCCAAAGGTGCTACCACTCGATCGCTGTCCATTGGTCGATCAATTAGGAAGTGATACGAGTCCACGCCAATATAGCGATGAGCATAACTACAGCAATGCAACGGAAGGTTTAACTAAAACCCTGCGTCCCTATCGCTGGGGCGATCCAACCAGATTAATCCATTGGCGGACTAGTGCTAAGTTTGGTGAATTGCGGGTGAGGGAATTGGAAGTTACAATTGGCGGTCAAGAAGTAGCGATCGCCCTCGATAATTCTATCGGATGGGAGCCTGAAGCCTTTGAGGAAGCAGTAGTGGCGGCGGCTTCGCTCTATTTTTATGCGCAAAAATCCAAGCTAAGTGTAAGATTTTGGACAAATGATACAGGTATTGTCCAAAGCGATCGCGCCGTATTAGAAACCTTAGCGGCGGTGAATATTTCCGCGAATTCCGCAGATATTCTCAAAGATTTGCCAGATATCCCAGTGGTATGGCTATCCCATCACAACGATAGCATTGCCTACTTGCCCTTTGGCAGTCGATGGGTGCTGTGGCAATCATCAGGACAACCTAAAATATCGGTTCCCAATCAGCGATCGCTAGGGTTAACGATTGAAACATTCTTAGAGGCTGAAGATTTAAGTTATCAATCTTTGCGATCGCAACTTCAAGAATATCTAACGCTATAGGCGGACTAACGATTGTTATACTTTTTGATACCGCGTTAATTTCGCGATTTCCATGTTCGCATAGACTAAAAACTGGTGCATGTTATGGCATTCAAAATCGGTAGGCTTGAGATTGGATATCGTTTGCTAATTTCTCTAACCGCGATCGCGATCGCCTATGGATATCTAGGTAGTTACCTATGTACCGTATTACGTTATGACAATTATCTAATCGCTGTCCTATTGTTTGCTCTAGCTGCGGCTGGAATATTTGCTATACCTCAAAGCTTGGGGGGGCTGTTAGCAGCGATCGCCTCAGTTGCGACCGTTTATTGGCAATCATCTAGCCTTACCCATACCGTGATTAGTGCGATCGCTTGTCTATCGCTTTACTTGCTGGGTTTTCAAGATGTAGGTTATGAGTCCGCTCCAGACAAGAAACTATCTATAGTAGAGATTGTGGCGACAGTAATCACGATCTCGTTTGCAGTTTCGATCTCGTTGATAATCTCTCAAACTCATGTCTCTTTAAACTGGCTGACGAGCATTGCGATCGGGCTGATCTGTGGAGCCATAACTCTAGTTGGTAAGCAACTTATATATATAGACTTGTCCCAAAAAGAAATTTGGCGATTATTCGGTATAGTCAGCGCAAGTAGTTTTGTGATGGGATTTGGAATTAGGGCGATTTTGTATGCTTTGGCTAATCCAATCATTGTTAAGTAAATATAACCTATTAAAAATAATGAACTATCTTTCTAAAAAGTTGAATTCCCAATCTATTAAACTTGATAGTCTTCATAACTCTCTAGATATTGGCATCATCATCGTCGCTACAACATTTCAATGCATTTGGATGTCTTGGTTTGAGACAAATAAAGTTGGGCTAATGAATATATTACCCACTTTCATATATTTGTCGATTTGGTACTTTTTTTGCAAAACTCAACTTAAAAGCCAACTTGAACGACCATATTTTTGGGCTTTTTTATTGCTGGGATTTAGCTTAACTCTAAGATTCCCCTTAGTTATTTCTCGAAATCTTGAGCCATTAAGTTGGATCACTTATTTGATTATGATTTGCTTAATTTTTTATAAATTAGGCAATTATTTTATCAAACAGCAAAGATTATTATTATTTGTAATCACTTGTTTGATTTTACTACAAAATGCATTTGCTCATACATCTTTAAATTCCCCTTATAGTTATGTGTTTAGAGTTAGAGATGGACTAACTTCTGCCTATTCAGCGGCGGCTGACAATTATAAAACTTTTGAGTGTGGTTATGAAGATCGGGACATTGTCACATCTTGTGACATGTTTACTTATATGGATATTGAGAAAATTCTCACCGATCGCGATTTCAACAATGCAGAAGCTAATTTCTATGTAAGGAGGTTTTTTTATAGTTATTTAAGCTCACTTATCGGTTACGTTGGTCATCGTTGGTGGGCTGGTTTTAGTCTTAACTTATTGCTATGGCTTGGGGCTTGTGCTGCTATTTATAAAAGCTGTTTGCAGTTTAAATTTGACAAGAGAGTTGCCGCGATCGCAATGCTCTGCTGTGCATCAAGTTGGGGATTTATTCATTTAGTTGGGCAGCCTGGACCATATGTAGCTTCATACGCCATGTGTGCAATTATGATTTGGGCAACTTTAGAAATAATTCTATCCAATATTGATCGTAGAGAAATAGTTTTTTATGTTTTTTTGATATTAAGTGGAACCGCTATTTATGACATTTATCCAGTTACCCTCGTTTGTATTACTGCACTATGCAGTCGTAAAAGATATGTCCCTGCTGCATGTATTTTAATTTCGCAGATATTAGTTGCATTTTTGTGGCGTAATGTTTTTCTACTCTATGTTTTAGGCACAGTTGGTAATCAAGAAGGTAATCTTAGGGTTCTTTATATTAGCTTAAATGTCTGGATTGATGCTTTAACTCATCTAGACTTAAATAAAATTTTAAGATTTATTGGCAAAGGTCTAGTGACTTTTGTGTATGGAGGCATGGTGTTTGGCACTATGGCTGGCTTAGTATATATAGGGCAGCTAATCCAATCTATTTTTAAAGAAAAAAATGAAGAAATCAAAGAGAATATAAGTTTATTGCTTTACTTTTTTGTTCCCTTTTGCATATTGATAATTGCCACAGAGATATTTATTACTCCCGAATTAGAACATTGGACTACTTTAGGATTTTTGCCTAGATTAGCTTTTTATACGTTCCCTATATTTACAATCGCCTTAGCAACACTTTCCAATCAAGTATTAAAAAGATATGCTTATATCGTGCCAGCACTAACATTTATAGTTGCAAATATAGATGTGACAGGGCTTATCTCAATGACGATGTTCTTTGATATGGGATTTTTTGGTATATATTGGCGTTGAGAAACTACATCATACTCCCTTCTCATTCAAGAAATGGTGGTGTGGGGCAAAGCCCCACGCCACCATTTCTTGACTTCATATGTCTAGATAGCCTTTTTTGACTGTAAGAGTATATTAACTGATGGATATTTCTTCCCATAATGATTTACAAAAATGGCGTTCTCTTAATCTCTACTATTACCAAGATATTGAGAACTTCTATAAAAATTTTGTTCAGGAAGAAAGAAAGATTTTAGAAATCGGATCCAATCTTGGTTACTTGCTTAACTCTTTGAAGCCAAGTTATGGCTTAGGAATTGAGCAAAATTCACAAGCAGTAGAGCAAGCTCAAAATCACTTTTCACACTTAGATTTTATAGTCTCAGATGCTGAGACATTTCGTCCATCACATACCTTGTTTGACTATATTTTGTTGGCAAATACGATCAGCTATCTGACAGATATTACTCAAAGCTTTAAAAACTTACATCAATCATGTCAACCTTCAACCCGATTGATCATAACTTTTCATAATCCAAGCTGGGAAATTATTCTAAAATTTGCTTCTTTAATTGGGCAAAGAAGCCCTTTACCCCAACTCAATTGGCTTAGCTACAGTGATGTTGACAATCTCCTACATCTCTGTCAGTTTGAGGTGGTCTACCATAGCAAACGCTTACTTCTACCCAAACAAATTCCATTAATTTCGTGGTTTGTTAACTATATACTTGCTCCACTCCCTGTACTTAACGAATTTTGTTTGAATGAATACATTATTGCTCGTCCAATTATTCAGATTTCATCTACTCTCAGTTGTTCGGTAATTGTTCCCGCGCGTAATGAAGCAGGAAACATTGAAGCCTGCATTTCTAATATGCCTCAACTGGGGACTAAAACAGAGATTATTTTTGTTGAAGGAGGATCGACTGATGGAACTTGGGAAGAAATCTTACGTGTTCAACAAGAATATGGCGATCGCTTCAATATCAAAGCACATAAACAATCTGGTGAAGGGAAAAAGAATGCTGTATGGCAAGGATTTGAGAGTGCCACAGGTGAGGTGTTAATAATTTTGGATGCAGATTTGACGGTTCAGCCTAGAGATTTAATCTATTTCTTTGAAGCTATCAATTCAGGGACCTGTGAATTTGCCAATGGCTGCCGGCTAATCTATCCACTTAGTCATGATGCCATGCCATTACTAAACCGTATTGCCAACCGTATATTTGCTTTCATACTATCGTACTTACTCAATACCCAAATAAAAGACTCACTTTGTGGCACAAAAGCAATCTCTCGCCAAAACTATCAAAAGTTAGCCGCAAATCGACACTTCTTTGGAGACTTTGATCCTTTTGGAGACTTTGATCTACTCTTGGGGGCTGCCAAGTTAGGATTAAAAATTATGGATATTCCAGTCCGATACTTCCCTCGCACCTATGGAAAATCCAACATACGCCACGTAAAAGAAGGGCTGATACTGCTAAAAATGTGTTTTTATGTAGCAAGAAAAAGTAAATTTATATAAATAAGTTTATATAAATTTCTTGCCGATTAATAGGACTGACTTACCAGCACGATAGCTAATTAGAGGATCGACTAGCCGAGATAGAGAAACCATAAATTTATCCCAAATTAAAATTTGGTTTGAGCTTGGTTTACTTTGTTTTAGCAAATGTCGATTGCCTAGATTTGCTAAAAGCCCTATAGAGTCTAGATATACAAGTTTAATTATTTGAATATTATCGGGCATCACTGCCTTTAATGAGGATTTGTCGTAACGACGAAAATGACCAACGGCAATATCAAAGGGAGAAAACAACCATTGATGGGCAGGGCATAAAACAATCAAATATCCACCAATATTCAGTCGTTGAACAACCTGCTTAATTTCTTTTTTGTCATCATCAATATGTTCTAGAACATCAAGATATAAAATTGAATCAAATAGCTGCTCCTCAAGTAAATCAATAGTCCCATTTTGAGCTTGGCAATTTTGTATTGAATGAGAGCTAATGGCGATTTGAAGAGCCGCAAATAATTTGTAATCTGGCTCTAGACAAAGCCATTGAAGGCATTGAGGATTATGAAGCAAATTTGTGTTGCTACCGATTCCTGCTCCTACTTCTAAAATGTTCCCTTTAATATATTTTATTAAGTAATCTTTAATGTATTTTTTCCAGTTTTTGGCCTTGGCAAACAGTTCTAACTCTGTTCCGATATATATAAATTCACTCATGACTGGTTAGTTGTGATAGTTGATCTAAATTTAGTTAGTGGACTAAAGATTGTGGGTATTTGCATCCTGCAAGATCTTATTACTTAATCCTCCTATTTCTTTGAGAGTATATATAGGTCGTCTTTTGACTTCTTCGTATATACGACCAATGTACTCACCTAATATGCCAATACAGATAAGTTGTACAGCCCCTAAAAAGAAGACGGAGACTGTTATCATTGCAAAGCCTATAAATTGACTATTTGGATCGGTAAGTCGCCAATAGATGACTAGTCCAATCATCACGATCGCAAAGATAGCAGTAATTAGTCCTAGATAGGTAGCTAATCGGAGTGGAACCCGCGAGAATGAAACGATGCCATCAATGGCTAATGATACAAGTTTTGCGAAAGGATATTTTGACTCGCCTGCAAGACGACCGTCACGCTCATAGGAGATTGCTGTCTGTTTAAACCCGGTCCAGGCACGAAGTCCTCTTACATACCTATTTCTCTCTGGCATTGCATTTAGAGCCTCAATCACCTGTCGATCCATCAAACAGAAATCTCCAGTATCAATGGGAATGTCAACATCTGCTAAACGCCGAAGAATCCGATAAAAAAGATAAACTGATAAACGCTTAAAACAAGACTCATCTTTTCGGCCTATACGCTGAGCATAGACAATTTTGAAGCCCTCATGCCAAAGCTTTAACATATCAGGAACTAACTCTGGTGGGTCTTGCAAGTCTGCATCCATAACGATCGCTACTTGTCCTTGAACAAAATTTAGCCCAGCAGTCACAGCGATTTGATGACCAAAATTCCGAGCGAAACTGATATATCTAACTCTTGGATCTTTGTTTCTAAGTTCTTGGATCATGTTTAATGAGCGATCGCTACTACCATCATCAACAAGAATTATTTCTGACTCAAGGGCTAATTGACTCATTACTTTACTAAGGCGATCGTAAAGTTGCGTGATGGTATCTTCCTCATTGTAGATAGGAATTACTAATGAATAAATTAGATTAGGATCTTGTGAAGAAATCATATTTGCTATCTTGGCTCCCATATATTTAGTTCATAATTCTGTAATGTGAATAACATAGGGGATTGTAATGTTTTAGTTTTTTGATAATATTCCTTAACTAAATCCTCGGAAATAAATGGTGAATAGTTATTTGATAAAACGATGAGATCAAACTGTTTGGTTCTGATACTTTGATTAATATTTTCTTTATAGTTTTTGAAATGGTCTTGCGATTTTTTGTCTGGGGGAAATGGTATCCCAAAAGTTTTACGAGATTTGATGCCATCGCTAAAATACTCTGATAATCCTGAATCATATACAGGTTTGTTTTGTTCAACCAGTAAAGATGCGATCGCAGGGGAATTAAATATATTGTTATGTTCCGCAATGAGATTACGCAAAATCAACCAATCTTCAGTGCCGTAGGTAAATTCAAACAAAAAATCATTAGCAGTAAGAGTAAACAAGTTTAATATGATTAAAGATGAAAATACTAAACGATAAAAATTATTTGCGATTGAATTTAGAATCGTTTCTATTCTGGGAATTGAGACTAAACTTGATTGTAGATTTTGGGTTAAAGATATCTTTAATGGAGATCGCCATTTATCATCGAGAAATTTAAATATCAAGATGATTAAAAAAGGAGAAATGAGCTGATGAATATAGATCAACCAGTTACCTCGATGATGCCCCATTCTGGCGAAGAAAATAAACATTGACATGCACAAGCAAAATACAACAAAATCAATATTTAAATTAGGATTTGTATGTTCACCTTGCTCTTGTTTTTGTGTATTAGCAAGTTTTTTGTTTCTTATAAGCGGCTCATTTAAATTAGCCATATCAAAGCTAACATTAGTAGAAAAAATATTTAAATTAAATTGATTAGGGCTATTGTGTCTTTTTGTAAGTAGATTTAAGTAAATCAGGAATGTATGTATTAAGTAAATTGAAAATATAGTCAGAGATATAATGCTTAAGCCCATATTATGACTTATGTAGCTAGAAAATTGAATAATTGAGAAGTAAGGGTCATTTAGGAGATCATTGCCAATTGGAGCATTTAAATGTGCAAAAAATGTATTGTTAAAATATGATTCAAATAAAAAATTAGTAGTTAATACTGTTATAAGTAAAGCCACTAGAGACAATAATCCGTATTTGATACTGCTAAGTTTTGACTTAAATATGAATAGATATAAAAATATATAGGGGATTAATAGAAAGAAGTATGGCTTAGTTAATAGCCCTAATATTCCTAATATAATGCTGACTATAAGACTAGTTGTAGAAAACTGGTATTGCCACGGGATAAATAATCCACATAAAAATATAAATAGCCCTAAGCCATCTGGTCTTGCTAAGGGATTAACTAAATATATAAGTTGATAGTATAAGATGATGCTTCCACTCAGGCATAACAAAAATGATATTTTTAGTTGTTTATACATTAGCCAAAATAGACCAATACATGTTGAAATAATAAAAATTGCCGTTACTGCTCTATGGACAGGTAAGTTAACACCAAATATTTTGGCAAATGGATAAACAATTAAATGATAAAAAATTCCATATACATTAGTGAACTGTGGTTGATTTACTAAATCATATAGATTTACTCCAGTAAATAATGATTTAGTACTTAATAAAATTGCACCTTCCCTAAACTCATTTTGAAAAGGATTAACAATAATTTTGTAATGATTTAGTAAAAGCTTAACTAAAAAATATCCTAAAACCAAGAAAAAGCATCCTTCAAAAACAGATTGAATCGGCTGTTTATCTATTTTGGAAAATATATCTCTAGATACTTCTCTATATATATTTGCGGTTTTTCTTCTGATCGTATATATCGCTAGCTGATGTAGAGATCGCCCTCGATCGTTCAATATGTTGATTTCGATGAAATGAAAATCACGATCGCACGGAAAAATTTCTTGACAATCAGCACATATATAATGATTTTTGGTGTGTGATTCCCCACAAATTATTGCTTCAGTTCCACCACATTGAGGACATTGCATATATTAATCAAATAATTATTTAGGTAATTGAATTACAGCATAGTTGTAATAATTTTTTTCATATTAGCTTGCGTCAATGTAAAAATAAAACGAATATTATTCTCACTTGTATCGATCAAAATGTCGCAAGGCGCTTAGTAATTGGCAAGGAGTAGAGTTATTTCCTTAATATTTAGAAGGAATTATCAAATTACATGCAACTTTTGTAACCTGCTTGGGTAATATATTGCAGTCAGGTTGGTAAAAGTTATGTCTGATTCTAAGCAAAGCCGTAAAATTAATCGCTTTTTCGCCGAATTTATCGCCAAGTTGAGAAAATGGCTAAATAAGCTAGGCAGCCCAATTCGTATTAGTCGGCGCTTTGTGCGGCAATTGCTTGGCGCAACCAAGAATCAACGAAAGGGCGGGGCGGCTGGATTCGTATTGCCAACAGTGGTATTGGTTACTTTGGTGGTTACCTTGTTAGTGGTAACAACTGTATCAACATCTTCTAAACGGGCGGAAACTGCAGCTAGTGGTAGGGTAGAGGCGGTTTTTCAAAGCGCCGGCAAGGCTGTCATCGATCGCGCTATAGCCAAAATCGATGGGCTTTTTAGTGATGGCAAATTACCGCGAACCACACCAACTGAACTGACCTTAGACAGTGTGATCACTAGCGATAGTGGCAAGTATACTTTGTCTGACGAGACTCGCTTACAACTAGTTTATGACTTTAAATCTCCTACCTTGCAAGTTCCGGATGGAAAGATCAACTATACTAATTCTCAAATCGAGAATAAAGAATATGTCTCCACGGCTTGGAAGTTCCCAATTGATACAGACAACAATGGGCTGTTCGATTCTTATGGCTTATACAGCATTCTCTTTCGCACTCGGCCCCCATCTGTTAGTGATCGCCCTGTAATAGCTCTCGAGTCAAGAGCATTGCCGATGGATGAGACTACACTCTCAGGCGCTTGTGTCGCGACTGGCGGGGTTACAAACATTGCTGGGGATGGTGGCTGGACAATCTCTAGTGACAACACCCTTCGTAAATCAATCTTCGTATATGCAGTTACAGTTCCCATTAAAGATTCGGAAAGTTTTCCTACCGATCCAATTCTTCGTCAAAACTATGAAGTTTATAATGGCGTAAATTCCATTAGTGCTGTCGAACTTCAACAAGACCGCGCCCGATCGCCTCAAAATAATAATGCGGTTTTCTTTGAAGGAGATACAGAACTCGTTAATATCGCTACTTTCCGTCTGAATGGAAGAATTTATAGTGCAGGCAACCTCATGGTTGGGGCAGCACAAAGCAACCCGATTACACTTTATCAAGTCAGTAGTTCTGGTGGCACGGCTGCCAATGGAGTTACCGCTGACCCCAACCTGTTCGGTTCTTGCTATTACTTGAAAAAGAATAGTGAAATCGTAGTCGCTGGTAACGTGGTAGAAGGAGATGCCGTTATCAGTGATACTGCTAGCTTGTCTAATACCGCTGCAAAAGTCAACGTGCATCTATTCCGTGGAGCTGGCGTACCGCCTGTAGCAACAGTATTGGGATCCACTGGGATCAAACAACTTGATGAAACTAACCAAAGTGTCAATAGCACTGTAGCGGGTAACCTGAGCTCTGACTTAGCACTCAATGACTTTGCATTCAATAATCGAATTGGAGCACTCGTAGACGCAGCTGTTGCTCTCCGTGGTCAGGCTTCGGTTAGCTTCCCATTACCTGCTAACTTTGGCACTAGCAACCTCAGCTATGTTGGTGTCAAAGATCCTACCTCAGTCCAACAAGATCTTGTCAATCGGATTAAAGACGAAGCCCTATCTTCACAGCCAGAGGTAAATACAGCTAGACGTGCAGCTTATGCGGCTTATTTTGGCGAACGCATTCGCAAAGTTTCCTTCCGCGAAGTTCCATTTGGACAAGTGGATCCTTTGCTTCCTCCCTCCCTCACTCCAATCCCTGGATCTGACGCAACCCAACCGCCAGAGCTCGCACCACCTATTAGATGGATGCTACCTATTTATGCTAATGCTAACTTTGGCAAATCTATTGGTGCTTTTAATCTGGGGTCGGGGGCTGGATTTGATGTTAATGCTGTAAATAATCGGGCGGTTGCAATTTTAGATGCGGCTACTGGTTTCACATTGCTCAATACAACACCCAGCAGGCTCGATTTATCTGCTGGCGATCCCACTAACGTTGCTACAGGCAACGAAAAGATGATCGGCGATCGCATTTTGGTCGGGAATGGGTTGCCAGCTAAGTGGCTAAAGTTCAATACAATTACTAATGTTCTGGAGTTTATAGGTGGCAGCGAATCTAACCCGATCTCTAACAATTCCTCTGTATTTTGGAATGACCCTGATGAAGGCACATCTGGCACAGAGCCACGCTATCGGGAGACTCGAGCGATTCCTCTTAGCAACCTTGGTGTTTCCGATCGCGGCGGCTTCTGGGAAATATCGGCGACGCTCGATCCTGCGGTCACCGATCCCCTAAACCCGGCTGCTTTAACTCCAGACACTTCTCCGAGAGTTGGTGGCTTAAGAGTAGTCACCAATGCAGGTATCTACAGTAGCCTTCCAACTAAGACTTTCTTGCCACGTTTCCGAACAGGAGTTCCTGATAATCGCACAAGTGCCACAGCTTCAGTTATCAGCATAGACGAATCTAGCGTTCCACTCTGGAATGGCAGACCGATTGACAATCCGATTACAGATATTGATGAGACAAAGTTTGCCCAAGTAAGTGGTTGCAGTGCCACATCAACAGCCCCAGACAAAGGCTGTACAGATGATGGCAGAAACTATGTAGTCTGGCCAGACTCGATGCCCATGACAAATAGTGACACCACTGACGCGCGCAAGGGCGATCTGCAAATGCGCGCCACGGCAGTCTATCACTACAAATTTGACGCTTATAATCCGATCGGTGCACCAACTAATTACCAAACCCCGATTGCTTGTGTCAGCAGTTATTACGATCCTTCAACTCCAACAACCGCCAAAAATGCATCTACGGCTCCATGGAATAATGCAGTAGGAGGACGCTCTAACAACGGGCTTGTTTACACTGTTGATAGGACTGCATCTTCCACAGATGTCTCCTTTAGTGGCATCGCATACGATGCTGCATCTGGATTGTTTTATAACACTTCAGTTAGTACACCTGCTACTGGGGTCTTTAAGTTTAATAATATAGCTAGAGATCCTTCATTCGGCACGAATACTTCCAATCCATATGGGGAGAGACTCGCCTATCAAGCTAATCTGATCTTCCCTAATGGAAGATTTGCGAACGAGCCATTAAGAGAGGTTCTCAAGAAAATTATTGTTGATAAAGCTGTGACTAATGCTCCTGCAGCAGGACTGACGCTTCCCCAGCAATCCACCCTTGACTCAAATCTCTGTGCTTTACAGATTCTAGATGGCACTGTCACGCTTGCAAATACAAGTTCCACTTCTGCCAATATTACATTAAGCCCCCTAACCTTACTTGAGATACCTCATGGAACTTTCCGTGAAAGCTCCTTTTTAGATGGCAGAGAAGTCAAGTCGCTGAACCGTAACGAATCACTTACCGAGGGTGCTAATGGTAATAGTGCCAATGGATTAGCTAGCGCTGCTAAAAATCGTGGCGACATCTACGATCTTGAAGTTGAGCAACGCCAACCTCTCGAAATTCGCGCTACAGACATTGATTTTGATCGACTCAGAGGCTCGAAGGTAACTGGTGGCAATAATACTGGTGTACCGACAGACTATCTACTACCTTACAGTGGCATCGTTTATGCCACTCGTGAAGATGCTCTCGAAGACCGTAGCTATTTCTCTAGGGCTACTGCTGCACAGACCTGCCCCAATCCTACGGCGCTTAATCCTAATCCTAATCCTAAAGTACCCGCTATTGACGATCCTTGTCCAACTTCTGACGATGTACGCAAAAACCTTAGCTCCACTGATTTCCTACTCGATCCAACTCGTAAACCCAGCAGCATTCGCTTGATTAATGGCTATCGACTCTGGCGTAGCTCTCTCAACACGGCTAATCTTAATCTGCCTAATAATGTAGCGGTTTCTAGTACGACTTATGCTAGTTTCCCTTGGACAGAAGCAACTAAGGGTGAAAAAGGCTTAACTCTCGTTTCTAATTTGCCAGTATATGTCAAGGCTCAGTTCGATCCAACTCAAACCTTTACAGCTTCGCCGACAGACGAAACTAATACAACTATTCCTGGATTTAATAAGCATACAAAACAAGAGTTTACAAAGCTACTCAAGGAGGACACAGCAGATCTTACAAATGTCTGGAGTAACTTCTATGAGAGACATGCTAACAACGGGGCTAATGATAAACTCGATCCTAACTTTGCTTGTCGCCCTAGCTCTAATCCCAACTGTACAGTAGGAGATCAATGGCGACCTGCTACGGTTTTGGCTGATGCCGTAACCGTCTTATCAGCGAACTTTCGTGATGGCTACCGTACTGATGGTGACTACGATCTTCGCAACAACTCCAATACCTCTACTAGCTTGAACTGGCAATCGCAGCTTAATCCTATCGCAGAGAAAATCAAAGACAGCAGCTATGTAATCGACTCGCGCAGGATTGGCTTCTTTAATAACAGTTTTGTAACTAGCTCGAATTGGCTCAGTGCTACTAATTCTGATGGTCTGACAGGCACAACTTCGCCTCTATGGATGGGCAATCCTAATGCTACGATTCCTGTCAATGGGAACCTAGCTAGCTACAATGCTAATGGCGTTTCTCCTGTTCAGCGTCGTCTCAACTTTAATGAATACGGCATGGAAATTTGCCGCAAAATTCCTCTGAGTGAATGTACTTTTTCTGATTGGGTCAAGGATGGTGCTGGTACAACTGTATTACCCACAGCTACTACTGCAGCACCTACTCCGCCAACTTCCAATGGCGCACCTCGCTATGTTTCACCTGTTGATTCGCGTTATGCCCGTCGCGTTTCTTTCTTGCGATTTGACGATCTTTACAAAGATGGCAATCAACAGTTGATATTCTCAAATTCCTGCCCTTCTAATAATGCGAGTTTGACATGGCCATTGGTTATTGGGGTCTCCAGTGGTGACTCTGCTGCTGGATATACTTATCCTCAAATTTTAGGTGGACTTACGGGACCTTTTGATTTAACTACTGGGGTGCGAAGAAATAGTTATGGCACTGTGCCATGTCCTGAGCAAGGAACCACAATTAGTTTAGGAGGCGACGTAAATTTGGTAGAAGGTCGCCGTCGCGATCAAAACATTAACCTTTTAAATGGAAATGTACTACAGACCTTAGAAGCTCAGCTTGGAAGCGATAGTTTGCCTGTCCCTGACTTTTTAAATGCAACAAGTGTTACAAATGCTAACGACACTCCAACCAGTACAGTCCCTCCGTTACCAACTAATCGTGGAAACCGCAGTACCAATAATGCTGTTTACAGACGTTTTGATTTTACGGTGAGCATTGCTGATCGTAGTATTTTACCTGCTGGACAATCTGCGCGAGTCAGAGTAACCGTCATTCCCACTACTGCTGTACCTGGTGAGATCGGACCAGTCACAGGGCTTCCAACATCAGGGCTGCCCATAACATTCCCCTCAATGGCAGACTCAATAGCAACTGCGCAAACCAAAGCTGACTACGTCAATCGTCTTTACAATCCTAATCCTCAGGCTCTAAGCTTGAATACACCAACATTGGTCAATATCCAATCAGGTGCTGGTGGAAGCGTTACTGTTGCCCCAACTGCGATCTCCAGTCCGATCGCAGTGCCTGCTAATGGTGGGCAATATCCTCGACTCAGAGTTGGTACTAGTACTGGTCTTAATAATGGCAGTCTTGAAACTGTAAACCCTGAAGATGCCGTATGTCCTGTGAATCAATATTGTACAGTTGTTACTTGGACTGGACCAACGAATACAACATCCGATCCTCAGACCAAAACTTTATCAGTCTTAGTTGTTCGAGATAGCGCTAATGAGTCAACAGGTAATGCTACTGATGATTTTATAATACGCATTGACAACCTCAAAGCACCGCTAGTTGGTTATGGAATTCGACAAGTAACAGGTCGCATTCAGCCTGCTAACGAAGTTCCCGGTTGCGGCACAGGGACTACCTTCACCAACAATGACGATCGCATCATTGCACCTGTCGCTTGTGCAACACCAACACCAACGCCAACACCAACACCGACACCAACAATTACACCAACACCAACACCAACGCCAACACCAACGCCGACACCAACACCGACACCAACACCGACACCAACACCAACACCGACTCCAATCATTATTCAAACTCTACCGAGCTTCCCTCGCTATAGTTTTTCCCATGGAGCGTTTGGTCTGCCATTCTCTCTCATAAATTCACCAGCCGCTGCATATCCTTATTACCATGCAAGTGGCGACACCACATTCCGAGGATTTCAACCACCTTCTTTGACAGTGCCAGTGGCAGGTTCTGAGGTAGGACGATATGTTTGGGGTAACGACATCTTAGTAGATGGTGTTAATGGCGATCTTACTCAAAATGCCGGTGAATCAGATAGAGTCTTCCCCGATCTGCCTCCTCGCCCTCAAACATTGGGCGAAGTTCCCATGCTGCCAGGCAATCTAGCAGCAGCTGCGGCTGCGGCTGACCAGATGACCACCACCAGACCATCCTCCGTTGATAGGGCTTTGTGGTATAGAACATCAAATAGCGATAGTAACTACATGGGAGAATCGGTCAATATTAGTGTGGGCTCCGGAAACCTGTTTATTAACAATCCGAGCTTCCCTAATATTGGTACTGGTCCATCTAATTTAAGTAGCACAGGCAGGCTGGTCTTACCTGACACAGATTGTATCGATATAAATACTGGGCTTGTAGATGCTCTCTGTTCTAGTAAGACTTATACCTTTGGGAATAATGCGCCTACGGATGCAACTAGCAATCTTCTCAACCTCAATCTCCCCTATAACCCACACTACCCAAGTGATGCTGCTGGTGCAACCGGCACAAGCTCTACCCAACCAGCCTCAGCTTTTGCGGTATGTGGAGGAACTGGTCGCTCATTCGGCTATCAGTCTATTGAGCGAGCGGGACAAACCAATATAACGGGTACAGGTTGCGTGCCAACGACTGCGATCGCTCCGCCGACCAACAGACCGGATGAAGCAATTAGGAACTTCCTCGGCACTACAACTACTGGAGGAGTGAGTGGAGCTTTGACAGGAGGTACAGGACTGCGAAGTGCCAAGTTAATTCCTGGTAATACTGGTGCTGATGCTTTTGTGGGCTTAGTTCCTGATAGCAGTAGTAGTTCAACCAATGTAGATGTAAATGGTCAACCCATAGCTACTTCCACGGGCAAAGGAACAATTGCATTTACAGTAAATGCTTCTACTGATACCCTCACAGCATTCCAACCAAATCCGCCAAGTGCTCCTGTTCCTGATTTTGTATTTACAAATGGTCAAAAAATTACTTTATATGCTAACGGCGGTAGTACATTACCCAGCCCGCTAGTCTCAGCACCATTGACTCCATACTATGTGCGCGATGTAGACGCCACTGGCAAAATATTTAGACTTGCGACAACACTAGGTGGACCTGCGATCGACATTACTGATATTGGAGATGGCAACAACAATAATTTTGGTATTGGTATCGATCTCTCCTTGAGAGCTACCAACACTTATGCCAATAACCGCGTTCACGTCTATAACCTTGCTCCTAGCAATTTGATTAATGATAAGAATGTTCTTGGTACAGCTATAGGTGGCTCTCGCACACTTGCGGGCACGCTTACTCTTAGAGCAAACTGTGTCACTGTTAATACAGCGACAGGTGCTGACATTCCTAGTACTTGTTCGCCAACAAGTATTCGCAGAGGTCCTAGCCCTGTATTCATTTTGATGGGAGATGCAGGCGAAGACTATGTATTGAATGGATTGCGCGTAAGACTAGACGGAGTAAATCCTAATGATGTTTTCTGGGTCTTCCCAAGAACTGATACACCACTTGCGACCGTTAGTGCAAATGCAAACGTAAATACTGCCACTGGCGTAATAACTGTTGCTAATAGCTACAGCGCAGGAAAACCTGTTGTTGTTTCTGGCACTAATATTCCTGCTCCTTTAAGTGCAGGAACTACATACTATGTTACTAACCCAACTGCAACTACTCTTCAACTTTCAGCCACGCTAAGAGGTACTCCTATTACCTTTAGCCCTATTGTTGGCACTGTCAATCTTACAATTGGCTCCGAGTCGAATTTGGCTTTTGTTAGTCAATTGGTTAGTAAGGAGACATCTTTTACACCTGCTAATGTAGATATTGCTGCTAATGCTATCTCGTATACCGCTAGCAATGTGTTAACAGATGCATTTGTTAACGGCGAGCAAGTAACAGTTCTTCCTCCTCCTGTCCCTGGGACTATTCCAGCAGGTCTAACCCCAGGAACTACTTACTTTGTAGTTGGAGCCAACGCAACTAGGTTTAGTCTCTCAGCAACGTTAAACGGAACTCCTATTGACATCACTAGTACGGGAACAGCTCCGTTTACAGTCGCTACTGCAACAAACTCCAGCCGTCCAGCAAATCCAAACATCGTTACTGGCAACTTTATCGGTTCGATACCGACTATAAATAGCTCAGCATCAAATACAACCAAACTGGCAGTAAAGGATGCTAACTCATCCTTCCGTGGTGTCCGTTTCTTAGGCTTCTTTGGCACTACCTCTACAATCAATACCTCTACGCTGTTTACAGCGATGACATCAGTTGATCAGCCTGCATTGTTGCCAGTACTCCAGCTTCAAGCGCCAAATGGGACGTTAGGATCGCTCAATCAACCTGGGGCTGGTAGTGGAGTTAGTGGTACTAACGGAACACCGACAAGTACTACAGGTCAATGGACAATTCGTCCTACTAAGACCGAAGTGAACGTTTATTTTGTTGCTGGTAGTACACCCTCTAGAAATCGAGTGAGTTATACACTCTCTAACACCGTTAACACTATTGCTGGTATAGCTGCTGGTACTCCAGTTACGAATGCTGGCGAAACTGGAGGAGGGTTACCCAACTTTATCCGATTGCTAGAAAATTGGCAGAATGTTCCTCTCAAGATTTTGGGTGGATTTATTCAAAATACCAAAAGTAAGTTTGCAACGGGTCCCTATGCTTCTACAGGACCTTCTTATCTAAGTTCAAATCCTGCTAATGGATTTAATAGTGATATAACAACAATTTTCTTCAATCCTTTGGCTCCTACTGCATCTAATATGTCTGGATTTGACCTTCGCTATCAATCTGTAACTTTGGGAAGTCAAAGGCTAGCGTACTTCTCCCCACCGATTCGTCTATGGGGATATGATGTAGGTCTGCTGACACAACAACCTGAGCGCTTTGCTGTCCCCATTGCTGGTTCGAATGAGTTCTTTAGAGAAATCAGTGCTGACGATCCTTGGGTTGAGTCGTTGCTCTGTGCCTTGGAGCCAATCGATCCAACAGCAACTAATGTGGCTGCTCCTGGTGCAATTAATGTTGGTAGACCGAAAAAAGAAGGTGCTGCTCCGCCTGAATATGTCAGACGCGCTTTGCGTGGCAGCGATCGCCGAGCTGCTTGTGATGCTCCAAAGTACGGTAAAGTACCACCGGTATTACCAACTGATAATACTATCCCAGTTGGTGTGTATGAATAAAAAGCCCTTAATTCCTACCCATTCTCCTGTACGAGAAAGAGATAATAGGACATTGTTAGCTTTGCTTTCTAACTTTAAACTATTAAAATCTATTAAACTTTAATTGCGTTTTCCTTGTTCTTTGATGATGGTGGATTATGTTAAATCTAAATTGCAAATCTGTGGATGATAAGTCTCGCAACCTCCATATTGCCGCCCCCTCTTTTGCGAGTTATCTGTCCAATATCCTCAAGACAAGGAAATCGATTGAGTTGGAAGAGGCTGGCTTCACCTTGCTAGAGTCACTGGTGGCGGCAGCGGTAGTCGGTATTTTGATAGTGTCGATCGCGCCGATGGTCGCATTATCCACTTCAGCAAGAGTGAATGCCAGAAGGATCGATCAGGCGACTCAAGCAGCAAGGTCATATATTGATGCTGTTAGAGGTGGAGTCATTGACGTTACTAACTTCCCAAACACTCTAGTTATAAGTAAGGCAAATGCTCAAGCTCAATATGTATTTGAAGATCCAGCTGCTCCACTCGATCCAACTAAAACGGTTCAGCCACCAACTATTGCTAGTTTTCCACCTAACAAAATTTGCGAAAATAGCGTTGTAACTAACGCAGATAATGTTCCGGGAGGAATAGTTCCAGCTATCTGCGTAGATGCTAACGGCAATGGTTTTAGTATCAACGATCCACAGGACTTCTTTATCCAACCAATGCGAAGTGGCCCCCTTAAATCAGTTCCAACCGTAGCTACTGACCTCAGAAATCAAGGTTTCTGGTTAGCAATTAGAGTTTATCGCGCCGATGCGCTTGCGGGACCTGGACCGCTTAGAACTGGCACAGAGTCTACATGTGTTCAGAGCAAATCACCATTTGCAAGCACAGGGTCGAGCACCTGCCCGATTGTGACAATGCGATCGCAGATTTTTCTGCCTACAGTCAATCCCAAAAATATTGATGACGTCAAAAAAGGCATTGGTTCAAACTAATCAAGCAAGGCAATCTGTCCTATGAAAAAACCTCTCCATAAAATCGTGACATTTCTGAAGCGCAAAGGTATATTGCGATTGCCAAAATCTCGACATAGTCAAGGTTTTGCATCTGGGTTTACCTTGATTGAGTTGTTAGTGTCGGCACTGATTGCCTCGGTTTTGGTTTCTATTATGTTGGCATTTCTGGTCGGTGTGCTAGAAAGCGATCGGAAAGAGACAGTTAAGACCAATGCTCAAGAAGAACTTCAAGCTGCAATTAGTTACATATCTGATGATCTTCAAGAAGCGATCTATATTTACGGTGCAGCTGGAATCGTTGGAATCAACGATAAACTCCCGCATACCCAAATCACAAATCCCAGTAGTGAATGTAATCCTACAACTAACACATGCACTCCAATCTTAGTTTTTTGGAAAAGATCTGCATTTAATCCTGACGCAACTGCAAGATATAGTGCAAATGCAACATCTGAAATTATTGGCTGTATGCCTTATGGCGATACTCCAGCATCATCACTAGCACAATTGACAGCTTGTCGGGCTAATAGTCAGGCGAATAATAGAGCTTTTGGTAGAGACTCATATACCTATTCGCTTGTAGCCTATTATCTCAAAAACGATACTGCAAATCCAGTAAATAGTGGCTGGTCAAATACTGCTCGGATTTTGAGATGGGAGATCAAAGATGGCTATGTGGCTTATTGCGCCTCTCCAGTACCTAATGGCTCTGCTAGCATCACTAAAAATCCTGCTACTAACGCAATTACTAGTCCTGCTGGTTGTCCTGCGGTTGCAAATCTAAGCTTTAGAGCGAATTCTCCGCTCATATTACTTCCTATACCTTTGGCTGATCCCAATGTTTACTTTGTGCTACCATCAACAGGCTTTAATCGACCTGACTTCAAGACAGATGGGGGGCTACTCTCGTGGCAGAAGTTTGATAACTACGATTTTAGTGCCAATCCATTTGTAACTCTTGTAGACTTTATGGATGACACAGACTTCAATGGAACAGTACAAGGAGGGAACGCTGTAGCAACAGGGACAATACCAGCAGCAACTGGTGTACCTAGAATTACTATTGGTAGGAATGATGCTTCCAATAGAAATCTAGATTGTGATGATCCTTCTGTAGGAGTCGGTACAACAGATCCAGTAAATAACATCACGCAACGAGTTCCTGCTGATTTCGCTAACTCAGATGGCAGTAATCCTTCTCGTCTAAGTAGTTTTTATGCTTGTATTTCGCCAAATACAGTTACCGCAAGAATATTCATGCGTGGTAATGCGATCGCGCGGTTGACTTCTCCAGCGATCGATAGAGCGAGGAGAACGCCAAACGTAAATAATATTACGTTTTTCCCAACTGCTGATGTACGAAGCTTTGGGCGAAGTCAAATCGGTTTAGGTAAGTAGTAATAAGGTGAAATCAAAAAAAATGTTTACTTCCAATTTTTTTAGTAACCTTCCTAGAAATTTGTCAAACTTCTTCCGAAGATTGATTGCCACAAATCAGCGTAAATTTCTAGCATTTACAACTCCCAAAAAACGCCGCGATCGCTATTCTAAATCTCTAGGTTTCACGCTTATAGAGGTTCTAGTAGTTATGATCATGGTGGGCATCCTCAGTGCGATCGCGGCTCCATCTTGGCTTGGTTTTGTCAATAACCAGCGCATTAACGCTTCTCAAACCAATATCTTCCAAGCGATTAAAGGTGCCCAATCAGATGCAAAAATCCGTAGTAATAACAGTAGTAGACCCAGAATTTCTTTTACTCTTAACCAAACTAACAGTGCTTTTAGACTAGACAATGTAAGGACTAATGCTTATAGGTTAAATGGTATACGAACTGATAAATTAGGGCTTGGTGGTCAACAATCTCTGGAGCCAGGAGTAACGATCTCCAGCATAACTCCGAACACTCTTCTTACTGTTCCTATTTCTCCTCCTAATTTTCTTGCTACCGATCCTGATGTTGGCAAACCCTATATCGAGTTTGATTCACGAGGGCTTGTATACGATCCTAATAATCAAATGACTTATCCTATTTGCATTAATTTATCAGTATCTAACAGCCCTAAAGTTAGATGGATTGCTATTAAAACTATACTTGGAGCCGTTGTAACAGGTTCTGAAGGCAATTGCTTATAGGAATATACGCAATTATCAAAAAATATTATAATTGCCAGATAATTATAGTTAAAAGTCATGATACGGATTGTGAAAGGTTATCCAAAGCGAAGGCACGATCGCCGTTCTGCAATCATTGGGTTTACCCTGATCGAAGTCCTTGTCGTGATGGCAATGATTGGAATTTTGTCTGCGATCGCCGCACCATCTTGGCTAGGTTTTGTGAATAACCAAAGGCTTAACTCCGCTCAAAGTCAAGCACTTAGTACTCTGCGCTTAGCTCAAAGTAACGCTAAACGCACTCAGGTCATGTGGCAAGCAACTTTTAGAAATATGCCTAACTTTGCCCAATACGCAGTACACCAAGCTCCGCCATCATCAATGACTAAGGCATATTGGGACAATCTACCTTGGCAAAATTTTGATGAGGGAGTGCGAATTGTTGAGAATACGGAAGCGCAACCTAGGACAACATTTACACAGCTTACGGCAGTTCCAGATCCAAACGTATATCGTGTTCAGTTTAAATCTCAGGGAAATCCCAATGGTCTGGGTGAGATGGGAAGAATAACTTTTGTGGGTAGATCTGGCGATCGTAAAAAATGCGTAATTATTTCGACATTACTAGGCGCAATGCGTCAAGCGGAAAACTCAGACTGCAACCAATGATAGAATCTCGCAATGATCGATAACATCTGTAAATTTCTTGCCGAGACCTTCTCCAACGACTTTGCGAGCTGGATATTAGGAAAATCCATTACTCTAACCAAACTTGAACCATCGGAACTCTCAGTCGAGCCGATCCGCGCTGACTCAATTATATTTCTAGAATCAACTGAACTGATCCTGCATATTGAATTTCAAACCGAACCAAATAGAACTATTCCCTTTCGTATGGCTGACTATCGACTGCGGCTATATCGGAGATTTCCTGAAAGGGAGATTCATCAAGTAGTTATTTACCTCACCCCCAGCCAATCACCCTTAGTTTATGAAAACACATTCAATTTAAGAGAACTAAATCATCAATTCAACGTAATCCGTCTCTGGGAGCAGCCAACCGAAATATTTCAAAAATATGCGGGGCTTTTACCATTTGCTACACTATCCCAGACCGACAACCCCGAAGAAACATTAAGAAAAGTTGCAAGGCAAATTGAAAATATTACCGATAAGCAAGTCCAAAGTAATGTAGCCGCCTCGACAGCTATAATATCTGGTATAGCCCTAAACAAAGAAATCATCCAAAGACTTTTAAGGAGCGAAATCATGAAAGAATCAGTGATTTATCAAGAAATTCTGCTTGAAGGCAAGGCTGAAGGCAAAGCTGAAGGCAAAGCTGAAGGCAAGGCTGAAGGCATAGCTGAAGGTAAGACTAATGCAAGAAACCAAATCGCCATAAACATGATGCGTTCCAACGTTTCCATTGATTTAGTTGCCCAGTTTACAGGGTTAACCCTAAAACAAGTTAAAAAACTACAACTCATCCAGACAAAACAGTCCCAGATTCCTAATGCGTCAAAAGTAAAGCGTTCCTCAAAAAAACTAAAAGAATAGATGCGGTGCTTTGTGCCGCATCTATTAAGATTATCTAGCGAATGTCATAACCAAACAAATTAGGATCCGCTCCGTCAAGTTTTAAATCAGCTAAACCGTATTCAGACCAACGGCGCGTTACCATATCCGCCACATCAGGATCGCTCTCTAACGGATCTCCCCAATCGCGATCGGTTTCAGGGTAGATTTTAGTCGTAGCATCAATGCCCATACGTCCGCCGAGACCTTCCTTCTCACAGGCAAAATCAAGGCTATCAAAGGGATTGTCGGGCAGAATAAATACATCGCGAGTGGGGTCAACTTTGGAACTCAATGCCCAAACTACTAAACGTGGATCGCGAATATTAATAGTGTGGTCAACGACGATCACAAATTTGGTATATGTAAATTGTGGTAAAGCGCTCCAGAATGCGAGGGCGGCACGTCTAGCTTGCCCAGGATAAGCCTTTTTGATCGAGATAATCGCTGCTTTATAGGAAAGCGCTTCCATTGGCAAGAAGAAATCGGTGATTTCGGAAACCTGTTGCCGAAGGATCGGGGTATAGATTCGATTTAACGCGATCGCGATCATCGCTTCTTCTTTGGGAGGTAAGCCGCTAAAGGTGGTCAGATAGATCGGATCTTTGCGGTGAGTCATGCAATTGAATCGAATCAGTGGCGCTTGATCGTTAATACCGCCGTAATAGCCCATGTGATCGCCAAATGGCCCATCAGTTCCAACTTCATGGGGGGTAATCGTTCCTTCTAAAACATATTCCGCACAAGCGGGAACTTCTAAATTAAGGGTTTTACACTTAGTAAGCTGTACGCCTTCATTGCCATAGAGTCCCGCAAAAATCCATTCTGATAGATCTATAGGAATGGGAGTTGCAGCCGCCATGATCAGAACTGGATCGACCCCGATCGCGATCGCAATTTCGAGCTTCTTTCCTGCTTCAGTCGCTTTGCGTAAATGTCTTGCGCCACCACGTACTGACAGCCATTGCACCGTCATCGTGTTTTTAGATTGCTGTTGCAAGCGATATACACCGACATTGGGAATGCCATTCTCGACATCTCTGGTGATTACTAGGGCAAGAGTCACTGCCCGACCACCATCTTTAGGATAGGGCTTGAGAATGGGAATCTGATCGAGATCGACATCATCACCATGCAAGACGACTTCTTGACAAGGTGCATTGCCAAAGAGAACTTTTTGAGGACGGGACTTAACTACATCAAAGAGAATCTTGCCGAACTCGATCGCTTGAGAGATTTTCTTCGGTGGTTTTGGGCTTTGTAGTTTTCCTAATTTTACGCCGAGTACTTCTAATTCCGATTGTTCTTTCATGCCCATTGCCCAGCAGACGCGCTCCACTGTACCCAATAGATTTACAGCAACTGGAGTTTTGTAACCCTTGACATTCTCGAATAGCAGTGCTGGTCCCGCCGACTGTAAAAGACGATTGCTAATTTCTGCAATTTCTAATTCAGGATCGACAAGGGCTTTAACGCGATGAAGTTGTTTGCGCTCTTCGAGCAGATTGAGAAACGATCGCAGGTCACGGGTCATAGGAATTTAATGGTGCTTTGGCAATTAGTCAGTAGCTTATTGTAACTAAATGTTACGCCTCCCAATCCAAAAAAAGAGGAAAGGCGGCGCGAAGCGCCGCCTTTCCTCTTATAGCCCTAAAGTTTTGGCGTATTCACAGTCAGCATTGGCTCCTTCAGCATCACCAAGTTTTGCCTTGGCTAAGCCCCGATTAAAATAGGCTGGTGCAGCGTCGAGAGCAAGTTCGATCACCTTGTTATAATCCTCGATCGCACCAGCATAGTCTTCGATTTCAGAGCGATCGTAGGCGCGGTTGTAGTATGCCTCTGCATAGTTTGGATCGATGGCGATCGCGGCGGTATAGTCAGCGATCGCACCTGCAAAATCTTCATTTTCGGCACGTTCCATGCCGCGATCGTTGTAGGCTTCTGCGGAATCAAGTTTGTCCGTCATTGCTTTAAAAAATAATTACTTCCTGTGTTTTTCTTCTAAGATACAAGGTGTGAGGTCTGTTAGACCTAATATTTTTTGCACTGACTATCACCAGTTAATTCTCTAGTATGAATTCCAAGCTCAAACTACCATTTGTCCATGTCTACAATAAATTTTTGCAGTTAATAAGCCCATTACAGGCATGGCGCGATAGTAGCCAATTATTAGGTGCGAAATTTTTGGGCGGTTTGTTAGTTATTCTCATCGCCACTTTGCCTTTTCTAGAGAATGCTCAAACTGGGGTAATTGGGGCGGCTGTAGCGATCGCATGGTTGATGATGTGGCTTAGCGATCGGCGTAATGCCGAAGATCAATCAGTACCAATTTGGACACCGATTCATTTACCTTTGATTAGCTATTGGGCGATCGCGCTTATTGCCACACTGCTCTCACCTGTGCGTGTAGCTGCGCTCGACGGCATGTTGAAGCTAACCATCTATATGCTTACCTTCGTGTCGATGAGTCGGATGATGCGCTTGGGTTGGCGATCGGTTTTTGTCGGTACATATTTGGTAACCACATTGCTAGTTTGTGCATACGCAGTGCAGCAATGGTATCTCGGTGCACCTGAATTAGCAACATGGACTGATATTACTTCCGAGACAGCGGGAATTACTCGCGTCTATAGTTTCCTTGGTAATCCTAATTTGCTTGCTGGATATCTCATGCCAGCTTTACCTCTAGGAGCGATCGCCGCCATTCATTGGCGCAGTTGGGGAATGAAGATATTGGGCGCGATCGTTGCCATATTGGGCGCATTTTGTATTACTCAGACCCAAAGCCGTGGTGGACTATTGGGATTGGCT
Source organism: Pseudanabaena sp. (assembly GCA_003249035.1). GTDB lineage: Bacteria > Cyanobacteriota > Cyanobacteriia > Pseudanabaenales > Pseudanabaenaceae > Pseudanabaena. Next base: position 83,239 of record QBMK01000007.1, read on the forward strand.
GCTGAAAGCTTTGCCCTAGTGCTTCTATTAGTTTACTGGTGGGGCAAGCGTTTACCAACTTGGACTTTGCCAGCTACTTTCGGCGGAACCGCAGGTGCGATAGCTTTAGGAACAGTGCTTGTTCCGACTTTGCGTAAGCGCGTTTTCAGTATTTTTGGAACTGAAGATAGCAGTAATGCTTTTCGGGTCAATGTTTGGATGTCAGTGTTAAATATGATCAAAGCCAAACCAATTTTAGGAATCGGACCCGGAAATAAAGCTTTTAACCTAGTTTATCCGCTCTATCAGCGATCTGGATATAGTGCTCTCGGTGCTTATTCGGTTCCATTAGAGTTAACCGTAGAGACAGGTATTGTCGGCGTAATTTGTTATGGCTGGATGATTTTCACTGTCTTTCGCCAAGCATGGATAGCACTGAATCGATTAAGAATTGATCGCGATGCCAATGGGTTGTGGATTATCGCCGCGATCGCGACTATCGTTGGCATGATGACGCATGGCTTATTCGATACGGTTTGGTATCGACCTCAAGTGCAATTACTCTGGTGGCTTGCGATCGCCATCATTAGCAGTTTCTATATTGCTCCAATCAAAATCAAACAATAGAAAAAGAGTCGCTACGCGCCCCTTTTTCTATTAGTAGCGGCAGCTATAACTTAACTATCTACAAAAAAGGTGATTACAGCTTCATCAATGCCTTTAAGTTTAAGCGGTTCACGCTTGCGAAGCTCCTCATCATTGAGATAATCTGCAACCGCCGCCGAAACGAGAATACAATCAGGTTCTGCCGCAGCTTGGATACGTGCAGCAATATTTACCGTGGGACCGATCGCTGTATAGTCCGATCGCTCCGCACTACCAAACATCCCCACCACTGCCGTACCTTGATGAATGCCACAGCGAAAACTGACTGTGGGAATGCCCTGAGAAGCCCATTGCTTATTGAGTACTGCAAGCGATCGCTGCATATGTTTGGCTGTCTGAACGGCACGACGTACTTGTTCGTAAGGGCTGCAATCTTCAGGCGCACCAAAGAGAGCCATGATGCCATCACCCATAAACTTATCAACCGTGCCACTATTTGCAAAAATTGCTTCAGTCATAGCAGCGAGATATTGATTAAGAAGTTCCGCAACACGACGCGATCGCAAGGTATTGGAAAGGGGCGTAAAACCGACAATATCTGTAAATAGAACTGTAATCATCCTTGGCTCAGGACGCAGATCGAGGTTGAGTTCTCCGGTAGCAGCTTTGGAAACAAGACTAGGTGGTAGAAAGCGTTTAAGAACTGATTCAGTTAAATAGAGATTAAGCTGAGCAACGCGGCGTTCATTCGTTTTAAGGGCTAACAAATTGCGAACTGCCGCTAATAATTCGCGATCGTTAAATGGCTTAGTTAAGTATGCATCAGCTCCCATTTCTGTCCCTTCGATGCGAGTCTCTTCATTGGCTTTAGCGGTTAGCAAAATCATGGGAGTGCCTGATAGTTTTGGATCTTGGCGAATCATGGCAATTAAGTCTAACCCAGAGACTTGAGGCATCATCAAATCGGTGACGATTAAATCAGGGCTATGCTCTTGAGCTTGAGTATAGCCATGTGCGCCGTTATGAGCCGAGATCACACTATAGCCTGCCTGATTGAGAACGCGCCTTAAATACCCACGCAGATCGCGATTGTCATCAACAATTAAAATTTTGCCTGTAAAAATATCCAATGAGTCTTCATCTTTAATATCGATGATTGTTTCATCTTGTATACCCAAATCAGTTTCTAGATCTGCTAGTTCCACAGATGCTCTCGATAGTTGCAAATCCGCAGGAAGGCTGGTAACTTGATCGGCTGGTAAATGTTGTTTGCCAGTGGGAATCGCGATCGCAAAGGTAGTGCCAAAGCCATAGTCTGAGGTGACTGATATATTGCCCCCGTGGAGATCCACCAATTCTTTGACCAGTGATAAACCTAAACCACTGCCCTCATAGCTACGATTAACAGAACCTTCGGCTTGACGAAACCGATCAAACAGGAAGGGAATTTGATCTTGACGAATTCCAATCCCAGTATCTTGTACGCATAGAATACATTGTTTGCCATCAGGATCGGCAGAAATACTGACAGTAATACTACCGTTACTAGGAGTGAATTTCATCGCATTTGACAGTAGATTATAGAGAACCTTGTCAAACTTCTCTAAGTCTAGATAGATCTCTGGACATTCATTAAGATCGCTAAATAGATGAATATTTTTGCGATCGCAATAAGGGCGAAAGGACTCGATGGTTTGACTTGTAAATTCGACAAGGTTGCAAGGACGGAAACAAGCTTGCATTTTGCCAGCGTCAAGGCGTTGGATGTCGAGTAGCTGATTAACTAAACGCAACAAACGACGACAGTTTCGCAAGGCAATGACAGATTGCTCATAGGGAAGTCCAAAGGATTGCTCGATCGCTGATTCTAAGGGACCAATGGTAAGGGTGAGGGGTGTACGGAATTCATGGGAGAGGTTTTGAAAAAATTCAGTTTTTTGGCGATCGAGTTCTAGAAGTTGCTGCGCTTGTTGGCGAGTTTTTTGAAAGAGATTGGCTTGTTGGACTGCGATTGCCGCCTGAGATGCTACTGCCTGTACTAAAGAGACCTCTTCAGGTTGCCATTGCCGAGGAAGCTTATTTTGCCGCATAGAAATACTACCAATAATCTTGCCATCGGCTAATAATGGAACCATCAGTAAAGAACGTGCAATGGAGCGCAATGGTAGGTCAATAATGTTCCATTCAGGATCCTCATGCAAATCAGAGATTGCGACAGGTTGCTTTGATTCGATTAAAGCCTGAAAGACTGGATTGACAGATATATTTACAATCGATTGTGGTAATGATGGTTCGCCAGAAATTGACTTATCATGAACTACTTCATTAGGTTCAAGCAAATGTAATCCCACACAGCGCAAAAAATGATCTTCTTCAGTCCAAAGAGACAAGGCACAACTGTCAGAATTTAAGGCCTGTCCTAATTGTTGCGTAATAGATGCAAAAATCTTTTGAGGATCGAGACTGGAGCGGATTGTGCTGGTAATCGTATTGAGTAAAGATTCTCTTTGAGCAAGTTCCTGAATGCGATCGTAGGCTCTGGCACGGGAACTGACGATTGCCGCTTGATCGGCTGCTAATTCAATTAAGGCTAATTCATCACTACTCCATATATGTGGGCTTTCACTGTGATAGAGGGCTAGCATTGCTAAACATTCTTTTTGGACTTCTAAAGGAACGAATAGGACTGATTTAACGTTCGCTTGGGCATAGATCGATTTATCAGCTTCAGAAACATGCCGATCATCATCGATGTTACTAATGGCAGTAATCTGCGATCGCAAGGTGATAATTTTAGATAGCTGAGGCAAAATAGAGATCGGATCACTACTATAAGCAAAATAGTTCTCTGAAATCATTCCATTCTCAACCAATTGCAAAATGCTGCCTGAAGCATCAAAATTACGAGCGATAGATTCGGCGATCACGGAAAGAATTTCTTGATATGGTGCGTCACTATCTGCTGACGAAGCGATCGCATTCAGGAGCGATTGTTGACGCAGAGTGCGACGCAACTCAGCAGTACGGCTTCGCAAAATATTATGGGTGTCAATGGCTTGACGGACTAGATTTTTTAGCTCTGCTTCGTTCCAGGGTTTAGAGACATATTTGAATACTTTGCAAGTATTAACTGCCTCAACCAAATCCGCAACGTCAGTATAACCAGTCAAAATTATCCGCATCGTGTCGGGATATTTAACCGCCATTTTGCCCAAGAATTCGGTTCCACTCATTATCGGCATTCTTTGATCAGAAATAATCACCGCGACTTCCCCTTCGCGATCAAGTAATTCTAATGCTTCCAAACCACCATTGGCACGTAAGACTTTATAATCTCGATAAAAAATCCGAAACAGCAAATCCAAGTTATCAGGTTCATCATCGATAACTAGCAACTTAGGTTTTGGGGCGATTTGCAAACCCATGGAGCTACTTCTTCCTAAAATTTTGACTTCGGATGAATCTAGATTTACGGACTAGTGGTAAGTGATACCGTTAATCCTAATTCTATTAATAAATATTCTGAAAAAAGTATCACTGGATATTGATGTGAATGAGCTTAAAGTTAAAAATCGCTGATTGATTCTGAATATATTTCTTTTAACATCATAACCGAATATTCCTTATGCTAAAACACAAAATTGCCATGACATTTTGTGTTTTTAAAGCCCCTACTGGATTTGATTTTCAATTCGCAAAAGCGTGACGATACTCTTGTGAATTGGTGTTGAGAGTTTTTCTAGAAATCAACCATTGTTTCTCACTATGGCACTCTTAAAATTATCGGAAACATAATAAACTCCTATAAACTTTTTCAAACGCTATGCAAAGCATCAAGTTTGAAAAAAATATTGAATCGAGTTTGAGCATAAAGTGCTGTAGAGATGAAGCCAACTATCGAGTCAAGTTTAGTCGGTTGATTAAAGCTGATTGAGCCTCTTCGCGATCATCGAAATGAATTTTTTCCCTCCCGATAATTTGATAGTCTTCATGTCCTTTCCCAGCAATCAAAATTGTATCGCCTGATTGAGCCTCAGAAATAGCTATTTGGATACATTTATGCCGATCTCCCTCGACCTTAATTGGCTTATCGCCAATATGTGTATTGACTCCCACGACAACATCATTGAGGATTTTCTGAGGATCTTCTGTGCGCGGATTATCGGAAGTCACATAAACGCGATCTGCTAGTCTTGCAGCGATGCCGCCCATTAATGGACGTTTGGTGCGATCGCGATCGCCACCACAACCAAAGACACAAATTAATTCGCGCTGGGTAAAGGGACGCATCGCCTTCAATAGGTTTTCGAGACTGTCAGGAGTATGGGCATAGTCCACCACGACCGTCACATCTTGATCATCGCTGACCTGCACTCGTTCCACACGACCAGGGACATTTTTAAATTCTGGTAAGCGGCTCACCACCTCAGTCAAACTCATCCCCATATGCAGAGCTGTAGCGATCGCTGCCAAGATATTCTCGACATTAAAGCGCCCAACCAGTGGTGAGGTAAAAGCGATCGCCCCCTGCGGAGTATGTAAGGTTCCCGTAGCGCCATTGGGCAAATAGATCAAATTCTCAGTATAAAAATCCGCTTGAGAATTGCTAATGCTATATGTCCAGATCGGCTTATCAGTCATTTGCACCAAACGCTGCCCAAAAGGATCATCAAAATTGATAATTGCCCTGCTTTGCAAATAGGTATCACTAAACAGCAGAGCTTTTGCCTGAAAATAAGACTCTAAGTCTTTGTGATAGTCCAAATGATCTTGGGTCAAATTGGTAAATACTGCTACCTCGAAAGGACAACCTAATACTCGCTGTTGGTCTAAAGCATGGGAGCTAACCTCCATCAATCCCACATCACAGCCTGCGGCGATCGCTTCGGCAAGTTGTGCCTGCAATTCTACGGCAAAGGGCGTAGTATGGCTTGCCGTCTTAGAGTAGCCAGCCCAACGGGTATATAACGTCCCAAATAGCGCTGCCGCGTATTGAGTTTGCAGTAAAAACTCGATCAGGTGAGTGGTAGTAGTTTTCCCATTTGTCCCAGTCACTCCCACTAATTTCAGCTTTTGAGCTGGATAATCATAAAATGCGGTGGCAATTTTACTGCAAGCAACAACCACATCATCAACAGCGATCGCAGTTAACTGATTTTGCTTAGATAAATTATCAAAAGCCTCATGGGAAACGATTGCGGCGATTGCCCCCTGTGAGATTGCCTGCGGCGCAAATTTTCCGCCATCTACCTGAGTCCCCGTCATCCCAATAAACAAGTCACCCGATTGACAAGCACGCGAATCGGTAATTACACGCTTTACTTCTAGGCTATCTAGTTCAGGATAATTATTTTGATACCCTGCCAATGCTAGCAATTGTCCTAAAAGCATAATTTCTCGATCCTTCTCAAAAGCACAAAATATCTCAGAATTCTTACACAAAATCTTGATTTGTGACAACTGTATTTGCTGCGATCGCCATTTTAGTGAAAGTATATTGCCACAAGTTTAATCGTATAGATTCTGGCACTAGTCTTTGGGAAAATCAAAACCTAAGAATTAATTGGCGATGCAAAGCGCCGCCAACTAATTCTTAGGTTCAAGCTATAAAGAACAGTCTAATTCCCTTGTCAAGGGAATTTGCAAGGGAATCATGTAATATCAGGAATATAACGCGATCGCTGATCAAAAGGCTTTGCACTATCAAAAAATAAGTTTTTGCCAAATAAAAACCGAATTTGAGTTTAAATTCTAATTTTTAAGAGTTTTGTTACACTTTTGGGAAATTAGCGTTAAGAGAACTTCATAGACTAAATGATCCCAAAATTCTTGCGGTCATTATTGGATTTTTTTAGATCTTTATTAGCAAAAATTATAAATACGAAATTGATTGGAAATGGTAAAAGATGCAAGATCGGTATGAATCTCAGCAATTTGTGATTAGTCAAGATAAAGAACCAGCAAAAAAAATAAAATTCGCCAAGAATAGTGGATTTCAGAATGAACTAAGACGACGGGTTGACGAACTTTTTCAAGGTGGCGATCTTAAGGAGCGTGATTGTCCACAAATGTATGCCAAGACTGCGATCTTGTTGCTGAGTTTTTTTGGATTATATTCTGTATTAGTATTTCTTGCTCAGACATGGTGGCAGATAGTTCCGCTTTGTATTGCCCTCGGCATTGTCACAGCAGGAATTGGGTTTAGTATTCAGCACGATGGCGCACACCATGCATATTCAAATTTTGCTTGGGTAAACAAGCTGATGTCGATGAGCTTAGATTTAATCGGCGGGAGTTCTTATATCTGGCATTGGAAACATGATGTGCTGCATCACACCTACGTAAATATTGCTGGCTACGATATGGATCTAGAGGTAGGGATTTTTGGCAGACTTTCTCCTTCTCATGAGCGACTTCCATTTCATCGTTGGCAACATTATTATCTTTGGTTGCTATATGGTTTGTTAGCAATCAAATGGCATTTATACGATGATTTTTATTGTCTGATCGCTGGCAAAATAGGCGATCGCACTTATCCTCGTCCAACAAAGAACAATCTCACGATATTCTTTGGTGGCAAGCTCATCTTTTTCACGATTGCCTTTGCAATTCCCTTACTATTTCACTCAGTATGGATGGTCTTAGCTAGTTATGCTTTAGTCGCGGTAACTTTAGGCATAGTACTTAGTGTTGTATTTCAATTAGCACATGTAGTCGAACAAGCAAATTTTCCGATTCCCATTGAGCAGGCTAACACCATCGAGAATGATTGGGCAGTACATCAAATTGAGACGACGGTGAATTTCTCCCGTAATAGTCCGTTTGTGACATGGCTATTAGGTGGTTTGAATTTCCAAGTTGAGCATCACCTCTTTCCAAATATTTGTCACGTCAATTATCCAGCAATTTCCAAAGTGGTCGAGCAAACGTGTCAAGAATTTGGGGTGAGATACAACTATCACAATTCTTTTTGGGCAGGTTGCCTCTCTCATTTTCATTGGTTGCGTCGCATGGGCATCTCCTAAAAGCGAAAAGAGAGCAATGCACTTTTTGTTGCATTACGTTGCGCTAAAACTAGAAACGAGATGTTGGATAATGGTGCTGCACAGCATTACCATTACCCAAAATTGGGCGTTGCACCAATGAAGGATTAAATATAAAGATAACGAGTTTAAGCAATGAAAAATAATGAAATGTCCAAAGTGTGGTTCAACACATATTCGTAAAAACGGGAAACGAGGAGACAAACAAAATCATATTTGTGCTGATTGCAGTCTTCAGTTCATAGATCATTACTCAGAGCTTGGATATTCCCAAGATGTCAAAAAAATATGCCTAAAAATGCACTGCAACGGCATGGGATTTAGACAGATTGAGAGATGCATTGATGTTAGCCACAACTCGGTAATCAACTGGGTAAAAGAAGTAGCCCAGCAATTACCAGAGCATCCACCGATTGAGACTATTCCTGATGTCGGAGAACTGGATGAACACCAAACTTTTGTTGGGATAAAAAAACTTAATTTGGCTCTGGACTGCGGTAAATCATTTTAGCCAAGGTATATTGGCTTGGGTATTAGGGGACAGGAGTAGTAAAACCTTTGAACCTCTATAGACATTGATTAAGGTTTGGCAATTCAAGTACAAATCGATTCCCACCTTTTCTTGATTCATCTTTCATTTGTGCAACGCCAGATTTTTAACTTTGTTATGTGGTTTGCAGCCAGGCGCCCTTGTTCCTTTTCTTGACCTAGACCTTGCATAAGTCCTAGCCATATTTAGGTTTGTGCCTGACTCATCGATAAACATCAGATTATTGGTTTCGATTGCCCACATAATCAGTTGATATTCTAGTCTTAACTGTTTGACTGCTTCAATTTCTTGTTTGTCGGCATGAAAAGTTTTTTTGCGGGTTAACTCGATTTCCTGTAAGGCTCGACAAATCCTGGACTGACTTACTAATATCTCTGTCTTTTCCGCGAACCTTTGCCTGATTTCTAGCAAGGTTACGTCGTTTTGACCATCAATGATTGCTTCTAGAATTGGGTAATGGGTTGAGTTGACTTTGGCTACTGCTCCATGGGGTTTTGCCGACACACTCCCTGTTTGTTTTTGTCTTTGCACCAGATTATTGACCCAGCTTCGACTTACCGCAAACCTATTTGCTACTTCTTTCATCGTGGTTTTTCCTTTTTGATAGCCTGCGATTACTCGTTCTCTAAAATCCAGTGAATACGCTTTTCCTGTTTGTATTTTGTCTCCATTTTACCTTGCTCATGCTCATTTGAAAACCGCTATATTGTCGAAATCTGGGTATTCGGATTACGGCTCCGCCTTTTGGCAGACCTGTACTCGATGATTTGGCGACTATTCGCAAGCAAACTCTCGAAGACGCTATGATTCGTAATCAAGTTGAAGGGAAATTTGGACTGGCTAAACGACGGTTCAGTTTTTAATTAACCGTCAGGTTTTGCCGAGCAATCGCCGTTAGATGTGAAGAATTTAGGTGATTTCCCTGTATTTATACTGATAGACGATGAAAAATATAACCAAGATAAAAGCATGATCATCATGGCGATCGCACAAATAGATAACCGTATTCTTCACCTCATCAACGCATTATGTTGCAAAAACCAGATTTTTGCTAATATTAACGTTTGGCAACAGTGTTTTTGCCGCTGATCGCAAATTCTGTTAATCATCTAGTAACAATAAAAACCCTGATATGCCTGATTCTCTAGCTGATTCTTCCAAGATCTATGAAAAACTGACCACAATTTATAGCAAGTTGTCAGTACTAGAAAAACAGATGATCCAAGTATTTGCGATCGCCTATGAGCCAATCAATCGCAGTGTATATTTTGATTGTTTGCTTCAGCTTGGACTTAAAGATAGGGAAAATAAGCATTTTACGGGCATCAGTTTAAAGGTATATATAGATCGCTTTTTAAAATTACAATTACTCACTCAAGACCGCTCTCAAGGGACGCAATGCAATACCTATTTAATGGATATTGCTGTCCGCGATTCTGTGCAATCAGGGAATTTCGAGAAGATTGTCAGTGCGATCGAATTACACATTCCTGTACCATCCTACGGCAGAGTTGACTCGCGTAGTTTTCGCAGTGAATCACAATTTATTCGCGAAGTTCGGATTGGCATTTATCGCCAAGATATGAAATTTGTCACGAAGCAATTTGAAGACTTTTATCGATATGGATATCCCCAACAGAGAATCACCCTAGACATGATTTTGTATCAGGTCTCTAATAATCCCTCTGATTCCAGGTGGTTTCAGTCACTAAAGCCAGAATTTTATGAAATCGCTTTGGCAACAATTTTGACGAATGGAATGCTCAAGCTAAAGCAAACCGATGAGGCTTGGACATTAATACTTAAGAATCTTCAAAAAGATGTTCCACCGCAGGTTGAGGATCAAGAACATAACTTTGCGGATGCTTTGCTATTGATTTTAATGGAGCAGGGACTTTTGCGAGGGGACTTAGAAACTACTCAAGCAGCCTATGATCGCTTATCTCTAGATTATAAAGAAGCGGGGAATGCCATATTAGCATGGCTAAACTTTCTGAAAGGCGATCGCGAGTTAGCGATCGTTCACTTTCGACAATCTCTGAAGGCGATTAAAAAAGCCACTGGCAAACGTCAAATCTATTTCAGTGGGGAACCAGGGCTGTTTTTTATACTCGCGTTAATTCAGGAAGGTACTGCCGAGAGTATGCGCGAAGCCGAAGGTTATACCGCGATCATGGCAAAGCAGACAAACCATTGGTTGCAAGTTACTTATAGTAGATTGCAAAAGGTCTTAAAGTTCCAATTGGGTGATATCCCGCAAAAGGATTTGCTCAGCGCTGAATATATCCACAATCACACCGAAAGCCATTGTCTAGAAGCATTTTTTAGCGCACTTTGTCTTTATTGGGTAAATCCTGAAAAAGCGAGAATTGAGTTGCCAAAAATTCTTGAGCCAATGCTTAAGCAATCGGTTAATGCTGGATATCATTGGCTATCAATGGAAACAGCAGAATTACTCGGAGAACTGGCAACTAATTCTATTCATCAGAAACATGCTCAAAAATTACGACAAGGGAACCAAATTCCTACGCTTGTCAATCTGATTCGTCCTCAAGAGACTTGGGAACTGAGCTTAAATGCTTTACTGAATCTCAGCAAATCGCCACAGGAACAGACTAAATCAGTTAATAATTCTCCACAGCGTTTGGTATGGTTTATTACCTTTAATAAGGGCATATGTACAATCCAACCGAGAGAACAGAAAATCAACGCTAAGGGCATATGGAGTGCAGGTAGGAATATCGCAGTAAAGCGACTGAAAGAATCGGTGCACGAGTTTCCCTACATGACTCCGCAAGATGTTATAGTCTGCTCCCATGTGCAGGTCTATTCCTATCATGGATATTATGGTCAGAGCCAATATGAATTTGATGAAGATACGATCTGTGCCTTAGTTGGACATCCGTTAGTGTTTTGGGAAGATTCACCGACTACTCGTGTCGATATTGCCAAGGGCGAACCAGAGTTATTAGTCAAGGCAGGAAAAGGCGATCGCCTAATTTTAGAATTTTCGCCACAATTAAAGGATGGGCAAAATTTTGTCGTCACCAAGGAAAGCCCCACGCGCCTAAAAGTGACACAGGTGAATGAATCCCATCGCCGCATCACCGAAATTATTGGCAGAAAAAACCGCCTCGAAATTCCTGTAGCTGCTAAGGATAAAGTACTTGCGGCGATTCATGGTATCTCTTCGATTGTGACTGTGCATTCCGATATTGGTGGTGGTGTAAGTGACGCTGAGGAAGTGCCATCGGATAGCAAGCCCCATGTCCATATTTTACCTGCGGGGAATGGATTGAAGGTGGCTATATTAGCGCGTCCCTTTGCTAATGCAGGGGCATACTATCGTCCAGGGGCAGGTGGCGCAACAGTGCTAGCGGAAATCGATGGTAAGCGTTTGCAAGCAACTCGTAATTTAAAAGAAGAGAAAAAACTTGCAAATGAAGCGATCGCTGCTTGTCTGACATTAGAAAATTTTGAAGAGCATGAGAGCGAATGGACGATTGACGATCCTGAATTTTGTTTGGAATTATTACTGGAACTGCAAGCATTAGGCGATCGCATTGTCTTGGAATGGCCAGAAGGCGAGAAGATGAAAATTAGTCATCGGGCTGGCTTTGGTGATTTCAGAATGTCGATTAACCAAAGCCGTGATTGGTTTTCGGCTGAAGGCGAATTACGCTTGGGCGATGACAAGGTGCTAGATATGCAGCGCCTATTGGAACTACTTGATAAAACTCCTAGCCGTTTTATTCCCCTTGGTGATGGTCAGTTTATTGCTCTAACTCAACAGTTTCGCAATCGTCTCGATGAGTTTCGCCGTCTATCGGAGAAATATGGCAAAGGCACGAGATTCCATCCTCTAGCTGCATTGGCTCTAGAAGATTTTGTGGATGAAATTGATGACCTTAAAGCTGACAAGCATTGGAAAGCTCATGTTAAAAGAATCAAGGAAATGCGGAACTATGAGCCACAGTTACCATCGACATTGCTTGCCGATTTACGAGATTACCAAATCGATGGATTTGCTTGGTTAGCAAGGCTGGCGCATTGGGGTGTTGGGGCTTGCTTAGCCGATGACATGGGCTTAGGCAAAACCTTGCAATCTCTTGCCTTGATCCTCACTCGCGCTCCGCAAGGTCCAACGATGATTGTCGCGCCAACTTCTGTTTGTATGAACTGGATCGGTGAAGCCGCTAAATTTGCGCCAACATTGAATGTGATTGTGTTTGGTACAGGCGATCGCAAAAAGGTTCTCGACAATCTCCAGCCCTTTGATATGGTGATTTGTAGCTATGGCTTGCTCCAACAAGAAGAAGTTGGAGACATGCTCGCCAAAGTCGAATGGCAGACGGTTGTACTTGATGAGGCACAAGCAATTAAGAACACGGCAACTAAGCGATCGCAAGCAGCGATGAATCTCCAAAGCGGTTTCAAGCTAATCACCACTGGCACGCCAATCGAGAACCATCTCGGCGAACTTTGGAATCTATTTCGGTTTATTAACCCAGGGCTACTAGGTTCCCTTGATAATTTCAATACGAACTATGCTAACCCCATCGAGCGATCGCAGGACAAAGAAGCCCGCAATCAACTCAAAAAATTAATCCAGCCATTCATTCTCCGTCGCACTAAAAATCAAGTACTGCAAGAGCTACCATCGCGCACGGAAGTAACTCTGCAAGTGGAACTAACTAAAGAAGAACTCGCCTTTTATGAAGCCCTGCGTCGTGAGGCTGTCGCAAAGCTAACTAGTACTGAGGCAAATGCCGGACAGAAACATTTACAAGTTCTCGCCGAAATCATGAAATTGCGTCGCGCCTGCTGCAATACCAAGCTGGTCAGACCCGATATTCCTTTGCCAAGTTCTAAGCTTCAGCTTTTCGGCGAAGTGGTTAGCGAGTTGCTGGATAATAAGCACAAGGCGCTAGTATTCAGCCAATTTGTCGATCATCTACATATCATTCGTGATTATCTCGATTCGCAAAAGATCAGCTATCAATATCTCGATGGCAGCACTCCCGCCAAAGACCGCAAAAAGCGCGTAGAAGCTTTCCAAGCAGGTGAAGGTGACGTCTTCCTCATTAGCCTCAAAGCTGGCGGCACAGGGCTAAATCTCACTGCTGCTGATTATGTGATTCATATGGATCCTTGGTGGAATCCTGCGGTGGAAGATCAAGCTAGCGATCGTGCCCATCGCATCGGTCAAAAGCGCCCTGTCACGATTTATCGCCTTGTTGCAAAGGGAACGATCGAGGAGAAGATTGTCGATCTACACACTCATAAGCGGGATCTGGCGGATAGCTTGCTAGAAGGTACGGATATGAGCGGCAAGGTGACGACTGATGCGTTGCTGCAATTGATTAATGAAATTTAGGTTTAACTAATGTCAACAATGGGCTATCAGTTACTGGTCAGTTAATTAGGAATGAGTGCTGAAATGTACATTTCAGCCAAACAAAAAAGGCACAAATACTTCGATCACGTTTGTGGCGATCGCAACGTAAATATTGCCAATCGAACATGTCTCTAAATAAAGACAAAAAGCAAGCTTAATCATCGAACTATTTTGCCAAGGGAAACAGGAAACTTTGTCATGGCATGTCTGACGATTGATGCAAACTGCTTTCTCCCATTTTGACTTTTCACCTACTTTCCCAGATGGACGAGCGATAAATGATAATCGCTGGTTGTATGCGCAGCAACTTAGAACTGTTTATGGGGTTTTGATGAAAGTATGTCAACCGCATACTTTCATCAAAACCGTTTTTTATAATGAGAATTGCTTTTGTATGAGATGAAAAATTTATCTATAAGATTGTTGATGCTAAGATATCAAGTGATATTTTGTTAGGAAACAATATATGGCAACTAGACGCAGCGATAGCGCTTTTCCCATTGGTTATAACCGAGATACTGATAGCTTGATTGAAGGAATGACTAAACGTGAATATTTTGCGATTATGATCATGCAGGGTTACACAACGGCAAATGCTAAGTTCGAAGATGAGTACCAAAAAGCACGTCTATCAGTTGCCGAAGCGGATGCCTTGATCGATATTCTTGCATACGAAGCTAATCCATTAAAACCAGAATAACTTTTTTTAAAATTGATACAGGGTGCAAATCTCACCTCAGCAATTTTGCAATTTATGTGACAACTGCAACAGGTAATCAATTAATCTATGTTTGCCCGATCGCTTAACAAAATCTTTAATCAAAATCCTCAAAAGCTAACTGTATATCAACTTGGCAATCCAGCTTTGAGGGAAGTTGCCAAGCCGATCGATGATGTTCATGATCGCGAAATTCAACAGTTAATTGATCAGATGCTAGTTACCCTAAAGGATAGTAATGGGGTTGGTCTAGCCGCCCCTCAGGTTGGGCGATCGCTACAATTAGTTATTGTTGCCTCTCATCCAAATCAGCGCTATCCTCATGCGCCACAAATGGAACCAACAGCAATGATCAATCCCAAGATTATTTCTCGCTCAGGTGAAACTGAAAAAGGTTGGGAAGGTTGCCTCTCAGTGCCGATGATTCGGGGGCTTGTGTCTCGCGATCGCCAAATCGAAGTTGAATATACAGATCGGCATGGCGATCTCAAAGTTACGAGACTAACTGATTTTGTAGCAAGAATCTTTCAACACGAATATGATCATCTTGAAGGAAAAGTTTTTTTAGATCGTGTAGAAAACACTCTCGATCTTGCTACTGAAGAGGAATATCAAAAATTATGGCAGTAATCAAAAATGTTTTGGGCGAAAATCTAGAGCTATGTTGCTCATCGCCTGTAACAGGATTCTATCGTGATGGATTTTGTCAAACAGGCGATCGCGACTTAGGAGTGCATGTTATTTGCGCTGAAGTCACCGATGAATTTCTTGTTTATACCAAATCTCAAGGTAACGATTTGGGGACTCCTGCGCCAATGTTTAGTTTCCCCGGACTAAAGGCAGGCGATCGTTGGTGTTTATGTGCTTCGCGATGGAAAGAAGCACTAGAAGCTGGCTTTGCCCCACCCGTATATCTGTCCGCTACCCATGAGACAGCTTTAAAAATAGTGTCTCTTGAGCAATTACAACAACACGCAATTTAAAAACGCACAAGACTTGCAAATCAATTCTTTTGCTCGATGCAATTTATACTAATTCCTTTTAATCAAGATCAGCTAAAAATCAGCAAGCAGAATGCGTACAATCAAAGTATGAAATTTTCTACATTAGTCATAATTGTTGGTGCGATCGCTCTTCCTTTTGCATTCTTTGCCGTAAAAAAAGCCATGTCAGCTCCGCTACCCGTTGGATTTCCTGCCCCTACGACTCACAACACGATCGAAGTTAAGCAATATCCTGCCTATCGCTCAGGAACCTACACCTATGAAGGCAACCTAAGCGAAGCCACCAGTAATTCCTTTAACCCACTATTTCGTCATATCAGTAGTAATAATATTTCCATGACTTCCCCTGTGGAGGCACGTTACCCGATCTCTACTATCGATCAGCCTTTACAACAAGGTAAGGCAAAAGTTTCATTCTTGTACAACAATAATGAAATAAATCCCCAGCAAGTATCTTCTGATATTCAAGTTGAAGATCACCCACCGATGCTAGTTGTCAGCCTCGGCATACAAGGAGCGTATGGCTATGGGAGCTACCCAGAACATATTGCGAAGTTAAAGCAATGGTTAGCAAATCATCCAGAGTATGAAATCGTCGGTGAGCCAAGAGAATTTCTCTACGACTCGCCATACACTCCTTCGCCATTAAAACGCCGCGAAGTACAAATTCCCATTCGCAAGCGATAAATATTAAAATCCCAAACCAGAGTGTGAGTCGCTCGCTACGCAGGCAACTCACACTCTGGTTGTTAAGGTTGCTTATTGCTTTTGAGGCGCAGTATTTCTACTTCTTCGGGTGTTAATGCCCAACCTAAAGCACCAGCGTTTTGTTTGGCTTGATTGGCATTCTTAGCTCCAGGAATAGGAATTACGTTGCCTTGAGAAATTAGCCAATTCAAGGAAATCTGAGCGGGAGTCTTATCGTATTTTCCAGAAAGGTCTTTTAGGGTTGAGAATAGAGGTTCTAGCTTTTGTAAACCTTTAGGACTAAAGCGAGGATCAATACGTCGCGCCCCTTGAAGAGATTTCACAGTCTCAGCAGTGTATTTACCAGTTAATAAACCTTGAGCAAGCGGACTGTAGGCGAGAATAGTCACACCCAATTGTTTAGCCTTTTCGAGAACACCATTCTGTTCAATTTGTCTAGTTAATAGAGAATAAGGAACTTGATTCACAGCCAGAGGAATACCTTTTTCGGCAAGATATTGATGCGCTAAAGACATCTGAGCTGCCGAATAATTGCTCACTCCCACCGATTGAATTCTACCTTTTTTAACTTCTGTGGCGAGAACTTCCATAAAGTCTTTAGTCTTGAGTATAAATTCTAGGGGCCAGTGAATTTGATATAAGCTAATTTGTTGAGTTTGCAGACGTTCTAGGCTAGCGGTTAGAGCATCCGCGATCGCAGATCGATTCCATCGCCAAGGGAGTGGGAAATACTTGGTTGCAATCTGAACAGATTGAGAGGTTTGCTTGCAAAACTTACCAATCAGGCGTTCTGACTCGCCAAACCCGTAAACTTCAGCAGTATCAAAAAATGTGACTCCTGCATCAACAGAAGCTTTAAATGCTTCAGCTACATCTTCTGCACCAAAATCTTTCCCATAAGCCCAAAACATGGTGTCACCCCACGCCCATGTTCCTACACCTAGGGCTGTTACAGTTGGGCCATCGGCTCCGAGCTTGATAGTTTGCATATGTCTTTGATTAAACTTTTCTAAATGATTATAGCAATCACCCAAAAGAGAATGGCGGCGCGAAGCGCCGCCATTCTCTTTTGGCTAACTAATTCAAGCATTGCTATAGTTTGCAATTAGTTTGTCAAACCATTTCTCTAGGCGATCGCCCCATACTTCTAGAGAATACTCAGCTTCAAGTTGCTGGCGACAGGTAAAGCGATCGATTTGGTCTAATTTAGAAATTGCTTCAATCAAACCAGACACACTTCCCATTTCCACAAGAAATCCTGTTTTGCCATGCCGAACGATCTCAGTAAGTCCTCCAGAACGATAGGATATTACAGGTACACCGCAGGCAAACGCCTCGATCGCAGCGTTTCCAAATGCTTCAACCCAACGTGGTGTCATTAATAAAGCACTACATTGTCCTAGTTTTTGTTGTAACCCATCCGTAGATAAAAATCCTTCATAATGAAGTTCTGCTTTAGGAAAAGATGCTTGAATATTCAGCCAATAGCTCTGATCTTGGATTAATCCAAAAATATGTAAAGGGAATCCACTTTCCTGTGCTGCCTCTACAGAGTCTTCTAGTCCTTTCTCAGGAGAGATCCGTCCAACCCATGCAAGGCTCGGTTTGTCTGGCTTAGCAACAAAATTATATTGAGTCACATCAATCCCCTTACCCATAATCATCAAGCGATCGCCATGGGTAAAAGTGTCAGCACAGGCGCGAGTATTCACCGCGATCGCATCAGGACAGAGCTGTGAGGTTTTGGACACCATCGCATCCATCACTGGGGAAAGTGACGACATACTGATCCAATGTGCGATCGGACAATTAAAAAATGGGGTCAGGTATAGAGGTAGCCAATCGTAGGCAAAGTTAAATAATAAATCGAACTGATTTTGCGATTCTCTAGCATAGCTCCACATGTTTTCAAGAACCGAGTTTTGTGGAATGACAACTATGTCAGCACCAACTTGAGTTTGGGCTGAAGTTTGAATATTACCAGCAATTTGGGTGAGCTTTGTGACATTGGTAACTGAACCTTCTGGCGCGACGATTTCCACTTCATGCCCTTTTGCCATCAGCGCCTTAGCCGCATTTTGCAAGGTCAATTCCACGCCTCCACCGATTCCTGATCCAAGTGCTCCCACAGGAGTAGACAAAAATAGCAATCGATAATTTTTATTAGTCATAGAACCTACGCATCAATTATGAAATCTTAGGGGCAATTTATGAATCCCCCTAAGATTTACTTTTAACGAATTACAGCAATTATCCATCAAGCGGTCAAAAAAATTCTTGATTTGGGTTTGGGCGCAAAGCACGAACTATACTCTATTTCATCCCGATTAAACCTTTGGTAAGTCGTTTAATGGCAGCTCCAGCGACATCGCGATAACGTAGCTCACCACAGAGGATTTTACCCATACGTTGACTGGCACTGGGGCGCTTCACTCCCATTTTGTAACCAAAACTAGGGATGCGATAGAAAATATTGGCAATGCGCTGCGCCCATACCATGTCTTCACCCCATTCCTCTTGGACTTTGAGAGTATATTGCTTGAGTGCGTCAGTGTTACCGCCGATCGCTTGATCGATCGCTTGACCTGCATACATACCAGTTAAGAGCGATGGACGAATACCTTCAGCAGTGAAAGGATCGACAATACAGGCTGATTCACCAGTAAGTAGTGCATTTTGAGTATGCAGTGGTTGATTGCCATCCCATAGACAAATCGGATGTCCAAATTGCTTCATAGAAGTAACATTAATTCCAAATTCCTGAGCATATTTAGCGGCAATCTCCTTCAGATTTTGCTTTTCGCCGCCAATAAAGGTTCCAGCACCGATGGAATATCCATCAGCTTTAGGGAAGTTCCAAATATATCCATTTTGAACGGAACCAAAATCAAAGTGAGCGGCACTAGTATCAGGATCAGGATGTGGGGCTTCGACTTCGAGTGCTGCTCCCATGCGACGCTTACGTTCTTTAAACCCTAGCCATTTTGCCATGGAGCCTTTTGCCCCATCAGCGGCAATCACATATTTGGCTTCAAAAACATCATTTTCGGTTTTGACTAACCAGCGATCGCTTTTCCACTCAATGCCTGTAACTCCAGTATTATCGCGAAGCTCAACCCCTAGTTTTTGGGCTTGTTGCACGAGGTAATGATCAAAAACATCGCGGCGCACCATCCAGACTGGTTCTTTAGTTTCTAGGGCGACGAGTTCAGGATCGCCCATTTGCCATGTGTAGCGAATTTGTTGGACTGTCAAAGAAACTGCTGGCGAAAAGTCAAAGTCAAACCACTCCTGTACCATTGGCGAAACGCCACCACCACAAGGCTTATAGCGAGGCAGGCTCTCTTTTTCGAGTAACAAAACCGAACGTCCGCGTTTTGCCAAATGATAGGATGCTGAACCACCAGATGGGCCTGCTCCCACAACAATGCAGTCGTACATAAGAAGAAATTGTTTTTAGGTGAAAGTACAAGAAAATCCCCTAGATTCTAACCCTAAATAGTAAAGTAACGTGCGATCGCCATTGCACATACTGAAATTTCAACTTATTAGCGACATAAATTGTCCAATTTTGAGACAATTTATGTCTCATTGAATTTTTCTTAAATCCTTAAATTGTCCCAAAGTTGAAGAATTAATTTTTATCTACATATCCTGACATTACCTACTATCCATGTCTTTTGATATCGCCCAGTTTCGGATCTGTAAGTTATTTTCGTGAAGACTTTATTTAGATAGAATCTAAGTATTTCAAAGATTAGCTGACCTGTTGCTTGAGAAAACTTGGAATGTCAATCTGTCTTCGGGAATTCATTCGCGAGTTGTTTGTATAGAGCAGACTTTCGGATACAGCAGAGAGTATCTCAGGATCTTGAGTAGAGGATCTAACTAAATTAAGGAACAACCTCTCAATTTTTTGCATTGACTCAATAACTCGGTGCTTAATCTTGATCTGGTCGGTAGCTGACCAGAAAAATTCAGATTCATCGACTGAGCAGTTAGTCATGAGAAGCTTAATCTCATCCATTAAATAATTCACATACATAGCACCATCTTGCGGCTGATCAAAATCATCCTGCACCAATCGAGGCTGAAATTGATGCGTATAGATAGGGGGAGTAGGGAAGGCATCACTTTGCATATATACTCCGTTAATTATGTGTTGCAAGGTCGGAATTAACATTACGTCTGCGACGATCGCCTTTGTGTTTAGCTAGTTGTGTAGACAGATGCAGCTTAGGATAAGGTAAATCTGCTAAGACCTCTAAAAGTCGCGAAAAATCTCTCTGTTTACGTCTACCACTAAGAAATTGAGGCACTTCTGATGGGTTTGTAGTTTTTTGCAAGCAATGACGGAGATTCGCGATCGCATTCCAAAAGCTACACAGCTCTTCGTAAGTACAGACTAATAAAAATGATTCGATCTCGCTCATCAAATGAGAAAAACGATCTGCAATACTAGGCCGAACATCAAACTGTGATGTTTGAGATGGTGAACTAGGTAATGAACTAGATATTACATTTAGGTGACGTTTGGGTAATTTTTTTGGGGCGCTCATGTTTCAATTCCTATATTTGTGAATTTATACGAGAAGTAAAAGTCTTTTTTTGTCGTAAAAAATATTTTCCTATTGCTATATATGCTTCCCAGTGATACAAGAGTTAAATACTTCTGTAGGTATAGGTAGGTGCGTCGAACAGGTATTGCGATGGTCTTGAAGACGAATAAATCAATTTCTTATTCTTTGATGACGAATAGTTTACGCTTCAAGCTCCAATTTGCACACCAGAAAAGATAGTATTTTTTGTCAGTAAATACATGAATAGAATCAAGAATATTAATTAGGAATACGATTAAAACTTTGCAGTTAAATTAATCTAAAGACATTCTGTTAATTGTTTGTAAATTTAGAAGTTGCAATTGTATTGATTTAAAAAATAATTATTAATTTCAAAGATTCTTGTTCAATTCGCTAGGTCATTTCGCTAGATGCGTTGTAGAAATTCAAAATCAAGATTTTATATTTGTAAATTTTAGATTTAGCTGAACTTGTTACTAATCTGGGAGCCATGAGCCTCTATTAGATAGTCGTATCCCAATTTGGTGAATAATTGCTGAGGTCGCTGCAATGCTTCCTTTTGGCAATTGTTCTTTTTTGCAATAACTATGTTTTGATGCAAAGAGAATATCAGAAAAGACAAGAAAAAATTGGCTTTTATCCAAGCCAATGTCAGACTAAATCATGATCAAGTAAAAATTTAGATAAATCTATTGCAAATGCAAAAATATATGTTATTTATCTAGCTTGAAAAACATGAAAATGCTTATTAAATTATCCGTAAATTGTAATAGTTAGTCATTGATCGATGGTGATTAATTTAACCGCAGGATAATTTGTTAGTACATGACAAATCCAGAAGATGATCAATTTTTCTTTGGATTTTATATGGATTATGAGATTTCAATAGCAAAAGACTGTTCTAACTTTTGCTACTTCATAACCCGACACATTCCGGCAACGAGACATAAAATTTAGAGGAGTTACGAGTATGACTACGATAGCTTGTGAGGAAGCGATCAAAGTTCTTGATGCGGTAATGGGCAAAAAACGCCTAAGCGACATTGAAGATCAAGTGTTCCGTCAAACATTGGAAGGTGAGACTTATCAAAAGATTGCTGTAAGATGCGGATACGATGCTTCATATATTCGCGATGTTGGTTATCGCCTATGGAAAAAATTGTCTGCTGCCTTTGGTGAGCATGTAAGCAAGAAGAATCTACAAGTTGTGTTGAGAGCTCAGTCCAATAAGTTGCAGAATAAGGTTGTGCCAGAGCAATCGATCTCACCCAACCTTCACAATGCTAATCCGATCGCTGTTGATGTGAATGCCAAAAGATGCGATTGGGGTAATGCGATCGATACCACAATTTTTTATGGTCGTAATGAAGAACTTACCACAGCCAAAAATTGGGTTCTCAGCGATGGTTGCCGTCTCTTAAGCGTGATTGGAATGGGTGGCATCGGTAAAACTGCTTTTGCAACAAAGCTTGTAGAAGAGATGCAATCACAATTCACTTTGATTGTTTGGAAATCTCTCCGCAATGCACCGACCATAGAAACTGTACTTGCCGAATTGGTAAGCTTTTTGACAAATCAGGAGATCTCAACCTTACCGCAAGATTTAAATGGGCTGTTGGGAATATTCATTCCAGTACTAAAGCAATCGCGCTGCTTGATTGTGTTGGATAATGTCGAGTCAATCCTCCGCAGTGGTGAGACCACAGGACGCTATAGTCTAGGATATGAAGGCTATAGTGAGTTATTTCGTCAAGTTGGCGAAGTGCGCCATCAAAGTTGTTTGATTCTGACCAGTCGAGAGAAGCCCCATAATGTGCTTCCTCCTGATAGCAACGATCGTATGGTCCGTTCTCTACAATTGGATGGCTTAAAAGAAGAAGCGTTATATCTATTTCAAACAGGATTGGAGATCACCTCAGAAACTCGCAAGTTGCTCGACATTTATGGTGGCAATCCCCAATCTCTGAAGGTAGTTGCACGTTCTATCCAAAGCACATTCAATGGTGATATACAAGAATTTCTCGATCATGACGCGAGTGTTTTCGGTGCTATTCGCGATCTCCTCGATCAACAGTATGATCGTCTCTCTGCACGCGAGCAGGAGGTGATGTTTTGGCTAGCGATCGAGCGTGAACCAATCACTACCGACAATCTCCGTCAGGACATCGTGCCAATAGTTTCTAAATCCCAAATTTTTGACTCAGTGGATTCTCTGCGTTGGCGATCTCTAATCGAAAAGAATGCCAATAGCTACACTCAGCAGCCTATGGTAATGGAGTATATGACAGATCTCTTGATCGAGATGACCTACAACGAAGTAGTTGAGCGCAACCCTGACTTCTTGATGAGCTATGCCCTTGTTCAACATCGCGCCGAAGACTACATCCGCGAGACTCAGATTCATCAAATTTTGCAACCACTCACCAATCGACTCTTGGCGCACTATGGCAATGTCGATACTATGAAACGTGAGTTACATAGCATCATTGAGGCTTTAAATGATCGTAAAACTGCTATCGGCTATGCGCAATCCAATATTATGAATCTGCTTAGAGCATCGCAAACCGATCTCGCTAAAAGCTTTTGTCGATTCCCAGAACAGGTGACCGAGCATTCTGATCTGCAAATTTTAGAGAGACTGCTTGAAAGCGATCGCGCGGGTGGACTTGCCACATGGGATCATCGTATTCCTTGGGCAAATAATCCTCTTGCTCAACAAACGTCTGAATCAAAAACAAAAATTCGCAGCAAGAATATCTATTATCAATGGACAGAAGGTTCTCTCGAACAGTTGAAACAAGAACTGAAGCAGCAGCCCAAACTCCGCAAGCGTTACTACGCTTGGTTGAACGAGACAGAATTTGCAAAGATCGATGCTAATTTTGAAGCTGTTAAAATTACGGATACGCTCAATCAAACCGTTGATGCTAGGTTGGTCTTTATCAATGAAGTCAATATTGTTGAGCCTCCCGTAGGATTGCCAACCCCTAGCGATCGTCGTGACCAAGCTCGGAAAAACAAGCAAGATATGCGAGCTAATCGTCTTAAAAAGCACTGTTAAACATTGCGAAAAAAAGCTTCTCTTTAGGAAGCTTTTTTTCGCAATGTTTGGCTTGAGCCTAATCTAAAAAAACTAAGTACAGGACAAAAAGCTTGAAACGCGCTCCCAGCAAGGGCTTGAGGCAATATACCCAAAAGCCTTACCTAGTAACGGTTTCAGGGGATTTTGGCGTTCTATTTTTGATTTTTTGTCCTGTACTTAGCTAAAAAAATTTAAAAAGTATTGCAAATTAATGCCTTTAATTTTGGGGCGGCACTTTTGAGTGTTAATCTCTGTTTTTAAATTTATGGTCAAACTCAAATTAGAGTTTGACTTTGTCCGATTATCCTTGAGATTATATAGCAATGAAAGCTTTGCTTGGGACATAAAACCCAAATAAAGCTTTCATTGCTATAGATATAGCGGAAGCTATATCTATAGGACATAGGCTGATTCATGAATTGTTCCTTATTAAAATAAGTCTTTCAAGTTATTTCTGTGTAAGTCCTTCTCATTTAACCTCAGCAAGCAAATTTCCTAAACGAGGATATTTGGAAACCAAACCAAAGGTTTCAGGAGAGACAACATCATAAGTGAAGTCTCTTTGAGCAATGCAAAAACGATCCCATTCCGCGACTTCGATCCGAAATAATTTAATCACGGTATCAACCAAGAATGGAGTTAATTCAAATTGCCAACCAACCTTTAGATTTAAATATTCGCAAAATTGTGCGATTAAATCCTGAGCGGTTAAGCGTTGCATTCCCAAGACAAGACGGGCAGGAGATTGTAAGTCTGAGTGTGTGGTAAGCAGATATGTAACGACCTGAGCAATATCGATCGCATGAACAAAATGGAAACTACCATCGGCTTTTAAAAATCTCGCGTAGGGTACATATTTGAGAATATCTTTGAGCCCTTTGGAGAGATGCGAATAGGGTTTATCAGATGCTCCACCAAAAACTAGAGTGGGGAAAACGGTAATTAAGCGATCGCGGATAATCGAATTTTCCACGGTTTCTAGACAAGCATATTTTGAGGCTATGTAAGGTGTGCCAATTTGTCCTGCTTCAGGAATAATCTGATTATGAGAATCAAGAATGCTTGCTGTGGAGAAGTAGATGGCGCGTTCGCACACTTGTGGGTCGAGCATCGAAAATAGCTCAATGGTTTTATCTCGGTTAACTACAAAAGCTTCTTCTCCCCCCCAAGCAGCGGCGGTACTCACCACAAATTCCATCGTGCAGAGCAGGTCTTTGTAATTGCCGATATTCTGCATAGAGTCTTCGATAACATGGACATTAGGGCGATCGCTGAGGCTGATTTGTAATTTATTGCGATCGCGTACCAGTAGATATAGCTCATAATCAGTTTTTGATAAAAGCATCTCGATCAAATAATGACCAACGCATCCACTCGCACCTGTAATAAAGACTTTTTTTGGCATTCTCTTAAATAATTGAATTTTAATAATGGTTAACAAAAATGGCGCAAAGTACCACTTTTATTAATTATCCGAACGATTAATATATCCTTCACGACAGGTTGAATTCTTATTTGCTAAGTAGTTGGGCTTAATTAAAAACCAGAGCTAAAACCATTTGCGAGAGCTGCGCGTTCGCAACAGGTTTTAGAGTTTTATATAATTGCTCCTAGCTAATTAGAATTGTTTTCGACTTGATTAAATCAAAAATTTCGACAAACCTAGCGAAGTTTGATTATCTATTTTTTCACGCTTTATGACTCTTTTTTACTTTCCAACATGTCTAAAATACCAGTCCAATTGGACAATAGGGATTTTAATCTTTTATCACTCTATCTTCTACACATAGAGATTCTGAGACTCTTGACAAAGTTTCAAACCCTATGCCAGATTGAGTTTCATTTTTTGCCAGTTGACAAATAGCTCTGGTTTATACACCTTGAACATGGCAAATATGTAGTTTAAAAATCCTCATTATTCTAAAGATTGGTTGTGATAAATATAGACACATGACTGGCTTTAATCAAAAGTAGTCATTATATTTTCAGTACTGTATGCGCGGTTAAATTATCACTCTTAAAATTGCTAGATTCTTGAAACCCTCATTAATAGGCTAATATAAAAGATTAAGCAAACTTTTAATCATTGTTGCTAATAAATTTATAAGTATATTTACTCAGGCAGACCTGCGTGCAAGCAATAGACCCACAAGAATTATATCCCTTTGAACTTGACCAGTTTCAATTACAGGCGATCGCCGCATTGCAAGCTGGTAAGTCGGTCGTTGTTTGTGCGCCAACTGGTTCAGGCAAAACTTTAATCGGCGAATATGCGATCCATGCGGCATTAGCAGGTAATCGTCGCGTTTTCTACACCACCCCCCTCAAGGCTCTTTCCAATCAAAAATTGCGAGACTTTCGGCAGCAGTTTGGCGATGATAATGTGGGCTTACTTACTGGTGATACATCTGTAAATCGCGATGCGCCGATCTTGGTGATGACTACCGAGATTTTTCGGAATATGCTCTATGGTACGCCTATCGGTGAAGTCGGCACTTCGTTGACAGATGTTGAAGTGGTGGTGCTAGATGAATGTCACTACATGAACGATCGCCAACGGGGAACGGTATGGGAAGAGTCGATAGTGTACTGTCCTGCGGGAGTGCAACTAGTCGCGCTCTCGGCTACTGTAGCAAATAGTCAGCAACTCACCGACTGGATTCACAAAGTCCATGGCGATACAGAATTAATCTATTCTGATTTCCGCCCCGTGCCGCTTGAGCATTCCTTCTGTAATAACAAAGGCTTTTTCCCATTGCTAGATAGCTCGAGTGAGAAGATTAATCCGCGACTGAAGCCGCTCACTAATAAGCCAGCCTCAAAAGAAGAAAGACATAAAATCGTTCCCCAGATTGGGGCTGTAATTTCCCATCTGCGCCAGCGTGATATGCTCCCAGCGATTTACTTTATCTTCAGTCGTCGAGGTTGCGATAAGTCGGTAACCGACTTGGGGAATGTCTCTCTCGTTACTCCGACCGAAGCCCTGAGATTGAAGCCCCAAATCGATGCCTTTGTGGCAGCAAATCCTGAGATTGGAAAACCTACACATATTGATGCTCTCTATCGTGGCATTGCTGCTCATCACGCAGGGATTTTACCTGCATGGAAAGGCTTCGTCGAGGAACTCTTCCAACAGGGCTTGATCAAAGTCGTATTCGCGACGGAAACTCTTGCCGCAGGAATTAATATGCCTGCAAGAACTACGGTAATCTCTAGCATTTCCAAACGTACCGATCGCGGACATCGTTTGCTTAATGCTTCGGAGTTTCTGCAAATGGCAGGAAGGGCAGGACGACGAGGTATGGATGAAGTTGGCTATGTTGTGACTGTACAGACTCCCTTTGAAGGGGCCAAAGAAGCGGCGCATCTCGCCACATCTGGAGCCGATCCTCTGGTTAGTCAATTTGCACCGAGTTACGGAATGGTCATGAACTTGTTGCAAACCCATTCCCTTGATCAAGCTAGGGATTTGGTGGAACGGAGCTTTGGGCAATATCTAGCAGATCTTAATCTCGCGCCACAAATCCAGAATCTCGAATTAATAATCGAACAAATATCTAAGCTAGAGCACGATCTTGCCAATATAGATTTGAAGCAATTGGAAATATATGACAAGCTGCGCGATCGCCTCCGCGAAGAAAAGCGACTTCTAAAAATGCTCGCTCAGCAAGCGGAAGAGATGCGCTTGAACGATTTGTCATCCTACGCGCCCTATTTGCTATCAGGCTCTCCGCTCACAATCCGCACTAATAAGGGCTTGATTGTGCATACAGTTCTCGCTGCAAAAGTACAAGGCTCTGGGCAATTTCCTTGGTTTGTCTGTCTTGGTCGCGATAATCGTTGGTATACGGTTGGGTACAAAGATATTGTCCAAGTCGGCACTGATTTGTTGCTTGATGGAGACATCGAATATCCTGCAAAGCTGCCATTGCGCCCAGGACAATCGATCGATGGAGATGAAGCCAGCTTTGCGATCGCCCAAAAAATTACACCATTACCAGATCCAGAACTTACTCCTGAAGTAATTAAACAACAGTCGAGAGTAATAGCGATCGAGTCAGAAATGAATCAACATCCTGTCTCAAAAATGACCGATCGCGGTGCTGTTTTCAAAAAAGTTAGTCGGCTCGAACAATTGCAACGGCAGATTGAGTTTCAGCAGAAAGTGGTCAATGAGCGCCGCCAAAGACATTGGCAAGAGTTTATGAGCTTAGTGAATATCTTGCAATTCTACGGATGTCTTGAAGATACCCAACCCACCGATAAAGGTAAGGTCGTAGCAGCACTGCGTGGTGAAAATGAACTATGGTTGGCACTATGTCTAATGTCTGGAGAGTTAGATAACCTAGCTCCCCACCACCTCGCCACCGTCTGCGCTGCGATCGTCAGCGAAAACAGTCGTCCTGATAACTGGATCAAATTTGGTTTATCCCCAACGGTGGAAGATGCCCTTGATGGTTTACGCGATCGCCGTCGAGAATTGATGCCAGTCCAACGCCGACATTTAGTCGATATTCCTGCATGGTTAGACTATGAGCTAACAGGACTGGTGGAACAATGGGCATTGGGAATGGAATGGTCGGAGCTATGCCAAAATACGAATCTTGATGAGGGCGATATTGTCCGTTTGATGCGCCGCACAATCGATTTGCTATATCAAATTCCCCATGTACCGAATTTGCCTTCGCAAATTTATTCATCGGCAAAGCAAGCCGCACAAATGATCGATCGCTTCCCTGTTAATGAGGTAATTTGAAACTTTATTTAAACTCATGTATCAAAACACTTACGAAATCATTAGCCAAAATCAACGGCAACGTATAAGCGATGGTGCGATCGCCTCAATCTTTGACGGTTGTGAGACTGCTCAACGCCAACTAATTTTGTTGTTACCCCAGTTAGGCGATTTTGATAGCCTTGAATATATTTGGTGGATACAAAGAGAAATCGATCGCATTAAAGCAGAAGGGATTGCAGTTCGAGCTATTGGCATCGGCAATCGCCAATCTGGAGAATATTTTTGTAAATTTACTGGATTCGATCAAAACTGGCTATTCGTTGATCCAACAGGCGAATTACATCGTCAATTACATCTCTATTCAGGATTAACCACTAAATTTCCTCTACTGTCATCAGGACAGAGTGCATGGGTTAACCTGATGCTGATGTGTGCAGGGTTAGGCAGCCAAGGTACATTAGCTGAAGTATTTCGTGGCTACCGAGGCGATCACAACGCGCCGCAACTAATCGGCGATGAAGAAGTTATTAAAGCCGCACCATTGCCCTCATTAAAAGGTTCTTTCTTTAAATGGGCTGGTGGTAGTGGATTTCAACGCCCCTTTGAACTCGCAACTTTACGACTGCGAAATATGGCTGAAGTGTTAGGCAATTGGAATGCCTATGTTCCCGATGCCTCTTTCATGACCCAACGTGGCGGAACTTTTATGTTTGATGCTCAACACGAATTAACCTACGAACATCGCGATCTCGGCATTTTAGGCTTTGCGGCAAATCCAAGTTATCCCCTGTCATTTTTATTTGCCGATCTACCAGCTACTCAAAACAACCAGCTACTCAAAAGATAGCCAAATCCTAGTCTTTTTCTTCAAAGTCAGGTGCATAGGCTTGGAGTAGGTTGCTAAGCTGCGAAAGTACAGAATCTTTGTTTATCGAACCAAAACTAGAGCGATCGGGGAAGAATTCAGGACGATCTAGGTTGCGATCTATCGCTTCCTTGACCTGCTGAGCGATCAAATGCTGTAGATCGGCAAGTGCTCGGTCGCGTTGATAATTTGCCCCTTGCTCACTGGTGGCATACAAAGGTGGTAAACGGTTAAGTGCGTAGGCAGCAATATCCCCCAAATCCAAAACTTTATTACTGCTTGCCTCGATCTCTGCGACTCTTGCCACAGCCTCACTCAGTACTAATTCTTCCATGACATTGATAAATTGCTTGCGGGGAACTGCAACCACTTCTCCCGTAAGCAAAGCACCCATCAGGCGATCTAGCGCCATATACTCTTCAACTGATAGCTCAAAAGCACTATCACAAATCCGCCCCACCTCGGCTTCCATGGCTGGAGTTAGGTAGCCATCTAGCAAAGCCTGTTCGACAATTGACTCAATGCTGGTTTTTTCTAGTTTTTCCACTGTTATCTCTTTAATAACGCATTAATAACGCAACACTAAGGTACTTCAATAGGAATAATCGTATACTCAGGTAGCGACATCTGGAAATGCCCTTTTTGGCTTAGCAGGATCACTAGTCTTGCTAAAGACTGTGGCTTTACTGCCAAATCGCTCCAAGGTATCGCAATTTCGAGACATTGGCCAAAACCTATTTTTGTGTGAGTAGCGATAGTTTCCCACGTAAATTGCTCTGTAGATTCTTGAAGCTGGACTGACTTATCCGCAAAATCGATCGCTAGGTGATGGCGAAATAAATAATTTAGCGGCGACACATCAGGCATATCAAGGAGTTTTACAGGGCTATTTGCATGAATCCGACTAGGATAAAACCACAACAAATGTAATTTACTTTCGGCGATGCTCTCTAGATTACTAAATTCTAGGCGCAAGTAGCAATAAAAATGATCGTAACCATACCATAGTCTCTTAGCAGGGGTATTTTGGTGCATCGCTCCCCTTGCGCCACTAATTTCGATTTTGCCAGCACCTTGCCAATCATCGTTCTCAAATCGGCCATTAATCATTGGCTCAATTAGGCTAGTGGGTCGATCGCTAGTAGAGACATCATGAGGCTCAAGTGGATATAGCAAAGCGTGAGGAACAGGCTCATTGAGAGCACGATAAATCACTTGCAAATGCTCGCGAAATAGACGATCAAACATTGCGTCATCATTGGAGCTATGTCCCTCGCCAAACCACCAAAACCAATCCGAGCCTTCGGCTGCCATCAGATTTTCCCAAGCTTCAGGATTATTCTCTGTAGTGGCTTCGGGGTGATTCGCTAAGACTTGTCTTGCCTCACTGAGTAATTCCCAAGCACGATTTTTTACGGGATCGCCAATCCATGTGGTGAAGCTAGAGTCAATCCATGAACCGCTATGCAACTGGTGCGGTGGAATTTTATCGATGGGAGGGAATTTTTCTAAATATTCTGAGGGCGTAACCAGTTTGAGATTTTCATTATTGGAAAGATTTTCGTAAAGTGTTTGCAAGAATGGGTTGCCATCTTGAGGATAAAATTCCCAGCAATTTTCGCCGTCGAGGGCGATCGTCACTAGCCAAGGCTTTCCTTCAGGATGCTCTGCTAGATATTCATTTTGCTGATTTTGAATAGTCATCAAGCGATCGCATAAATCATCGCTAGCAGCTTGAGGCAAAAGTGCACCATAACTAAAACCAATCAAATCCGAGAGTAGGCGATCGCGGAAAATAATTGCTAAGTCCCCATGTATAGTTTCAAGGCGATAGGGTTGATAGAGCAAATGCGGCGCATCAATCGCTCCGCGCTCATCCCGACGAAAATAATGTCCAAGGCTCCAACCTAATACACCTTCATCAGAACATAACCAAGAGAATCCCTGCTTAGAAACATAGGGCAAGATGGCAGGGCTAACGGACTGCTCTGAGGGCCATAAACCTCTGGGATCGCAGCTAAAGTGCTGACGATAAACTTCTTTGGCTTTTTCTAGATGCAGATTAATGTCTGGCTCATGGCGAAATCGATAATTGGGGAGATCCATCTGAGGCACAGCGATCCGACCTGCTTGTGTGTCGGCTAAAAGCGGCATGATCGGATGTGTGTAGGGCGTAGTAGTAATTTCGAGTTGCCCATTTTTTTGCATTTTTCGATGCTGGGGTAAAATCTGGGAAATAATATCTCGCTGCTTGCTATAAATTCTTTGCCGATCAGCGAGGGTAAAATCTTTACCGCGATCGTACCATTCAGCAATTTCGGGATCGGCGTCCCGAAATAGAGGATCGATCCATGCCAAGTTATGCCATGCAAGTAAATCACTAAAATCTGGTGCTAGCCAATTATTGACACACCATTCGATGCCATAAGCTTGTCTTTGTGCTAGTAAATCAGCATAGCGATTGTATGGTTCGATCATCGTCTGATGATTAGCATCAAAAAAATGCTCAACAATGAAATGTTTTTGCGATCGCGTTAAGGTGTCGACAGGTGTTAAAGTCAAAGCCAAGTATGGATCAAACGCATTTCCTTCAACGTAATCTTGCAATTGCAAGATAAGCGATGGCACAAGATTGATCGTTTGATGTAGCTTTGGATATCTTGACAACATCAACGCTAAATCTAAATAATCTTTTACGCCATGCAACCTCACCCAAGGCAAATGATACTTGCCTGCGATCGCGCTTTTGTAGAGGGGTTGATGTTGGTGCCAGATAAATGCGATATGAAGAGGATATGACATAAGATGACTGGCAATATGACTGGCAATACTTCTAGAAATTGTGACATACCTAATCATAGTTCGATCCAAATACTTTGTATAAAACTTTGTACGGTTAGCCTCAGTCTGTGTTTGATGGGCTGTGCACCTGTTTCTAGCGATGCAGCTAAAACCCCTACTTCGCAATCGATCCCCGCAACATCATCACCACAAGCTGTTGCACCACAAGCTAAACCCAAGCCAGCTTCAGAGCTAGCTCAATATTTGCCAATTACTGCCGCAGCAACAATTTCAGGACGCGAAATTCAGCTTGAGGTAGCCAATACGCCCAAGGAACTAGAAAAAGGCTTAATGTTTCGCCCTCCTTTAGCTGACGATCGCGGGATGTTGTTTATCTTTAAGCCTGCGCGTCCCGTTGCATTTTGGATGAAAAATACGCCTTCGCCCCTTGATATTATTTTCTTGCTTGATGGGGAGGTTAAGGCGATCGCCCGCAATGCTACAACTTGCAAAAGCGATCCCTGTCCAATTTATCCTGAGGGTGGAGTTGTCGCCGATAATGTGATTGAAGTACGAGCGGGACTAAGCAAAGAAATTGGTTTGCAGGCAGGCGATCGGATCTCCGTGAAATTCTTGTTGCCAAAAAATCAATAATCACTATAATTCTAGAGGTCGAAATTATTTGCCAATGAAAATACTTTCAAAGCAATAATTAAAATCAATAATTAAAAGCAACATTTACAAACAATAGTAAATAAATTGCAAAATGTTCAAAACTAATTAGTATTTTCTTTCTGAAAGTGCTAAAAGTAGCAGTGGTGAATCTTGAGTGAATGAAGAGTTAACAAAATGACAGCTAGCAGAGCAAGAAGCCCTGAACCGCAGAGAAACCCTCAACCTCTTGAGCGCAAGAATAAACCCGTCTCAACAAGTCGTTTACCAGTTAGTAACCGCAATGTTAAGAGGTTGCCGAGGACTAACTCTTTCCCTCTTCCTCTATGGTTGAGGGTCTTGATGACCACTCAGAAACTTTCCATCGCCGCCACTGTTTTATTCACCATTTCAGTATTCGTGATATATGGCTGGACAGTATATTCACAAGAGCAATGGAATCAACAATATAAAAAGCTCGAACAGCTCAAGCGCCAAGAACGACAACTGACCAATGCTGCGGGTTCTTTTGATAATGAGATGCTGCAAACAATTCAAAAGAAACCTGGGGATCTAGTTCGCGAAAGTTCCGAGAAATCAATTTTCTTGCAAGCTGCTCCTCTCCGGCCAAAGCGTGAAGTCCCATCTACTGTGTCAGAACTTCCTAAGAATAAACATAATGAAAGTCTAGGCTATTAATGCAGGAACTTCACATGGTTAAATACGATCATAATTCCGTGCGCGTCGCGCACGGAATTATGATCGTATTTATTTCAACTTGACATTATGTGTGGAATTGTTGGCTACATCGGACATCGCTCGGCAAATGAAGTTTTAATCTCAGGATTGCGCAAGCTCGAATATCGCGGCTATGACTCCGCGGGCGTTGCTACAATTCCCTTTCTCGATCATCCAGCCGATCGCAGTTTGCATCGAGTCAGAGCGAAAGGCAAGCTGATCCAGCTCGAAGAAAAGTTAAATTCCGATACAGCCCCGCAAGCACCAATTGGCATTGGACACACCCGATGGGCAACCCACGGCAAGCCTGAGGAGCATAATGCTCATCCCCACACCAATACGACAGGAAATCTTGCGGTTGTGCAGAACGGGATTGTTGAGAACTACCATATTCTTCGCACTGAGTTAAAACAGCTTGGTCATATTTTTGTCAGCGAAACTGATACCGAAGTAATTCCCCATATGATTGCCGAATTTCTAACTCAGTTGGAAAAGCAAGGCAATATGATTCCCGACAAGTCGCCTTCAGTGCTGTTTGAAGCAGTACGACTGACGATCGCAAAATTGCAAGGAGCCTATGCGATCGCAGTTATCCATGCCGATTACCCTGATGAATTAGTTGTAGTGCGCCAACAAGCACCGCTAGTTATTGGTATTGGCAAAGACGAGAATTTTTGTGCTTCGGATACACCTGCGCTAGTCGCCTATACACGCACCGTGATTTCTCTAGAAAATGGTGAAATTGCGCGACTGACTAGAGAATCGGTACAGGTCTATAACGCCAAAGGCGATCGCCTCCGACGTGCGCCCCAAACTCTCAACTGGAATCCCACCATGGTTGAGAAGCAAGGCTTTAAGCACTATATGCTCAAGGAAATCTATGAGCAACCTGGGGTGTTTCGGACAGGATTGGCAAGTTACGTTAGTGAAGCTAATAAAGTTGATTTAGGGCTACCCACAGGTTTTATCGAGCAGATTGAAAGGGTGGAGATTATTGCCTGTGGAACCAGTTGGCACGCATCTCTTGTGGGCAAGTATTTGCTAGAGCAGCTTGCAGGTGTACCAACTAGCGTTCAATATGCATCTGAATATCGCTATTCGCCACCTCCTTCTTTAAAGAATACCCTTGTGATTGGAGTGACGCAGTCGGGGGAAACTGCGGATACTCTCGCGGCGTTGGAGCTTGCCAAATCAAGAGGCGATCGCTGTCTTGGAATTACCAATCGTGTTGAAAGCTCAATAGGAAGAATTTCGGATGCCGTGATTGATACTCAAGCAGGAATTGAGATTGGAGTAGCGGCGACAAAAACCTTTGTGGCTCAATTGCTGATGTTCTATTTACTTGCCTTAGAGTTTGGCACTGCTAAAAGCACATTATCCGAAGTCAGAACTCAAGAATTAATCGAGGGATTGCGACAACTTCCTGCCTATATGGAACGGATTCTCGAAAGCCAAGAGCGTTATATTGAGGAACTTTCACGCCAGTTTACCCATACCAAAGATTTTATTTTCTTAGGGCGTGGCATTAACTTCCCGATCGCTCTTGAAGGTGCTCTTAAACTCAAAGAAATCAGCTACATTCATGCTGAGGGCTATCCCGCGGGTGAAATGAAGCATGGGCCGATCGCATTGCTTGATGAAGATGTACCTGTAGTTGCGATCGCAACTCCTGGGTCGGTCTACGAGAAGGTTCTTTCTAATTCTCAAGAAGCGAAAGCGCGGGGCGCAAAATTAATTGGTGTTGCGCCACTTGACGATCCAGCGGCGCACGAGGTATTTGACTACATTTTACCGATTCCAGTAGTTGACGAGATTTTCTCGCCTATTCTCACAGTGATTCCTTTGCAATTACTGTCCTATCATGTGGCGGCGCATCGTGGCTTAGATGTCGATCAACCCCGAAATCTCGCTAAATCTGTCACAGTTGAATAGAACAAATGGTTAAGCCAAACTCAAATCTACCAATACCAGCTCGGCTAATCACAATACCTGTTAGCCATTACTGCGAAAAAACTCGATGGGCTTTAACAAGGCTACAAATTCCGTTTGTAGAAGAGCGGCATATGCCACCTTTTCATCGATTTGCAACCCGAAGCATCGTCAAACGAATGAGTTCAGATGACATGTCAGAGGCAGAGCGGAATTTGTCACCGATCAATCGATTTATTGGGCAGCAAGTTGGCGGACAATCCGTTCCAGTTTTGATTACGCCAGCGGAAATACTGAAAGATTCAGATGAAATTTTAAGATACGTTGATGCGATCGCATCGGAAGATCAGAAGCTATATCCCACCAATCCCGAACATCGTCAGCAAGTCGAGAACCTTGTAAAATCCTTTAATTCTGTCCTTGGTCCTGCGGTTCGTCTATGGGCTTATTTTTATATTATGGATCGACCTGATCTACTTCAACCCCTTTGGTGTCAAGGAGTCCCTTGGTTTGAGCGTCTTCTATTTCCAATGGCTTTTCCGTGGATGCGCTCCAATGTACTTCAGATGTATAACATTAGCGAGGCATCTGCGATCGCAGCACATGAGTCGATTTGTAAGACTTTTGAGATAGTTGAAAACCTGCTTGCAGATGGTCGAACTTATTTAGTCGGCGATCAATTTTCAGCGGCAGATCTGACCTTTGCGACTCTTGCCGCCGCCGTTGTGATGCCAGTAGGTTATGGAGTGAAGCTTCCAGATATCAGCGAATTACCAACTGCCATGGAGACCAGTATCCAACAATTGCGCAAAACAGTTTCTGGGGAATTTGTATTCCGCCTGTATCAAGAACGAGATGCGATTTAATAAGGAACCAGTTTCCATGGAGCGGCTTCGCCTCACCACAAAAAACTGGTTCCTTATTTCGTTTACAAAGCACCACAACCTACATTCAGTAGGTGTTTTTTGAGAATTAGAATTTATTGGAGAAAACCTTATAAAAAAAGCTTTGCTGAATGTAGTCAGAATGGAGTTGTGACAGTATCTACATCTCATTCTTTCGCAGTAAATATTTTTTTGCCCAGATCACCTACTGAATGTATGTTGCAAACAAATTATGGATAAATATAATCGTCGCAAATTTTTACTTCAGGCTCGCAACTTGACCTATGCAGGAGCGACAAGTTGGCTTTGTGGATGTGGAGGTGCATTGAGCAACTCTGACGATTGCTCAGCCAATCCATCGCCAAAAGATAGCAAAGATAAAGAGCAGATCATTGTCATTGGTGCAGGTATTGCAGGAATCACGGCGGCTAAAAAATTGCAAGATCAAGGATATCGGGTAATTATCCTAGAAGGTCGCGATCGCATCGGGGGGAGAATTTGGACAGATAATTCTTTAGGCTTTCCTTTGGATCTTGGCGCTGCATGGATTCATACCGTTGACGGTAATCCGATCACTCCTTTAGTCAAACAATTTGGTATCCAGACTGTCATCTCTGATCTAAAATCGCAATGGAACTATAAAGGTGTCAATCAACTACTAAGTGAATCTGATGAACTGCGCATAGACTCAGCTTTCCAATCATTTATGAACAGGATTAACAAGCTAAAAAAAGGCTCTTCATTGTCGCAGCAGCTCACTCTAGCGGATATCGCTCAACAAATAATTGACTCAGAAGAACTCACAGGATTAACTCTTAAAGGATTTCGGGCAACCCTATCTTCGACAATTGAAAGTGAAGTTGGCGAGGATATTGCGAATTTGGGAATCAAAGGTTTCGATGAAGATTCAGAATTTTCAGGAGCAGATGTAGTTTTTCCACAAGGCTATACGCAGCTTGTACAAGCTCTATCCAAAGATTTAGATATTCGGACTAAGCATCTTGTGCAGCAGGTTGCCTATGATGATAATGGTGTACAAGTGACTACCGATCGCGGAGTTTTTAATGGCTCAAGGGTGATTGTCACAGTTCCATTAGGTGTGTTGAAACGTGGTTCTGTTAAGTTTTCACCAGAATTGCCAGAAGTGAAGTTAGCAGCAATTGAACAATTGGGCATGGGAGCATTAAACAAATTAGTATTAAAATTCCCTAAACAGTTTTGGCCATCACAGCCTCACACCATGGCATATGTCAATGGCAATATTCCCGATCGCTATGTTGAATTTTACAACTGGCAGAAATATATTCAGCAGCCGATTTTAGTCGCCATGTTTAGCGGTAGTTTTTCGCGATCGCTATCACAAATGTCGCAATCTGAGGCAGTGCAGAACATCATGTCTGACTTGCAAGCGATGTTTGGCAAAGACATTCCGTTACCAACCGCCACATTATTGACCAAATGGCATGATGCCCCCTTTGCCTATGGTTCGTATTCCACATTTTCGATAAATGGCAATATTCAAGACTGCGATCGCTTAGCGAAACCTATAGGCGATCGCATATTTTTTGCTGGTGAGGCAACCTATGGTAAACACTTAGGAACTGTGCATGGAGCTTTATTGAGTGGAGAGAGAGAAGCCAATAGAATCATCAGAATCGATAAATGACATGACAACTTGTGGAAATCCATACAAAAAAATACAGTAACAGAAGTTTCTAGATTAATTTCACCACTCATTTTCATAGGAATAGTCGATCGCTGTTAGATGTTGGGGGAATAGTTGCTTGAGCCATTAGTTTTGCGGATAATGACGCAACTCATCGACTCTTTTGCAAATAAAAAATGTCGAGTAAAAAAATCAAGTGATCTAAGGAAAACTTAATATATAGCAATGAAAGTTTTGCTTAGGACATAAAACCCAAATAAATGAAGGCGGCGCAAAGCGCCGCCTTCATTTATTTGGGTTTTGATTTGTCCTAGATATCTCTTTCATTGTTATATAAATGTTGAAAGTAGCATGGCTGAATATGAATTAGTAGAAGCTTTTTGTTGAGATTTGTGATGTTGAGTGAATAGTTTCGATTAGGCTATCAATAAGCATCAATAAGTTTTATTTAAGCAATCGGGTATTGTGATGATTGCTAGTTCCCAACAGTCAGTAAACTAGAGATAGCCGTCTAGAATTTGGGAGAACGCGATCTTGATTAGTACTAAGCCCCGCGATGTTCAAGCAATTTATATTGCCGATGAAACCTTTGCCCTGCGATCGCGCAGTTGGAATCGCCTGCGGTTTGAAATTGAATATGCGCTCGAAAAAGGAACAACAGCAAACTCTTTCTTGATTCAAGGCAATTTGTTAGCGCTAATCGATCCCCCTGGGGAGACTTTCGCTGCGATTTATCTAGAAGAATTGCGTAAGCGCATTAACATTATCGATATCAGTTACGTAATTCTTGGTCATGTTAACCAAAACCGTATCGTGACATTAAAGGCATTGCTCGAGATTAATAGTCGCATCACCTTTATTTGTACTAATCCGGGTGCGATCGCGCTCCGCCAAAGCCTAGGCGAAAAAGTCAAAATTCAAGTTGTACGGGGTGAGGAAACCCTTGATCTAGGTAAAGGTCACATTCTCAAATTTATCCCTACTTCTACACCGCGCCATCCTGACGAACTTTGCACATATGACTCGAAAACGCAGATTTTATATACCGATAAATTCTTTGGATCGCATATCTGTGGCGATCAAGTCTTTGATGAGGGTTGGAGTCAGCTATTAGGCGATCGCCGTTATTATTTCGACAGCACGATGGCAAACCAAGTCCGCCAAGTTGAGGCAGCTCTCGAAAAGTTAACCGTGATGCCTGCGGTGTTTTATGCTCCTGGTCATGGGCCAATGTTGAAGCATGGCTTGCACGAACTGGTTAATCTCTATCGTCAATGGAGCGAAGCTCAGAAGCAGCAAAATATCTCAGTAGCGTTGCTGTTTGCTTCAGCATATGGCAATACGACAACGATCGCGAATGCTTTGGCAAGAGGAATCACCAAGGCAGGAGTCTCTGTCGAGCTCATTAATTGCGAGAATGCAGAGCCTGAAGAAATCAAAAGGGCGATCGAGAAATCCTCTGGCTTCTTGATTGGTTCGCCAACATTGGGTGGACATTTGCCAACACAGGTGCAAACGGCTCTGGGCATAGTTTTATCTACAGCGACTAAGAGCTATCAAGCAGGTGTATTTGGCTCCTATGGATGGAGTGGTGAAGCTGTGGATATTATTTCGGGAAAGCTGAAGGATGCTGGCTATACTCTTGCCTTTGAGCCGATTCGGATTAAGTTCACGCCTACCGAAGCAACTTTACAAATTTGTGAAGAGACGGGAACTGATTTTGCTCAAGCACTGAAGCAATCCAAAAAAGTTCGGACAACCCTGAATCCAGGCAGTACTGTAGAGCAAGCCGTAGGGCGAATTGTTGGTTCCCTATGTGTCTTGACTGTCAAACGCGATGAAATCTCGACAGCGATGCTAGCATCCTGGGTTGCCCAAGCCTCATTCAATCCTCCAGGTTTAACGATCGCTGTCGCCAAAGATCGTGCCATCGAGACTTATTTGTTTGAAGGCGATCGCTTTGTCCTGAATATCCTCGAACAGGGTAAGCAACTCCGCAAACATTTTATGAAAAAATTTGCACCTGGGGAAGATCGCTTTACGGATATACTGGTGGAAACAACGGAAGGTGGTCTGATCTTGTCTGATGGATTGGCATATTTGGAATGTAGCGTAATGCAACGAATGGAATGTGGCGATCACTGGCTTATCTATGCGATCGTAGAGAATGGCAAGCTATTGCAAGCTAATGGCTTAACGGCAATTCACCACCGCAAAACAGCAAGTAATTATTAAAAGCAAGAAAGCGCGTTATGCGCTTTCTTGCTTTGCTTGAGAGAATCATAGCGATTCTACTGGTAGGGGTTTGTTTCTCATGCAAAGGCGGCGAAACAAACTTCTGTATCTTTATTGCTTGAAAAGTGAACTAGAAATCACTACCTGATTGATCGAGATTAGATGGATTATCAGGAGATGATTCGTTAGAAGAACTATCATTTTTGAAGTGAGCGCTCACATAATCTTGTAAATGTGGGCGAAGTACATTTGTGGTAATGAGACCAAAAATCCCACCCCCAAGACCACCACCAATTGCTGCACCAATTATTCCAAATCTTGAACCGACAGCAGCAAGAATTCCTAACGCAAATAGACTTACCCAACTTTGCCAATGTTTGAAAGCATATTTTTTGTAGCAAAATTGCCACGCTTGTTTTGTCTGTTCTGGCGATAGACCTTGTAGCTCAGGAATTTGATTGATTGTCCAAAAAAATTGCATAGTTTTGCCTTAAACTTAGTATTTTTCTAGTACCTCAGCATAATTAAAAGCCCAGAGACAAAACCTGAATTACCCACATAGAAGGCAGTTCAGGTTTTACGCTTTTATGTTTAATTGTGCCTAACTACTGACTGGTTTCAGCAGCACATTATATAGACATATCGCAATTCTAATTCATTTGTTAGACTGTTCTTTTACTCATTGCGCGGTTGGTAACTGACCTTTTTTGAGGAGGTCGATTACTGCAGTATGTCGCTTGAGATCGCTGTGGACTTGATCATAAATTTGGCGATCGCTACCTTTTAACCCAATCACACCATAGAGCCTTACATTCCCAACTCTACCTTTGAGCGCATGATCTCCAAAATCAACAACATCAATTTCCTCCTTGACTATTTCGTATAGCGAACCAGTAATTACAATATCTGTCCCAAGTTCCTTAGTCATGCCCTCGACTCGACTTGCCACATTGACCGTATCACCAATTACCGCATATTCGAGACGGCGTGAAGAGCCAATATTGCCGACGGTTATTTCTCCGTAGTTTATTCCAATTCCATTAGAGAAAGGGATTTTGTTCTCAGCTTGCCAGACATTACGAAGCTCCATTAACGCGGATCGCATATTTAGGGCTGCATGGATCGCATTCATCGCATCAGCTTTCTCTCCCCGCGAAACTGGCGAGCCAAATTCCGCCATAATTGCGTCACCGATAAATTTATCAATTGTGCCTTGATATTCCAGAATTGCGTCCACCATACCGCCAAGATAGGTATTTAGTTGGAGGATTAGTAGCTTTGCAGGAAGACGACTAGAGAGCGTAGTAAAGCCACGAATATCAGAAAAGAGAACCGCAGCTTTGATTGTCCGCCCTTCTAATAGATCGCGAAAACTTTCGGGTTGGTTGACAATCTCTTCCACAATTGGCGCAGCAACATAACGCTCTAGGGTTCGCCGCAGTAAGATTTTATCAATTTGGGCAGCGATTGAGCCTGTAGTTAAAAGTGTAATTCCATTTAAACCGATCGAGATCGCCGGAATCGCCACAGGTAGGATCGTACTGGTGTAAATAAAGCAAACGTAGCCAATCCCAAACCAAGCGATCGCAATGCCAAAAGCCGTTAATATCTGAGTAGTTGGGCGTTTAAATAAGCAGAGGATTCCGCCCGAAATTCCAACAAATAGCAACGTAAAGATGCCTTTTTGGATAGGGTTGGCAAATAGATCGGCCATGCTTTTGTCTAGCATGAGAGTCGCGATTGCATTGGCATGGATTTCAATTCCCGCCATTCTACCCATTGCTGAGTTTTGAATATCTTGTTTTGACGCAGCCGTTGCACCAATTAGAACAATTTTATCTTTAAAGAATTTACCACCCTGAAGTTGTTCGCTATTCCAATTGGCTGGATCGACTACAAAATAAAAGGGAATCTGTTGTTGAGCATTTGCCCATGTATCCGCACCACCAAAAAAATAAATTCCATCGCCCTTTGGTTTGGGATAACTGATTTTTGCAACATTTAGGATTGAAGCCGCAAAAGTTGGCACAATTGGTAACCCACTATCAGCTGGTGGCTGCACGCCTAATCGATGAATATTATCAGTAACTTCAGGTCGAAAATTAATTAATCCTAATGTATTTGGTTTTATTTTAAAAGTTCCATCAGGGGAGGCAAGCTGCATAATACTCGCTTCACCGATTTGCGTAAATTCATAACTAGCCGCAAATACTGCTCGCTCACCATATTTAGTAATCGCTGCTTGAAACTTATCGTCATCAGCGGCACCATGATCTCCAGGTGTCACGAACAATATGTCAAATGCAACTACTTTTGCCCCTGCTTTAACCAATTTTTCTAGGACTTGGGCGTAAACCACCCGCTTCCATGTGGTTGTGCGAAAAGGTTCTAAGAAGGGGCGGGTTTTAGGGTCATAAAATTCGCCTTGACGTAAGGAAAGATCATCGATCGCTAAAATCACAATATTCTTGGGAGGTGCAATTGTACCGCGCCAGTTAAAAAATGCTGATTGCGTCTGTCGTTCGAGATTTTGTACTTCATTTAGTTCCAAGCCCGTTGCGATCGCACTTAATAATGCGATCGCGCCAACCATTAAATAGCCAATAGATTTGGGACTTGATAACGCCTTGAATTTCTTTTTAATATTGGCTTTCATTACATTTTTATCTAGATGTACTCGATCAAAATCTTATACCAATTTTCGATAACACTAAATTATATGGAGTTTAGTTTGGTGCAGTGAGATGTTATCAAAAGCGATTTTCATATTCGATAGAAATGCCGGGGATGCCATTGCCAAAGTTGCCACGTAATAGAATATTCGGATCGAGGCGATAACGAACAGAAAAATTAGTTGGTTGTGTAGAATCGTTAATAATTTGTTGAACAGACACTGAAAAACTATTACTAATATCGATCGCTGCTTCTGCTGATAGACCTAATTGACCTGTGCTAGTCCCCTTGGCTCCAGCGTTAGTAGTAACTGGACTCAGGTTAAATTCCGCTACATTTAGGGCATCGCCGATCGCAT
Source organism: Pseudanabaena sp. (assembly GCA_003249035.1). Lineage (GTDB taxonomy): Bacteria > Cyanobacteriota > Cyanobacteriia > Pseudanabaenales > Pseudanabaenaceae > Pseudanabaena. Next base: position 126,425 of record QBMK01000007.1, read on the forward strand.
CTTGTAAGAAGTTCAACACTGTGCCGCCTGCAAAACTTGCTAGTGCAGCCGCAGGGTCAGATCCGCCTTGTTGTTGTAAAACACCACCACCAATCAAGGCAATGATCTCAGCCTGACTACGAGGTGGGCTGCTGGTAAGTCTAATATCTGGCGCAAGGGCTTTCCCAGTGACACTAGCTTGAACTCGTAATGTTCGCTGTGCACCCAGATTGCTCACAGGAACATCGTTAGAACGGAAGAGATCGTTGGGACGATTGGAATTGACTGGTACACGAGTGACCTCAGCTACAGCTCCAGAAACGCGAACATTTAACGTTGGATTGAGTCCTTGAGAAGGTCTAAATTCCACAAAGTTTTCGTAGGCTCGATCTAGGCGAAATCTTGTCGAAATGGCATTAAATTGTCCTCGCGAGATATTAATTCTTCCTTCTGGCTCTGGCTTCGATATGGTTCCATTAACAATCAGCGTTCCTTCCCCTAAGAAATTAAATATTGGAAAGCGAGTTACCTGCATATTTTGCAATTTAACTGCTAGGCGATCAAAAGTGACATCAGCAGGGTTTTCATTGTTGCTCGCAATGTTGTTACTATTAGCAGCCTCAGTGTCATTACCAATTACAAACCGACCATCGCCCAATAGCACTTCACCCGTAATTATTGGCGTTAAAAGCGAGCCTCTTACAATAATGCGAGTATTAAAATTGTCCGAACTAATATCTCGAATATTCAACTTTAGCTTATCGGCATTAATCGCGAGAGCTTGCTGATATTCTGGGCTATCTGTTGCTAACAGATTAGGATTACTAATTGGGAGAATACCTACTAAAGCAAACTTGCCTTCGCTAAAGTTGCTAGTGATATTGCTAGTTAGGCGATCGCGAGTGAAATCAATCGTTCCTTGAACCTTAGTGAAATCCCCTGGTAAGCCAGCAATCTTCATGTCGGCATTGTCAATCACCATCTTGCCAGCGATTTTAGGATCTCTAAAGGTTCCATTTGCTCTGATATTAATATCGCCTTTGCCATCCACCCAACGGACAGGTTGATTAAAAATGTTGATAAAAGCAATCCCTTCATCTTTAACATCGAGCTTAACGTCAAAGATGCCGAAAATACCAAAATTACCCGAAGCGACAACCAAGTTTTTGCCTTCGATTTTCATATTGGCATTGAAATTGATATTTAACTTTTCATAGTTAAACTTCACGGCGATAAAATCGAGCGCTTGACGGTTGACAGAGCCATCAGTCAAGCTCAGGTTTCCAATAACTTTAGTGTCAAGAATTGTCGTCCCGACAATTGATACATCACCATTGACTTTACCCCTCAAATCAAAGGGGATCGCACTAAAAAATGGCAAGGGACGGAGGGACTCAATCGGGAAATCCCTAAGTTCAATCTTGCCACTTTGTTCACGAATACTCAACAATGGATTGGATGCAGGAATAATCCTTACACTTGCGTTAGTGAGACGACCAAAGCTTTTGTCAGACTGGAAATTGGCATTAGCGATCGCGAACACCCCATCAAAATATTTCCCTTCTAATTTGATGTCATCAACAGCAAATTTTCCATATTCAAATTTTTTGCCAACTAGATCAAATGCTAAGCGCACACCCTTAGATTTATTCAGCCCAAAGGTTACTTTCCCTTTGATATCACCTCGGAAATCTGCAAGTGGCGGCAGATTAAAGTTGCGGGCTGAAGCAACAGTTTCTTGCTGTTCTTGTCGCAGTTCAATTTGACTGAGATACTGTAACTGTTTGTATAGCGGTTCTCCTAGTAATTTGATTGCCTGTAGTCCTTGCAATTCAGAAGATCTGTTCTTATCAAAGGTAATTCCCTGCGAAATATCGACAATATTTGCCCATTGCAGCGTGGCAAATATATCTTGCATACGACCCTGGGCGATTTCGACAGCACCTACGATAGGATCGTCAATATTTGGATTGTAGGTCAGACGGAACTTGAACTCATTATTAAGTTCTCCCTGACGGATGATTAAATTACCATCTTTGACATCAAAAACCCCATTCACATAGGATACTTTGGCGATCGCCCGTTCAGCAACTACTCTTCCAAATCGAGGGCGATCGATGGTGACATCTCCGATTGCCGTAGGGTTATTCGTGAGATCAACGATGAGATTGCTAGAGAGCTTGCCACTAACATCGTTTTGTCCTGCCAGAGAAGCTGCAAGAGCCAGTGGAATATTTTTGACCGCAACTTGTAAGCGACGCGGATTATTCTCGAAACGTCTACCCGTCGTCGAAGATTCACCCAAATTGACTGTGAAATCAATAGGTCGAAATGCATTGTCTAAACGAACGGCAATGCGATCGCGTTTTCCAAGTAAATCAACATTTAAACCTTGATTGCCATCGAAATTGAGTTTACCTTCTAATTTCGGATCGAAGGCTAATTTATCGACTCTTAACCCTGCAAGCAAGAGATCGCCTGTCGCTTGCATAACGCTGCCAATTCCGTTTAAAGTACCATTGAAATCAAGCTTATCCAGTTCGATTTGATTAACCTTTAAGCTCGCAATGCGAAGATTGCCGACGAGTTTTGGAGATACTAAATCGCCATTAATAGAACCATCAAAATCCAGTGAGCCACGGGATGAGCGAACTATTCCTTGCTTCGCAAAACTAGAACCTAAAGAAGCGAGATCCACATTGTCTAACTGCAATGCTCCTGAGATTTTGAGCTTATCGATTTCCCCTGAGATGTTACCGCGAAAGTTAAGAATTCCCGATGCTTGAGCAGGAATTGCACTGGAGAGTGTTGCTAAGCGATTGATATTAACATTACGAGAAATCAGATCGAGGTTAATTCCTGCTATGCCTGTAGGGAATTGGGATTTATTAGGAAATACTAGATCGACTTTGCCATTGGCGGTTAAATAGTTGCCAACTTGCAGTGATGGAATCAGAAGATTTTTGCTGTCCCATACGAGATTGACAGCGATCGCATCGGGGATTTCTGTTAGTCCTTGCGGTAGGCTCACATTGGCATCACCTCTAATATCTGCCAACGAAAAACCACCGCGATCGCTTTGCAGATTGATAAATCCTTCGAGAATGCCCTTTTGATTAATTAGAAAAGCTGATAATGGAATGCCACTACTATTTAGCTGAGATTTCCATGCACCACTAGCGATATTGTAAGTGCCTGCAAGCCCAATTTCACCAATGGGAAAACGCACCCTTGTATTCCGAATCGTGGCTAAACCATCCTCTAGAAACACCTCTCCCCTCGCAGGATAGGTAGCATTAGGAGCCTCGATCTGCGCCAAAATCTGGGGGTTTGTTAAAGCACCTGTTATCTGTAAGGAACTGGTGAATTGACCAACAGCGATCGGGAGTTTTGAGCCATAGAGCTTGGCAAAATCTTCGGCAACACCAACGAGGCTAGAGGTAAATAAGATTTCCGCAGGTCGATCTTTTTGGGGCAAGCGAATTTGCCCTTCTCCAGTGAGAGTTGCACCAGTGGATGATGCTTGAACTTTTTTGATTTGGAGCGTATTTAAATCTTTAAGTTCAATGGTGGCTAAAAAACGATCAACTGTCACCCGATCAAAGCTGACAGCTTTGGGTGTGGTGATGTTTAGAGTCAGAGCAGGCTTTTTGACTGTTCCAGTGAGTTTACCAGCGAGCTTTACTTCACCAACGATCGCTACAGGCGTTTTTACATTAAAGCTCTCAAGCCCTTTTGCGAGGTCCAGTATGGTACTAGCAAAGTTTAAGTTAAAACCCTTTTGCTGATTGAATGTGCCCTCGGCAGTTGTTGTAAGCAACTCGTAGTTCGCAGAGAACTCCTTTAAAGTTGCATCAGTACCATCAAAGCTAAGTTTGCCTGAAATGTCGGTGATTGGTTTGATTAATTGTGGCAATTTCACCGCACCATCAGTAAGTTTGGCAGTTATAGCGATTTTATTTGCCCCCAACAAAGAGTCACTAGCAATGGATTCAGTAGGATTTACTTTGTCTGCGCTTACAGTAATGTTTGCCTCGGCATCAAGTTTACCCTGTTGAACTTCCAAAAGCGAATTAACCGCAAAGCCTTGGATTGCGGCAATTTGCAAATCTTGAGACTGGACATTGATTTTGCCCTGTCCCCTTGTTAGATCCCAATCGATCGCAAAGGACATATTTCCTTTGTTACCATCTTTACCGGCATTGGCAACCTCAATCGCCTTCTTCAGTTGCTCAGGATTTGGTGGTGCGGCGATCGCCGCAAGATTAGGCAAAGTTAGATGCCCTTTGCCATTCATCTTTAAACTTTGATTGTTCAGATCAACAATCTGCCAATTGCTATCAATCTGCACTTGACTGAGAGAAACCAATTCTCCCTTAGCGATCGTCTGAATTGTCAACTGAGCATCATTAAAAGTTATCGTCCGCAAATCCACAAACCCATCTTTGGTTTGCTTTTCTGGCGGCGTAATTTTTGGTAATTGCAGTATACCTGTAACGTCCTGCTTAAGAAATAATTGGGGTTGCTCGGCGATCGCATCTAAGGCAATTTGACGGCGCGTCAAATAGCTCCAAAGATCGACCTTAACTTCGAGCGCTTCAACCGCCAGAAAGTTTGCTTCCTTATTCGTAGGCGGCACTATTGATTTACCAAACCTAATGCTTGAAAAACTAACTCGTTCGACTTTTCCTAGTTGTAAAGGACGCTTGAGCGCTTTGGTAAGCTCGGTCTGTAATAGTGGTGACAATTGCTCATTCAGAAAATAGCGCCCATACCAAAAAGCACCTAAGCTAGTTGCCGTAAATGCGATCGCTATTCCAACACCTACACGCCCTAGTTTTTTGGCGAATGTAGAGTCTGGTCTCTGCGGCGGTAGTTGAGCCTGTCCCACAATTTTTCACTCCGTTGATGCCCTCACGACACCATTTTACATATGTTCGCCTTGGATCGGGTTTCAATTTTTGCAAGACTTTCTAAAAGCCTTACCAAGTAATACTTTTGCAAAATATCAGTTTTTTTTATTTAGTAAAGTTCGAGCATTACAAATAGCCTTTATTAGCCAAAGCGATAGCCTTTACCGTACACGGTATTTATCAAAGAAATTTGGCGATCGCGATCAATTTTGCGGCGCAATAACTTGATCTGCGCGGCAAGCGCGTTACTAGTTGGGGCATCTTCGCCCTCTTTCCAAAGATGTTGCGATATCTGTTCATGGCTAAGTAATTGATTAGGATGAAACATAAAATATTCTAAGAGTTGATATTCTCTTTCGGTTAAGGCGATCGCAACTCGATCTCGATATACGACTTGATTATCGCGATCAAGTTCCAAGTCTCCATAACTTAATCGCGGCGATTCACTGGTTAATGCGATCGGCGACGGCGCGCGACGCAACAATGCCCTTACTCTAGCGAGTAACTCCCTCAACTCAAAGGGTTTTACGAGATAATCATCGGCTCCACTATCTAGACCTGCTACGCGATCGTCAAGGGTGTCTTTGGCAGTGAGAATGAGGACGGGTGTGTTATCTCCTTGTTGGCGCAACTCGCTACAAATTTCTACTCCTGATTTTTCTGGCATCATCCAATCCAAAATCAGCAAGTCATAATCGCCTGTCTGAGACAATTCCCAACCGCGATCGCCGCTATTGGCGCTATCAACTACATACCCCTGATTTGTCAAAATGCGTTGCAAGGGCTCGGCAAGTTCTTCTTCATCATCTACCAATAAGATTCGCATAAGTTCCCATCGATCTCAATTTTTGCCATAGATTTTGACAAAATCTTGCTGCATCACTTTTTACTATACAGCAAGCTATCTCTGATGGGATATTCAAGATCGGGAGCTACTTAATTGAAAGAAGTCATGGTTGCCGCACACCACAACAACCATCAAAAAATCCACTAAATTTTAAGCCCAATCGAAAGGAACCAAGCGGAAAGAATGGTAATGGTTTCTAAAGCGCGATCGACGTATTTACGGCTTTTTTGTCGGCATGAAATTGTCATTTCAGCACGCATCCCTCATTAACTGACCAGTGCCTAGAATTTTAAATGGAATTCTATATTTATGTAATTCTTAAATGGGTTCTTAAAAACTTTGCAAAGCAGGGGTTTTAAAATTTGAGTACAATCTTTCCGTGGGAGAAAGTATCAAAATTTGCCTTGCCGTGACAGCTACACAAATACTCAAATTAAAATATATAATAGCGTCATGAGAAACCCGCCCTTTGATATGCCAGCTTCTAATTTTACAGAGCGAATACAGACTTTCTATGACGAATCCTCTCGCCTTTGGGAGCAAGTATGGGGAGAGCATATGCACCACGGATACTATTGCTCAGACGGACAGTATCGGGTGGAAAATCCTCAAGAAGCTCAAAGAGTTTTGATTGAAGAGATCCTAAATTGGAGCGATGTCGCCTCACCAAAAGATATTTTAGATGTTGGTTGCGGCATTGGCGGCAGTTCGCTTTACCTCGCGAGTAAATATCTTGCCAGAGTTACAGGAATTACCCTTAGTCCATTTCAGGCTGCAAGAGCCAGTGCAAGAGCGAAAGCTGCTGGACTAGGCGAACATGTGCAATTTCAAGTAGCCGATGCGATGAAAATGCCTTTTGCCAATGATAGCTTCGATCTGCTTTGGTCTTTGGAAAGTGGCGAGCATATGCCAGACAAAGAAATGTTCTTACAAGAATGCTATCGCGTGCTGAGACCAGGCGGCAGGTTGATTTTAGTAACTTGGTGTCATCGAGATCTAACTTCTCCCCATCCACCACTTACAGTTTGGGAAAAAAATCATCTTGCGAATCTATATCGGCTTTATCATTTACCTTATGTTATATCGCTATCTGATTATGAAGTATTTGCTCGAAAACTTCCACTTTTCGATCTCAAGACAGCTGACTGGTCTTTAGCTGTAGCTCCATTCTGGTCGGATGTAGTGAAGTCAGCGATTAATCCCTTTGTGCTGCTAGATATTGTTGCAACTGGATGGAAAACAATTGAAGGAGCAATGGCAATTCCTCTAATGATGGAGGGTTATAGAACTGGATTAATCCGCTACGGATTGCTAACAGGAATTAAGGAATAGTATTTAAGCAGCCATGTTGAAAACAAATCAAGACGAACCTTCCGTCAAATCTTTTTCTGCAAGGAATAGATTTAAGTCGTTTTGGAATTTTTCTCGTCCTCATACCATTATCGGGACTACCTTAAGCGTAGTTGCTTTATGCGTAATGGCAGTAGCTCGAAATTCTCCAACAACTTGGGATCTGAATGGGATTTTAGTTAGCATAATTGCCGCACTAGTCCCAAGTCTTTGTGCAAATGTCTACATTGTGGGACTCAATCAGTTAACTGATGTGGAAATAGATCGCATTAACAAACCAAATTTGCCCCTAGCTTCTGGTGATTTTTCTGAGACAGAAGGGCGATGGATTGTAATTGTCCTAGGAGTTGCTGGGTTACTGCTATCACTTCCACAAGGAGGCATTTTATTTGGAACTGTTGCTTTAAGCATGGCAATTGGCACAGTTTATTCTCTACCGCCTCTAAGACTTAAGCGGTTTCCTTTTTGGGCTGCACTATGTATTTTTGGAGTGCGCGGTATTGTAATCAACTTGGGATTTTATAGCCATTTTCAACAATTATTTAGCAAATCAGTTACAGCACTTTCATGGCAATCAATTCCATCCGAGGTATGGGCTTTAACAGCGTTTGTGGTTTTGTTTGCTTTTGCGATCGCAATTTTTAAAGATATTCCTGACATAGATGGCGATCGGCAATTTCAGATTCGGACGCTGACGGTTAGACTTGGCTCTGAGTTTGTATTTTGGCTCTCTCAGTGGGTTCTGACATTATGCTATGTTCTATTGATTGCTTTGACGATACTTGGTTTATTGCCATCATTACAGCCAATGTTTATGGTCTTAACTCATCTCGGCTTACTGTGTTTGATGTGGTTAATGAGTTTTCGGGTCGATCTAAAAGACAAGTCTCAGATAAGTCAGTATTATCAGTTTATCTGGAAGTTATTTTTTTTAGAATATTTGTTGTTCCCGATCGCGAGTCTAATTGGCTAATGATGCCAAGCTTCAATCCAATCTCCTCCAATTTCTAAGCCTGCTTGATTGCTATTTGCAGTGAAAATTAGTTTCTTAGAATTCCCTTGAATCCGCCAAAAATTTACATGCAAATTGCCGCTTGTCGTATCTCGGCAAAAGAACTCTAGCCCCGAAGCAGTGGGCACTCTAACCATTACACCCGATTCTGAAGTCTTCCCAATTAATTCTATGGCATAGTCTTGCTGTTCTGCCCAAATCTGCCAACTACCCCAAGGCATTACATGCCAAGAAATCTTACTATTCCAAGGCGCAAACTCATAAAATTGTCCCTGATAGTGAATTCCTACCATACCAACTGACTCCTGCCAGCCCAACACTTTTCTGATCCCTCCACCACAAGTCAGCGCCAGATCGGGGCGACCTTCAAAGGCATTGCATTGAATCCAAAACCATTGCTTTGGAAATGCACCACCCCAGTTTTTCTCTGCATAGGTAGCGACTCTTTCGAAATTTAACCTGTTGTGATTACCTAAGCGATCGACCTTTTCAAACCAACCAGTAGCAAATCCATGAGCCATAAGGATCTGCCAGCCCGGTTCAAAAACCTGAAATTGGGATAGCCATCCAGCCGTGGACTGCTGGGGATATTTCGGTGTTCCCCATCCATATATCGTTTCGACAGTATAACTCCAGCGAATAATTTGAGACGATGAAGGATTCCAAAACTGTCCTTCATGTAAGTTAGTTGTCACCTTATAACTTTCTGATATTGTGCGATTAATTCTATCCTCGCTATACCCATGTTCGAGTTTGTCTTTTCTAGCCCAAAAACGAGATAAATTCGGTAGCGATCGGCAAAAATATTGTTCCTCTGGTCCAAGAACTTGAACAGTACATCCACCAAATTGTTGTTTACCGCTTGATAAACCAGATACAGGTGCTTGAAATGAATACATGAATGCAATAGTCTGTCCATCGGCGATTTGAGCTGGTGGTATCGTTAGTCGGTAGTACCAGCCTTCGAAAAAAGGATATTGCTGTCCGTCCCAGTGAAATCCGCTATGAGGAGTTTGTAGTAACATTTATGGTAACGAAATTAAGCGATCGTGTTTAATTCTGCTTCAATAGCCTCATACAGGGCAAGAAAATTCCTTTCCCCAAATCCTTTAACATCTTGACGGCGCTCAATAAACTCAAAGAAAAAGAGGGAGTCAGGAAAAATTGGCAATGAAAAAATTTGTAACAGTAGAGAGCTGGGTATATCTGGATTCCAGTCGATCAAAATTTTATGATCGACAATCTGATGCCATTCGTGCAGAATTTGCATGGACAATATTTTGCATTCTTGTATTCTCTCTTGCAAATGTTGGTAATAGGCGATCGGGACAGATAACAAAGGTAAGCCTTGTTGACGCAAGGTAGCTACTGTCTTTACGATTGGTTCGCTATGAAGAGCAATGTGCTGAATACCTGCACCATGATTGACATCTAGGAAATCTTGAATCTGCGAATTGACAGAAGTAGGTTCGTTGATATTGAAATAAAATTGACTTTCTGGTTCATACAATACTTGACTGCATAGCCCAGATCTTTCGGTCTGAATTTGAAAATTTTGCTGCTTTTGAAGACCCAAGAAATTTTCATAAAACTCAACGGCATATTCAAGTTCTCCTGCTGGCACGTTCAGCACGATGTGGTCTATCGCATTGTTATTAGATTTTTTATAGGGGTAACTGCTTAGCGAGCTTCTCTCAATTAATAGATGGCTAACCCCTCCCCAACCTGATACATATGCCCATTTATAAGGTTCGGGCTGGTTTGTAGCATAGGTAATTTCAGAGAGTGCAGGTAAAGATTGAAGACTGGGAAACGATAATTTTCCAGCAGCTTTGGAGCTTGACAGTTCTTCAAAGTTAGTAATCCTCTCAAGATGATTTAAAACTACTGAAAGATCCGTTACAACAAAGGCAACATCGACAACTCCAGGCGCATGATTGCGGAGATATTCGGCGACTGGGCTATCTGAACTGCGCGGGGAAGACAGGACAAAGTACGTATCTCGATAGCAGAGGATTTCTAGATCTCGATCTGGTAAGGTTACTTGTCGAACTGATTTCCATCCTAGATATTGAATGAACCAGATTCTTTGGCTGATAGCATCTTCGACAAAGAAATGTATATGATCGATTTTCATAGATGAATCTAATTAACTTAAAATAATCTAAATCAAATATAGTGTTTGCCTTTCTAGTGAAGTATGGATTTGTTTCCCAGCCGAATACGAGGAAACAAATCCATACTTCGCTTGCTTGAAAAGCTCTATAAGATTTGAGAACTAATTTATAGTATCTATGATAGCCTACTTACTTAAAGTGAGTATCTATGTTCATCCTTTGGGAAGAGAGCAATGTTTCTCAGCCGTGACAACTCCAAAAATATCATTGGGTTCAATTTGTACATGAAAGTTTTCAAATCCAGCCGCTTCCGCCCATTTGCGAATTAGTTCCCAAGAGCGTACTCGCATGACCCAAGGAAGCCCCGTATGAGCTGGCAAAGTACGAGCAATCATTTCTAACTGAGGATGCTGAGGCTGAATCGTGAAGATCAGCGTTCCAGATGTATCAAGAATCCGATAGAGTTGCTGAAAGTGATTTTTAATCAGCGCATCATTGGGCAAAATTTCATGCAGTCCTGAAACAATTACCAAGTTTGGTCTTGGCTGTACCAGATCAAGATCTTCGTCATTGAACGCATCAGCTTGTTCGATCTGGGCCGTAACTCCAAATTGAGTCGCCAACTGGCGTGCCTTAGTGACATTCTCTAATTTGTAGTCACGCAAGGTCGCAGTGATCGCATTATTTTCAAATTCCTGTTCAAACTCTTGCAACACTTCTAGATCGTAGCGACCACCACCACAAGCAACATCCAACAAATGACAAGGAATGTTTTGCTGTTGATAGGACTGTAATACTCTTCGGAGTGTGGTTTTCATCAACTGCGATCGCGATCTAATGCCGCGCCATCCCTGAGAATTGAGATAGAACCAGTCAATGAGAGTTCCAAGAGGTGTAATGCCACTGGGCTGGTTTTTATAAACATACTCCAGCATCACACCAGAATCAAAGCCATATTGAAAGCCAATCTGAATGCCTTGCGATAGTTTGCCAATGGTTTTGAGAGAAAGATTCATCAATGCGTAGTACCAAGCTTTAGGATTCCAGATTGGTAGAGGGAGCAGAAGTTGTTCGTAGGTAGGGAATGATCTTTGTAGCATGATGACCTAGGTGGGTAAGGAAAAAGGAGAAAGGAAAAATAATTTGGATTTCGTAGGGGGCTGTGCCCCAGTGCCATCCCTTAATTTAGGCTGTCTCAGAAATTTGCTTTCTACGTAAGTTCTTTAGTCCACTGAAGTGGACTTGAGCTTTTAGCCAAGAACTTGAGTTCTTGGTTTATCTTTCTGCTGATAGCGCCTGTACGCGCTCTGTTAGTTGCTGGAGAAAGGTTTGTTTTTGTCCATTCCAGTACATGGCTTCACCAATGCAGATTGAGCAGAGTAATGGGACGATGAGAAAGTCGCCTTTTGGCAGAGCTTTGCCTAGACCATGGAGAAAAATGGGAACAATTGGAACAAGAGGATGTTGCTTAGCTAGATGGGCGATGCCACATCTGAACTCGCCGAGGGTTTCAGTTGTGCCTCTAGTGCCTTCAGGATAGAGAATGAGAATCTGATTTTGGGCGATCGCATCGGCACAGTTTTTAACAAAATTGCGATGGTTGCTGCTATTATCTCGACAGTTACCCGATTCAGTTGAAACGGGAATAATATGTAGAATGTGACGTGCAAACCATGCTAAGCAAGGGTTTTGTTGGAGAAAATACTCCTCATTGGCGACGGGGCGAAGATGCTGCACCTTTGACAAAGGGAATAGTGACAAGAGAACAAGGGTATCCAGATGGCTATTGTGATTAGCGACTAGAATGGCGGGGCCAGTTGTGGGCAATCTCTCGCGATGATGGATGCGCAATCCTAGCAGAACTAAGACGATGATTTTTGTGGTCAGAAAGAAGATAACGCTAATAATTTGTTTCATAGCAGTTGTCCTTGGAAGTAGAAATAAACTGTGAAGTGAAAAAACAGAGGAGCAGTGTAAGTGAGGCTATCAATGCGATCCAAGATGCCGCCATGCCCAGGAAGCAGATTGCCGCTATCTTTAATGCCCAAATCTCTTTTTAGAGCAGAGATATTCACATCACCGATAAACCCTGTCAGGCTTAGTAGTAGTCCTAGAAAACCTGCATGGACTAAATCAAAGGGAGTCAACCAAGGGGCTAAGGCGATCGCTAATCCTGAGGTTGTTAAAATTCCTCCTAACAATCCTTCAACAGTTTTATTGGGACTGACTTTGGGAATGATTTTATGACGACCAAATAGCTTGCCGGAGATATATTGAGAAATATCGTTGATTTCCGTCAGCAGTAATAGATAGACTAATAAGCCTGTACCTCCTGCGATCGGATTGCCGCTTAGGGGCAGCATGATTAAGTAGGAGAGGTGGCTAATTGTATATACATTCAGCATCAGCCCCCAATGGATTGTGCCGATCGTATTTAAAAACCCTTCAGTCTCACCATTGAGCAACATTCGCATCGGTAGGAATAAAAACATATAGATGGGAATGAAGATGAGGAACATTCCATACCAGCCAATATAAATCCAAAAATATTGGAGGACTATGGCAAGATATGCCCAGAGCAAAACGCGGCGATCGCTAAAGCGCGTGGGAATTACAGAGAAATATTCTCGAAGAGCGATAAAACTGAGAAACATAAAGAAGATGATGGAAACAGGATGCTTTAGCAATATGGCGAGACTAAAAATAGTCACCATCACCCACCAAGACTTGATACGGGCATTTAGTTCGCTATAGTCGGTAGCCCAATTACTCAAGGCTAAACCGAGGGAGATCATTGTCGCGATCGCAAGTAGTCCAAAAATTCCAGCGAGAGTATATAACACTGGGCTTGCTATGGTTATTTCCATGATTCAACCTCCTGTAGCATTCCTTGAGTGCGATTAATAATTGTCCAAATTTGCAGAAAAATCACTCCAATTAAAAGTAGGGTGAGCCATTGAGAAGGAGCAAATCCTAAGCCAAGGATTAAGCCAATTAAGCCAAACACAAAGGCGCGATCGCTTTTGCCCATTGGACCTTCGTAATGACGTTTATGGTCAATCTCATAACCTAAAATCCCGACCATTTCCGAAGCGATCGCTAATATTACAATTCCAACAATCAAGGGAGCAGAAACGTCTGCAATCAGAGCAAATGGTAGATAGAGAAAAACATCGGAAACGACATCTCCCATCTCATTGAGAATGCAGCCCAAGGCTGATTTCTGATCATGTTCGGGAGCTAGCATTCCATCGATCGCATTCAATGCCATGCGGACTAATAAGGTGATCGGCAGTGAGCAAAGAACCTGTTGCGTCGTGGGCAAAAAAGGATGCGCGAGTTGCGTACTTTGCACAAGTGCTAGTCCCGTCACCCCTGACAACAAAATCGCCGCTCCCGTAACTTGATTAGGAGAAATTTGCCATGTTGCCAATTGGACTGCTAATGGGCGGAGCAGATTTTGAAAGGCTGATTTGCATTGGTAGATTGAAATCATTAGCTTCTCCGAAAACTCATGAGCTAATCATGCAACCTGTACCTTTGCAGTGAGAATGACTTGATCGAGCAGACTGCGATCACCTAGAAGCGTGAAGAAGCAGATCGAAGTAGATCGAAGTTTTTTGAAAAAGCTTGTTATATTTGATTAATAAATCCCAATAGTTTTTTGCCGAAGGCAAAAAAACTTGGATCTCCAGCTAATTGGTAACTTATGTTAGGTTCGCCAGCAATTCGACCTAAAGCCCTTGGGCATTGGCTTTCAGAAACAATCCAACAACATTATGTAGCGCTGTTACTTCGACGGATCGGGATGACACGGCGCAGAGCCGATTGTTTTGTGCGTCTAGCGCTCTACTTATTTTTAAAAGATTGCCAAGCTCGAAAAGTTCTTCTGAAACCACCACTGAAGGAGTTATCTTTTCCACAAGGATGGGTTGAATGTAGTTGTCTCGAAGCCGCAGATGTATTTTATAGCGACAAGGATCGCGGCGGCGATCGCTCGGCGGGGATGATGCTTAATAAGCTAGTTGATTTGGGGCTAATTGAAAAACAGTTTGATGGTAACTGCACCCAAATCAAAATTCAACCTCTGCCAGATCTGCTTAAAACTGATACTTTAGAATCAAATGTAAGCTTTGCGATCGAGCCCTTTGACCCGCGCAGTGATGCAATTCCGATCGCAAATCTATTAGCTAGTAACTACAACTGGCTCAATCGCAATAACGAGGCAGTCACCTATCGTATTGCCAATATTCTCCGCGATTGGGCTGGTCAATATGCGACAGGCTTACGGGTATTGCGTCGTAGCGACAATCAAAATCCTGTCGGGTTCTACGCTTTCTATCCTACTAAAAGGGAATCAGAAATAAAGTTTTTTGAGCCTCCTAGTCGCGGACTGCATTTAAGTCAAGTTTCTGACATCGATCCTTTTCAGATGGCTTTGGCAGGAGATGAAACTTGTCAGTCCATTTTTGTGAGAAGTTGGGTAATTGATAGTGAATATCGACAGGCATCCCAACCTAGCCTTTTACTGGATTCTCAACAAACTCTCCAGAAAATGCAGCAAGATTTCCCGAACTTGTGGGATATGTACACTTTAATCATTCACCCCAATTATGCAGCGTTAGCAGGAGCCTTAGGATTTCAGAAAACTAGTTCCGATCCGAAGATGCCTCTCTATTGGATGTATCAAGCTGTAGATCGTTTTCTGAAGCTTGATATGAGATTGTTGTAGTGCCACAATTGATTGGCGATCGCTCAAATTACCCAGCGTAAACGATTATGATACAGACAATAGAAGGAATATATCGGAACGGTAAGTTCGAATTGGTGAAAATCCCCCAAGATATTACGGAGAGACAAGTTTTTGGGACTTTCCTTAAGCCTCAGACAGTCTAGCTAGTCAGTTTATGTCGTTTGGGATGTTTTCAGATTCTCAACAATCGACTGAAGCTGATTTTAGAGATACTGAGTTTAATTGTGATATTGATGATGCTCTTGACTGGGTTACATTCTTTTAAGCAGTTCGTCATATTCATTATGTGTATCAATCCAGCACCAATAAATGTGGTCAGATTCCCAAAGCCCTAAAGCGAGATAAAGGGTATCAATGCATTCAAAAGCTACATGCTAATACTCGTTGACCCGTTAAGAAACCAAAAAGCGGCTCGCTAACTCAAGACCAAAAAGCCTCAAACCGTCAACTCGCAAGAGAACGCATTTGCATTGAACATATAAATCATCGTTTTAAAATCTTTAAAATTCTGGCTGAACTATACCGCAATCGTCGTCGTCGTTATGGGTTACGCTGTAATTTAATTGCTGCTTTGTACAACTATGAATTGAGCCAAATGACTGCTCAAATTTAATTTGCAAGAGGTCTAATAAAAAAGCCTCGCTTATGCGAGGCTTTTTTATCGTTTAATCATTTCCAAAACTCCATTGAATACGATCACCATTAGTATCAAACTAACTGCTACTAAGGCAGCGCCAATTAAATTAGTTCTGAGTGCGACTTTTCGATACGCAGGTTTCAACCAAAAACTCAACCGTTTTGAGACAAAAGGCATTACGTATAGGCTCAAAAGAGAAGAAGTAATTAGATTATTCACAATCATTGAACTAGCTAGTGACCAAGATTGCATAATTCCTAATATGGAAAATGCGATCGCCTGCATCATTACTACAGGATAAAGTCCTAAAACTACTACGAGGATTTGTTTCCAGCGCGGTGGACCAAGCCCTTTATATTCCGAATTACCTGACAGCGCCGAGAACCAGCCCTCTAAGCCAGTAGTAAAAGACTTAAATCGATAAGCGGAAAATATTTCTTGTCCAGATGCTAATAACTGCTTGCGATCGCTTGACTCCATCCATTGATTGAGATGCTCTGGCGAATCGAAGTGGAATATGGAATACCATTTCACAACTGGATCTTTGCATCTGAGGGGTGGGCATAGATCGCAACGCAAAAAGCCTTCATATTGCTTTGAGGTTTCTACTAAGTTATGATGCCATCTTTTAAAAGCGAAGTCTCGACCTTTAAGCACAATATGTTCAGTGACTAGACTAGAGTAAAAAAGTTGTTCGAGAGGCGGATTTGTCATATTTTATGAATAGTTGTTATTGGGCTACTTAATTCACCCGAAGAGAATAAGCGTAAGCCAATAATAGCCATGACAGAACAAGCAAGTATATTTAGTAGTAAATATCACAGATACCTAAGGAATCTGAAGCGATCGCACTGAAGCAATTACATGATTAGCAACGATTTCTATCTCATCGAAAGTATTATATCTACCAATACCAAAACGAATGGAAGCATAGGCTAACTCCTTAGAATGTCCTAAGCAGGTAAGAACATGAGAAGGTGCAGTCTTTGCGGAAGTACAAGCAGAGCCAGAAGATACAGCGACAACTGGCTGCAAAGCTAGCATTAATGCCGCTCCATTAATTCCTCTAAAACTAACATTAAGATTACCCGCAAGTCGTTGCGTGGGATGTCCATTGAGCACGATGCCATTAAGTTCGCCTAATCTTTGCCATAGATGTTGACTCAGAGATAGTACTTTTTGCTGTTCTTCGATTTGAGATTCGATCGCAATTTCTAAAGCCTTCGCAAAACTGACAATCTGGGGAGTGTAAAGAGTTCCTGACCGCATTCCTCGCTCATGTCCACCACCATGTAATTGAGGCGCAATATTCACTCTTGGGCGACGACGTACATACAAAGCCCCGATCCCCTTTGCACCATAAATTTTATGAGCAGTGAGAGACATCAGATCGATATGTAGTGCGTTAACATCAAGGGGGATTTTACCGATCGCTTGAGCGGCATCGCTATGAAATAAGACTTGGCGAGCGTGACAGATTTGGCCGATTTCTGAGATCGGTTGTAGTACACCAATCTCGTTATTTGCTGCCATCAGTGAGACTAAAATAGTGTCAGTACGAATTGTAGATTCAAGTTGATGTAAATCAATTAAGCCATCAGATTTGACTGGTAAATAGGTAACCTCAAAACCAAGGGATTGCAAATAAGCACAGGGATCAAGCACGGCACTATGTTCAGTTTGGACGGTGATGATATGCCGACCTTTTTGGTGGTATGCCTCAGCCACTCCCTTTATAGCTAGATTATTCGCTTCGGTCGCCCCACTAGTAAAGATAATTTCTTCTGGTATAGCATTGATGGCATTAGCGATCGCCTCACGCGCTAATTTGATCGCTGCTTCTGCTTCCCAACCATAAAAATGTCCGACACTTGCCGCATTCCCAAATGATTCCCGAAAATATGGAAGCATGGACTCTAACACCCTCTCATCGACGGGCGTTGTAGCATGACAATCTAGATAAATTGGTCTTTTCATAGGCTTTAACGATTAAAGAGGGCGCTTCGCGCCCTCTTTAAATCTATAGAAAAATGCTTTGTATCCTTTTCTTGATTTATTGCTGTTGCTAAGAACAGGACTTAATACCAAAACACAAAATGGCGTAGCCATTTTGTGTTTTTAGAACCTTTAATGGGCTTGATTTTTAATTCACAAAAGTGTCGTCACACTTTTGTGAATTGGTATGATACCCAAGAATTGAGTAGTGGCGCTCCTCGCCGCCACTCAATTCTTGGGCTTTGATTTAAGTCACTGTAACTATAGTTTAGATTGCCAAATCAACGATACTTTCAAAATCTTGGAGAGCATTTTTAAAAGCTTTCTCTGCCGCGATCGCATCTTTACCTTTTGCAGCATTATCAAGCTGTACAAAATTTTTGAATAAATTATTAGCTAAATCATTTGCAGTTACTTTTTCAGGTTTGCTCAACTGACCAGCGATCAATCTCAACTCACGGCGAATTTCGCCAAATGGCCCATGAATGTATGTAATTACATCATTCCATTTTTGGGCATATACAAATTTCTCAAGGCGATCAAAGCGATCGCTAAGCACCTGTAGCTTCTCAGCAGAAACGTCAAGCGCTGAAGATTTAGCAGCACTTTGAGCAATCGCCGGCTGAGTTAAGACAGGTGCAAACAGCGTACCAACTAGCGCCATCATTACGCAAAATGCGATCGCAACTTTTTTGAAACCTTTCCAATAACTTTTGATATTCAACACAGAAAAAATTACTCCTTTATCAATACTGACCTGATAAGGGACTTACGAAAAAATAAAGCGCCAGTCCAGATTTTCCAGAATTGATGGGGTGGCGAAGCTGCCCCATCAATTCTGGTTTTATATTTGGTACTTTATTAAATCGTAGAGCCCTAAGTATGTTGCGGGCAATAATCGCACAACATACTTTATAGAAGGCGCAAAGCGCCACACTAAAATATTATTTTACCTGTTTCAAAGCATCTGCCGAGCCTGCTACCGAAATTGCAGGTGTTACAAAATATTTTTGAGCCACATTCTGGACATCAGCGACCGTCACTCCTTCAATTGCCTCGACAAATTGGCGATCGAACTCTAGTCCTAAGCCCATCACTTCGTACCAACCATACACTTGGGCGATCTGACCATTAGTTTGCTTGCCAAGGGCATATTGTCCCAACAATTTACTCTTACAAACAGCCAACTCATCCTCTGTAATCGCAACTGAAGCAAGCCGCTCACATTCATGGCGCAAACCATCTAGGGCAATTCCCGTATTTTGCGAAGCCGTTCCCATATAGGCTACAAATTGTGAAGTTTCTAATCGCGTTGGATAAAATGCTGATACTTCGTAGGCAAGACCACGCTTTTCTCGTAATTCTACAAACAATCGGCTAGATAATCCATTGCCTAAATAGGTCGAGATAATTTTCAATGCTGCATAGTCGGGAGAGCTAACCGATGGTGCAGGATAACCAATTATGACGATCGCCTGTTGTGTATCCTGCTCATGAGTAACTAATCGCGGCTGAAAATTAGGTGTAGGTGTAGAAATAACTGTTGGTTGGTGAGGCTTTTTCCAATCGCCAAAGGCTTCACCCACGAGAGAAAGTGCCTGTTCTGAAGAAATTTTACCTGCGATGCTCACCACCATCTGATCGGGGCGCAAATAAGTTTTATGAAAATCAACTAGGTCATTTCGGGTAATCGCACTGACAGATAATTCTGTACCAAGACTAGAAAATCCGTACGGATGATCCCCATACATCAGATGCTGCAAATTATCATAAGCGATTGTAAATGGTCGCTCCTGTTGAGATCGAATTGATTGAATCGTCAGCCGTCTTTCTAGATCAAGCTCACTATCGGGATAACTGGGCGATCGCAAAATCTCTGAACCCAGCAGTAACATGTCATGAAAGTCTGATGAAATCGTTTTCAGTGACAGCAAGAAATAATCACTTGAGCATTCTGTCCCCAGTGATGCACCTATTGACTCGACCTGTTCAGCAATTTCTAATGAGGAAGATCTCTTAGTTCCGCGTGTCATCAGTGAGGCGGCTAAATGCGTCAGTCCTGATTTTGCCAAAGTTTGAACACGCTCACCACCTGAAAAAAAGCAGCGTGCTGCGATAATATCAGCCGTAGGGTTTTCTGTTACTAAAACCACAATGCCATTGGATAGCACTAAGCGATCGCTGATTTGTTGTGACATTGTTAGTGACAAATTTTTATTCCCCAATTTATAAGAAAGTATAAAAAACAAACATTATTTTAGGAGGTGCATTGCACTATCTTTTAATCACAATATAGTCGTAATTACACCAGCATAATAAAAAACAGCGCCAAAACCTTTTTCTACGTAATAAGTGGGGAGAACAGGTTTTTGAATTTTATTTATAACTACGGCTAAAAAATTAGCCCTTATTGATAAAGAATATAACAAATTCAGAAGCTAGGGACGGTAAGAAAAACTGCTGTTTCACAATCAATTGCAAGCTAAACTGACAATATACATAATTTCGATCTTAATAAATCATAGGTATTAATCAATAAATTAGGATGCGATGTGCAAAGCTCAGCCAATCTTAACTCTATAATCCTGCCATCTTCAGCACTAATACCAATTCACAAAAGTGTGACAACACTTCTGTGAATTAAAAACAAACCCCGTAAGGGTTTTAAAAACATAAAATGGCGAAGCCAATTTGTGTTTTGGTATAACAAGTCATGAATGATGGAGTAAAAAATAGACCACGTATGCATAGCAATCAATAGATTATGCTAGATTTTCTAACATCTTTAATTAAGCCGAATTAATATGGTCAAGATAGGGTGGGGCTCATTGCTTCGTGCCGTTAAATCAAATAATTAAAAATCCCATCAAAGTGGTTGAGATGCTCTAAAAAACGCTGTAAATACGAAGATGTTAAATGCGGAGAGGATTGGATGAGTACTGCAAAAGATAAACAGAAATGTCTAGATTGCCTAACAAAGGCGATCGCAGACTTAAACGGTCAAGTTGATAAAGAGCAATTGACCAAAATCTCCAATTTGATCATTCAGACCATGACTGGTCCTTGGCGATCCTTTCATACCCCAAATCATATTTTTGAGGTTGGTGAAGGGGGAGATGCGATCGAAGTCATTTCAGCGTTATTTCACGATCTAGTTTATGTCCAAGTTGATCAAGGCATCAGCGTAAACATTAGTCGCTTCATTTCACCCTATACCAAACAAGATCGTGAGCAACTAGTTATTCTTGACCCTCCTGAACTTCAAAAAGACATAGTTTTTAAAATGGTAACGATGATGTTTGGCTTGCATCATGGGCAGTCGCTACTTCCAACATCTGGACAAAATGAGTTTCTAAGTGCCTTAATAGCAATCAAAGCACTAGAAAATATGCTGCCTTTATCTCGTTTGACCGAAATAGCTGCCTGTATCGAAGCCACAATTCCGTTTCGTCCGAAATTAGACTCTGGCTTAACATGTTCTGATCTATTATTTGGGCGATTAGTTAGTGCAAATGAAATATTTCAGTTTGGGTGGGGTGATGAAGAAATCGCTGAAATAGTTAAGAGGACAGTACGTTTATCAAATCGCGATGTCGAGAATTTTGCTAGCACTAATTCATCGCGTTTTCTCAACAATACTTGGAACTTGATTCCAGAAACAAATCATGATCTTAGGAATGTAAACTCCTATAGCGTTAATGGTTATCGAGTTTCTATCCAAAAAATGGAAGGATTTATGAACTTCCTCTCACCTGAAATTGTTTTTCGGCGTTATCGCGATGAGCCAAAAGAGAAAATCTATTACAAATTACTTGCCCAGACCAAGCAAAATTTAGAAGTAGCAAGATTGTATTTAGGAACAAAACTAACTTCGATCGCACTTTTAGAAGCCCTATCATTTCGAATCGGGCGTGATATTTCGCTCTCGACAATGATGGGGGAATTGCCGATAGAAGACAGAACTGTGGTTGGGTTAGAACAGTTTTTACCAGAAATTAACACGCCGCATCAGCCTTCAAGTCCAATTGAAGCCGAGGTGTTAGAGCTTTTAGACAAGGGACGCACGGTTGATTCTAGCTATGATGTTAAGAATTCACCTGTGGCAACTTTTATGGTGAAATCAATTGGCTTTAAGGAAATGCAAAACATGCTAGATCTCTCTAAGGAATTTTTTAAAGGTAACTTAACCTCTGAGGAGTTAATTGCATGTTGGGATCCCTATGTGATGTCAATGATTAAGGGTGCAGTTTTGCAACTATTTGACTCTCGCAAAGCCGCACTTTCTCAATAAGCAATGTCATTAAATCCAAAATTTTTGTTGAGAGTGTTGCTTTGCAACACTCTCAACCAAAATTTTGGATTTAGTTTTTAGGTGTAACAAACGCATAATCTGAGACGATTTCACCCCCAATAATATGTTCTTGCAGGACACGTTCTAGAACATCTGAAGTCGCTGAATGATACCAAACACCATCTGGATAGACTAATAATATTGGACCGCGATCGCATACACGCAAACAATTAGTTTTAGTCCTAAAGATTTTTGCTTCAAGATCGAGTTCTTTAATACGTCGTTTGAGATAGTCCCATGCTTGCAAACCGACATCTTTTTGACAGCAAAGAGGTTTAGTCTGATCAGCACACAAAAATAAATGTTTTTCGATCTGGGGAATTGATAGTTGTTGAGCACGATTTGCTAGTTGTTGGCGCAGCAAATCGAGATCTAAAACAAGATCTTCATTCATCTCTAAATCTGGAGTAATAATTTCTGGATCTTCTACTGCCATAAACAAAAAGAGGAGTGTAAATTTCTCTGTTTCCTAGCTCCTCTCCTTTCCAAGGAGAGGAGCTAGGATTAAAGTTTTTTTGCCCTAAGGATTTAATTCATTGATGACTTTATCGGTTTTACGGAATTTTAATTCGGGAGGAGCATCTGGTAAACCGAGCAGATCGCGAATTGCCGAGTCTAGTTCTTCAAATCCGAATAGGCCTTCACGATCGAAACTAACTTTGCCATCTCCAGAGATCAGAACTGTTTGCGGAACCGTACCTTTGTAATAGTAAGCTTCTTCAGTTGGAGCATAGTTCTTTTTTTGCAAGTCTAAGCTATCAACAGAGACGGCAATTAAGCTAACCGTCTTGCCATAAAAACCTTGAGCTAAATTGAGAATAGGGGAGAAGAGTTTGCAGTCAGAGCTATCATCGACATAAAACACTAACATCGCCGCACGACCTTTCTCAAGAGACTGAGCTAAATTAATGCGAGGCGGCACAATGGATCCATTGCCACCATAGAGGGCAAAAATGTTACCGTCAAAGCTGTCGTCAGTAAGTTTTGCCTGAACAGGTTGAGCATCGCCAAATACAGCTCCTAACAATATACTTACGCTTATACAACTTGCGATCGCTACACAAAAAATCAAATCAAAAGATTGCTTCAGCCAGTTTCTCATCATCTTCAATATAAATTCTGCTATCAAACACTATAGATGCTAGGCATAACAAATTAAAACCCAGAGAGTAGAAACGGCACTTCATGCCGTTTCTACTCTCTGGGTTTTGGTAAAGCGCAAAGCGCTTTATGAATCGCCAAAGCCGTGAGCTCGAATGAGATCGAAGAATTCTTTTTTCATTGATGGGTCTTGCCTGAAAGAACCGCGTACAATCGAGTTAACCATCTTAGTTTCGGGTTCTTTGACTCCGCGCCAAGTCATGCACATATGTTGCGCCTTGATCACAAAGGCAAGCCCTTTAGGTTTGATCAAATCTTCGATAGTATCAGCGACCATAATCGCAGCTTCTTCTTGGATATGTGGGCGACTCATTACCCAGTCCACAATGCGATTAAATTTTGATATGCCAATCACGCGATCGCTTGGGACAATACCGATCCATGCTTGACCAACAATCGGTACAAAGTGGTGAGAGCAAGCTGAACGCACAGTAATTGGACCAAGGGTATAGATTTCATCCAGCTCTTTGGCGTTAGGAAAATCTGTAACTTTGGGCATGGGATGATAACGCCCTTTGAAAACCTCATCCACATACATCTTGGCTACCCTACGAGCCGTTTCTTTGGTGTTGTGATCATTTGCAGTATCGATAATCAAAGAATCGAAAACCCCTTGCAGCTTCCCTTCGATTTCTTTTTTTAGCTCTTCACGTTCGATGTCACTGATGTGATGGGCAATTGTGTCATTGGCGAAGAAAGGATCGCCAGCCGCGATCACGCGGTCGCGAATAATTTGCGAAATCGCTTTCCGGGTAGGAAGAGATTCTAGGACTTTTGTGTTTTTTGAATCGTTCTCAGAAGAGTTGGTGATAGGGCGAGAAATACTGATCGTCATGGTGTGATACTTACTAGATATCCAGTGAATTAACTAAAAATATGTGAAAAAAAATGCCGAGAAAACAGTAATTAAACATAGAAATTTTTCATTTGAATCAAGCTAACTTCACATGAACAAAAAGGTGCTTAACTAGCAATTCAAACTATAAAATTTAATATATTTTTCCATTCTCGCAGATTTACAGGAGTTATTGCTTCTCTCAATAGATTGAACTTTTTCAATCGTGATTTAACTTTCATCCATAATTCTAGACTATTCCTAGGCTGCTATAGGTGATTATGGTTAAGTTTCAGTTAATTCCATCCGCAAGATAGATAGGGCTAATTTGATATGGATCGTCTTTGAGCCGCAATATCTATCGGTAATACCAATTCACAAAAGTGTGACGACACTTTTGTGAATTAAAAACCAAACCCAGTAAAGGTTGTAAAAACACAAATAGCTACGTCATTTTATGTTTTGGGATAAATACTTATAGTTTTTTGTAATCAGTAAAATTTCTAGAAACAGATAGAGTATTTAGTGGATACAAAGAACATTTATCTGATATTAATGTGACTTCAGTGAATTTCCATGAGAAATCATAAAATTTCGTTAGAAGTGTTTCATCTCAATAGTTTCAATACTTTTAGCAAAATAAATTTCCAACAAAAATCTGATTCATTATCTCAGGGATTTACACAAAATAATTGATTCTGAAAATATGGCGACGGGCGTAGCCCGTCGCCATATTTTCGGGTTTTATATGGATCATTTTTGCCTTGGAGTTCCCGCAGAGTAATGCGCTTTAGGATCAAAAAGTTCCTGCGTTGGGCATCAGCACAAGGTCGTTGATCATTGCATCTGCAGGGAGATTTATTAGTGTCATGATTGAGTCAGCGACAGTCGCTGGTCGGAGCATGGCTGCACGATTAAAACTTAGCGGGACTTTATCGCCTAGGGTATCCCATAGAGGCGTATCGACTGAACCCGGACAAATTGACATAACTTTGATGCCATGAGGTTGCTCTTCAGCAGCCAGTGCCTGAGTCAATCCCAGTAGGGCAAACTTACTAGCGCAATAAGCACCCCAAGTTGGAAAGCCTTGTTTCGCAGCGATCGAAGCAACATTGATAATTGTGCCGCTTTTTTGCGATCGCATAGTTGGCAATGTCGCTTGTAAACACTGAAATATGCTGGTTAGGTTGAGATCGAACAACTTTTGCCATTCAATCAAAGGCATATCAATCAATTCACCGATATAAGCCATGCCTGCATTATTAATCAAAATATCCACGCCGCCCATATCAGTAACGATCGCTTGGATCTTTGCCGAGACTTGAGATATATCACCAAGGTCGATCACATAGCCTTTAGCATTGATACCTGAGGGTAATTCGTGGAGAATATGATCTGGGTTCCGACTAACTAGGCTTACATGTGCTCCCGATTGTAATAATCGCAATGCCACCTCTTTGCCAATACCGCTACTTGCCCCAGTAACGATCGCTTTCTTACCTGTTAATTTAGCTGATACTGTATCTGTCATGGTTTAGCTTGTTTTCCTTTAGTCTATGTCAAAAGTCTATGTCAAAAAAATTGGGACGAAGCTTTTGGTTTTTGTGGGTAATTGCGAATGTTCTCGGCAATTCACTTTTACCGATCCTCATTTGGCAAGATCCCTTCGATCTGCGATCTCGTATTTTTCTAAATGAAATATTTCATGGAGTAGGGATTGCGATCGCTCAATCTGTAATGTTGCGAAATCGCTTTGCAAAAGAGGGTTGGTGGTTGCCGCTAACCTTATTTGGTTGGAGTGCGGGGCTGATGATTGTATCTATTATGCCAGCTCTATCGATACGACTGATCCAAGATTTGCCAGCACTCTCAATTTTGATGATTGATTTTGCAATCCTTGGGACGAGTGTTGGCATTTGTCAATGGCAGTTACTAAAATCATTTCGAGATGGTGGTGTATGGTTATTTGCCAGTACAACCGCTCTGTCGCTGAGTGCTTTAGGGCTTTACTTTGGCTATAAGTTTAAGTCGCCAATATTGGCTAGCATATTGCAAGGATCGATTTATGGGGCTATTACAGGATTTGCCGCGATCAAAGTTCTGAGATCGCCCAAAGTGAAGAAATAAAGACAGAGAAAAGAGTCGCCTTTAATTCTCTGGTGCAGCTTCCACAAAACGTAAATCTCGTTTTAAGAATGTTTTCTCACCAGTATCGGTGTCCACAGTTGCCCTAATTAAGCTTGTGCGAATTACTGTCAGTTTGGACATGTAGTAAGAACTGTCAGGCTCAAGGATCAATACGCGATCGCCTACTTGTAACGCCCGAATGGTGGGAATAGGCAGAACTCGCTCAAATGATTTGAGATTTGCTGCCTCTAAATTTTCAGCAAGATTACTTTGGCGATCATTTATTAAACTATCTATATATTGCTTGAGCTTTTTTTCTAAATTAGCTTCTAGGATTGCGAATCGATCTTTTTCTGTTTTTTGGACATCAGTCCGATCTAAAACCTCTTGCAATCCCTGCACTACTAGCTCTGTTTCGGTTTTGCCAGTTATTTTGACTTGTTCTCGCAAAGCAGCATAAAGTTCACTAGATAGCGAGATCGTTAATAAGTGATGGGGGTATTGAAGGTCAGAACGTTCCATGGCAAGTATTCTTGATAAGATTATGATTGACTGCGAAACAAATACTATGCTCCAGTCTAAATCCCAAATCAAAAGGTAATCTAGGAAATTCTATGTCTGTCGAAGTCGGTCAAAAAGCTCCAGATTTCACTTTGCCTAGCGATCGCGGTGATATTACGCTCAGTCGCTACCAAGGAAAAACCAATGTCGTGCTCGCATTTTATCCAGGGGATTTTTCGCCTCTTTGTACTAATGAAATGCAATGTTTTGCAGATGATTGGACAAAATTCCGTGAAGCTGGAGCAGAAATTTTAGGTATTAGTACTGACCCTATTGAAAAACATATTGCTTTTTCCAAAAAGTTGAGCTTACAGTTTCCCTTGCTCAGCGATCGCAACCAAGAGGTTTGCAAAAAGTATGGAGTTGCAGGTTTATTTGGCAGCAAACGCGCCTATTGCATCATCGATATTCATGGCATCGTCCGTTACAAGCATATTGAATTTTTGCCAGTTTTTAAACGTGAAGATAGCGAGCTATTGGTTGTATTGCGAAGTCTAAAATCATAAAAAAAGATGGAGAACTTTGATCTCCATCTTTTTTACAAATCTCTTTGCTTCAAAATAAATTCAGCGATCGCTAAATCTTGCTGAGTAGTAATTTTAAGATTAGTTTCTTCACCCATGACTATTTGGACTGCTAAGCCAACTTTTTCTAATAAAGCCGCGTCATCAGTGACCTCCCAACCTAGCTCTAACGCTTTTATATGGGCATTTTTGAGCAATTCTAATTGAAAACCTTGCGGAGTTTGCGCTGCCCAAAGATGATCGCGGTTGGGGGTATCGACAATATTTAAACCATCGACAACTTTAATTGTGTCTTTGACTGGCACAGCGGCAATAAAACCTTGCATTGTTTGCAAAGATCGATCGCAGCGATCAAACAATTCAGGTGTAGCTAAACATCTCGCACCATCATGAATTAAAACGCGATCGCAGTCTGTCGGCAAAGCTTTTAAGCCATTAAATACGGAAGCTTGACGAGTTGCACCGCCTTGAATTAGCCGAATTGGTTTAATTTGACTAAGCCCATTAAAAATTTTTTGAAACTCTGGATAGTCGTGGGGTTGTCCCATCACACCGATCCAAGCGATTGCTTTTGATGCGATCGCTGCTTCCAGTGTCCATTGCAAAATTGGTTTGTCTAGCAGTGGTAGCAGCAACTTATTGCGATCGGCTCCCATGCGTTTGCCACTTCCAGCCGCCGGAATTAATAAATGACAGGTCATAAATTAATCGACAAGATGCCACCAGCCAAAGGAGGGGCCAATAAACCGGATCGTTACCCAAATAGCGACCATGCCACCAATGCCATACCAAGCAGCCTGTGTAGAAACTTCGACAAATTTGGCAGCTTTATCTTTGGTCAAAAAAGGAATCCATGAAGCAACTGGCTGAGAGCTTCCATACTTTTCTCCCAAAACTTCCTTACGGCGCTTTGACTCGCCCATAACTTATAATCCTATACTTACAACTCATCTAATAATATCAGTTGATATCAGCTTGGTTTCTATATTAAGTTTTTAAACTGCTGACTCTCTTGCTTGGCGCTAAAATGTATTCAGAGATATTAATACGTGCTTGAAAATGACTGGATAGAGATCGCAACCAAATAAAATAGATTGTAAGCTGATCTATAATCCCTAGATTGAAAGTGCGTTTTAGGAGCGATTCGGGCTATGTCTGCAAGTAATACGAAGGTCGCGACAAGTTGGCAAAATAATTTCAAGACAAATTTTTGGAATTGGCGGACGATCGTTCAGCTAGTTTTTTTAGCGATCACTATCACTTGTAGTATTTTGGCATGGAATACACTCGCTAGAAATATGCGAAGCTCTGGACTAGCGATTAGTTTTGACTTTCTTGGCGATCCTGCTTCTTTTGACATAGCCGATTCCCCATTCCCTTACAAGGCTTCAGATAGTTATACAACCGCTCTGCAAGCTGGCTTGCTTAACTCACTGAAGGCGATCGCAGTTAGCATTGTTTCCGCAACAGTTGTCGGTGTTACGGTTGGAGTTTCACGGCTCTCAAGTAACTGGTTGCTTAAACAACTAGCCCGTGTTTATGTAGAAATCCTTCGCAATACCCCGCTTCTATTGCAACTATTTTTCTGGTACTCAGCCATCTTTTTGACTCTTCCATCTGCTAGCGAACGTATCTCCCTGGGTTTTGCCACCCTTGCTAAAGACGGCATCACGATCGCTGCTTTGAAAATGACTTTGAGTTCAGAGTTTTGCGCTCTAGTTTTAGGCTTGACCATGTTTTCTAGTGCTTTCATCGCAGAAATTGTGCGTGGCGGGATTCTCTCCGTTCCTAAAGGACAGTCAGAAGCCGCCAAAGCACTGGGGCTAAACAATTTCCAAACGATGCGAAAAATTGTTTTGCCTCAAGCTTTGCAGGTAATCATTCCATCTTTAACTAGTCAATACGTGAATATTGCGAAGAATTCAAGTCTGGCGATCGCGATCGGTTATACCGATATTTATCGGATAGCATCCACAACAATTAATCAGACGGGAAGACCTGTAAACGTTATTCTGATTATCATGGCGGTATATCTCGCGATGAGTCTGACTATTTCGGCAAGTATGAACTTACTTAACCGACAATTCAAGATTGTTGAACGATAAGCGAATGAATTTTCAACTATTTGACTTTGGGATAAGGACAATTCATGAACTAGCAATATCCGAAAATCAAATAAGTAGATGAGCATAATTAATTACAAACCCAAACCCTTAAGGTTGCGCCCCTGCGGGGCGCAACCTTAAGGGTTTGGGTAATTTATTCTGCACAAGTACTTAGAATTGCAATATGCATAATCAAAATATTTTAGTTTGGTTCCGTAATGACTTGAGATCGCATGATTGCGAAATCTTATATCGGGCCTCTCAAGAAGTTAAAAATTCAGATGCACAGATATTTCCAGTTTACTGTTTTGATCCTAGACACTTTGCTAAAACTTCCTTTGGCTTTGAGAAAACGGGAGCTTTTCGCGCAAAATTCCTGATCGAGAGTGTCTCAAATTTACGGGAAAGTTTGCGATCGCTAAATTCTGATTTGATAGTTCTTGTAGGCAATCCTGAGCAAGTTTTGCCTGACCTAGTTCAGCAGCATAGAATTAGCTCTGTTTTCTATCATCTAGAAGTCACAACTGAAGA
This sequence comes from Pseudanabaena sp., assembly GCA_003249035.1. GTDB lineage: Bacteria > Cyanobacteriota > Cyanobacteriia > Pseudanabaenales > Pseudanabaenaceae > Pseudanabaena. Next base: position 156,223 of record QBMK01000007.1, read on the forward strand.
GAAAACTGTAGAAAAGAATCTGCTTTCTATTTTCAAACAACTAAATGTTGAGTTTAAGGGCTTTTGGGGGAGTTCATTAATTCATCGAGATGATTTACCTTTTGCAATCTCAGATCTTCCCGAACTCTTCACTCATTTTCGCAAACAAGTTGAAGCCCATCTCGCAATTCGTGATACTTTCCCCACACCTGATCGACTGCATCCATTACCAAAAAATGTTGATATTGGTGGAATCCCAGACTTAGTAAGTCTCGGACTTATGGAGATGACACCCTGCGATCGCGCTGTCTTGATGTTTAAAGGCGGTGAAACTAACGCACTTAAACGTCTTGAGCATTATTTTTGGACAAGCGATCGCTTGCAAGTATACAAGCAAACTCGGAATGGCATGCTATATGCCGATGACTCTTCTAAATTTTCACCTTGGTTAGCACTAGGCTGTATTAGCCCTCGCTATATATATTCTCAAATCAAAAAATATGAATGCGATCGGCTAGCTAACGACTCGACTTACTGGCTGATTTTTGAACTGCTATGGCGAGATTTCTTCCGTTTCGTGACGGCGAAATATGGTGACAGACTATTCTATCGAAAAGGTTTACGCAATGTAGATATTGCTTGGAGACAAGATTGGAAATGCTTTGAGCTTTGGCAAACAGGAAATACAGGCTTCCCTTTAGTTGATGCAAATATGCGCGAACTTGCAGCTACTGGTTTTATGTCCAATCGAGGTCGTCAAAATGTGGCAAGCTTTCTCACTAAAAATCTTGGTATTGATTGGCGAATGGGCGCTGAATGGTTTGAATCACGGCTCATTGATTACGATCCTTGCAGTAATTGGGGTAATTGGAACTATATCGCAGGCATTGGGAACGATGCTAGAGGATTTAGATTCTTTAATATCAATAAGCAATCACAGGACTATGATCCGCAAGGATCATATGTGAAGCATTGGCTACCTGAACTTGTTAAACTTCCTGCAAGCAAAGTCCATAAACCTTGGCAGCTATCAGCAGATGAGCAGAAGCGATTTAATGTTCGCCTCGGCGCTGACTATCCCCATCCTGTTGCCGATTTATTCGCCTCCGCAGTCTGAATCCAAAGGCACTGATCACGTCCTTTATCCCATCGCACAGAATGGCGTAGCTATTTTGCGCTTTTATAGCACTAATATAAACGTGAGTTCGACGGAGTAGACAAAAGCAAAAGAAAAGCTGAGATTAGGTTTGAAGAACTAAAAACCTCAGCAATATGGACAATATCGTATCGCACTTAGATATCACCCGAATCTTCTGTGAAGTGGATGATTTTTGCCAAAGTTTTGAAAAGCACTGGCAAGAACAACCAATTTTGCCGTCAATGCTCGGAGAAAGGAAAAGTCGTTCAAGAATGAGGCTGCGTGAAGTGATGACCATCGAGATCGCCTTTCATGGCTCAGGATACAAAACCTTCAAAGACTTCTATACCCTAACCGTAATACCATTTTGGCGGAAAGCTTTTCCCCACTTGGTAAGCTACACCCGCTTTGTCGATCTGAGGCACTGGACAATGATGTTGTTCTGTTGCTTTCTGCATACGCGCATAGGAGAAGTGACAGGTATATCAATCATCGACTCCACGCCGATCAATGTCTGTGTAACATGCCGCCCCCATGCCCATAAAGTATTCAAAGGTATGGTCAATTGGGGCAAAAACTCAGTCGGATGGCACTTTGGCTTCAAGCTACATTTGATTATCAATTACAAAGGAGAATTGCTTGCTTTCAAACTCACACCAGCCAATGTTGATGACCGACAAACCAGTGTCTGAGATGGCTTAAGACCTCTTTGGTCAATTGTTTGGCGACCGTAGTTATATCTCCCAAAAGTAGTTTGAGAAGCTCTATGAACAAGGTTTGCTACTGATTACCAAGCGCAAGAAAAATATGAAAAAATGTCTTGTCAAGTTGATTGATAAGATTTTGCTGCGTAAGTGAGCAATTATTGAGTCCGTCAATGACCAACTCAAAAACATTTCTCAGATTGAGAATTCAAGACATCGCAGCTTTTTCAATTTCCTCGTTAACCTTCTCGCTGGGTTAGTTGCTTATACCTATCACGAGACTAAACCTGCTTTAGATCTTCTCTTCAAAGGTCTGCCTGCTCTTCTTCCTGCCATCTTTTAGTTCGTCGAACTCACGTTGGTTTTAATTCCCCGGCATTCCAAGGTATTTCTGTTTTTCTCGGTCTTCTTTTATCCCTTGGTTCTACTTCGGCGATCGCCAATGTAATTGGAGGAATTATTCTTATCTACGCCCGTGCCTTTCGGATCGGAGATTACATTCAAATAGGAGATGTAATTGGCGATCTAATTGGAAAAAACTTCTTAGTCATTCGCATTTGCACTCCGACTAATAAAATCATTACTATTCCTAACTCATCTTTATTAAGTAGTAATGTGATTAACTTTAGTATCTCGTCGCGGGAGTTAGACTGACCAACCCAATTTGATGGTGATAATTTATTCAGAACTCCATCAAAATATTCAAGACAAGTGTAATGAAGTTGGAATTGAGATTCTGTCTCCCAATTACACCTCCCTACGAGATGGGAATACAACAACCATTCCAGAAAATTATTTACCTTCGGATTATGTTGCGCCTCCCTTTCGCGTTCAATCTTCAGACAATCAAGAAAACAACACATTTAGGACTTACGCAACGCGCAAAAAGAGGTAAAAAAGAAGAAGAGTTAGGCAAAGCCAAATGTCAAAGAAATTTAGCACCTTAGACTATTGCCAGTATCTACTGAGTAGCCAGATAAACTATACGATCACAAACTTAGCTGAACACATAGAGGGATACAGTCACGACCAAATCAACCGATACATGAGAGGACAAAAACTGACCCCAAGGATACTCTGGCAAAACGTAGAACCAACTATCGTTACCGATGAAGCCAAGTACATGTACATGTTGTTTGATGACACAGTGTTAGACAAACGTCATGCTAAGCAGATTGAGATGGCACAAAGACAATACAGTGGT
>QBMK01000008.1:0-93874 GCA_003249035.1 Pseudanabaena sp.
CCTCTTTCTGAGCCTATCTTTACTCTACTCCTTTTTTCTTCTACGTAACATCAGTGATGACAAACAAAGTCCGATCCCTAATGCTGAGATCAAGATTGAACAAGTTTCCCATGCTTTTCAGTTTGGAACATCATTACGTACAGAGATGTTTAACAATGATGTTCCAACCTTTGAACAAACGAAGTATTTACAGATAGCAAAAGAACTCGCAAATAGCGGTGTGCATGAAGATGCACTCAAGTGGTACTCTACTGAGCGAAATCGCGGACAGATAAATTATGCTGATGCTGATCGCATTTTGGCATGGAGCGAGCGTAACTACTCCCTACCTATGCGCGGACATAATCTGTTTTGGGAAGTTGAAAAGTGGAATCAAGAATGGTTGCAGAAGCTAGAAAAAGATGATTTGAGACAAGCAGTACTTCAGAGAGCAACCGAGGTTTGCACTCGCTATCGGGGAAGAATTACTGAATATGATGTTCTCAATGAAACTCTACATGGAAATTTTTTTCGCGGTCGATTGGGCGATCGCATAATAGATGAAATGTTTGCTCAATGTGCTAAAGCTGATCCTCAAGCTCGTCTTTATCTAAATGAATATGACATTCTTAGTGGTAAATTGGTTGATACTTATGTGCAAAAAATTCGTGTTCTCTTAGACCGAGGCGTACCTATAGGAGGAATTGGCATACAGGCTCATATTCGCGAAAATATCTCCGTTGCTCAAATGCAAGCAAGCATTGATACCCTAGCTCAGTTTGGGTTGCCGATCAAAATCACAGAAGTTAGCGTTATTGCTGACAATGAGTCCCGTAAAGCCCAAGTGCTCTCAGATCTATATCGGGTTGCATTTTCCCATCCTGCAGTAAAAGGGATTACACTTTGGGGATTGTGGGAGGGCTCGGCATGGGAGCCTAAAACTGCTTTGTATGATCGTCAATTCAATCCACTACCTGCTGCCATTGCCTATCGAAATCTCGTTTTGAAGCAGTGGAGAACAAATACGATTGGTCAAACTAATCTCTTTGGAATATATTCAACACGGGCATTCTTTGGTACTTATAGAGTGACTGTGAAAAGTGGAGATCAATATATTCAGAAGAAGATTAATTTTAATGATCAAAATAACTCTCAACATCAGTTTCAAATCTGTCTAAACTCCAAAGTCTAAACTCCAATGGATTAATATCGCTATCGCTAAAAATTGAGCTTTCTCACCTTCCTACTCTTTTATTTCTTATCTTGACTCTGAGCCTGCTATGGCTTTCTGTCCAAAATATATCCTTTTTATTCATTTATGAAAGCCCTTGCCGATTGAAAAATTCTCGAAAGGTTTGGGTAGAATCTCGACGTTGATTTTGATAGGTCTTTAATAATTGTATGATTAGATTGGGAATATCTTTGGCAGAGTATTCTGAATGTAATTCCCTACCAAAATCAGTATTTCCGACACCAACATAAACCTTATAAACTTCGTGATAATTTGGGTCTTTTGATTGAATTCCCACAAAAGCAATATCACTTGGATGGTGCTGAGCGCAAGACTTATCACATCCAGAAAAATGGATATTGATTGGGATATCAAGTTTAATACAGTTTTCCAGATGAGCAGCAACTTTTTTAGCATCAGCTTGTGTATCTGTAAATGCAGCTTTACATCCCTTATAGCCAGAACAAGCAGCGATCGCAGCATAGGGATGGTTCGCAGAAATAGATAAGCCCAAGTCATTAATTTCTTGCGACACCTGTTCAATTTGAGCCTCTGCAATATCCGTAATCAGAATATTTTGCCAAGGAGTTAGCCTCAGCGCTCCACCACCATATTGTCTTGACAAATCGCCTAATCCATGGAACTGAAGTGAAGTCAATCTTCCTAATGGAATGACCACCCCAATATAAGCAAGTTCCAATTGACGTTGGCTGTGAATACCCAAATGGTGATAAGCAATTCCTATTTTACTCTCCTGTGAGAGAAGCTCAAGGGATGATCGTCTTAAAGCATAGCCTAACTTCTGTTCAACAAGTTGTAAATAACTTTCTACACCCCAATTACCAATCATTTCTCTTAATCGAGGAGGTCGGGCACATGAATTAGCTTGATTTAATTTCTGTTCTGTATATTCCCGATAAACTTCTGTTAATGCGGCAAGAACTTGTAAGGTCTGTTCAGGATAAATTAATCTGCCTATCGCTGATGGAGAATCACCTCGATCGCCTAAACCTAGATGCAAACTAAAGTAAATCTCATTGTCAAACTCGACTGCTACAAAACAAATATCATTAGGGCGATCGCTTACGCTAATCGTCTCACCTCCATCAAAGCAAACACTAAATTTATTTGATAGAATCTCTAACTCTGGATGATTAGCTAGATAGAAATTCCATTGTTTAACAAAAGGAACTGTATTGATTAGAGCATGAGGATCAATCCCTGAGGTGGGACTCGCCATAATATTGCGTAACCCGTCAGTGTTTGCCTCACTAGAAGCTAGCCCATAGTCTTGTAGATCTAGAAGAGTATCAAAACTTAAAGCTTGGCTAGTGCGAATTTGCAAATTACCTCGATTTGTAATTTGAATTTCACCATTACCAAATTGATTAGTGATATTGGTAACTAACTCACACTGCGTAGACGTAACTAATCCCGCAGGTAATCGCATACGAGAGAGGATGCCATCTTGGGCTGAAGTGGCATTAAAAAGACTAGGACAAATAGCTGTAGTAGATTGCAATTGAGAAAATTCCAAAAAAATAATCATAATAAGAAGGCGCAATGCGCCTTCTTATTGTCTATAAACATAGCGCTGATTCAATTTGCGATCGCTCTAAGGCTTGACCGATGAATACCAAACGGGTTTGACGAGGCTCATCACTAGTCCATAAGCGATCGTAGGAAGTCTCAAGGCGATCGCCTACGCCTTGTAACACCATGCGCATTGGTTTATTCGGCACATTTACAAACCCCTTGATGCGATAAATTTCCTGATCAGCGATCGCTTGTTTGAGCGAAGCGAGTAATTGAGTTGGCTCAAAAGCTTGATCTGTCACAATATTAATCGAATTAATATCATCATCATGCTCATGCTCTTCTTCAGTATCATGATGGCTAGGACGTGCATCGAGATCATCCTCAACTGCCGCATTAAAGCCTAAGAGAATCTCTGAGCTAATCTTGCCATCATCACAAGCAACAACCTTCACACCATCGCGCAATTCTTGCTTTAACCAAGACTGCACCTTAGCTTGAGCTTCAGCATCAATCAAATCTGTCTTAGTCAGTACCACCAAATCTGCACAAGCCAACTGATCTTCAAATAGCTCCTCAATCGGAGTTTCATGATCGAGATTGGGATCTTCCAGACGTTGAGCATTCAAAGCATCAATATCTGTTACTAATCTTCCACTAGCGACTGCCTCGCAATCTACCACTGCGATCACACCATCAACAGTTGCCCCATTGCGAATTTCTTGCCAACGGAAGGCTTGGATTAAGGGCTTTGGCAGAGCCAAACCAGATGTTTCAATAAGGATGCAGTCAATGCGATCGCGTATTTTCAGAAGTTCTTGCATGGTTGGCAAAAATTCTTCTTGCACGGTGCAGCAAAGACAGCCATTCGTCAATTCCACAATGTTTGGAGTGATTTCTTTGCCATCTTCATCACACACACGACAAGAACGTAGCAAATCACCATCAATACCAATTTCGCCAAATTCATTTACAAGTACAGCAATTCGCCGACCTTGATTATTTTGTAACTGTTCCCGAATCAGTGTGGTCTTGCCACTGCCTAGGAAGCCAGTAATCACAGTTACAGGTATTTTCGCTGCCATAATCTTCTCTAAAAAATTTAAAAGCTCCCACTTTTGCAAGTAGGGAATCAAAAGTAGCGGCAATTCATGAATTGCCGCTACTTTTGTCAAGAAAAAACTTCTCTAACCCTTAGGTACTGGAAGAATAAGAGATGAAATATTGGAAGCTAGAAATGCTGCTCCAATTCCACAAATCACCAATCCAGCCGATCTTAAGTTAGGAGCAGCCTGAGCAAAATCGCCATTTAGTACTTTCTTGCCAACAAAAAATGCTGCGCTTGAAATCACTAACTGAATTACGGTAAATCCACATAAATAAGCAACTAAAGCTGTGGTTTGTGCTCCAAAGATCGCTTCACCGTATGCGTAGCCGTGAAATAATCCTGCGAATATGGATAGCCCAACCATCATTAAAACGTTAGGGCTATTCTTGAGTGCCATCAAAATTCCAAACAACAAAATGGATGCTGATACTACTAATTCAACTACAGGTAAGGTCATACCTAATAAATGAATTCCTGTACCGAGCATCGCTGATAAAACAAAGAAAATTGGAATCAAAATGCCACGGGGCTTAAGGGCAGCAAATAAACCAACTGCAATAATAAATGCAAGATGATCGACTCCAATCACAGGGTGGGCTAAGCCTGATAAAAAACCTTCAAAAAAAGTGCTGGGCATTTTTCCACCCATAGCGTGGTGTGCTGAGGCGGGACTAGCTACAACCAAGAGACTAAAACCGATCGCGATCACAAGCGCCTTAGACTGGATTGACGCAAAAAGCTTAGATATATTCATATTCTGTAACTCGCAGATATAGACAATGAAACTAGTTCTAGCGGGCATCCTGACTCTAAGCTGATTGTATACATGTCAGCTTTTACAGTTGCGGTACAGCGTTGGACTTTCACCAAACTTTCCCCATTTTGAAAACTAAGCAAATACAAACAATCTACTTAATTTCACTTTTTAACGGCTGATCCCCGTTAAAACTAGAACAGCTTTTTGACTCTACAATAATTCGTAGTTCTTTGTTAAAAAATACTTATAGATTTACAAAATGTAGGCGGCTATCATTTCTGGAATTGTTTTATCCCAAAACCCAAAATTGGTTCGGCGGGCTTCGCCCGCCGAACCAATTTTGGGTTTTATTTAATTTTCACTCCTAAATTACTATCTAAAGCTCTTGCTGTAGAGATTAAATTTCTTTTTGGAGTAGGCGGGTATAAATCTTAATTTAATAGCAATTTCCAGTTTGAAGAGAAAAGATTGCCCTATTTTGACATTCTCAGGAATTTCGGCTTTGAATAAGTGTGACTTTCTGCTCAGCCTTTTCCAGATAATCACGGCAATATTGCGATCGCTTCATACCTTCTTCATAGATAGATAGCATCTCATCTAGAGCAGTTTCACCATTGTCGAGAATTTCTACAATTTCCTCAAGCCGCTGCATTTGGGCTTCAAAGGGTAAATCTTTTGGTTTCTTTGGTGATTTATTCTGTTCGGTCATATACTTTATTGATTACTTTCTCTATCTTGGCTTGGGCTACTTCTGAACGCCGCACGATTTCCACTTTATCAAATTCAGTGAGCGAATCATCATTACTGAGTAAGCGATCGCCTGAACGCAATAAAGCAAAACCCCGTTGTAATGGGGATAGTGGATGTAGCGATCGCAGATGGGCAGTTATACCTTCAAGTTTAGTTTTGGATTGATGCAAATGGCGAACGAGCGACTTTTGCATTTCATTTTCGGCTTCGTCTAACTGTTGGGTGCGATCATGAAGGCGGTCGCTAAAATTCTGCAAAGCATAACTCTTAATAATCATATTCAATCGCTGGTGGTAATTCTGCATTTCTAATTGGACAGAGCTATTTAGGCGATTTTCCCAAACGATGATCTGTTGCCATAGTGTATCGCGATCATATTGAGATGCCAGTTCCGCCGCAGCCGTCGGCGTAGCAGCTCGTATATCTGCCACAAAATCCGCGATCGTAAAGTCGGTTTCGTGTCCAACAGCAGAAATAACCGGAATGCGTGAATTATGGATTGCTTCGGCAACTGGCAACGTATTAAAAGCCCAAAGATCTTCAATAGAGCCGCCACCACGCCCCACGATTAGCACATCCGCATCGGTATTTTGCAAAGCTTTGATTGCCGCCGCAATCTCCTCAGAAGCATTTTCGCCTTGCACAGTTGCTGGGCATAAATAAATTTCACAATGAGGCGATCTCCTATTTAACGTGCTGAGAATATCCTGAATCACTGCTCCTGTTGGTGAAGTTACCACCCCAATTTTGAGAGGGAAAGCAGGAATACCCCGTTTTCGTTCTGGGGCAAAATATCCCCGCGCAGCAAGTTCTTCTTTGAGCGCAGCAAAGGCAAGATAGAGATCGCCTTGTCCTGCGGCAGTCATGCGATCGCAATCAATCTGATACTTGCCTCGAGTGGCATAAACCGTCAATCGTCCTTCAATGACAACTTGCATTCCACTTTTTGGACGAAATGCTAAAGTGCGGCTTGCCCACATCACACAATCGATCTGGGCTGACTCATCCTTAAGGGTAAAATAACGATGTCCAGAGGCGGCTGTAGTAAATCCTGATATTTCTCCTGTCACTCGCACAATGCCAATTTCATCACGCAACAAAAGCGAAATCGCTTGTGTCAAATTAGCAACGGTCATCGCTTCTTTAGAACTTTTCATAAACCCTGCTAACTGCACAATCTTCTTATATGAATACTTTTTATGACTCAATGAAACATTCTATGATGCTTTTCGCCGCCTTACCCTTGATATTATTACCAGCCTCAGTCAAAGCTGAAGTTGCCGTCCAAGATAGTCAAGGCAACTACTACAGAAATGAAACTAACGTACATGCGACAAGATCATCTAGATATGGTACTGGTTCGCTCTGGCGGGTGGTGGTTGGTAAACTCAACTGTCGTCAAGAGCCTAGTATGGATAGTCAGGTAAAACGTACTTATGTTGCTGGCGATCTTTTAGAAGTACAAATCTATCGGGGGGGATCTGATGAAGTTTTTATAAATCCGAAAGATAAAAATGGTAAGCCTTGGATGCCTGTTCGTAATGGTAATTCGTCAGAAAAAACATGTTATGTGAGGGCAAATAGTCGATTTATTAGCCCAGTGATTAAGTAATACCAAAGCACAAAATGGCTATGCCATTTTGTGCTTTGGTATTACTTAATCACTGGGCCATGGGTTATTTACCCTCGTATCCAATAAAAAAGCCTCTCCTTTAGGAGAGGCTTTTTTATTGGATACGAGATGACTAGGTTAAAAGATTAACCGTTGATAGGAGGAGCAGCCATAGCTACTGGAGCTACATCAACAGCAGCCAAATCGAGTGGGAAGTTGTGAGCGTTCCGCTCGTGCATTACTTCCATACCCAAGTTTGCGCGGTTAATTACGTCTGCCCAGCTAGGTACTACTCGTCCTTGGCTGTCAGAAATCGATTGGTTGAAGTTGAAACCGTTCAAGTTGAATGCCATGGTGCTTACGCCCAATGCAGTGAACCAAATGCCGACTACTGGCCATAATGCCAAGAAGAAGTGCAGTTGACGGCTGTTGCTGAATGATGCGTATTGGAAGATCAAGCGACCGAAGTATCCGTGGGCTGCAACGATGTTATATGTTTCTTCTTCTTGTCCGAATTTGTAGCCTGAGTTTTGACTTTCGTTTTCGGTTGTTTCACGAATCAGGCTGGAGGTTACGAGTGAACCGTGCATTGCACTGAACAATGAACCACCGAACACACCTGCTACTCCCAACATGTGGAAAGGATGCATCAGGATATTGTGTTCTGCTTGGAATACGATCATGAAGTTGAAAGTACCAGAGATACCCAAAGGCATACCGTCAGAGAATGATCCTTGACCGATTGGATAGATCAAGAATACTGCGGTTGCTGCTGCTACTGGTGCAGAGTAAGCTACTGCGATCCAAGGACGCATACCGAGGCGGTAAGAAAGTTCCCATTCACGTCCCATGTAGCAGAAGATGCCGATGAGGAAGTGGAATACTACTAGTTGGTATGGGCCGCCGTTATATAGCCATTCGTCGAGGCTGTCTGCTTCCCAAATGGGGTAAAAGTGCAAACCAATCGCGTTCGAAGATGGTACGACTGCACCAGAAATCATGTTGTTGCCGAAGAACAAGCTGCCAGCTACTGGCTCACGAATTCCGTCGATGTCTACTGGTGGTGCGCCTACGAAGGCGATTACGAAGCAAATTGTGGCTGATAGTAAGCAAGGGATCATGATTACGCCGAACCAACCTACATAGAGGCGATTTTCGGTGCTTGTGATCCAGTTGCAAAACTGATCCCACAGTGAAGCGCTTTCGCGTCTTTGTACTGCTGTTGTCATGATTGCAAATAATCCTTTGGGAATGAATAAGATGAAAAAGTTATATGTAAGCTTTCGCTTGTATAAATAGACTAGTTGAAGTATTGAGTAATGTAAATACTTAAATCTTAAATCTATCTATAGATAAATACGATCGCTGACAAGCCCAAATTGTTTAGAAATGACCGATCATCTTGACTTCGGTTTCTAGCACTACACCATTGCGATCGCAAATTACAGTTTTAATGTGTTGGATGAGACTGAAAATATCACTAGCTTTTGCATTCCCAAGATTGACGATGAAGTTGGCATGTAATTCTGAGACTTGTGCATTGCCAATTTGATAGCCCTTCAAGCCAGCATCTTGAATTAGTTTTGCGGCAAATTGAGGCAGAGGATTACGAAAAACACTGCCACAGTTGGGCAAATGATATGGCTGAGTGGTATGTCTTGCCTTGAGTTTTGCCTCCGTATCTGATGCGATCGCCTTTGGATTGCCACCAACTTGAAATTTAAAGGTTGCGCCTGTGACGATGTTTGTTGATTCTTGCAAAGCCGAGGTTCGGTAGCTGAAATCCAAATCTTGAGGATAGATGAGGTTAGTCTCACCAGTTAAGCTTACGGTCAGCGCTGAAACCATACAATCTGCCGCACATCCACCCTGTGCCCCTGCATTCATAACAACCAATCCACCGACAGTTCCCGGAATACCGACAGCCCATTCAAATCCAGACCAACCATGACTAGCGATTTGCATGGCTAAACGAGGCACAGGCTCACCCGCTGCGGCAGTGACTTGACCATAATGTGCATCAAACTCAATACCACGTATATGTCGAGTGCAAACAACTAAACCTGATAAGCCTTGATCACTAATCAATAGATTGCTGCCAGCACCAATAATTGTGATTGGTAGATGGAGATCGCTTGCCCATGACAGACCTTCGGCTAGCTCAGTGGATGAGCGGGGCGAAATAAAGTACTCAGCCAACCCACCAACTCTCATCGAAGTCAGTCCTGCAAGAGAAACATTCGTGCGAATGGAGTTATGGATTTGAAGATCGAGTGACATTGGCTTAAATCAAAGCTAATTAAGTGACTAAATTGCTTCGTGCGGTCTCTTTTGTGTGAAGCAATTAAATTTGGCATAAATGTGACGAGGCAAAGCCTTGCCACATTTAATTGGTTAATTCTTGCATGGTTGGTGCGATCGCCTGATTGAGATTACCCGCACCAAGAAATACAGCCAGATCTCCCGATTGCAAATTTTTTACTAGGAATGATTGGACGTCTTTGAGGGTTGGCAAGTAATGCACTTGATCTTGCACTGAGGCGATCTCATCAGCAACTTGTGCGCCTGTAATCTTGCCATCATTGGGTTCGCTTGCCGCATAAATATCGGTGACAATCACCATGTCAGCATCAGTGAAGGAATGACTAAATTCGGTCAAGAATCTATGGGTGCGACTATAGCGATGAGGCTGAAAAATTGCAACCACTCTGCTAGTAGTATTTTGTTGTCTTGCTGAAGCAAGAGTAGCGACAATTTCGCTAGGATGATGGGCATAGTCGTCTACAAATGTAATCCCGTTCTGTACACCTTTAATCTCAAAACGGCGGCTAGCCCCAACAAAATCAGGCAAGGCACCAGCGATCGCCTTCCACTCAACGCCAACATAGCGTGCTACTGCGATCGCAGCGAGAACATTGCTGAGATTATGCTTACCTAGCAGCCCCACTGAAATTTGACCTAAAGCCTTGCCTCGTTCGATCACTAAGGCTTGAGTATCTGACGGGGTGTAATTCACTTCCGACACAATATAGTCTGCGGTAAGGTCACTTAAACTATAGGTAATGTCTGAATGAATAAACTCTTTTACTGTTGGGCAATCAATGCAGCCAACTACAACTTCACAACGTTTTGCAAAAGTCTCAAAGATTTCAACTACCTGTTCAAGGCTGTGATAGTGATCAGGGTGATCTAGCTCAATATTGGTAATAATGCCAATATGCGATAAGAATTTTACTAAAGTGCCATCTGACTCATCGGCTTCAGCAACTAGATATTTGCCTTGCCCCAAACGTGCATTTCCTTGCCAAGCGCTGACTTCACCGCCAATGATAATACTTGGGTCAAGTCCCGCTTTGAGCAACAAAAATCCGACTAAGCTACTAGTTGTTGTTTTGCCATGAGTACCTGCAACAGAGATCGCCTGAAATTGTTCGATCAAAGCTGCTAACAAATCTGAACGATGCAAAATTGGCAAGCCGTTTGCTAGAGCTACCTGAAACTCAGGGTTTTGTTGATTGATAGCTGTAGAACAGACGACCTGAGGTGCATTTGCTATATCGATGTTGTCTGCATGATGCCCCTGAAAAATTTTTATACCCAGAGTCTGTAGTTTTTGAGTGATGCGATTGCTACTAAGATCCGAGCCAGATACCGTAAATCCTTGCTTCGCTAAAATATAGGCGATCGCAGACATCCCGATCCCGCCAATACCCACAAAATGAAACGGTCTACCGCTGAAATCAACTGGATTCAGCATTTATACTTCTTACCTACCAAATAACGAGCCTAATAATAACAGATCAAAAGGTGTTGCTTAGCGTCACCTTTTGATTTAAACCATCAAAGATTCTAAGCCTGCGGCGTTAAGAATGCATAAAACATCGCGATCGGGGATACGCTGAATCAAATTTTTGCGCTCTAGTTTCCCAAGTACACGAGTGACTGTCTCTCTGGCTAATCCACTTAGACTACTAAGCTCACGATGAGGTAAGTTGGGGATTTCTAACCCCCCACTGACTTTTGTACCTTGTCCTTCAGCTAGAAATAGGAGTACATCGGCAACACGAGAAGTACTATCAGCTTCACGTAACCGTAAACGTCGATTAACTTGGCGCAAGCGCTTTGCCATTAGCCTTGCTAAATGTATGCCTGCGATTGGCTCTGTTTCAAGCAGATGAACAAAATCTGAGGCTGGGAGACTGCCGATGGTTGTGGGCGTGAGTGTAATCACATCGGTCGATCTGGGGACTTGATCGAGTGGAGCCATTTCACCAAACATCTCACCAAAGCCTAAGATATTCAGGGTTATTTCCTTGCCATCAAGGTTATAGGTGCGAATTTTTACCCAGCCTTCGAGAATGAAATAGACTGAGTTGCCCCAGTCATTTTCCAGCAAAATCACTTGATCGGCTGGATGGCTACGCGTGACCATGTGGGATATTGCTCTAATGACGGCTTCATCAGGTAACCCCACAAAGAATGGGGCAGACTTAATTTTTTGCTGAAGATCTGTTCCATCCCGCATAGTGGCTGCTCGTATTTCTTAAAGATTTGTTATAAGTATTCACTCTATCCGAGTTTGTGGTGATAGGTATTGCCAATAAGCACAATGACTTAGTTGTTTTAGCACTAAACCCATTGCAATTGGAGATTAAGAAACCCACAAAATTGGTTTTGATGAAAGGCATCCTTAGACTTCCTTTTACCAAAACCAATTTTCATAATCAGAATTATGTTTGGCTGGCTTAGTTTGCATTCCCAAGTAATTTATGTAGCCTTACTGCCAAGGATTTAATAAGCCCGTTGGGTTGAGATTCTTCGGTGGGAATGATCGAGGCTTCAATGTCTGCTACAACTTCTGGAGGCAGATCCAGTATTCTAACTAGCCTTTGATAAGCTGCAGCTTCATCAAGGTTGATCATTGGTTCGTTAGGATTGCGCCGACTAGCTTGGATGACTTGATAGCCAAGTCTGAGAGTCATTTTGCGATCTTCAACACTTTTGATGTTTGGCACAACTTCTTCTAGAGGAATATTTTGCCCTAAGTAATCTTTAAGACGAGTTTTTAGATCGCTACGTTCTTTTTCAGTTTTGGCAAATAACATTGCAAATTCATCAAGCATCAGCCGAATTTCATCAGGCTCAAGTTTGCCATCAGCCCAAGCCATTGCCGCTACAGCACGAAGCATATCCATCTGACGAGGACTAATCGGAGGTGGGAGTTCTTGAGGTGTCATAGATTTACCCTTAGCCATGTTTGTTTGCCAAATATGAACAAATCATAGGCTAGTTTTCATGAAAATACGTCTTAGTTTATTAATGTTTATAGCTAAGCTTTAGCAATGTTTTTGTATAGCGATGAGGCAAAGCTTTGCTTCGCCTCATCACTTCTAGGGCTTGACTAGCTTTTGTTTAAGTAGTTCAACATTTACAGCGCTTAAATCAATTTGAATTTCTAAGCGTTGGGTTTCATCTCGGAATAGTAATACTGCATCACCATTGGTCTGGATAATGCAGCCAAACTGCGGATCGGTGACTTGAGTCTTTTGGTAGACGATTTTAGGCAGGGTAATGCGGAGTTGGTAGCTCCGGCCTGACGATGGCAGAATGTCTAGCTGCTGACTAAACGTATTAAGTTGGAGATATCCGACGCTGATATTGCGTTCGTCGGGGCTATTAGGTTTATACCAATAGAGGGTGATGCCACGTAAGCTCGGTGTTTGAATTACAAAGATTTCGTCGAGCGCCTGTTTATTCCAGTCGATCGCATTGCGATCGCTATTCTCAGTCAAAGGGCGTTGTTGCCAGATGATTTCTTGCCCCGCTAAAGATGTCCACCATTGGGCGATACGGGCAAGATTGGCTTCAGCATCGGGTTCGGTGCTGCCAAGTGTCCAAGTAATGGTTGAGTCCATTATTTTTTAGTACTTGTTTAGATTTACTTGTAAATTCTTTATAGCTTACTGCTTTTGAATACACTCAGAAAGTTCAGTTAGCTTATACTTGCTGAGACAATAGAACCATATTCAGATACGTTTTAGGAGATCGAAGATAAATGTTTGGAATTGGCTGGCCAGAAGTAATCGTAATTTCGCTTGTGGGAGTAGCAATTTTTGGGGCAAAGCGAATCCCTGAGATTGGTCGAAGTGTGGGACAAGCACTGCGTGGCTTTCAAGATGAAGTAAAGGGTAATGGTGAACCTGATGACTTAGATCCTAAAGATAGCTAAATCAAAAAAAGTCTTGGTTCAAATCACTGATTTTGTTTGTCATATAAGTTTCTTGTTAAAAGTGCTGCGTGGCATTACTTTTAACAAGAGTTTTGGTTTCGTTTTCAGCACAAAGTGCTGTCAGAATATCAACATAGCTTTCACCTTGAGCAATTAGATGGATAAGGCGATCTTCAGACAAGATTTCTAGATCATCATCTTCTAAATTTAAGTCGAGATTTTTTGTTTCTTCTTTATTTTGAGATCGTATTGGTTCTGAAAGATTAATCTTGAGATAATATGGCGGAATGGCAAGCAGTTTACTTGCCCACTCGATCGCTACTACACCGAGTGGAAAATCTTCACCACGCCAATATTCTTCTAAATGCAAGCTGGGGACTTGAGATGGCTCTAGGCGATAAAGATCGATGTGATAAAGTGGCAAACGACCTTCAGTGTATTCATCAATTAGCGTAAATGTTGGACTAGCGATCGTGGTGCTAATACCAAGAGCACTGCCAAAGGCTTGCATAAAAGTAGTTTTGCCACTGCCAAGATTGCCTTCGAGCAGAATAATTGTGCCTGCGGAGACAAGCTGAGCGAGTTGGGTAGCGATCTCCTGAGTCACACCAAGATTATCGGCATAAATCTCAATCCTTACAGTCTCAGTCATAATTCGGGTAAACTTTTGTACTAGGTGAAGTGTCTGGTCATGGCTGAATGGTTAGCAACGACTAACCGTGATTAAATACTTCGTAGCCTTGTTTTGTTTTTATATTATTGAGCTAATTTCGGCAAAGTTTTTTATGGATACGGATATTCTTCAGTCACTCGCTCATCTCGATCAAAGTGGTAATGCTCAGATGGTGGATGTGACTCATAAACCGCAAACGGTGAGACGGGCGATCGCTGTTTGCGAGATATCTATGAAAACAACAACATTAGATGCCATCCAAGCAGGAAATGTGCCAAAGGGAGATGTATTAGGGACGGCAAGACTAGCAGGGATTATGGCAGCGAAACAAACTGCTAACTTGATCCCCATGTGTCATCCGCTTAATCTAACTAGTGTCGATGTCAAGATTTTTTTAGATGAAAATATCCCTGGCTATCAAATTGAGGCCGAGGTCAAAACCAAATCTGAAACTGGTGTGGAAATGGAAGCCATGACGGCTGCCACGATAGCGGCTTTAACCCTTTACGATATGGCAAAGTCCCTCGAAAAGACGATGATCATCTCGAACACAAGGCTGATCCATAAGAGTGGCGGCAAGTCAGGTGATTTTAATGCCCCTAAGGGCGATTATTGCGATATGTAAGAAATTAGATGCCGTGAAAATCACTGCACTAATTCTTAAGCCGCTTTGTGACCTGCGATCGCAATTAATTCTCGAATTTTGACTTCAGGTAATTGACTCTCGATATTTAAAGACTTAGTTGCAGCGTCTCCATTAACTTCTGCCGATGCATCGACAGATTGAATCGCTTTGGCGATAGTTTCAATACAACTAGAACAACCGATGGAAGGAACTGAGATCGTTAAATTCATAAATAATTAATGTGAATACATTGCGATCACAATTATAGTTGAGCTATTAAGCCCAATAATAGCTGCGATATTTGGTAGAGGATTTGGCGATTATGCAAAACATCCTAGATCATATTCAATGCGGAATCTTTGTTTTGACGGTTGAAGCAAATACGCAAGTATCAGATCTCAATGATCAGGGATTTATTCTGCGGTTTGCGATCACTAATTCTACATTTGTCCATCTTGTGTTTGGGGAACGTAGTATCGATCAAACTGTAAATCTAGTTGGGTTACAGCCAAAGGAATGTTTGTCTTTAGGATTTGCGGAATTATTGAACAAATATGCTAGTCAATGTTTGCAAACACGACAAGTTGTTATGTTTGAAGAACAACTTGATTTGGTGACAAATCGGATGCTAGCGATTTTGCTATCCTTAGAGATTGATAGTATCAACAATTCAGCGCAGATCGTCGGAACTTGCCAAGATATTACTGACAAATCACTATCAAAATCCCAAGTTCAAGCCCTCAATCAAAAGAAATTCAGCCAGTTAGTGAGTGAAGTTTCTGACGCTTTTGTGGTGGTTGATCGTGAAGGTGTGGTGCGTTATGTTAATCAGTCAGCCGAGAGCCTATTTGGGTGCAAATCAGAAGATATAGTCGGTGAGACTTTTGGACTGCCTGTAGTAGCTGGGGAAAGCACAGATGTCGATATTCTCAACCGAGGTGGTACCACTTCTGCGGAAATGCGTGTATCTGAAGCAATTGATGAAGATCGTAGAGTGTATGTGGTTGCTTCATTGCGAGATGTCTCAGAACGTAAGCGGGTAGAAGAGTCGCTGAAATTGCGTGAACGGGCGATCGCCGCAAGTTCTAATGGGATTGTGATTACCGATGCCACCCAGCCGAATAATCCGATGATTTATGTTAATCCCAGCTTTGAGAGGATTACTGGCTATAGTGCGGCGGAAGTAATCGGGCATGATTGTCGTTTTTTGCAAGGCGGCGATCGCAATCAGCTCGGTCTTTTAGAGTTACGCAAAGCTATTGAGGAAAAGCGGGAATGTCACTCTGTCCTGCTCAACTATCGCAAAGATGGCACGCCATTTTGGAATGATTTGTATATTGCACCAGTCTTTAGCGATCATGGGGAACTTACTAACTACATCGGTATTCAAACCGACATTACTGAACAAGTAAAATCAAACCAAAAATTGCTGGGAAGTGAAGAGCGCTTGCTTACTGTACTGACATCGATCAAAGAAGGCATTACCTTTAGTGATGATTCTGGCTATTTTTCGATTTTTAATGATGGGATGGAAACTCTTACGGGGTATACACCTATTGAAGCAAATGCTAGCAAAGATTTCACGACTTTTCTTTATCCCGATCAAGCTGAACATGATAAAGCTTTGCAACGATTACAGCTACTACAGGAAAAGGGGCAACCGATGACTGTCGAGACTCGTATTTGTCATCGTGATGGCACATTTAAAGATGTATTAGTCTCCTCCAGACTAATGACATACAAAGATAAAAGGATGTATTTAAGCAGTTATTACGACATTACTGAGCGGAAAAAAGTCGAGACACAACTGCGTTATCAAAGTGAACGAGAAAGATTACTGAATGCGATTTTACTTAAAATTCAATGCGAACTAAATCTCGATCAAATCCTAGCAATCACTGTTAGAGAGGCTCAAGAATTACTACGCATCGATCGCGTGGCTATTTATCAGTTCCAAGAAAATTGGAGCGGTAAATTTGTTGTGGAAGCTGTTAATGAACCAAGATTTTCTATTATTGGGAAAACAGTTTATGACGAATGTCTTAATCAATATTATGTAGATAAACATAAAAATAGACCTATCTCCAATATAAATGACGTCGATATTGCAGATATAAGCCCTTGTCATAAAGATCTTTTGAAACGTTTTCAAGTGAAAGCAAATATTGTAGTTTCTATTTCTTTTGGGGATACGCTATGGGGATTATTAATCGCTCATCAATGTCTTGCACCTCGGCAGTGGGAAGGATTTGAAATCGATCTGCTAAGACAATTGGCTAATCATGTAGCGATCGCGATTCAACAAGCAAAATTATTTGAAAGGGTCCAAGAATTAAACAAAAGCTTAGAAATCCAAGTAGCCGATCGCACCCAACAACTCAAGCAGAGTCTGAGCCAACTAGAAAGAGCTTTACTCAAAGAGAAAGAACTCAACGAATTGAAATCGCAATTTATTTCTAGGGCTTCCCACGAATTTCGAACACCACTAGCAACGATCCAGACAGCAAGTGATCTGTTGCGAAACTATGGACATAAAATGTCAGACGATAAAAAAATAGAGCGCTTCGACAAAATTCAGCGGGAAGTTAAAAATATGACCAATCTTCTGGAAGAAGTATTGATAGTTGGTAAATCTGAATCTGGAAAATTTGATTTGCAGCCAGAAGAAATTAATCTAGAAGACTTTTGTCTAGAAATTATCGAACAAACCAAGTTTATAGGAGATGGCAAACATCAAGTTATTTTCAAAAATATTAATGTTCCTATAAAAATATCAATTGACCCCAAACTCTTTAAGCAAATTATCTCTAACTTACTATCAAATGCGATTAAATATTCGCCTGATTCTAGAGAAGTTAACTTTACTATTTCGCTAACTAACGATCGTATTTCACAACTTTTATTAGAGTTTAAAGATCAGGGAATTGGGATTCCTTTAATTGATCAAGAGAAGATTTTTGACCATTTTTATCGCGCCCAAAATGTTGGTATGATCGTAGGAACTGGATTGGGGATGGCAATTATCAAGAATTCGGTTGATATCCTAGGTGGCATAATTCAACTTACTAGTGTTGAGAATCAAGGCACTACTGTAAAGGTAAAACTTCCTTACCCCCTTCCCAATGAATAATTAGTGGATCACGGAGTAGCCTCGAACTACTAATTATTTAATTTATAACGGAACAAACTAAATTATGACAACGATTCTAGTCATTGAAGATGTAGAAGCTTTACGCGAAGAGATCATGGAAACTCTCTCCTATGAGGGATTTGATGTACTGGGAGCAGAAAATGGACTTATTGGAGTCCAAATAGCCAAAACCTATTTACCGAATTTAATTATTTGTGACATAGCCATGCCAGAACTGGATGGTTACGGAACTCTAATTGCTCTGCGTCAAGAACCGAAAACATCAATGATTCCGTTTATATTTTTAACGGCAATGACGGAAAAAGCTGATATGCGTCAAGCCATGCAACTAGGTGCGGATGATTATCTTACAAAGCCATTTACCTCTGCAGAATTATTCGGTGCGATCGCTGCACGATTGCAAAAGTTTAACTCAGCGAGAGAGCATTACTATGATGAAATCAAAGCAGCTGGGGAAAAATATGAATATTTATCTCACCATGATGGTTTAACACAACTGCCAAATCGCGTA
This sequence comes from Pseudanabaena sp., assembly GCA_003249035.1. GTDB lineage: Bacteria > Cyanobacteriota > Cyanobacteriia > Pseudanabaenales > Pseudanabaenaceae > Pseudanabaena. The sequence goes on from QBMK01000008.1 coordinate 18,163, forward strand.
CTTTTTTATGAGTCCTTAAGCAAAGCCATATTAGAAGCAAAGGTTAACAACAAATCTTTAGCTTTGCTATTTCTAGATATAGACAATTTCCATATCATTAACAATACCCTTGGCAATGATCTTGGCGATCAATTGTTTAAGGAGATCGCGGATCGCCTAAAGCTCTACATCGCGCCATTCGATATGGTGGCGCGCATCCAAGGCGATGAATTTGCATTGATCATTTCTGATGCTAAGGATACCGCCAGCATCAAACTCGAAGCCCAGAAAATCCTCGACTTACTAAGCCGTCCTTACCATGTATACGGGCATGAGGTTTTCATTACTAGTAGTATTGGCATCACCATTTTTCCTGAAGATCTTCAAGAAGTTGAAGGATTAATCAAAAATGCTGAATTAGCTATGTATTACGCCAAGAATCATGGCAGAAATAGCTACAAGATCTATAGTCCAGAACTAAATGTCCAATCCTCAGAATATATGGCATTAGCCAACAGCCTACATAGAGCTATTGATCGTAAAGAGATTCTGGTTTTTTATCAGCCTATAGTCAGTCTTCAATCAGGCCAAATCGTTGGTGCTGAAGCCCTGGCTAGGTGGCAACATCCTGACTTAGGGCTGATTATGCCAAACAAATTTATCCCTGTTGCTGAGCAAACAGGTCTTATTTTGCGTTTGAGTGAGGTGATTCTATATTCGGTCTGTTCACAAATGCGATCGTGGCGAGAATCTGGCATAAATTACGGATTTATTGCTGTCAATCTGTCTGGTCAGCATTTTCGCCCAGACACTAATCTGATTGAATTTGTTAGGAAGGTTTTACAAGAAACTAATACAGAGCCAGATCATTTAGAACTCGAACTTACTGAAGGTATCATTATGCAAAATGCAGAATATACGATTCAGGTGCTATCGCAATTGCGAGAAATAGGTGTAAAAGTAGCGATCGATGATTTTGGAACAGGTTATTCTTCTCTGAGCTATCTCAAGCATTTTCCAATAAATATACTTAAGATTGATCGCTGTTTTATCCAAGACATTACGACAGATCATCATGATGCAATGATTTCCCTATCAATCATCGATCTTGCACATAGTTTGCCATTAAAAGTTATCGCAGAAGGGGTCGAGACTGTTGAGCAGATGCAGTTTTTAAAAGATAATGGGTGCGATAAGTTTCAAGGATATCTTTTTAGTCCACCTTTACCTGCGACTGAATTTGAACAAATGCTGATTGAGGGAAAATAGCTGTAGTTTCATAACATTTGAAAACAAGTTTTAATTTGAGAATTTCTGCCACAACGATAGCTATATTAAAAAATCATGCTTTATACCAAAACACAAAATGGCATAGCCATTTTGTGTTTTTAAAACCTTTACTGGGTTTTGTTTTTAATCCATAAAAGTGTCGTCACACTTTTGTGAATTGGTATTACAATTTATCAGATCACATTTAGCACCCAACAAACTTATCAAGTTTTGGAATTTATGGGTATGCTAGCAAATAAACTTTTGTGTAGTTCTTTCAAACCAGACTAAATGAGTAACTCTAAACGCGCCTTAATTACAGGTATCACGGGTCAAGACGGATCTTATCTATCAGAACTACTGCTAGAAAAAGGGTATGAAGTGCATGGCATTATTCGGCGATCTTCAACGATCAATACCGATCGCCTCGATCATATGTACCAAGATCCACATCTACCTGCAACTAAATTGTTTCTGCACTATGGAGATCTCACCGACGGGACTACCTTGGGACGAATTTTAGAAGCGGTTCAACCCAATGAAGTGTTTAATCTTGGCGCTCAGTCCCATGTGCGCGTTAGTTTTGATTCCCCTGAATATACCGTTGACGCAGTGGGGATGGGTACTCTACGTTTGTTAGAAGCATTGCGCGATTATCAACAACGCAACGATCGCGAAATTCGTTTTTATCAAGCAGGTTCATCAGAGATGTATGGCTTGGTGCAAGCTGTACCACAGAATGAAGAAACGCCCTTTTATCCGCGCAGTCCCTATGCTTGTGCCAAGGTCTATGCCCATTGGCAAACTATTAATTACCGTGAATCCTATGGGCTATTTGCTTGTAATGGGATTTTGTTTAATCATGAATCACCCCGTCGTGGTGAAACCTTTGTCACAAGGAAAATCACAAGGGCAATCGCCCGCATTGTCGCTAATCAGCAGAAAAAACTGTATTTAGGAAATCTTGATTCTAAGCGAGATTGGGGCTATGCCAAAGACTATGTTGAGGCGATGTGGTTGATGTTGCAGCAAGAACAACCCGATGACTATGTGATATCGACAGGTGAAACCCATTCAGTACGAGAATTTCTGGAAGAATCTTTTGCTTACGTCAATCTCAAATGGGAAGATTATGTTGAGATTGATCCCCGCTATTTCCGCCCTGCCGAGGTTGATTTGTTGTTAGGCGACTGTACTAAGGCAAAACAAAAGCTGGGCTGGGAACCTAAGGTTACTTTCAAGGCTCTTGTGGAGCTAATGGTTGATGCCGATTTAGAAGCATTAGGCTTGCCGAATCCTAAAGGTACATATTCTCAAGATATTGCCACATTGCGAAATGCTGGAAAAGCATCGACTTGGTAATTTAAAAGCCTTGCTTAGCAGGGCTTTTAAGTTATTCGTACTTTTACTGAAGAAATTTTTATGCTAGAGAATCAATCACAATCTGAATTCAAAGATCAAAAAATCCTCGTGACCGGAGGGGCTGGCTTTTTAGGAAAGCAAGTTATCGCGCAACTAGTTGCCAAAGGAGCCAATCCAGATTTGATAACTGTTCCGCGATCAAAAGATCATGATTTGCGATCGCTAGCTATTTGCGAAAAAGTCGTTCAAGAGCAAAACCTAATTATCCATCTTGCGGCCCATGTCGGGGGCATTGGACTAAATCGCGAAAAACCTGCCGAACTTTTTTATGACAATCTGATGATGGGTGTGCAGTTAATTCATGCCGCTTATCAAGCTCAGGTTCAAAAATTTGTCTGTGTAGGCACAATCTGTGCATATCCTAACTTTACACCTGTCCCATTTAAAGAAACCGATCTCTGGAATGGTTATCCAGAAGTTACGAATGCTCCCTATGGTGTAGCCAAAAAAGCTTTACTAGTCCAGTTACAGTCCTATCGTCAGCAATATGGATTTAATGGCATTTATCTACTGCCAGTTAATCTATATGGGCCAGAAGATAACTTTGATCCTCGTAGCTCCCATGTAATTCCGGCACTGATTCGCAAGGTTTATGAGGCTCAACAACGAGGCGATCGCTCAATTTCGGTATGGGGCGATGGGACTCCAACTAGAGAATTTGTTTATTCTGAAGATGCTGCTAGAGGTATTGTGATGGCAGCAGCAACCTATAACGAATCGGAGCCTGTCAATATTGGCACTGGCTCGGAAATTGCGATCAAAGACTTGATCACTTTGATTAGTGAATTAATGGGATATGACGGCGAAATTGTCTGGGAAACCGACAAGCCTAATGGACAGCCACGACGGTGTCTAGATGTGGAGAGAGCAAAGCAAGCCTTTGGGTTCGCTGCACAAATAGATTTCCGCGAAGGGTTGAACAAAACGATAGCTTGGTATCGTCAACATGCCGTCTAAATTAATTTAATTAGCGTTTCAAGGTTTCAACAGATTTCATAAAATGGAGAAATGTGGCATTGCCGCATTTCTCCATTTTGGTTTCATGTCTTCAAAGCTTGTGAATAAATCTCTAGATTGCTTATATAACAATCTAAAGATAGCTAGGACAAATCAAAACCCAAATAAATGAAGGCGGCGCGAAGCACCGCCTTCATTTATTTGGGTTTTATGTCCTAAGCAAAACTTTCATTGCTATATTAGGTTTGAATGAAATAAAAAAGCTTTATCAAGAAAACTGCGGCATTACATTTTAGTAAAGACTTTGTAAATATGTGAAATTTTGCTGTTTTAGGGCAAAAGATATTTTGACACGATTTTTCTTAAAAACATGACAGATCAGCAAAAAAATTTGTAGATGTGTCATGTTTTGTTATGATTAAATACCGCGATAAAAAACATTGATATCTGTAAGGGTTTCTTGTTGTAATTGAGCGAGGAGAGATGGCCGAGTGGTTGAAGGCGCAGCACTGGAAATGCTGTTTAGGGGTAACTTTAACGAGGGTTCGAATCCCTCTCTCTCCGTTATAAAAATAACCTTCTGCCAAAAGCGGAGGGTTATTTAGTGTTTGGGAAAGAGCTATAATTAAATGTCAAGAAATGCAAGAAATTACCGTTGTATGCTTTATACCCCACCTTGGCATCTCACTAATGGGCTGCTAATGACTCTTTATACAGCTTTGCGGGTGAGTCAGAAATGGGAAAACTTTACGATTGAACCTGAACCTATTTATCAGGATCATATTTTTACTGGAGCAAATGGCGTTCCCATTTTTGGTAAATATGCAATTCCTAACTTGACCGCTCAAACAGTTAAGGGAACTATTGTCGGAACCTACGGAATTACGGGGGATTTAGATAATCAGTGGTTTCTCAAGATTTTGGGTCGTAAGGCGTCTGCTAAAGGCTATGCCGTTGTGATGTTTGATTGGCGAGCACATGGCAAAACTGCTGAGCTTTCACCGACGCTGACCTCCGATGGACTGTATGAAGGCGAAGATTTCATTCGTATCGCTAATGCTGCCAAGCAACTAGGGTGTCCTTCCCCATTTTGGCTAACTGGTTATTCCCTTGGTGGGCAATTGGCTCTGTGGGGAATCAAGGCAGGAGAATCGATCGCTGATTGGGGAAGTGATTTAGAAATTACATCTGCTGATATCGCTGGTGGTGCAGTAATTTGTCCAAGTGTTGACTCCAATCGATCGCTTACTTATTTAGTAAAAGATGAACTAGGCAGATTTTTAGAAAAGGCGATCGCTCGAGAATTAAAGAAACTAGGGCGCGGCATGGCAAAAATGCATCCTGAAGCGATTGATCGTGATGCGGTGGAACGAGCTAACAGCATTTGGGGTTTTGACAACGAATTGACGATTGCCAAATTGGGCTTTGAGTCAGTAGAGGAATATTACAATGCAAGTTGTCCGCTATATTTCATGCCGCATTTACAAAAGCCAACTTTGATTCTTTATGCAGTGGATGATCCGATGTTTGATCCATCAATTGTGACTGATTTAGAAAAAATAGCCAAAGATAACCTTGCTATCAATCTAATGCTTACGCAGTATGGTGGTCACGTCGGTTATATCAGCAGTAAAAAATGCCAACACCAATATGGCGATCGCGATCGATGGTGGGCTTGGAATCGTATTTTTGAATGGATAGAATCTCTAACATGAAATATTTTTTTACTATTCTAGAAATTTAGGGTTTTGGTTGTTTCTTCTTGGTTAACTAGTTGCCTATCTATACTTGTAAATCTTTTTAATTGCGAAAAAACACGATAGTTATCTAGATTTATATCAGCTAGATCATTCTCAATATTTTTCATCTTAATTAAGCTATAACCAGTATCTTCATCAAAAATTGCCAGCGTGACATTCAACACATCAAGAAAATTAATGAATGCCTGACATTCTGTTTCTTCGTAGGCGCTATAAAACCTGATTAATTCGGCAATATAGCTTTCTAAATAAAAGCGAACATGAGGCAAAATTAGTACTATTCTAAGTAACAAAATTACAGGGTTGAGGAAGTTATCATATTCTAAAGATAATCGCAAAAACTCAGAAGGATTTCGTATTTCACTTAACAATAAATATTGTAGAATACGATTGCAAGTTACATATAATAAGCTAAGAGTCATTGATTCTTCATCACGATGATCTTGAAACTCTTTCAACTTCTGTACAATCGTTAAACGAAATACCTCAGAAATTTCCAAGTCATCTTGCGGTATTCCTAAATACGTGAGTAAGCTGTCTTTGAATTCTGCAAAAGACATACTAGCAGCTCTCTCGAAAAAGCTTCTTGCAGCTTTTCGATAGTTATCATTGCCTTGCTTATTCAGTACTCTTTTGATTAGAAGCAGTACACCATCACCTAAATTGGTAGGATTTGGACGTTGAGGATTTACGCCTAAATTTGAATCAATACGAGCCGTATACATGGCAAGATCAAACTTAAATTGCTTCTTGATCTTACGAGATAAATTTGCTGCATATTGGCGTTGTTCTAATGGTTTTCTCGTATCAGCATATTCTGAGATCAATAGATAAGAAGAAAAGCGTTCACTCCAGTTATGGTAGACCTTGCGAATGCCAGCACGACCTGAAAGCGATCGCAAAGTACTATAGTCTTCAGATTGAACAAAGTTTTGTAGCCACTGCCTTAGTTTTTTTAATTTGTATATTTGAGTAGGTACGCCAATAGAATCCGCTAAGAAAAGATCAACTAACTTTTGGCAAGCACTAATATTTCCATTAATTGCCCAGTTGTTGTTAAGAATGTAGCAACAGCGTAAAAGAGCGTATTTAAAATCATTTTCTCTGTTATGAAATATAATCTCACCTAGAGCATAATAAGCATTAACATTATCAATCTCTTCATATCTTATAAAGAGTTGGTTAAATTGGTTTAAGATTACTTCGGAATCGTAACGATTAATGATTTCTAAAAAGAAGTTGTAAATATTTTGCTGAGCTTTCTCAATGCTACCCGAAGTTACATCGGTAGTTTGTTTAGCTATATAATTAAATTGATTTTGATGATAGAACTGTGCCATATCAATATTTCCTTGAACAACAGAAATAAATATTTGATTTCAGATTTGATTGAATTATACTAATTAACAAAAAAATGATTTCAGTCATAAATCCTTTAAACGAATCATCATCGCAGAAAAGTTTTTTTAATAAATAAGCCTTTAAGCTTAGCAAAAAATTGATTGCGAAATATTGTTGATTTTCTGGATAGGTAATTAATTTAATATTTTTTAAAGTTTGAAAAGAGTATTTTATAAACTCACTAACTATAAGGTCCATTCTAAACTTTTTAAATATTCCTTAACCTAAATTATAGTTTTCAACAATATCTTGAAAGTTATAAAAAGTTATGAAGAGGTTATAAATTCACTTTGTGTGACGAGCCATTGTTATTATGGGAGCCTGAGACATGATACCAAAACTTATTTTAAGAATTGCCCAATTTTTTTTGCAGGAATGACATAAAAGTTAAGGGAGTTGAGAAGATTGTTTATTCTTGCTGTACAGTTACAATTTGTCAACTCTTTAATAACGTACTTAACAAGTTCTCAATCTTATTTGATCACCTAAAGTAAACGAGTTGTTTTGACTTTTGGCGTACTTAAAATAGCTGATTTATTGATACTGAGAGTCAAGATTCCTTTTTGGCGCATCTTTCAAAGGGTATAATAGAAGACTATTTCAGCCAAATACTTAGGGAGGGTTTTATGTATAAAAGATCAAGCAAAAGCTGCCAAGAATAAAGATTAACTAGTTGGACAAGGGTTTTGCAAGTTGTGAATTGTTGAGATGACAGATTAAGCAACCGAGCATGAAAAATCAATTAGAAACTAATTCAAGGATTTGGGCACTGCAAAATTAAATTGTGATCGACTGCATCTTTTTCACCGTTATTAAATGGACTTTTCAGCACTTATCCCTCATTGGGTTATCAGTAAGGGGGGTAAAACTTACTAAGAGATCTTCATAGAATGATTGAGCACCAAATATGTGTGACTGGCTTAAACCGCCATACATATTTGGTTTTTCATTTGGATCATTTAATATTTAGATATCTATAAAAATCATCTGATAGATTTTGCTTTGAGGTTTTTTCAAAAACTGTGGGGATTTATGATCGATTAATTTAGATACCCTTATTTTCTTTGAGCATTTTGGCATATTCTTGATCCGCCAAATCTTGCTCGGTGGTGTAGGCAAGATTTTTTTGGTCTATTACCTCTTGTTTGGTGGCAAAGGTAGTTGCAAAGTCTAGCTTTTCTCGCAAAGCTGTCGATGGCTTTTGTAATTGCTCGGCACGGGCGGCACGTTGTTGATTGCGATCGCTGATACCTTTATTCAGGAATTGCAAAACAAAATATCGCACAGCAGGCGTGGATAAGAATAGCACTGCATAGCCCAGCAAGAAGCCATAAGCCGCATTGATAAAGCCTAAAAATCCAACAAGGGACTTGGCGAGGCGTGGATCGCCTAACAAACTGCCCAGGTACAGCGAGGCAACTAAATAAAATACTCCTAACCCGATCGCTAAAGCAATTTTTCCTTGGGAGGCTTGGCTAAATTTCCAAAGTTTTTCTTGCAAATAAGAACTGCTAGTCTTTGCTTTGCGCTCAGAGGCTACCTTTTGCAATTCAGGAAATTTATAGGCAAGCGTTCCAGCGTCGCTGACTTCAGGAAAACCATTGAACTTTGACAATACTGGGATCACGAAATATTCGTCACCCTCTAATCGGCTAGTTTCATCGAGGTAGGGCGCTATTTGCTCCGCAATTACTACGCCGTTATTACTACGGATCATTGTTGCAATATCGCGCCAACGACGTTCATTAAGATCGGTGTTGGGGTTGCCATCACCAAATAAAAATGAAAATACGCTGTCTAAAAAGCCCATGTCATCGGGATCTCGTTTCCGGACTTGCTCTGGTTCGTAGTAGTAAGGATCGAACATGATAAATGGATTGCCGAAAGGGTTGCCCCAGCCACCTAACCAGATAAATCCACCGCCGCCACCACGATTATCGCTACGGCGATCATTGCGATCATTGTCGCTGCGTCCTTGGCTTTGGATCGCGATCGTTGCTGCAATAATGCCCAGCACCACGATCAAAATTGAAACAATCAACAAAATGCCAAAGGAGATACGGATCGCGTAAAACACCCATTTCCATACGCCCTTTAGCCATTCCTTAACCTGTAGCCAGAACGAACGACTGACAAGGACTTGGCGAAAATTGGGCGCGAATTTATAGGCAATCTCGCCCGACTCGGCAACTTGGATATTGCCACCAGTCTCCGAGGCAAGCGCCAGCACTTCGCGTTGCGCTGTATTTAGATCAAGTCCAGACTGTGCCGCCACATCACCTATCGTGACCCGATAATTGAGCTTTTCGACGGCTTCCATCACTGCTGTACGCGGAGCCATATGCTTTCCCTAATCGAACTTCTAAGACTATTATGATGGAAATAGTTAACAACTAGCGAATAAGCAGCTTTAGGATATCCGTCATGCAGCAAGAACCAATGCGATCGCCTGCAAATCAAGAAATGCTGGGGGAAGATGACTCTGATTTTTTGTTGACTCCTGCTCAAGAGGCGGCAATGCTAGCTGACTATGGCACAGGAAATGATGATTTTCAATTCGATCTCAAAGATCCAGATGCTGAAGAAAAGTACATAAATGGCGAACAAAACAATGGGCAAACCCAAAAGTTTAAGCAGTCTCTAAAGGGTGACAAAACCTCATTTCATAATCACTATGTTGGCTACATGGACTTGTTTGCTGATAAGCTTACGGTAATGAAATATCTTAATGCTCATCAGGGTTGGTTCAAGCGTTGCGCTCATCCGTTTAAGGCTGACCCGATTGGGGAAATGGGCTATGCAATGGGTGTGGGGCAAGTGGGGGCTATGGGTTTTAAGGTTGATGCGCGGGTTGGGCTAAATTTGTTACCTCCCGATGAAAATTCGGTATACCGAATTACCACAATTCCGATCCCAAATCAGCCTCCACAAGGTTATGAGGTAGATTTCCAAGCGGAGATGCGCTTACAGGAGAAGCCTTTAGAATTACGATCAGGTCAAACGTTAGACCAGAAGGCGGTGATGACCAGCATTGAGTGGGATTTAAATCTTACGGTGACGCTACAGTTTCCCCAATTTGTTCAGCGCTTATCTCAGGATATGCTCCAAAAAACTGGAGATGGAGTTCTTGGTTTTGTGGTGAAGCGTGTGTCCAAAAGTCTTACTGCTAAGGTTCAGGATGATTTTCATAAGACCCATGAAATTAAGATTCCTAAGCAGATTAAGCTGAGAAGATAAACCTTGGAAAAGGAAAGAAATACTTCGTTTTTCCGAAATTTTACTTGCGCCTACTCAAGTTATCATTTCTATCTCGAATTGCTATGCTTTGATTTATAGATTCGAGCGATAGGGTTGTCTCGAATGACGGGATTGATGAGACTTACAATTTTTTTATACCAATTCACAAAAGTGTCGTCACACTTTTGTGAATTAAAAACCAAACCCAGTAAGGGTTTTTAAAACACAAAATGGCGTAGCCATTTTGTGTTTTGGTATTAGTAGTTCGCACAAGGAGAATTTTTGAAGTTCGATTAGGTGAAATAAGAAATTAGGGAAAAATTATGAAGCTTGGCATATAATTAAGTTAAATTTTGTAAAAAATTCAACTTATACATGACCACTACTATTGCGCCTGAAACCGTGACCGTTAAGCACGAGATTAAGGACATCAGCCTTGCACCACTAGGAAAACAACGCATTGAATGGGCTAGCCGCGAAATGCCCGTATTGCGTCAAATTCGCGATCGCTTTGCTGCTGAGAAGCCCCTTGCAGGTATCCGCATCGCCGCTTGCTGCCACGTTACCACTGAAACTGCGAACCTCGCGATCGCACTCAAAGCCGCTGGAGCAGATGCAGTTTTGATTGCTAGCAATCCACTTTCGACCCAAGATGACGTTGCTGCGTCCTTAGTTTATGATCACGGTATTTCCGTATTTGCAATCAAAGGCGAAGATAATGCGACATACCATCGCCACGTGGAAATGGCTCTAGCTCACCGTCCCCACATCATCGTTGATGACGGTAGCGATGTAACAACCACTTTGGTTTTACATCACGCCGATCAAATTCCTGAAATCATTGGTACTACTGAAGAAACCACCACAGGATTAGTTCGCCTCAATGCCATGTTCCGTGATGGCAAACTGACTTTCCCAGCGATCGCAGTTAACGACGCAGAAACTAAGCATTTCTTTGATAACCGCTACGGTACTGGTCAATCCACCCTCGATGGCATCATCCGAGCTACCAATATCTTGTTGGCTGGCAAAGTAATCGTTGTAGCTGGTTACGGCTGGTGTGGTAAGGGTGTAGCCCTTCGTGCACGCGGCATGGGTGCAAATGTAGTTGTTACAGAAATCAATCCTGTCGCTGCGATCGAAGCTGCAATGGATGGCTTCAGCGTTATGACCATGGACGAAGCTGCTAAAATCGGCGATATCTTTATCACCGTTACTGGCAACAAGCACGTCATCCGTCGCGAACATTTTGAGACCATGAAAGATGGAGCGATCGTTGCTAACTCGGGTCACTTTGATTTGGAAATTGACCTTGTTTCTCTTAATGATCTCAGCGAATCTGCAAGCTTTGTTCGCAACTTTACCCAAGAGTACCAACTCAAAACTGGCAAATCGATCATCGTCATTGGTGAAGGTCGCCTAGTTAACCTCGCCGCTGCTGAAGGGCATCCTGCTAGCGTTATGGATATGAGTTTCGCCAACCAAGCTCTAGCTTGTGAATTTCTAGTTAAGAACAAGGGCAATTTGCCTGCTGGTGTTGTGCCAATTCCTAAGGATATCGATCAAGAGATCGCTCGCTTGAAGCTCCAAGCTATGGGCATCACCATCGATACACTTACTCCTGAGCAAGTTCATTACCTCAATTCTTGGACAGAAGGAACATAAGCTTTCTTAAAAAAGAGGGAGCGCATTGCGCTCCCTCTTTTTTTTGTAAAAAAGAAATTCCTGCCTCAAGAGCGGAGAACAAGAAATTAAATTGTTAGACAAATTATGCCTCAAACCAAAATCTACGGGAACGCTGATTTTATTCAGCAAAATCGAGAAGCTCTATCGACTACAATTCATTTCTGTGTAGTTGATGCGCTCGACTATCCTCCAGAAAAGAAGTTTCAGAGATTCTTTCCCTTGCAAGCTGAAGACTTTGAGTATCCCAACGATCGCACAGAAAAATATATCATCATCGAAATCCTAATGTTTGCAGGACGGACTGTAGAAGCCAAGAAAAATCTCTATCGCTTATTATTTGAGCGTCTAAAAGAAAAATTGGATATTGCTCCATTAGATATTGAAATAATTTTAATCGAGACGCCAAGCTATAATTGGGGCATCCGAGGAATGTCTGGTGATGAGTTGAACTTGAACTACAAGGTAAATGTCTAGTCCATGAGTGAATTTGATCTTAATTTTCGCTTAGCACAATTTATTGATATTGACCCACTGATGGAACTTGTGCGGGAGTTCTATAAATTTGATCGTATAGATTTTGATGAAGGCGTAGTCAAAGCATTTATTGCTTTGCTCAGTAATGAACAATTTGGGGTAATTTGGCTAATTTGCGATCGCGATCGCCCAATTGGATATGTGGCACTGACCTTCTTTTTTAGTATGGAATATCATGGACGCTGTGGACTTGTTGATGAGTTGTATATTCGGGAAGACTATCGCGGTCGCGGTATTGGGAAAAAAGTATTTAAGCTAATCGAGGAATATCTCCAAAGTCAAAAGATGAGTTCGGTATCTTTAGTTGTAGACTTCTGGAATGAGCCAGCAGAAGCTCTCTATACCAAACTAGGATTTCGTCGCGAACAACGGCACTTAATGGTTAAGCCTATAAGCAACGACGATTAAGTGTTCTAAATTATTTAAGCCTATCGCAGTTAAGGTATATAGCAAAGCAAGTTTTGCTTAGGATATAACCCAAGAAGACGAGTTGCGGCGCTTCGCGCCGCAACTCGTCTTCTTGGAGCTTACTGTCTATTTTTAGACTGGGAAGGAAGTACTATTTTAAGTTGGGAGTTGTTTTAAGGGAATCTCAATCTTGAATTCGGTGCCTTGCCCAACTTCTGAGCTAAAGGACAACTTCCCACCATGATTTTCAGTAATAATCTGATAGGCGATCGATAATCCTAAACCTGTACCTTTGCCTACAGGCTTCGTTGTGAAAAACAAATCAAACAAGCGATTGCGTAACTCGTCAGGAATTCCATTAGCATTATCAGAAATTTTGATAACTAAGCGATCTCTATTTTGAGGATCTGCAAGAATTTCAGTTTGGATTAAGATTTTGGAGACTTTTCCATCTTGTCTAGTCCATTGTGGTTTATCACTCACAACCTGCCAAGTTCCATTTGCCTGAGCATCTTCTTCGAGAGCATCGATCGCATTTGTTAGCAAATTCATAAATACCTGATTTAGCTGTCCAGCGTAGCATTCTACATCAGGTAGATTGGCATAATTTTTCTCAACTAGAATCTCAGGATGATGATGAGTTGCCTTTAGTCGGCTTTGTAAAATCATTAAAGTACTATCAATTCCCTCATGGATATCGACAGGTTTACATCCTTCTTCATCACTACGAGAAAATTTATTTAGTGACTGAACAATCTTTTGAATTCTTTCTGCCCCAATCCGAATTGACCCAACTAACTTTACAAAGTCGTCAGCCAGAAAATCAATATCGATTTCTTCAAGCTTTGCTTGCACTGCTTCGATAGGATCAGGATAATGATTACGGTATGTTTCGACAAGACTTAATAGTTCAGATGTATAGGTGTCCGCATAAGAAAGATTTCCATAAATAAAATTCACGGGATTATTAATTTCATGGGCTATTCCCGCTACAAGTTGTCCTAGCCCAGACATTTTCTCTGCTTGAATCAATTGAGATTGAGTACTTTTTAACTCTTGCAAAGCATGTTCTAGTTTTTCAGCCTGTAAGCGATATTTTTCTTCGGAGGCGCGGACTAGAGCCTCGGCAGCAAGACGTTCAGTAATGTCGCGTAAACTCCAAACTCTACCAACGCAACTTTCCAAAACGTTTTGTGGTTGTGAATAGCATTCTAGGGTTCTGCCATCATCTACCTCGACAATCTCAAAGCTATTCTGGTCAATACCAAGTCCTTTGCCAAATTGATGTAAGAATTGAGACGAGTTAATCCGCTTAGCAACATACTTGAGAATACTTGAGTCGTCATTTGATCGAAGAATGCGATCGGGAATCTGCCAAAGATCAACAAACTTTTGATTGCAAATAATAATATTGCCGATCGCATCTAGCACCAAAATACCATCAGCTGTTGCCTCAAGTGTCGCACTGAGTGCCACAAAGCTTTTGTTGATTTCTGCTTCAGCAGCTTTGCGATCGCGAATATTTGTACAAATATAAGTTAGCCCAATTACCTCACCAGATGGGCTTTTGACAGAATTTACTTTTAAGGAAATAGGAATAGGCTGCTGATTGCGATCAATTAGTTCTAGTTCACTATTCCAAGTACTACCATGCATAACCGCTGAGTGGACAACTTGAGCAGTTTGTGCATCAGGAAAGAGAGGGCGTAGATTGGTGGACTTCTGTAATGCAGGTAAACTATATGTAAATAAATCGCTGAAGGCAAGATTGATATAAATTGGTTTTCCATGCTCATCAGTAATGCAGATGGCATCATTGGCACTTTCCAGGGCAGTCCCAATTTTAGTAAAAGCATCTTCAAGGTATTGTCGTTCAACAATTTCTTCATTTAGCTGGTGCTTAAGAAGTTCAGTCTGCGATTCAGCCAAAGCATGGCTAGAGACAATAATTCCGCCTGCTGATCCATCATCGGTATACCAAGGCTGAACATCCCATTGAAAATTATTTGCTGACTCTCCGCGACTTGCAATTTTAATGTTCGTCGTAAAATGGATCTGCATACCGCTCAAGCATCGCTCTAATCCTTGCCTATGGGCGATCGCCATCGGTAATGAATCGTACAGACTTGTACCAATTAACTTAAGTCGAGGAATGCCTAGCATTTTGACCCAAGGCTGACTAACTAAGATGTAACGTAGATTGCTATCAAACATAGCGATCGGAACGGGGCAAAACTCAACAAACCACCGCAGATACTTTTCTGAGTGGTTAGAGCGGTTTAAAACTGCTCCCCAATGGGTTTGTGAGTTGGCTTTTGCCATCTTAACCTGATTTGTTTTTGGCGAGTATTAGTACTTGATCTAAAAATTGTAGAGGGTTGCAGATATATAGAGTGTATTACCTGAACCATAAAAGGTTTTCGCCTGATTTAGTAAGCCCTAATTGTCGTCATTTTGCGCAAGTCCTAATATTTTCTCGGCAATATATTTAGCGATTCGTGCAGATGCTCCTGCTTTTCCCATGCGTTCCTCACCATTGCGGCTTACTTCTTGGAAGTAATCAGGGTCTTGCAAAATCTTATTGAGCACATCTGCAACCTGAGCTGGTTTTTCGATCAAATTAATTGAACAGCCTAACAAATCCGCTTGTTCTTCAGCAAACTTGCGCGTGAATTGGGGCCCATTTCCAGCGATCGTAATTACGGGTTTACCTAAACCCACCATTTGTTCTGTTGCAGTGCCTGCCATCGCCAAGCCTAAATGACATTGATGCAGACAATCATTAAAGCCATCTTGCAATAAAATTAGTCGAGCATTCTGCACCTTAAAAGTCTTTTCATCAATACGTTGCCAACCCTTTTGGATAATGCTCTGTCCGATAATTTCCAGATCTAAATCAGGCGCGATCGCAACTAAGAAATGGACATTATGGGGAATTGCACGGGAGACAACTTGGGCGCAGAGCATCAAAGCCATCCAGTTTTCATAGGCTTCAGGAGATCGCGAACCTGGAAGAATTGCTACAGCCCACTCATCTTCGCCAACACCAAAATTAATGCCTTTGGGTTCAAGCCCATCCATCATCGAGTTACCCAAATAAATCGCAGGCAGTTTAAAATCTCGATTCAAGCTCTCGGCGGTCAAAAGATCGCGAACAAATATCGCCTTGCAGCGATTGCTATTCATCAAAGCGCGTTCCCAAGGAAAAAAGTAGGAACCGCCAAAAGGTTTTTTGACATGGGGTAAATTGCTTTTGCGATCGCGCCAAAAATATTCTGACTTAGCCGTGGCAACAAACGCGAAATTACAACCACCAAATTTTGACGGTAACCACGCAAACAGCAATGGCACAATATCACCCACCGCTAAAATCAGCCGATTGTTTCTACGATTTTCGCGTGACCACTTCCATGCAAAGCCCAATTGCTTTCGAGTCAGTCCCACCAATCCGCTTTTGACATCACGCGCTAGCTGTCGGCTATCCATACGGACAAATCCCCCCGATGGCATCGCTTGCGTGTACTTTTCGACGATCGGTATATTTGCTTTAGTGTATGCATGTCCCACACCCACAAGCGGCAAGGCGATCGCAGAAAACCCTAGCTTCTCTAATTCAATGCAGATACGGGCAGCAATGATATCTTCACCATGTCCGTTGCTGATACATAAAATTTCCACGTTTTACCAAAAAATCTCATTTGCAATTCTAAATTATTGATTCGCTATGCCAAAAGTACAGCAAATCAATATTGTTAGCTAATGTAACTTTAGTAGAAACTGCGACATTATGCTCAATACGCGGCGTTGAGAATCGCAAATAAAATAAAACCCAAAACTGTTGTCTTGAGCAAAGCCCAAGACAACAGTTTTGGGTTTTGATTAGCTTAAATATGTATAACCATTTAAGCAATGTTCATATTTTTGTAAAAACAACCTAGCTTCACCAAGAGTAATTTGCTTTTCTTGGAGAGCGCGTTCTGTCTCTTGACGAATATTTTCCAGCATCGCTTCGCGATTGTACTGCACATATTCCAGAACCTCGGTCATTGAGTCACCCTTGATCACATGCTCAACCTTATATCCATGAGGGGTTGCATGAATATGAACTGCATCAGTGTCACCAAATAAGTTATGCAAATCGCCAAGAATCTCTTGATAGGCTCCACCGAGAAACAAAGCTAGAAAGTAAGGCTCTTCAGAAATAAAAGGATGTAACTCAAGCACAGACTTAACATCACGTAAATCGATGAAGCGATCGATTTTGCCATCGCTATCACAGGTGAGATCGGCAATTGTGCCGCGACAATTTGGCTCTTCATTCAGTCGATGGATTGGCATAATTGGGAACAATTGGTCGATCGCCCAACTATCGGGAGCAGACTGAAATACTGAGAAATTACAGTAATAAGTTAGCGCCATAGCCCGTTCAAGATCTTCAAGATCGTCAGGCACGTAATTCAGTTTGCGGGTTACTTTGAGAATGCGATCGCAACATTCCCAAAACAGACGTTCAACTCTGGCGCGTTGCTTGAGACTTAGATAGCCAAAAGTGAACAAGCTAACTGCTTCTTGATTGAACTGGACAGCATCGTGATAAATCTCTTGGTAATTATTTTCATTGATGTTTTCCAATGCTTCAAAAAGATTGCGGACGATTAGATGCTCATCCTCTTTTAGAGGTGCGATCGGCTGGTTAGGAATACCGCTAATGCCAACTACATCAAAGACTAAAACCGATTGATGGGATGCGATCGCGCGACCGCTTTCACTGGTCAAAGTTGGTACAGGTACGCCTTTTTCCGCGCAGGCATCCTTGATTGCCGCCACAATATCGTAGGCATAGTTCTGCATACTATAGTTTTTGGAAGCATAGAAATTAGTTTTGGAACCATCATAGTCAACTCCTAAACCGCCACCAACATCGAGATGTCCCATAGGTGCTCCCATTTCCACAAGCTGCACATAGATTTGACCTGCTTCGCGTAAGGCATCTTTGATCGTGCTGATGTTACTGATTTGGGAACCGATGTGGAAATGTAACAATTTCAATGAATCCAGCATATTTGCTGCTTCCAATTGTTCAAAGGTTTCTAGGATTTCCCACATGCTCAAACCAAACTTAGCGCGATCGCCTGTGGAATCTTCCCAATGCCCCAAACCTTTGGCACTCAGTTTTGCTCTTACACCAACCACAGGCGCAATTCCCAACTTAGTCGCAGCGCGGATGATCATTTCCACTTCTTCTAGTTGCTCGATCACAATGATCGTATTTTGTCCGAGCTTTCGCGCTAGTAGAGCCGTTTCAATATATTCAGCATCTTTGTAGCCATTGCAGATTAGTAACGAACCTGGGGTGCGCAAAGTGGCGAGAGCAATCAATAGTTCTGGTTTAGAACCTGCTTCTAATCCAAATTGAAAGGGTTTTCCATATTTTGCAATTTCTTCAACCAATTGGCGTTGTTGATTGACTTTGACAGGAAAAACGCCACGATAAACGCCATTGTAGTTATAGCGAGCGATCGCCTTGGCAAAGGTAGAATTAATGCGCTCAATGCGATCGGCCAAGATATCTGAAAATCTCACTAAGATAGGCAGACGCAATCCTCTCTGCTTCAGGTCGTTAACCAAATCAAAGAGGTCAATGCAACCTCCGCGATCGCCCTTCGGTGAGACGGTCACATTACCAGCTTCGTTAATACTAAAATAAGGTTCCCCCCAACCATCAATGCGGTAGAGCATCTCACTATCTTGAATTGTCCACTTTTTCGCATCAGCAACAATAGGTAATTGAATCTCTTGCAACATTGTTAATAAACCTTGATAAATCCTACAAACCCAAATCTAGATAGTGAAAAATTTATGGCGCTTTAGACTCACCACATCAACTTTAACACTCTCACCAAATCTATTGGCTAAACGAGAAAATAGTCTAGATCTTTTTGAACAAATTATGAACAATTTATTTTTGAATTGTTTTCCAAAAATTTGTCTAATAATTTCCAGACAGAATTTAGAGATGACTGATATAGGCAGCAATTATCGATCAAATGAACCACAAGAATTTTATAAAAGTGTTGCAAAAAAAAACACTTTTTTAAAATTCTTAGTTTGGGTTTGAGAGCAAAGCGCTGTATATAGAGACGTCCCTTGTTTTTGCCCCAATGTTAATCTAAACCTAATTTTTTGCACATAATTACGCCTTTACCTACAAAAAAGCTGTTGCGGTTTTTCAATGAGTGGTCTATGAGAATAAGTGTTAAGGAAATCCTCTACTCATCTCTTTCTTCTAAAGAATTAGATGATGCAATCGAAGACACCATCATCTAATTCTTTTCTAGTTCTAAGACTGACTTTAAACAAGCAAGTCTTAGAACTAGAAAAGAATTATCAATAGCATTTAAATTATGCAGAACATTTAGTCTTTCTATTTGACTCTTACTTGGAAGCGAACAAACCCATAGGAAGCAGGGGGAATGCCAGATGCGGTTGCAAATGGCAAACTTGCTGGTGAAGCAACCAAATTTACGACCACTACTCCATCGGTATTGTCAACAGCACTTAAATTGCCACCATCACTCCTCCTACAAGTATTTGGCGGTAAAGAGTTGGGAGGAGAAAAATTACCTCGATCTGCATCAATAATATTAGTCAGAAAGCTAGTTGGTGCAGTCGGCAAAGAAGTTGTACTATTTGCAAAAGCAATGCCTAAGTCAGTGCCTCCACCAACAGTATCGAAAGCATTACTTACGAATACTGTTGGTGAGGGAATTAAGTCGCAAATGGTGGCATTAGTAACGGGGATATTGCCAGATGAGAGAAAATAGATTGTGTACTCAATTACATCGCCAGACTCAGAAGAACTAACATTGACAGCGCCTCTCAGATAGGTATTGCGATCGGGCCACAATGGATCGTTATCTCCATTATTGGCTATTCCGTCTTCATTAAATACATTGAAGTCTTGACTGCCACTTGGAGTAATTGTAACTCCGCCTCTTGTCATATTCGTAATTCGTTTTGACAACACTAGTCTTGGTGCAGAACAGCTCGCACCAGAACCTACTCCAGGTATAGCAGTGGGAGCAATTGGAATTGCAAAACCACTTCCAGCCAAAGCTCCATTATTTAGATTTGGAGGAATTCCTGTGAAACCTGCCGCTCCTCCTGAACTGTTAATTGTTACACCAGGACTAGCAACTACGACCCCACCGCCGCCGCCGCCACCTGGACCGTGAGGCTGAGCAAATATAGCGTCACCTCCATTACCGCCATTAACATTAACAGTGAGTCCAGTCAGATTATTACTCAGCGCAGAGACTAATACGCTACCTCCAGCACCGCCACCGCCGCCGCCATCTTGGGTTACGCTTCGAGCACTTGTACCATTAGCGCTGATCGTTCCCACGCCACTCACTGTATTAGTGCGTAACATTACTAATCCTCCGCCCGAAGCACCGCTACTAAATATGCCAGCACCATTCGGAACAACACCAGCACCAGAACCATCGTTCGTTGTTCCTGCGCCACCGCCACCGCCAAGTACTAGAATATTTGTAGCAGCAGGAACAGGCGCACCACCAAAACCACCTGTTGGTAAGTCCGAGAACCAAGCTCTCCCACCAATTCCTCCAAATCCCCCATTACTGCCACCACCACCGCCAGTATTTTGATCGTTACTATTGGTATTACCATCAGTACTTCCACCACCAGCATTACCAGGAGCACCTCGACCATAGCTTCCATTGGGATAGCCTTCAATTGTATTGTCAAACAACGCCAAGGTAGTTGGATTGATTACAAACCTCGGCGTTCCTGCTATTCCTTCTCCCTTTGAGCCATTTTTAGCCAATGTTGAAAGAGTCCTATAATCAGTATTTGGGCTAACAGCACCACCAAGTTGACGCCCGCCACCGCCACGAAATCCTCTACCACTAACATCTATTGCACCACCATTGAGATTTAGATTGCCAGCCACATCGTAGACAACGATTCCGCCTGTACTGCCGTTCCAAAATGGTGATGTAGCGGAACCTAGTGTGGAAGTTGAATATTGTGGAACACGGACAACTTGATAAGTCTGTTGCCCTTGGGTTGCTGTCGCTGCGGCACTGAAATATGTATTAATCAGTCCCGATCCATTTGCACCTCTAATGGGCACTGCCCCTGCACTTATTGGACCAGTTGCAACAATATATTCATATCTGCCAGCGGTACTGCTAATAAAACCACTAGCACCATTAGTAGGAGGCTGTGGGGCTGGTGGAGCTAATAATGGTGGCACATCTCCGCCAACACCATTACCATAAGCATCAGTATTTGTAGAGTTGATGACAGCATCCTGCATTTGTATGATCAATAACAGATCGCCTGCAGCGATATTAGTGGGAGCGCCAACGCTAGCGCCAACAGGGATTGAGGTAGCGCCTGCTGCTACTGTTGCGGTGCCAGGGTAATAGGTGTTAATAACTCCAGCGGGAGTACCAACACCATCTCTCCCGGGGGTAGCACATAAAGCGGGTGTTGCTTGAGCATTGACTGGCTCAATAAATGATGGCGACAAGACTTTATTAGAAGTAGCCGAAAAAAATACTTGAGGAAATGGAATGGGGAAAAAGGAAAAAAGTACAAATAGGCAAGCTAGTAATACAGGCAACCATTTGCGGCGATAAGTGTAGACTAGGCTTCTTAGAGATTTTTTTATCTGTGCAGGGATCTTAAATGGAGAACTCATATTTGTATTTTCTATGCTTAATGGGATGAAATATGTTGATAAATTGCATCAGAGCGTTATAGTAACGTTTTGATATTATTTTGGCTCAGCAGAGGTTTGTTTTTTAATGGGAATATTAAGTGGAAGTTGGGATTGATTTGATGGAGTAGATTGTTTTTCCAACTGCAAATCTTCTTCTTGCTCCTCAAAGATGATTTCGATAGCTCTATAATCCTTGAAATATATCTCGACACGCCGATCGCGAGCATAGTCGATAACTTGATTGTTTTGTGAAGTGCGTTGAGTTTCACCTAGCGATCGCACAGTCATCCTTTCCGAGGCTATACCCTGTCGCATTAGGTAATTGCGAACGGCACGCGATCGCCTAAAGCCCAATTCACGGTTATAGGCATCACTGGCTCTAGGGTCAGTATGTCCTTCGAGGGTAATCATAATTGTGGGATATTGCTTTAATACTTCAGCAATCCGATTCAAGATTTTAGCGCTGATGGGACTGATATCGGCACGATCAAGGGCGAAGTGAATCTGGCGCGGCACAGATAGAACAATTGGCTCTGGCGGTGGTGGTGGAGTCTGCACAATCTCAGGAGGTGTCGTGCATGCTGGGATAGCTGTTGGCACATTTGCAGGGGCAGGAACCGACAGATCGGGGTTGACGATCCGTGCATTTAAGGCTGGCTCGGAAGTGCCGTATTGCGGTTCGGTGGCGATCGCGCTAATCGTATCACCAACTTGGAGATTACTAAGAGAAGCTCCAAATTTACCATTAGCATCGGTTTTAACCGTGGTCAGATATTCCCCAAGGGAACCATAGGGAAGAGTTGGATCGATTGAGCCAGTAACACGATAGAGATCGATTTCCGTGTCGGGGTCAGCATTGCCATCAATATTGACTGGGGTAGAGCCAAACTTCGGGAAAGCCTTAGCCAGAAATGTTGGTGCATTAATTGCGCCATTAGCTGTATCCACTCGCCGAAAATGAGAATCACGGGGAAGGTTAATGCCATCGCCTGTCATAAAATCGCGATCGCCAACGTGACGCTTGGCGATCAGGTCAATGCTCAATCCATTAAGCGCCGCAAAAGTATTTTTGCGAATCAAATTGCGATCGCTTTTTGGAAACGCCGCGATCGCCACACCTGCTCCACGTTGATTGCGAATTTGATTATTAGTAACTTGATGATCGTTGCCCATCAGATAAATGGCGGCATAGTTGGTACTGCGATCGTTAAATAAAATGCGGTTATCTTCAATCGCGATCGCGCCATTCGGCTTAAACAGATAAACACCACTGCCATCATTGGCGCAAAGGATATTACCCTTGATACGTAAATTGGCAATTTCACCTTCGAGATAAATTCCGTGAGGCATTCCATCGAAGCCATTGCTAGTAATCGCATTTTCGATAATCTGCGCTCCTGTTGCTCTCACCGATGTGACGATGCCACTGCCCTTGTGGAAGGCAATGCGATTGCGACGGATCAACGTATCGCTACTATTAAACAGATAAACTCCAAAACTAGAAGGTTGTTTGGGCATTTTGCCTGTGGGCATGATACCAAGCCAGTTAGCTTCGAGAATTATTCCTTGAGGAGGGAGATTGCTATCATAGAAAGGCGAAAACTTTGCGGGTTGCTGCTGCTGCGTGGTGTCGGGTGGCGGTGCTTGGTGGGAAATGAAAATATCAGCTGATGGGGTTGCGGTGGGGACACTTTCGATCGCATTAAAGCCATAGATACTTAAGCCCTTGATCGTCACGCCATCAGCAACAATCGTCAAACCTCGTAAAATCTCCACGCCATCGGTGGGGGATATCGCTACAATTGGCTGCGGAATTGCTAGTTCTTGGGCAAAGGATTTTTGAGAGTCATAGCCTGTTTGCGTTGTCCCATCAATAACTAGGTTTTGACTACTGATGTCGGGTAAAGCTCTGCTTAATTGGATTGTGGTGCGATCGCTAGGCAAATTAAAGCCAATCTGCGAACCTTTTTGATTAACCAATGGCTTAACCTGAGCGCGTTCTGGTTCACTAAGACGATCGAGGGTGAGACTTCCATTGGCGATCTCAATTGCTTCTCGTAAGGTTAATTCGCGATCGGGCTGAATGTTCCCATCTTGATTGCTATTGACAGTGATCTGATATTTGGGAATGTTTTGGGAGGTGTTTTGGGCGATCGCTAGATGGTCATTAAATCTATATGTTGCGTCGATAGCTATACCAAAGATACCGATCAACCCGATAGAACTAATCAATGTCGTTGTTAATTGTTTGTTGGATACTTTTCGCATAGTCTCTAGTTCTTTAGATTTGAGAGTTGATCGGGATCGATCACAAAGCCGCTTTTCTCGTTAGTGATAATTACCATCGAGCGCAGAAGTGCGGCCACAGTGTCAACATCATTAGCCAATATAAAGTTAAAGGCTGAAGCTATCCGTTTGTTAGCAGCTTCAGATGATTTTTCAACAGGATTAGTTTGCAATCGAGTGGCTATCTCATTAAGAATATCGGCTTTACCTTTGAGCACAAATTTAATTGAAGAAGAGGAATTTGGCACAGAACCAATTTGAACAGGGCTGTTGACAATATCTTTTTTTTGTTCACCTAAAGAGCGTAAAGTCATTTGACTGCTTGCAACTCCACGATCAAGTAGGTACTGTCTGACTGCCATCATGCGATTAGCCACAAGATTATTACCTGAACTTATATCAGTAAGTGAGCTAAAGTATCCCTGGATATCAATGGAGAGACTGATGTATTCCTTCAAGACTTCGGCTAAGTTTTCCAAAATCACAATATCTGATGTCTCTAGCTGTGTGTTGCTTCCTAGCCTGGGATCTTCTCTAAAAGTCAGCGATTTCGCCACATTCAGACTTATGGTTTGAGGGTTAGAGGGAATCGTTGTTACCAACTTTTGATCTGGCTGTGGTGTCTGAGCGACAGGAGCCACAGGTTCAATTGGCTCTTGTTGCTGACGCGGAGGTGTTCTTTGTAGTCCAAAGCCATCGAACAATTCATTTAGCTTGACCGTAATTCCTGCATATACTCCTCCCGTTGAGCGCGAACCACTAAAATCGCGATCGACATTAACAGAACCACTGCTATACCCTGCGGCTAAACGTAAATTTGGAGTTATATAGTATCCAACCTCCCCAACCAATCCGAGTTCGCTATAACCTGCGGTTGGTTGATTGAGAAATCTCGTTTCGCCTACTAGTTCGACGTTATAGCCAAGACGATAGGTAACTCGAAATTGAGACAAATTGGTATTTGAGACACCTGTAAAATCCCTAGCGATCGTAGTCGTACTATTTCTCAAGGCAAGCTTGCCGTAAAATTCCCATTGCCAGTTGGGAGCATAGATTCCTTCTAGAGCGAGGGTGTGATCGGCATAGCCAGAGCCA
The DNA here is from genome assembly GCA_003249035.1 of Pseudanabaena sp. GTDB lineage: Bacteria > Cyanobacteriota > Cyanobacteriia > Pseudanabaenales > Pseudanabaenaceae > Pseudanabaena. The sequence continues at coordinate 42,949 of QBMK01000008.1, forward strand.
CTACCAAGCAGCAAAGAATCGGGAATAATACTAGGATTTTGGCGGTATTCATAACGAAAAAGAACGTTAAACTTGTCATCTTCAGGATCTCGATAGGCAATTCCAACTTTGAGATTGGAGATTGTGCCTAATCCAGTAATTAATTGGTTAGCAGCACTAGAGTGCTGATAATTAAATAGCATGGTAAAGGCTGACGAAAGTTTCCCCAAAGCAGAAGCCGTAAATACTGTATTGCTACTGATATTGTTATTGCGCTGCTCAAATTTGGCACTTGCCTTGAAGTCAGGATTATCAGTATATTCCAAACCAACATTATAATTATCACCATTTTGGATGGTTAGAGAGCTAGATGTTTGACCTACAGCAAAGGGTTGTAGGAAAGATCTCCCTGTACCCGTGTTTATCGAAAAGCTGCCAAATACCCTCTCGTAGCCAAGGTTTATTCGTAGCCCTGGCAGCACTTGCCAACGTTGGTTGAGTCTTAATGAGCCTTGAGCAGAAACATCATAATTCGCCCCCCCCACAACAGTGTAACGTCCCGTAAAGGTAGTATCACTTCCAAGTTGATACTCACCAAGCAAATCAGCACTGGTAATTGAATTGCCTGCTAGTGGACCTGATTGGAACCACTGCTGCCCCAATCGTGCAGTCAAGCCTTCAATAATTGCCCAATCTAGCGCTAAAATAGTCCGATTGGGAATTACCGCATCGGCGGTTGAGGAAAGGCTGAATTCATTTTGGGCTGTAAGTTTTAAATTGTCCGCAATTGGCACACTTAGACGCGATCGCAATTGCGTAGAGTTGCTTGATAGGGTATTCGGGGATGTGCGATCTACGCGATCGAGATTTAACACATCAAGATTTAATAGCGACGCACCAATGTTCTGCTGTAACCCTAAGCTAATAGTGCGAAGAGAGTTGTCAACTGCTGACCCAGGAATCGCCTCTTGACGGACATTGAGCAGATCGCTAAGTCTATCCAGTGGGCGTGGAGCAACACCAAGGTTATCTTCTTGGATATAGCGAAGTTGCAAGTTTGTTGTAGGGCTAACCTTAGCGTTTAGCTCTGCTCCATATAAGGTCTGTCCGGGCACAAAACTAACAGTGGCATTATTGGAAAATCCCGTTTCGGCTTTGCTGTAATAGAGCCGACCAAGGATACCGGAGGCGATCTCACTGTTTAAATCAAACCGCATCGCTGAACCGCTAACATATCCTAAAATTTCTGAATCATTTTGCGATCGCGCATATTCGGCAATCAGTTGCGTTCTTTCGCCAAAGGAGATTAGTGCATTAGCTCCATAGAGAACAAAATTACGAATTCCAAGACTTTCTTGAAAATAATTTACGCCAATCCAACTGGGCTGGCTCAGACTGCGGTTGAAATAGTAACGCAGTTGACCACCATATATATTACTGTCACCACCGGTTTGCTCATTTTGATAGGTAATGACAATTTGACGGCGCAAGAGTTGTCCAACAGCTCCTAAATCTGTCTGCATTAATGGCTGTCGAAATAGAATAGAGCCATTGTCATAGTTGATATCGTAGTCAATACCACGGATTAACTCTTTGCGCGAAACTATAGTCCCTGAACTAAAGAAATCGACTAACTCAATAACGACATTCTCACTTCCATCGATTACCAAGCGCTTCGATAGAAAGTAAGTTCCACTCGTGCCATTGGGCGTGATCGTGTCTCGCTGGAATGATTTACCGACGTTGCTATAAAAACCCGTAATTTGCAGATCGCCGAAATTAAAGTTTCCTTTAAAACCTTGCAGTTGTCGCGAAATCGCACTAAATTTCTGCGATCGCGAAGCGAACTCCTCCGTGCTGTAATTTCCCCACATGAAGTAATCCGTACTCGCACCAGGTACAGACGAGTTCCGCTCAAGGCGGAGATAAAGGCTGTCATAGGATGGAGTCGTCAACGTCGCGGTAGAACTATCTCCATAAACAGGGTATTGTGGGTTGCAATATCTTTCAGAACCTGCTCCAGCTAAACTACTGTTGCCAGCACAGTCTTGAGTCAGGGTTCGACTGTTATTAAAAGCACCTGTAAATAGCCATTCACCAACACGCCCAGTCCCAAACACTGCACCATATAGGTTAACTTGAGTGCTATTGTCGCTATCGGCAGGCAAAAAGTCTCGCAAGCTCCGATAAAAATCAGTGCCTCTAGCCCCAACACGCAGATCGATTACCCCAGTCACAAGGGAAGGACGCAAATCAGTCTCAAACTGAACTTGCGTGAAAGCTTCCATTTGAGCATTGAGCGCACGAATTGTCACCGTTCCTGTTTTTAGTCCCGATTTTAACTGTGCCGTAAACTTGCCTTGCTTGGCTTGGACTTGAAAGCCTGGCTGTTCTGGCGAAGCATCAATGCCAATAAATTCACCGTCACTAGCCTGTAAGGTGACCAATGCATCCCAGTTAGAGCGATTGCCATCTACATCAACTAATTGTCCCTCGACCGTAGCATAGGAGCGTCCATCCGCAGGAATGCGTGACTCCAAGGTGCTAACGACTAACTTGGTAGGAGTACCGCGAACTTTGAGGTTTATCGAACTAGATGCTGAGTCCGAGCCGATCGCTCTTGCCGTGATCTGGTTATCGCCTGCTTGCAAAGATACGCCATACCAAGTTTGGGTAATGGTTTTATTAGTTTCATCTAGTTCCGATCGCCCGATCGAATTAGGATCGACAGCCTTTCCATTAACCAAAAGTTCGATCTTGGTATTGCTTGGCATTTGGATTACCACTGTCGCTGCAGGAGCATCTAAAACAGTTCCAACAGTAGGCGAAAGAATAACGATGCGTGATACGTTCTCATTGGTATTGACGGTATTAGCAGTTTTAGGAATATCAATACCAGACTTAGGCATATCAGTAACAAACTCAGGGATCTTTTCAGTAATAGAAACCTTCTCAGTATTTGAGAATTGAGCTAACAGTTGATGACTGATAGTCTTATTAGAATTGGTCTCAGGCTGATTAGCCAATGCTTCTTTCTGCTTGATTTTTAGATTGGTATTTACGTCTTCAATTAACTCTGCTTTAACAGTTGATGTCATGAGCAAAAGGAATGCTTGAGGGAATACCAAAATCCCTAACTTCAGAAGAGTTGCAGAAGCGTTTTTCATTACTTTGTATCTCCTTGTTTTACGTCGCTAAGACCACGAACTGCAGGAGTTACTGCGAAGTTTACTCGGCCTAGCCCTCCAGGAGCAAGGCGCAACAGCCGAGATTGGCTATTACGCTCGATAAAATATAAATTTGGCGCAAGTGTATATCCGGGGATAGAGGTTAGGTCGATCGCTAAAGTGCGGCTTCCAGATAGAACATTACTAAGCGAATAGAGTCCATTCGCATCAGTGACAATTCGATTGCCATCATCCATATAAATCACTGCATTTGGAACTCCCGGCTCACCGGGTTGTTGTTCTCCATCAAAATTTTTATCGACAAATACTCGTCCGATTATGGTTCCGCAATCGGATAAGATGCCTAGACGAATTCGCAGCAAATGAAATACAGGGCCATCGCGGACAATCTGCTGATTGTCCGCGCGAATACCTGATATAGATGCTCTGTTGAGACCAGTTCCACGAATCGCATCATTGGTAACCTGTGCCGCATAGACAATATTGAGGGTGAGGTTGCTGTCTACTCTGGGGAGCGATACATTGGGGCGGAAAATTAAGTTTCGACCGTTTCGCTCTACTGTGACTGCTACCGCGTTTCCACCAAGCTCCGAACGAGCCGAACCGTCAACATATTGGAATCCAAGTGGTAGATCATCACGAATTTCAGGGTTATTAATCGCAATGGTTGAAAGATTACGAGCTGCTAAACGATAAACTACAATATCACCTGGTTCAGCAGCTGCGCGATCGCCTGTTTTCAAAAGTTGAATTGCTTGAGATACGCATACTCCAATATTGAAATTTACTGCCGAAACTAAATTGCGACCTGCAATCGCATTAGAGATATCAATAACTCCATTCAGGGAAGTGGCTCCACTTGAAGCTGAGATCGGATTCCCGTCTAAGGAAGTGGCTGTGTAGTTGACTATATTGCCATTGCGTGAGTTGAGCGTAATTCTGATTCTTCGACCTCCTAATGGTGAACTAGTTGGCGGTTTCACAACCAGAATATATTCTCTGCCAACATCAACCTGTCCACGATTTACATCAAACAAGAAGTTGTATTTACCCTGATCGCTATTGACCAAGAAAAAAGGATTGGCGTTGTAAAAATTAGGTGCTAAACCAACTTGTATATTTGCTGATGCTTGGTTTGGAGGGACGGTAGCAGTTAGCGAAACGGGCTGCCCAATTTCGCCAGTTGAATTCAGTGATTCATACAAGCCTATACTGAAGCCCGTGTAGTCTGCTAGTAGACTCCCATCGCAGGAAGTGATGCCAGAAATCCCCGACACAGTTGTTGCGTTAGAGGTGGTGCTAATAGATGTCCCAAGAGCGTTAGGGTTCTCGTAGGTGGCAGTTGCAGTATTGTTAATTGGTGGACGAGAAGAGGTCTGAGCTGATGCAAAAAGTGGTAATAATGACATACCACCAACTATCAATGTCGCTGCTATTAGCCGACAAAATGATGACTTTGAGTTAGTTTTATTTCTGTGACTAGACATTTTTACTGATTTTCCTCACTAAAAGCTGTGACATGCTTTTTTGGTGTGAGGACATGTTGAACTTTTCTCATGTTTTGGATGTCATTGAACTTATGCCAATCAGTAACTAGGGCTACACCATATTGTTCCGTAAGTCTATCTAGGGGAGATATGACTCTTTTTGGTCTTGAGACAAAAAATACACTTACTAATTAATCTCATGTATCATATATCACTTTAGTCGGTCTATAGCAATAGTTAGCGTGTTAATTTTCCGTAAAAGCCAGACAGAGCCTGTCACGCGAGGCGTGACAGGCTCTGTCTGGCTTTTATCGCGATAGAATAAAGTCATGACAAGTAATACTCGCAAAGCAAATCTCCTTAATGCGATCGCCCCTGTGAATCGCGGCTTACAAATGTCTGAAAATCAGCGCAAGGCAATTTTTTCAGCAGTTGCTTATCTCGAAGAATTAAATCCCACACCTTATCCAAATCAAACACCTGAGTTATTAGATGGCAATTGGTTGTTGTTATTTACTACGAGTCAAGAGCTTTTAGGAATCGATCGCTTTCCACTTTATAAACTAGGTAATATCTATCAATGTTTACGAGTCGCCGAAGGCAAAATTTTTAACGTTGCCGAGATTAAAGGCTTGCCATTGCTAAGCGGGTTGGTGAGTGTTTGCGCAAACTTCACTGTAGTCTCCGAGAAACGAGTCAAGGTGAATTTTGAGCGATTAGTAGCTGGCTCGCAAACTTTGATCCGCTATCGGGATGTGAATAGTTTTATCGATACTTTGCGATCGCCCAAAAAATTATTTGCGATCGATTTCCAGATTAAGCGGGAAGATCAAAAGGGTTGGCTAGAGACAACTTATCTCGATCAAGATTTGCGAATTGGGAGAGGCAATGAGGGAAATTTATTTGTGTTGAGAAGGATTTAATCAGGAAGCTGCAAGCATTAGTGCTTTTCTAAGAAAAGCACTAATTGAGGTTGATTAATTGCTTTCGAATCAGCAATTAATCATTTGAAAATCACTATATATTTATCCATTACAAAGATGCTGAGAAAACTAAAATTATTCGATTCATCTATGTTCAACCGTTCGACTCAATCCACAAGTTGCTTTTCCCCAAAGTGGTTTCGTTCTGCTACTTTATTTGTTGCCGCGATCGCGCTAACAATTATTTTTTCTTCTGGACAAAGTGCTTGGGCACAAGCTGAATTTTTTAAACTAAATTGGTTAATGGGACAAAGTCCCTCCAATGTGGCAAGCATTGATAATGCCGTGGTTAGGCTGGATGGCTATCAACTGTTTGTGGTGGCGGCTCCAGCCCTCAATCAACGCTTTCCTTTAGAGCAACGCGCAAGGGGGATTGAAGATGAGCTCAATCTCATTGCTAATAGCAACTTTGATCTAGATAGCTTGCAGGTGAAGGCAACCCTTGATCAAGAGAGCGCTCAACCAGTCATTTCTATCAACGAGCGATATCTAATGACAGTGACGACAATTGATGCTCAACTGCAAGGGCGCGATCCTCAGGGCTGGGCAAATCAAATTACCCAAATTTTGCGCGAAGCTCTAACGCGCTCAAAACTAGAACGTCAACCGGAATTTTTACTCAATCGGGGATTAATTGCGGCTGGAATCATTTTGGTGATGATAGTGGTAATTCGGTTGATTACATACTGGCTAGGGCGCTTAAAGTTACAGAAGGATACAATTGAGGCACATATCGAACATGAAGCACCTCCTTACCTTGATGCAGTTGCCGTTATCGACTTACAGCAACAACTGGAACAACAGCAAAAAGCTAATCTCAGCGATCTTAAACGGCGTGCTTTGGAAGTCGCCTATGTGGGGACTTTGGGAAGTGGTATCTTCGTCATTTTGGGGATGTTTCCCTATAGTCGTTGGTTGCAATCTTTCCTACTATCGACTCCTCTACAAATTGTGGCGATCGCCTTTGGCACTTACTTGTTAGTTCGAGTCAGCAACCTACTAATTGCATACTTTTTAGGGCTTTTAAAGGCTAGAGATTTTGCCAGCCTAAAGCCATATCAACGATTGGATTTGCGAGTATCGACTGTTTCCCAAGTTCTCAGAAATGTTGCCGCGATTATTTTAGTTGGTTTAGGAATTTTAGCTATCCTCTCTGCGATCGGATTTGACTTAATTCCACTTTTAGCAGGTGCTGGGATTGTGGGAATTGCGATTTCCTTTGCAGCTCAGGGGCTGATTAAAGATGTAATTAATGGATTCCTAATTATTTTAGAGGATCAGTATGCGGTTGGTGATGTAATTGTCGTGGGCGAATTGGGCGGATTAGTTGAAAATATGAACCTAAGAATCACCCAAATTCGTAACAACGAAGGTCAACTCATTACAATTCCAAATAGCTCAATTGCGATCGTCCAGAACCTATCAAAAGATTGGGCGAGGGTGGATCTGACGATTCGAGTTGCCTATGACACAAATCCCGCTCTCGCTTTAAACATCTTACGAAAACTAGCTCAAGAGATTTATCAAGAGCATATTTGGCGCGCCAAAATCATCGAGCCACCTGAAGTTCTGGGTATTGATGATTTGCAGCATTCAGGAATGTTAATTCGTACATGGATTAAAACCCAGCCGCTTCAGCAATGGTCTGTAGCGCGGGAATTCCGTCGTCGGCTCAAGTTGATTATGGAGCAAGAGGGGATTGAGATCGGAATTCCGCAACAGTTTGAATTGGGCAAGAATTCTCTGCCACAAGTCATCCGCGAATCTAATACCAATTCGCAAAAGTGTGACGACACTTCTGTGAATTGAAAACCAAATCCAGTAAGGGTTTAAAAAACACAAAATGTCTAAGCCATTTTGTGTCTTGGTATAAGTAAACTTCAAGATTGATTAGTCGAGTTTTGCTCGATTCATCAATCTTGGGATCAATTGTCCGCCACTGTATACTTATTGCTAAATTCGCTCCGCTAACTCTAGCCAACGTTCAGTTGATTTCTCGATATCCTGATTTAGTTCTGCCAAGCGATCCGATAGCTTCTTCACTTCTGTATGGCCTTTTGGAGGATTGTGATAAATCTTTTTCTCGATTTGGACTTTTTCTGCTTCCAGCTTCGGGATTTTTGCTTCTAGTTCCTCATACTCACGTTTCTCTTTGTAAGAGAGTTGCGAAGGTTTTTTGGTTTCAGCTTTGGGTTTAGCTGTCTCAGCAACAGTTGGAGCAACATTACTTGACTTTTGGTCTTTAGCAACTTTATTTGATTGCCATTTTGCATTACTAGATTCTTTCTCAGCTTCGTCTTTTTTATATTCCAAATAGATAGAATAATTCCCAGGGTACAAGCGAACTTCTCCTTCTGGCTCAAAGGAAAACACCATTTCGACCGTGCGATCGAGAAAATAGCGATCGTGGGATACGACAATTACACAACCATTAAAGTCTTCGAGATATTCTTCTAGTACAGCGAGAGTCTGCACATCGAGATCGTTAGTCGGCTCATCTAGGATCAAGACATTTGGAGCCGCCATCAAGACCTTGAGGAGAAATAAGCGCCGCTTTTCGCCACCAGAAAGCTTATTGATAGGAGCATATTGCGTATTACCGGGGAAGAGAAATCGCTCTAACATTTGCGAAGCGGTAATGATGCTCCCATCCGAGGTCTTGACTAGTTCGGAGACATCTTTGAGATAGTCAATCACTCGCTGATTGCCATGTTCAGCAAGATCGTCAGAATGCTGATCGAAATAGCCGAAATGGATCGTCGTGCCAATTTCTACAGTGCCTGCATCGGGCTGTAACTGACCAATGATCATATTCATCAGCGTGGATTTGCCAGCACCATTGCTGCCAATAATGCCGATGCGATCTTCGGGCGTGAAGTTATAAGAAAAATCTTTGATCAATGTGCGATCGCCAAAGGATTTACAAATGCGATCGAGTTCGACAACCTTCTTGCCGATGCGTCGCCCTGCGGTGGTGATATCAACCTTGGCATTGGCTTGTTTAAATTCCATCGCTTGCAAATTATGGGCGCGATCGATACGCGCTTTTTGTTTGGTACTGCGAGCCTTTGGTCCCTTTTTTAGCCATTCCAATTCTCGTCGCAGTAGTCCAGCATGTTTGCGTTGTGTACTCGCCACAGAGTCTTCAGCTTCGGCTTTTTTCTCTAAATAGTAGGAATAATTGCCCGAATAAGAATACAAATCGCCGCGATCAATTTCGATGATGCGATTGGTAACTCGATCCAGAAAATAGCGATCGTGAGTAATCAGCAATAAAGCACCACGATAACGATTTAGATAGCTTTGCAACCATTCTACAGAGAGCGCATCAAGATGGTTGGTCGGCTCATCCATCAGCAGCACATCAGGGGCAGAGAGTAATGCTGAGGCGATCGCAATTCTTTTGCGATATCCACCCGAAAGACTGCCGATTTTCGCTTCGAGATCGTCAATTCCTAATTTAGTCAAGACAATTTTGGCATTGGTCTCCAAATCCCAAGCACCCGTCTGATCCATTCGTTCGGATACTCGCGATAACTGCTCTAGTAAGCGATCTTGATCCCCATGTCCGTGGGTTAACTTATCAGAGATTTCTTCATATTCCTTGACTAGCGACATCTGTTCGCCACTATCGGCAAATACTTGTTCTAAGACTGTATTTTCTTCGTTCAATTCAGGTTGCTGTGGTAAATAGATAATTTTGGCACTGGAATTTACCCAAAGTTCGCCGCCATCGCTATGTTCTAGCCCTGCGATCATTTTGAGTAATGTGGATTTCCCCGACCCATTTGTGCCGATTAACCCCACTTTGTCGCCTTCATCAAGGCTAAAGCTAGCATCCTTGAGGATTTCCTTGATGCCAAAATCTTTGCGGAGCGATCGCAGTGTAAAAAGTGCCATGCCTGATCTATTTTATGAGCTGAGAATTGAACATAAGTACATTAGAAAAATTAAACATAAAATCCCAAAATATGTAACGCCCGCTGAGCGGGCGTTACATATTTTGTTTTTGGATTTTAAATTTTTCTGATGTACTTACAGTCTAGTTTAGCTTTATTTCCTGCGACACCAGAAAAACACCAGTAAAATGCACCCTGTCAGCAATCCGTAAATCGCACCAACGACAAGCGTTAAAAAATTTCCCAGTTTTGGGATCAACAGACTGCCCACCATAACACCCACATACCAACTTGCCGTAGTCCCAACAATCCACCAGCCTGATTGCTTAAAATACTGTTTAATTAGTATCCATTGCATAAATCCAGTCGAAAATCCCCGCAAACAGGCATATATCACTAATAAATCAACGGCATCTCCATAGGTGACAGCCAACTGAAAACTTGCCCAAGAACTTAGCGAACCGCCCACAGCGCCACCCACTAAAGTAGTCCATAGCCATCCGATCCCCCGAATGTATCGTCTAATTACTAGCCACTGAGATACTGCGATCGCGAAGCTCATCACTGCAAAACTTAAAAACACCCCAAAATCACCAGTTATGAAGTCTGTGACAGAGGCGCTAATTTTGCCACCCCCCGCGTAACTCAGTGATGTGGCTGTAATCCACAAGGGCAGAAAGCTCCAGTAAAGTTTTTTGATGGTTATCTCTTTTAACCTAAACTTGTTTAACAAGGATTTGAGCCTGATATCTGAGCTTGATAAATGAGAAGACTATACTTTTTGCTGCCAGGAACTACAAATAAATTTGCTTGCGGCGGATTGTGGGCCGAGCTAAAAACTTTGGAATTAGTCAAAAAAGTTTGTCCTGCGGAAGTCGTCACCTATCGTCAACGAGAAAAAGAGCATCTCTGGCTAGATGATTTATTGGACTCAGATGATACGTTCCGAGCCTTAGATGATGCAATTTTTGTGATGAGTTGGGGATTTGATGTTGTTAAACTTGCGCCAAAGTTAAAGCGTTTGAATGCGATTTATCACGCCCATAGCGCAGGTTATGGCTTTAATCTACCCGCGAGCGTGCCAATTATTACGGTTAGTCGTAACACTCTGGGCTATTGGGGACAGCGATCGCCACATTCATTAATTTATTATTTGCCAAACGAGATCTCCAGTAAATTTCAAAGTCAAGAAAATAGTCATTGGAGCGATCGCGATATTGATGTGCTGGTGCAGGCGCGAAAATCTTCAAGTTATTTGATGAACCAATTAATTCCTGCTTTGCAAAAGCAATGTCGAGTAGAAGTAATCGATCATTATGTTGAAGATCTGGAAGGATTATTTAATCGTGCTAAGGTCTATCTCTACGACTCAGCAGAATATTGGGCTGTACAGAATGTAACCGAAGGATTTGGCTTGCAGCCAATGGAAGCTCTGGCTTGTGGCTGTCAAGTTTTTTCTAGTGTCAATCATGGCTTATCTGATTATTTAGATCCTGCTTTTAACTGTTATAAGATTGCAGGATACTCACTAGAGTTTGATATGTATCGCATTCTTAGAGTGATTCAGACCAATCAAAAATTGTCTTTATCGCCAACAGTATTAGATGAATATCGTGCTGAAAATATCATTAAGCGCTTAGAAGTTATTTTGATCGAGCTAAATGAATTTTTTGATCACAAGCATTTATATCAAAGTAATATTCCCAATTTAGATTATTGGCAAGTGCTGAAACTGCGATCGCTAAGAATATGGAAAAAGCTGCTCAAGCGTTTGCATCCATAAAAAATAGGGTTGCTATGCAACCCTATTTTTTATGAAACTAGTCCTGTCATTGGTGAACTGGCACTCGCATATGCTTTTATAGGAATCCGTCCTGATAGATAGGCGGCGCGACCTGCTTCAGTTGCCATGCCCATCGCTCGTCCCATTGCGACAGGATTATTCGCACAGGCGATCGCAGTATTCACTAATAAGGCTGATGCACCCATTTCCATCGCCGCTGATGCTTCGCTAGGAACTCCGATGCCTGCATCTACAACTACTGGAATCTTGGATTCTTCGATAATGATCGCGATATTTGCGGCATTGTTAATACCTTGCCCTGAACCAATTGGCGATCCGAGAGGCATTACTGTGACACAACCAATTTCTTCGAGGGTTTTCGCCAAGCGGGGATCGGCGTTGATATAGGGTAAAACCGCAAAGCCTTCTTTAACTAACTGTTCAGCAGCTTTACAAGTACCAAGGGGATCGGGGAGTAAATACTTGAGATCGGGGATTACTTCCAGCTTGACAAAATTATTATCTTCCTGACCCAAAATCTTTGCCATCTCACGCCCCAGTCGTGCCACGCGTACAGCTTCCTCAGCAGTCTGACAGCCAGCAGTGTTTGGCAATAGCCAATATTTGCTCCAGTCGATCGCTTCAGCAAGCCCTTCGTGTCCTGCCGCATTAGTTTGCACACGGCGCACCGCCACGGTCACAATCTCGCAGCCACTTGCCATGATCGCTTGACGCATTACCTCGAAGTTGGCATATTTTCCTGAGCCAGTCATTAAACGCGATCGGAACTTACGCCCCGCAATTTCGAGCAGATCACCTGATGGTTCATTAATATCAGGGATTTGGCTATTTATCGTAAAAATTGGGTTAAAAGAAGGTGAAGAGGCAATCATATCGAGGGATTAACGAAAAAATATAAGGTTCAGATCCCCCTCAATCCCCCTTAAAAAGAGGGAAGAATTGATTCTCCCCCCTTTTTAAGGGGGGCTGGGGGGGATCAATTTCAAGGATATACATTAGTTTGCGGTTTGAAGGCGCAATTTTTTATTAAGATACTTAGGATACTTAAGTGTCTTCTGTGATATTCCAAATTTTCCATAGTATTCAATAGCAAGTAGCAATTTAGTTTCATGGCTAACCTCAAATCCATCCGCGATCGCATCGGCACTGTTAAGAATACTCGCAAGATAACTGAAGCAATGCGTCTCGTCGCAGCCGCAAAAGTCAGACGCGCTCAGCAGCAAGTTTTGTCAACGCGTCCCTTTGCCGATCGCCTCGCTCAAGTCCTATATCGTCTCCAGCAGCGCATCTCCTTTGAGGATGTCAGTTTGCCTTTACTCGAAAAACGTCCTGTCAAAACCGTTGGTCTTCTGGTAATTTCAGGCGATCGTGGTCTTTGTGGTGGCTATAACTCAACCATTATCCGCCGCGCCGAAGCCCGTGCTAAGGAACTAAAAGAACAAGGTATTAATTACACCTTTATCTTGGTCGGTCGTAAGGCGGCGCAATACTTTGCCCGTCGTGAGGAACCGATCGCTGCTAAGTTCGTTAGCTTAAACCAAATCCCTAATGCTGCCGAAGCAAATGCGATCGGCGATGAAATTACCTCAGCATTTTTGGGCGGTGTGATCGATCGCTTAGAGTTGATCTATACCCGCTTTGTATCTCTGATTAGCTCTCGTCCTGTCCTCCAAACTCTCTTGCCCCTTGAGCCTCAAGGACTAGAGCCTCAAGATGATGAAATTTTTCGCCTGATTACTCGTGGTGGTAAATTTCAAGTCGAGCGCGAAAAAAGGGAAATCACTGTCAAGGAATTGCCTAAAGAATTGCTCTTTGAACAAAATCCTGAACAAATCCTTGATGCTTTGTTGCCTTTGTATCTGAGCAATCAAATCCTCCGTGCTTTGCAAGAATCCGTAGCTAGCGAACTTGCCGCTCGGATGACAGCGATGAACAACGCTACTGAAAATGCAGGCGACCTGATTAAGTCCCTGACTTTGCAGTACAACAAAGCCCGTCAAGCCGCGATTACTCAAGAAATTCTAGAAGTAGTTGGTGGCGCAGCCGCTCTAACTTAAACAAAAAAGGCGGCGCTGTGCGCCGCCTTTTTTATTTATGAGCCAGCCCGATCGCTTGTTGAATATTATCTAAGCCATTCGCTTCTAATTTGGCAACCAATCCTTTCAATATATTTTTGACGATCATTGGACCCTCATAAATTAAGCCCGTATAAACCTGCACGATCGCTGCCCCAGCCGTAATCTTTTGCCAAGCATCTTCCGCCGTAAAAATGCCGCCCACACCGATGATCGGTAAACTTCCCTGAGTAGTTTGCCAGATGAGGTTGATCACTTCCAGAGAGCGATCGCATACAGGTTGACCGCTGATTCCACCTGCTTCCTCGGTGACAGGTTTACCCGTAATGGCCAAATGCGTAGTTGTTAAATTTTGCCGTGAAATCGTCGTGTTTGTGGCGATAATTCCTGCCACGTCATAGGCTTGACTCGCTTTGACGACTTCCACAATGTCTGCATCATTTAAGTCTGGCGCAATTTTTACCAAAATCGGTTTGTTAGCTGTATTAATCGGATTTAGGTCCGAGAGGATCGCGCATATCTGATCGGTGGCTTGCAGATCGCGCAAATTGGGCGTATTCGGTGAGCTGACATTAACCACGAAATAGTCCCCAAACTCATAGAGCGATCGCAAACTCTCGGCATAGTCTAGTTTTGCGTCTGCGATCTCCGTAATTTTGGATTTGCCAAGATTAATGCCAAGGGGAATAGTCAGCTTATGAGCTTGCAAGTAATTTTTAAGATCAGTCGCTGTTGCCGCTGCACCGCGATTATTAAAACCCATCCGATTTAAAACTGCGCGATCGCTGGGCAAGCGAAACAAACGCGGTTGTGGATTGCCAGACTGAGCATGTGCAGTAATTGTCCCTACTTCTGCAAATCCAAATCCCAGATGTTCCCATGCACCGATCGCTTCCGCATTTTTATCAAAACCTGCCGCTAAGCCGACGGGATTCTCAAATTTGAGGTTCCAAAGGGTTTGGGATAGACGCGAATCGCTATAGTAAAAGGTGGACTTAGAGATCGCTTGTAGTGTTGGTGACTCACTAATGCGACGACAAGTGGCAATCGCGAAATGATGAGCTGCTTCAGGATCGATTGCAAATAGCAGGGGACGCATCCCATATTGATAGGCAGCACTTAACATAGATGTGATAGGCATAGTTTTTATTGCTTGCCGGGTAAATTTCGGCAGGCTGAGCGGCAAGCAGGAATTAAGGAGTACACTTCCCAATGATATGGCAACTAATGGCTGCACCCATTGATAAAAAAGGTAAAAACTAATGGAAATCAGTGAGCTAATCGAAAGCTACCATGCAGGACGCCGTAACTATACGGGAGTCAATCTCAGCAAAACTGATATGAATGGTATTGACTTGAGTAATGCCGATCTCAGTGGTGCAAATCTGAGTGAATCTAGTCTCTATGGTGCAAACCTAAGCAGCGCCAAACTGAATGGTGCAGATCTTAACGGTGCAAAACTATATCGAGCCAACCTCGTAAGTACTAACTTTAGCGGAGCAGATTTGGGGGAAGCAGACCTTAGCGAAGCAAATCTCAGTGATGCCAAGCTCTACGGAGTAAATTTATATGGAGCAATTTTGAATAAAGCCAAGTTACCTCGTGCCAAGCTTACGGGAGCAAACATGGGGAAAGCGAAGCTAAATCGTGCTGATCTAAGCGAGGCAATTCTCAGAGATGCAAGGCTGTTTGGGGCAAGTCTCAATGAGGCAATGCTGCAACGTGCCGATCTGAGTCGGGCAAGTCTCAATGGAGCTAATCTGAATAAAGCGATGCTCTCTGAGGTAGATCTGACCTTTGCCAGTTTGTATGGTGCGAGTCTCTGTGATGCGGATCTTAGCGAAGCCGATCTAACCAGTGCTAATCTCCAAGGCTCTGATCTCAGTCGCGTAAATTTCTATAAGGCTAACTTAAGTAAATCGAAAATGTCTGATGCTTTCACAGAGGGGATGCTCACACAAGAAGCAAATTTATCAGGCATTATCTGGTCATAAAATCGGAACCAACACCGAAGGTATTTGTCTCGATTATTTATTGCCGTAGGCTTGCCAAGCCAAGCTGACCAATGAGTTGAATATGGCGGCAGCAGCGATCGCATTGCCTTTACGGCCTTCAATCCGAATGTGAGGGATCAACGAATTATTTAAGCGTGATTTAATTGCATCAGCATCAATGAAGCCAGCAGGAGTACCAATCACCAACGCAGGCTTGACATCCTCTATTTCAATCAAGTCCACTAGAGTTGCCAAAGCCGTTTGGGACTCACCAATAACAAAAATAGCTTCGGGGTAGCGTTTTGCTAATGTTTCGATTCCCCAAGCCTCTTGAGTTTTCCCTTTCTGGGGACGGGTAATCGCTTCAACGCCACAATAAATTGGATTAGCAAAAGTATCACAGACTTTTGGGAAGATTGCCGCCTTTACTGTTGGTACATCCACAATAATAGTGGTGCGTGTAGAGAGGGCAGTAGCTCCAGCCTGTAATGAATGTTCAGAAAACCTGACAAGGTCTTTATACTCAAAATCTGCAGTTGCATATATTACTTGGCGCACAATTTCATATTCGGCTGGTGAAAGTGAGTGTTCACCAATTTCTTGATCGATTATTGCTAAGCTTTGTGCGTCCGTAATATGCCATTCCATAAGATTTATGCGATTTACCGTAGTTAGTCATATAGCATTCAGGTATGACCGTACCATATTTTAGAGAACGTCGCGATTTTTGGTGTATCCAAACCTAATAGAGTGTGAATACTTATCTCTTAGTTTTTATTGCTGTTCTACTCAAGAACGTAATTACCTTGTCTGACGCAATTTCGACCTTCAGCTTTAGCGAGGTATAGGGCGAGATCAGCTGATTTGAGCAAGTGCAGCACATCAAAATCTTGAGATGGCAAAAGTGTTGCAACACCACAGCTAATCGTTACATGATTGGCAACTTTAGAATAATCGTGAGTTAATTGTAAGGATCGCACAACTTCTGTAGCCCGAATTGCCACATTCAAAGCTCCTTCGGCACCAGTATTTGGCAAAATAATTGCAAATTCTTCCCCCCCATAGCGAGCAACCAAATCCGCAGGACGATTGGTGGATTTACTGATTGCTTGGGCAATTTCCTGTAAGCATCGATCGCCTTCTTGATGTCCGTAATTATCGTTATAGCTTTTAAAAAAGTCGATGTCACATAGCACCAATGAAAGCGGAATTTTTTCTCTTTGTGCTCGTTTGCATTCTTGTTCTAAATATTCATCTAGACAGCGCCGATTAGCGACTTGGGTTAGACCATCAATGGAGACCAATCGCCTTAATTCTTGGACGACAACCGACAATTGCTGGTTGGCAGCTTCAAGCTGTTGCCGAAGATTCGCTTGATCGAGCAAATGGCTTACCCTTTGTCTTAGAACAGCCCAGTGTATTGGCTTAGTTACATAATCCGAAGCTCCAACCTCATAGGCTCGGTCCACAGACTCACGATCTTCAAGAGCGGTAATCATTAAAACAGGTGTGCGATTACCGTAAGGAAGTTGTTGTAGCCTTAAACAACACTCAAAGCCATCCAAGACTGGCATCATCGCATCCAGTAAAATTACATTTGGGTAGCATTTTTGATAAATTTCCAAGGCTTCCATGCCATCAGCCGCCTCAATAACACGATAATTTTCGCGTTCTAAATAACGCACCAAAATTTTTCGTATAAGCAAATCATCATCCACAATTAAAATTAAAGGGGGCTTAGATGATAATGTCTCGGAAATATTAGTTTCTTGGATTATTTTTGGACTTATGTCTTGGCTTAAATACTTATTGCGATCGCTGATATCATCGATTGTCATTACTTCGTCAGACGGTAAAAGTGACATGCGCCTAGCAGAAAAGGTTAGTGATATTTCGCGTTTTCTAACTCAGCTTTAACATTAGTATATTCATCAGCAATTCTATTGATTTTGATATCTACAGCTTCATATTTTTGATTGCGTAGATTTATTTCCAATTCACGACAGAGCGCTGCTAGATCGTCGGCACCGATTAAACTGCTGCTAGATCTTAGAGTGTGAACAGCCCTTTCCATCACCATAAAATTCTGTGGTATGAGGCTAGTATATAACTCTTGGAGTAGTGATTGTGAACTATCCAGATAACTGTCGATCAGTTCAATCAGAAATTCTGGATCTTCTCCGCCAATGTTACTTACTACCTTATGAAGAGCAGAAATGTTGATTGAAGATAATTCCATATGAGAATTGGGCTGCATAAAATATAGCTAAAATATCTTTTCCTGAAACTGTGTCTAAAAGATAAGTAGAGCATAATTAATTACAAACCCAAACCCGTAAAGTTGCGCCCCGCAGGGGCGCAACTTTACGGGTTTGGGTAATTTATTCGCACTAGTACTTATTGTAAGTTTCATTGCAGATAACTTTAGATCGATTTGATATAAACTTGTCCACATTCTGATAACTTCTTTAGGATTTTGGCTTTACTGAATGGTTAGCTAAGACAGTCAACCATTCCTCCAGCTAAACAAATACCGAGATTCCCTAAACTTGCGTTCGCCCTCATTGCCATAATTCGATGCTTTATCTTCAGCTCTTCGACAAATATTGAAACCAATATTGAATGAATCACCCCGCCGCAAGCGGACGGGGTATCAAATTCTTTTTTATTTGAATATACTCACACCGCAGAGCGGTGGGGTATTTACCCTCTTAGTTCAAATAAACTGAATGGTCGCTTCAAGCTCATCCATCTTATTTGTTCAGTAAAATGTCTGATGCTATGAATTGATAATGCGGGTTAGGCTTGAGCAAGTTTTTAGGCTCTGACTTGCCCTCAAAATTCAGTGATAAAAAAATTGATGAGCGCAACAAACAATGCCAATCAGTCACACGTTAATCTTGATGCCGTATTTCACGCAGCACAAGATATCTCGCGAGAATTAAATGCTGACAAGCTAATTAATCTCAGCCTCTCAGCATTACTAGAGATATCGCAAGCGCATTTGGGCGCTGTGATTTTAGCGGATGGTGAAAATTTTGTGATCGCTGCCATGATTTCTGAGCGATCGCAAAATATAGAAATGGATGAGAGAGTACCTCTTGCCTCTGCTAATGCTGACAGTTTGCCGATGTTGATGGTTCGTCATTCCATAAATGAGCGCATAGAAACTAGCTGGGATCAAGACAATCCGAATCCGAATTTTTTAGAAGATCCCTATTGGTTGGTTAATTGTCCTCAAGCTTGTCTATGCATAACGCTATGCGAGGCAGGAGAATTTTTGGGAGCAATTTATTTGGAGGATAGCCATGGCAAAAAACTACTTCAATCTGAGTATTTACAAGTTTTGAGAGCGCTATGTCAACAAGTGGCAATTTCCTTGGTAAGGTCGCGTGAATCAGAATATATAAATAAGCGCAAAGACGTGGAAGAAGCTTTGCAACGCAGTAACTCTCTTTTAAAATCTCAGCGGGAAGCCTCAGTCGACGGTATTTTGGCAGTGGATGAGCAGGGGAGGATCGTTAGTTATAACAGTCGGTTTTGCAAGTTATGGCAAATTCCTGAATCAGTGCTGCAAGCTGTGGAATATGGAGGATTACTTAGTCTGTTGCAACATCACCTCCAACTGCCAGAGGGACTGGTCGAGGCGCTGGAAAATGCCTATGATTCTCCTGAAATGTTTACGCAACAAGAACTTTATCTTGCCGATAATCGTGTAATTGATTGCTATTCAGGACAAGTACATTCCCCAGAGGGTAAGTTTTATGGGATGGTATGGTACTTTCGCGATGTAACAGATCGCTTTCGGATACTTCAAGAACTTCACTTAGAGAAAGAACGTTCTGAGAGTTTATTACTGAATATGTTGCCTGAGCCGATCGCCAAAAAACTTAAGTATAGCCGTGCATCAATGGCAGATGGCTTTGAAGAAGTATCAGTTTTGTTTGCCGATATTGTTGGCTTTACCGAACTTTCCAGTAACATGTCACCATTAGAGCTAGTCGGTTTACTCAATCGTATTTTTTCTATGTTTGATAATTTGTGCGATCATTACAAACTTGAAAAAATCAAAACCATTGGTGATGCCTATATGGTGGTGAGTGGATTGCCAGAGCCAAGAGCCGATCATGCAGCTGCGATCGCAAGTATGGCGCTCGATATGCAAAAAGCGATCTCTCAAGTTAAGTCACGCGAGGGTATCCAAATTTCGATGCGAATAGGCATTAATTCGGGGCCTGTTATTGCTGGTGTGATTGGAACCAAAAAATTTATTTACGATCTCTGGGGTGATACGGTCAATGTCGCCAGTAGGATGGAGTCATTGGGGCTAGCGAAGGCAATTCAGGTTACCGAAGAGACATACTTACGTTTACGCGATCAATTTAATTTTGAAAAACGTGGTTTGATTCCTGTGAAAGGAAAAGGCGAAATGTTGACCTATTGGCTAGTTGGCAAGGTTAATTAAAAAATTGCGGGAAATACCCACCATTTTTAGTCTATGGATGTACTAGCCAAGCTCGCTGAATAGGTTGAACGATCGCCTGTACCAGTGGGGACATCCTTGCAATATCTTGTAAACCTTGCTCGGTCTGCACATTAATACCCTGCTTATAGATGCTATAGCCCTTAGTCCGTGAAACCCTTATACCGCAATAGTATTTCGGCTCCATCCCTTGAGAAATTAATTTCTCGCGCCAATTGTCGAGACTCTCTTGTTGCTGAATATCATCTAAATGCGAAATATCAGTAGCGCGGAATAAATCGCGATCTAAAAAGCGGCGGCATAAATCCGCAAGTGTTCGATCGCTACTATCGCGCCATCGATGGATGTGATAGGTAAAGACTATGTCATCTGAAGCAAAATATTCTTCACAGGTAATAGATTGTGGCTCTTGGGTTAGCCAAGCCGTCATCGTGCGATCGCTAAATAATTGATCTTGGTCACTCGTAGCAATTAAAAACTTTGCTCTGCGAAAAATTCTTTCTAATAAAAATCTTGCCGCTAAGTTTTTGGGATGGTTATAGATCTGCAAATACATAAAGTAGCGCACTGTCAAATAATGCTCGATCGCTACCATTCCTTTTCGACCGATTACTAAGTTTTGAGAAATTGGATCAAAACGCAGAGCTAGTAAAATCCGATCAAGATCCAACTGCCCATACTTAGCGCCAGTGAAATAACTATCTCGTTCTAAGTAATCAAGGCGATCGCAATCGATTTGACTTGAAATTAGCTGATAGATGAATGGCACAGAATATTTTTTAGTAAATACTCTTTCTAAGTCCTCTATTAAATCGGTCGAGAAGCTATTTAGAACCTCAGCAATTTTGCTGAATTTCAGTAATCGCAAAGTCCATATTTCATGATTACTCCCAAAAACTTCTTCCGATGCATGGCTATAAGGACCATGGCCAAGATCGTGGAGTAGTGCTGCTACTAACACCACAGTCCGATGGATTGCGAGGTAAGGATATTTGGTGGTAATTGCATCAAAAGCCCTACGAGTCAGAGCCATCACACCTAGAGAATGTGTGAATCGAGATCCCTCAGCTCCATGAAAAGTAAAATAAGCAATATCCAGTTGCCGAATTCGTCTCAACCGCTGGAATTCAGGTGTATCGATCAATTGAATTAGTAAAGCTTCGGTGCGATCGTTACTATCAAGAGTTATCGCGCCGTGAATTGGATCGTTATAAGTGCGAGACTTGCCAAATAGCATAGGATTAGGGCTGTGATACAAATCACATTGCATCGATTACCGATATCATAGAGTTAATAGGCAAAGATATGCTTTTTGCTTCTACACTGATGAATTATGGTAGTTTCGTTTCCATTGCACAGTTAACCGATATTCATTTGTTTGAAGATATCGAAAATTCTTTGGTGGGCATTCAAACTGAAGCTTCATTTCAAGAAGTTTTAGGTGATGTTAAAAGAACATTTCCACAGACTGATTTATTGCTTTTGACGGGGGACTTAACTCAAGATGGGAGTGCCTCATCCTACGAGCGTTTACGGCGATCGCTTGATAAATTGGGGATTCATTCCTACTGCTTAGCAGGAAATCATGATGATTTGTCTCTAATGCAAACGCATTTACCTAGTGAATATGTCCATTTGAACCGTTCGCTAGATGCCGGAAAGTGGAGGATTTTGTTGCTTAGCTCCGTTGTCGTTGGCGCAGTACATGGATACTTGTCAGGATCGGAATTAGCGTGGCTAGAAGACAATCTGAACGCTTATCCCGACCGCCCAACCTTAATTGCTTTTCATCATCCATCTGTGCCACTAGGTTCGCAATGGATCGATGACATTTGTTTGGAGAATCAAGATCAATTTTGGGCAATCTGCGATCGCCATCCGCAAATAAAAGCCGTCTTACATGGACATGCTCATCAAGACTTTGACCAAATATATGAGACGCCTCATAACTCGGTGCTCTGTCTAGTGACACCTTCCACTTGTATCCAGTTTCAGCCCCAAAACCACAAGTTCCAAATCGATAGCCAACCCCCTGGTTTCCGGCATTTGCGACTTTATCCTAATGGTGTAATAGAAACAGAAGTGCATCGACTGAAGGTCGGGAGCTTTCATCCCGACCTCGCCGCGAGCGGTTATTAAATCTTGATTTCCTGTTAGGATAAAAAATCGCTAGATTTTTTATCCTAACTTTTATAAATGCAACCGCAGATCATTGTTATTAAAATTGGCACTTCTAGTCTTAGTCAGCCCGAATCAGGGGATTTGCAACTGGCAACGATCGCCAAATTAGTTGAAGAGATCGTTCATCTGCGCCGAGAAGGACATAGCGTTGTTTTAGTATCTTCGGGAGCGGTGGGGATTGGCTGCGGGAGACTAGGACTGAAGCAACGTCCCCGCAAGATCTCTAAGAAGCAAGCGGTTGCTGCTGTAGGACAAGGACGCTTGATCAGGATTTACGATGACTTTTTTGGATCGTTGCAACAACCCGTCGCCCAAGTTTTATTAACACGCGGAAATCTGATCCAGCGACAGCATTATATGAATGTTCATGCAACTTTCCATGAGTTACTAGAAATGGGAGTTGTGCCGATAGTAAATGAGAATGACACGGTTGCCGTTGATGAGTTGAAGTTTGGCGATAATGACACCCTTTCGGCGCTGGTGGCAAGTCTTATTGAAGCGGATTGGTTGTTCCTATTAACCGATGTCGATCGCCTATATTCGGACGATCCACGCCAAAATCCTGAGGCAAAGCCAATTGAATTTGTGGAATATTCAGAACTTCAAGAACTTAGACAAGCGATCGGAGAGAAGCAATCGCTGGGTGCAAGCGGAGGAGGAACTCAATGGGGAACTGGCGGAATGACCACGAAACTTGATGCAGCTAGAATCGCCTCTGCTGCGGGAGTTCGCACGGTGATCACGCGAGGAGCTTTTCCCGATCGTCTGTCAGCAATTCTCAATGGGGAGAACTTTGGCACACAATTTGCTGCTCAGCCGAAGACGGTCAATGCACGCAAACGCTGGATTGCCTATGGCATGGTTCCGCTTGGTAAGTTGTTTTTAGATGATGGAGCCGTGAATGCTGTTATTCGTAAAGGGCGATCGCTATTGCCTGCGGGAATCACGCAAGTAGATGGAAAGTTTGAGGCAAATGAGTCTGTAAGCCTTTGCGATCGGGATGGCAAGGAAATTGCTAGAGGTATCTCAAATTACAGTAACAGTGACATTCTTCGCATTCTCGGCTCTCAATCGGAAGATATCCCCAAATTACTAGGCTTTGAGGGCGAAGAAACTGTAATTCATCGCGATAATTTAGTCAGCCTCTAATTTGTTTAATATGCTGTTGAAGATTATCCGAATTTTTTCTCTACTCATGACAATTCACGACATATAGTGGTATATCTCAGCTATTGATGACAAACTGGTGAGCAAAAAAATGATCGGCGATCAAAATAATGGCTCTAAAAGGAGAATAGATTTAACAACATGAAATCGTTAAGACTTAGTATCAAACCCTCATACGCGATCGCAGCCCATTGCGTCGCTAGCAGCTTTTTTGTTACTTGCCTTGCCCTAGCTGATAGCTTAGGCACTCCACCAATGACGATCGCGCAGCCCATAATCTCTTCACTCAACTGCACGCAGCTCACTAATCGACGCTATGTTGTCATACTGGATCGTCCAGCTAACCGATTACCTCAGTTGCCAGAATTTCTCGCGATCGCTGCCATACCCTGTGGCTATCTAAATATCTCCATGACGTTTTTTGGTGGCTTTGATACTGTCCAATCTTCTACATTTCGAGCCAATCAATTACGTGCGTTAGGTTTAGATGCAGTTGTGCATTCTTTCTCAACGAAAGTAAATAATATTCCTAACAACTTACAAGCATCTGTGGTTTTGGTAGAACTGAGCAAAGAACCGAATATGGCAATTCAACAGGTGCAAGCTGTATCTGGGAAGAGTGCATTTCTTGCCACATTTAATAATCGATCGGTAATTTTGGCAGCGCCACTATCAAGTCAACAGAGCGCTAATGAGATTGCCGCTAAGCTGAGAGGGCAAGGACTAGCAGCTCAAGTAATTAGCGCATCGCTGATCGCATCCCCCATGACATCGCCCAATAGCTCTATTCCCACAACTCCAGCGCTAAATCCTCCAACCACTAAACCCACCACAAGTTCAACTTCCACGATTTATCGCGTGCTAGTTCCCAATAAAGATGCCAACACCTTAAAGCAATTACGAAAGCTAGCCCCGGATGCTTTTGTGACTATTTTTAAAGGAAAATCATATATTCAAGTGCGCACTTATACTAATCGTAGTAATGCTCACCGTGAAAGAGAACTCTTAAACGAGCGCTTTGCAGGCACGATTTTGATTCAAGATTAACGCTTAAGATGAAATATATGGCATCTAGTTCTAAATCTGTAATTAATGATGATTTGCCAGCCTACACTGTACGTGTAAGCGATCGCGCTAAATCTGTTCGCCTTTCCCTTTCAGTAGAAACTGGTTTAGAGGTAGTTATCCCTGTTAATTATGATCGCCAGAAGGTTCCTGAGCTTGTCCAAAAAAAGCGCGATTGGATTGTTCGCAATCAACTCAAGCTCGATCAGCGTGAGGCTTTTTTTCAGTCACAGGCTCCCCATGAGTTACCTGACAGCATTAATCTGCGATCGCTTGGAGAAGAATGGCAGATTGAGTATCGCCAGACTCCCACGAAATCAAGAGCGATTGCGATCCAAGAAAATAAATCTGCGCTAAAACTAGTTGTAAATGGCAATGTTGCTGATGTCGAAGCTTGCAAATTTTTCCTGAAGCAGTGGTTGATGCAAAAGGCGGAAAAGCATTTATTTAGCTGGCTACGCAAAGTAAGTATCCAAGCTAAGTTGCCCTATCGCACTACGGCAGTAAGAAGTCAAAAGACCCTATGGGGAAGCTGCTCTGGCAATCGCAATATTAGCCTCAACTACAAACTACTCTTCCTAGAAGCTAATGTAGTTGAATACGTGCTGATTCATGAGCTGTGCCATACGGTACATATGAATCATTCAGATAAATTCTGGAAATTAGTCAGCAAACTTGAGCCAAATTACAAGATATTAGACAAGTCTCTTAATCAGTCATGGCAAGTTATTCCAGCATGGCTTGACTTTTGAGTGAGAGTGGGATGCTATGCGCCCTACTCTCACTCAGAGACTTGCAAAAAATAATTGATCCCCAAAATATGGCGGCGGGCATATCCCGCCGCCATATTTTGGTTTTTTATATGGATCATTTTTCCCTTGGAGTTACTTCAAATCTCTTCAAAATATTTTTTTAAATTACTGAAATTTTAAGTCTCATCCTTTAGGGGGATTTTCTATCAATTCAAGATTAATTAGGTTGCGATAGGAATATCTGCTCGAAAGTATCACCATACAAGCAAATAAAGGATTTGATACATGCATCAAATAGTTCTTTGAACAGGGGTGATGTGACCGAACTCACAATACATTGGTGAATCGAGTCTATGGTGTCTCTAAGTTAAGCCCTATACTGTCATATTGAAATTGCGAAGTGTGAGGTATGCATTCATGACTGAAACAAAACCAAATTTACTACCAATTATTGGTGGCGCTGCTGTAGTTGTAGCTGGAGGTATAGGTGCTTATTTCTTTCTAAATAAGCCAAACATGCTCCCTACAGGAAGTGCGGCAGGAACACTTTCGGTTGTCCCTAAACTGTCATTGATGGCAATTTCTGTATCAACTGATGGTGTAGCTTTATCCAAAATAGAGCAGTTCATGTCCCCAGAGACCAAGAAACTTTACGATAATGCGATCGCTGATGCAAAAAAAGGGCTTGCTTCAGGTGACTTTGACTTTGAAAAAGATGTGAAGCCTTGGATCGGTAAAAGTGTAACTTTAGCCTTTTTACCTTCTGGCAAGACTGCTAGCATACTGCCTAGCAAATCACAAGCAGCCATTCAAAATCGCTATGTGCCTATGAGCGATACAGGTTCGATTCAGTTTGTTCAAGACAAAGCTGCTCCCGCAGCACAAACTGTCCCAAATATTTTAGTTGTAGTTGAGGTCAAAGATAAGGCTGGGGCAGAGAAGTTTTTGACAGAGAAGATCAAAACTAAGGCTGGTGGAAAAGAAAAGCAATCTGAGCATAAGGGCGTAAAAATCACCCAATTTGGCGAAGGTTCTAGTGCCGTTTCAACAGCAATGGTGGGTGATTACTTGATTTTTACTCCTCGCGAACAAACAGCGCAGAAGGCGATCGACACCTTTAAGGGTGAAGCTTCTTTAGCTAGTTCGGCAAGTGCCGACGACCTCAAGCTTAAAAATCCCGTTGCCCAATTTTATATACCTAATTTTGGTGAGTCAATTGTTGAGCTGGCAGCTCTAAATCCTGACGCCCAAGCAATTCCACCAGAATCTATGGCGCAATTGAAAAAAGTTAAGTCTATGAATATGGGCTTTGGTATTGATGATGCTGGTATTCGTTTCAAAGCGATCGGTAAGTTTGATCCTGCAGCAATTGCGGCACTCAAGAACTCACCAAATAAGGTGATCAGTCAGATCCCTTCCCAAGCATTTGCCGTAATCACAGGCTTCAATATCAAGAACTCGTGGGAGCAATTTGTCAAATCAGCCGAAAATACCCCTGATGTCAAGAAAGGCATCGAAGAATCTAGAACTCAACTAAAGTCTTCCCCATTGGCTCTCGACCTTGACAAAGATATCTTTGGATGGATGGATGGTGAGTTTGCGTTCTCTTCCGTGTCTGGCAAGCCAGAAGGAGTTCTGGCACAAACTCAAGGACTAGCGCCTTTACTGATGCTTCAAACCACAAATCGTGGTGCGGCTGAATCCTTACTTAAGAAACTGGATGATTTTGCTTCTAAGAATGGTGCCAAGGTAAGCAAAAAAGATGTCGGCGGAGTCTCCGTTACAGAATGGTCGGTCACTGGAGCTGGAGCGATCATGTCTCATGGTTGGAGCCAAAAAGACACAGTTTTTATCACCGTTTCTCCAATCGTGCCACTATTCGTGCCCAAGCCAGCAACTGCGATCGATGCCGATCCTACATTCAAGTCAGTAGTTAGCACTTTGCCTACTAACAATGTTGGCTACTTCTATATTGATGCCGATCGCACATGGAAAATCGTTCAAAGCTTTATGCCTCCTGCCGAGAAAGAGAAGACTCCTCCTGAAGCAAAAGCCTTGATTGAATCTATCCGTGGCTTGGCTGCAACTGCGGCTTATCCCAGCTCAGATACTGCTGAAGTCGAAGTAATCTTGGCGCTAAAACCAGGCGGTAAATAAATAAATCTCATCGTGCCTTCGCAGCCATAAAAAAAGACGTACTTTGTACGTCTTTTTTTATGGCTGCATTAAATATTCTTGCCCCACGGGTGCTTTGCATGCACCAAATTTTAGCTCAGGTTTAGCCTACTAAAGCTCCAATGATTTTGTTTCAGGCTTTACCAGATATTAAGTTGTAAAGTGGTTTAGCTTATTGAAATAGGCTAAAAGTTTATCTAACTTATACTCTTGCGGATCAGTTTTCACTGATACTTAGGTAATTGCACTAAATCAAATAGTTAAAAGAGGTTTGCCTGAAACCATTGCCGGAGCTAAAAACTATTCTAAGTTTAATTACAACATCTTAAATTGATCTTTAACTGCTGCTTGGGTCTTTATATTTGGGTTGATAGCCTTCAACTTTGAACTTAGCAAAGAATGCTGCGTTGCCAAGCTAAATAAGAGCTTAAAGTATGCGACTGTGTTGTATGTAAGTGTTTGATTCAGATTCATTCAGATGATTGCATTACGCCTTGAATCAATGCAGTGCTTTGCTTGCTCTAAACAGCATTAATCCTTATAAATTCAGGACACATAAGACGTTGTGTGAGGAATCTTCTCCACAACTCCCTCTAAATCTAAAAAATCTTGAATAACCTCCCGACTCATACTTTCTCACGCTGCTTCTATGATCGATATACCGTTCACCCTAGACCAATTACGCATTCTCAAGGCGATCGCTGCTGAGGGTAGCTTCAAACGTGCCGCCGATAGTTTATATGTATCCCAACCCGCCGTTAGTTTGCAAGTCCAACACCTAGAGCGACAGCTAGATGTGCCCTTGTTTGATCGCGGTGGTCGAAGAGCGCAGTTGACGGAGGCAGGACAGTTATTACTTTCCTATGGCGATCGCATTTTAAGCCTCTGCCAAGAGACTTGTCGTGCTATTGATGACTTACAAAATTTAAATGGTGGGACTCTAATCATAGGTGCTAGTCAAACGACAGGAACCTACCTAATGCCACAAATGATCGGCTTATTTCGCAAGAAATACCCAGAAGTCTCGGTTCAACTTCATGTCCATTCTACAAGGCGAACTGCATGGAGTGTTGCTAATGGACAAGTGGACTTGGCGATTATTGGCGGAGAAATCCCTACGGATTTACTGGACTCCTTAGAGATTACACCCTATGCCGAAGATGAACTGGCGCTGATTCTACCGACTTCTCATCCACTTGCTCAGGTGGGGGCTTTACCGATTGAGGAGTTGTATAAATTGCAATTTATAACTCTTGACTCACAATCAACGATTCGTAAGGCGATCGATCGCGTGCTGCTCGATAGTGGCGTTGATCCACGCCAGCTGGCGATCGCAATGGAATTAAACTCGATTGAGGCGATCAAAAATGCGGTACAGGCGGGATTAGGGGCAGCATTTTTGTCGATAACAGCGATCGAAAAAGAGTTGCAAATGGGAGCTTTGCAGCAAGTCCGCATTGATGGGGTGGTAATTAAGCGGATGTTATTGCAAATTCGTAATCCTAATCGTTATCGCTCCAAGGCAACAGAGGCATTTTGTAACGAAGTTTTACCAATATTTCGAGATAAAACCTAATGTAAAGGATCGCTTCGCATCCATTCATTAGTCGCGAAGCAATATAACCACTAAGGCGATCGCGATACAATAAAAAACCTGACCTAAATTTTTACATTTTACTTTTTCCAATGAGTTATTTCCGCCCTGCCGTTGATGCTATGACTGGCTATGTTCCGGGCGAGCAGCCAAAGTCTGGCATCAAAGTCATTAAACTAAATACCAACGAAAATCCCTATCCACCTTCGTCGAAGGCGATCGCCGCTTTACAAAATATTGATAGTGATTCTCTGCGGCGCTATCCAGACCCCTTTGCCCATGAATTTTGCCAAGCTGTAAGTGATGTATTAGATGTGCCATCTGATTGGGTAATTGTTGGCAATGGTAGTGATGATGTTTTAAATATTTTGATTCGGGCCTGTGCGGAAGGGCGCGATCGCAAAGTTGTCTACCCAATGCCAACCTATGTTCTTTACCGCACTTTGTCAGCGATGCAGCCTGCTGAAATAGTCGAAGTCCCCTATGGAGAAAATTTTCAGTTGCCGATTTCTGAGCTTGAAGCGGCAAATGGGGCGGTAACCTTTATTGCCTCTCCTAATAGCCCTTCAGGTCATTCAGTCCCATTGGAAGATTTACGCAAACTTGCCCAACAAGTTTCAGGTATTTTGGCAATTGATGAGGCTTATGTCGATTTTGCCGAATATTCGGCGTTGCCTTTGGTGCGAGAGTTTGACAATGTGATCGTGTTACGGACTTTGTCGAAAGGTTATTCGCTTGCAGGTTTGCGTTTAGGTTTTGGTGTGGCAAATCCTAAACTTTTGTCGGGACTATTTAAAGTCAAAGATAGCTACAACATTGATGCGATCGCGATCGCTATGGGCACAGCAGCCATGCGCGATCAAGAATACAAAAAAAACTGCGCTGAAAAAGTCAAAATCTCGCGCACTAAACTTACTTTAGATCTCAAAAATCTTGGCTATACGGTTCTAGAGTCTCACGGTAATTTTGTGCTTGCTACTCCACCAAAAGGTAGTGCTGAAGAGATTTATTTAAAACTTAAAGAATCTGGAATTTTAGTCCGTTATTTCAATCAAGCTGGGCTAGCTGACAAGCTACGCATTACAGTTGGTACTGACGAACAAAATCAAGCTCTAATTATTTTTTTATCTAACTTTTAGCCTGAACGATTAAACCTTGGTTGAATCAAAATCATTCTTGATTTAGCTGTTGTTGTAGCCAAGTTCTAAAATTACGGATTAATTCATTGTCATCAATTGACTCTGCCTGCTTCAAAAAAGCATCTAAAATCGCGCTAGAAATAATTGGGAAAGTTAAGCTATATTCCTGCTCTAGATACTCATCATCTTGCAAGGTATAAATTTTTATCCCTGTCCTGTTGTATCGCCAAATTTCAGGCACGCTCAACTGTTGATAGATATAAAATCTACGATCTCTAGAGCTATAAAGATCAACTTCAACGACTAAATCAGGAGCTGGATCGTTGTATATATCAATTTTAAATCTATGAACTAGGTGAGCGTTTTGAATATAAAAACAAGAATCTGGCTCTACGCCTACTCCTAAATCCTTGCGGTTAAATGTTGTAGAACCGAAGCTTTTAACATTTAAGCCTAGTTCTTCGGTCAGTGCCACAATTAGTCTTTCTAAGATGCGATTTATCGCTTCATGTAGTTCTAATGGCATCTTGATTTCTAAAGTTTCTTGATAGTAGGCTAGACGAATATTGCGATGTTCGCCCATGTCGGTCAGCAGCGCTTCATAGGTTTGCCAACTAATATTTGGTAATACCGCAGCATTATTCACAAATAACGGGGCAATCTCCTTTGTAGAAGACATGGGACTAATAGTCATCGGGTTACCCTTACTACAAAAAAAATGGAGAATAGGAGGCTCGAACCCCTGACCTCTGCGGTGCGATCGCAGCACTCTACCAACTGAGCTAATTCCCCTACAGGCTATAGATACTAGCACATTTGACAAAAAAGTCGGCGCAATTTGCTGCCTTATTTATTTGTTGGTCAGGTTAGTAGTTAGACTTTTTGCGATCGCTGACTTTGCCCCATTTACCTAATACTTGATTTGCAAGGGCAAATAATGCCAGATGCCCATATATTCTTGATTTCAACTTACTTTCAGTACTGTAATCAGCAACCTTGCTTAAAATATAGTTACTCCAAAAGACTCAACTCAATAAGCATTGAATATGACCACGAGCCTCACCAATAACGAATCAACATTTCAAAAGATCGTGCGTCTCTTGCGTTGGCACAAACCCGCAGGAAGATTAATTTTGATGTTGCCTGCGCTTTGGGCAACAGTTGCAGCCGCCAAAACCCAACATCAATTACCGCCTCTTGACTTACTGGGCGTGGTGATCCTTGGCAGCTTAGCAACTAGCGCCGCAGGTTGCGTGATTAACGATCTTTGGGATCGTGATATTGACCCGCAAGTCGATCGCACCAAAAACCGACCTTTAGCCGATCGCTCTTTGTCAATTCAAGTGGGGATCGCAGTTTTGTTAGTTTCGGGGCTATGTGCTTTTTTACTATCTACCTATCTCAGTCCACTGAGTTTTGGTCTGTGCTTTGCTGCCGTCCCAGTGATTGCTATTTATCCTGCTTGCAAGCGCTTTTTTCCAGTCCCACAACTGGTGCTGTCGATCGCTTGGGGATTTGCCGTTCTGATTCCTTGGAGTGCAGTTACTGGAGGACTTGACCGTCATGCTTGGGAGTTGTGGATAGCTGTAATCGCTTGGACAATGGGCTTTGATACAATTTATGCAATGAGCGATCGCATTGATGATCTTAAAGTTGGAGTTAAGTCTAGCGCTATCTTTTTTGGAAGTTATGTAACATTTGCGATCGCTGTATTTTTAGCGATCGCCCTTGGATGCTTGATTTGGCTGGGTTGGGAGATTCAACTTGGTTACGCACACTACTTTGCTTGCTTGACGGCAGGAGTAATATGGATATGGCAATGTTACAGACTGAATCAAGCTAAAATTCCCAGTGATTTATATCAAAAAGCCTTTGGCCAAAACGTCTGGATCGGCTTTATTATTCTCGCAGGAATGCTGCCATCGGCTCTAGGACTTAGCTAAACCTTTACCACTATGTTCCTACTCCTGACGCATGATGGCTAGCTAGCCTCAGTCTGTTAATATCTAAGTTATAGATAGTTTAAAGAAATACATGAGCAACATTACAGAGAAGATCCAAGAAGAATTAAAACAAGCTAGAGAAGCCTGCGAAGTTAGTGGTACTAACTCCAAGGAATGTGCTGCTGCTTGGGATGCAGTTGAAGAGCTCCAAGCTGAGTCGTCTCACCAAAAGCAGTCAAAGGGTAAGAACTCTCTCGAAGTTTATTGTGACGATAATCCTGAAGCAGCTGAGTGCCGTCTTTACGAAGACTAATTTTTAAAAAGCATGACCACAGATTTTTTGCTTAGCCTAATTCTGTAAATCGACATTAAGAAAGGGGACGCTATGCGTCCCCTTTCTTATGTTTGGATATATAGCGATGCATAGATCAGGAAGGTATTAAGCTAAGCCTATCAGTCATACTTTGCCTCTCTACGCTTGCGCAAAAGTATGTGGAAACGATCATACGTCCAAATTTGCGTCTAAAGTATATGTTGGCGATCGCTAATATGGTCAGAGTTTGCGAAATTTTTCTAGCAAAAAAGAAGCAGAACGAGCAGCTGCGCTAGCCGTATTAGAACAAATAGAAAGAATGTTATAAGTTGTCAAATTCTTGCAAAGCAAGAATTTGACAACCAAGGATGAAATATATGGCTGAAGATTGGTTAATGATTGGCAAAATTGTCTCTCCTCAGGGGCTGAAAGGCGAGGTGCGAATATTATCCTATTCAGATTTTCCTGAGCGCTTTGTGAATTCTGGTAAGCGCTGGATTGCTGCTTCGGAGACAGATGAGCCACAAGAGATCATGATGCTATCGGGGCGAGAAATTGCTGGTAAAAAGAATTTATTTGTGGTGCGCCTAGAAGGGATTAATGATTGCGATCGCGCCGAATCGCTGCGTAATTATGTGATGTTTATCCCGACAAGCGATCGCCCACATCTAGGACATAACGAGTATATGATCGCGGATTTGGTAGGTTGCAATGTTTATCATCAACCGACGGGCAAGCTATTAGGGGAAGTAATCAGTATTATTGCTGCAGGAAATGATCTATTAGAAGTACGCAATCTCGACAATAATGAAATAGAACTTATTCCTTTTGTAGAAGTGATTGCTCCTTTTGTGGATATTCACCAAAAAAGAATAGAAGTTACCCCTCCACGCGGACTCATAGACAAGTGGCTCGAAGTTTAAGTCATCTTTTAGCCTTGCTTTGCCAAGTGAATTAAAACCCAAACCCAGCAAGGATTTCAAAAGCACAAAATGGCTTAGCTATTTTGTGCTTTTGTATTAGCTTAAATGGCTGAAATGAACTGATGTGCGATAGTTTTAGCATCGGAGGTCTTCGACATCTGAAACACCTATCATTTAAAGCATTGAGCCGCATATCATGTTTGATCTCCCCGAAACACCTATACAGCCAATCTTTTTTGCTTTTTGAAATCCAAGACTCAATCCATTAAGACGCTTTTTTATCTAATTGTGATAGCGATCGCATTTAAGCACCCTCAATATCACAGAAGCATCGATTCGCGATCGCAATCTAACCTTTGATAGAGCGGGATACTAATCCTATAGAGAAATCATATCAAACGGAAAAAGCAATGATCCTCAATTCACTAAACCAAGTTCGCTTGATTGTTATCAATACCATTTTTGGCAAGGAAAAAGCGATTGTTTTTCTAGGTAAAACCTTTGTAGATCATATCGTTTGTAATTCGCTTAGTGAAGCGATCGCGGAATGTAGAAGGGATCTAGATTTAGGTATAGCCGTATTAATTGCACCCGATGCAGACCAGTTTAGTGTTTGGGTGTCAATTCCTGAAGAATTGATTTTACAAGTTGACTAAGTGCATTTTTACTCCTTTATTCGCCAATATTGAAGGAATGATTTTTACTCCGCAAGAAAGTTGAATTTGCCGCGCTCTCCATCTTGCATTTCAATCTGAGCTACATAAAAATTTTTCTGTATTACTTCACCATCACTTGTAAAAGAGATTTCTCCTAGAGGCGTATTGTATTTCCCTGCGAGTATTTGTTGATTGAGCGCAGTACGTAGCTCTGGCAAGGGCATTTGCCTGACTTTATGCGAACGCTCTAGAGTTTGTAATGCTTCCATAAAGACCTGTACAGCTGAGAATGCCTGAGCGCTAAATTGAGGCGGTTCTTTTAGATATCGAGCGCGATACATGGTGCGAAAGGTACGATTAATTTCGCTATCATAATTTGGACTGTAGGCTTGGGCAATCAGAACGCCGTCACACAGTGCTTTACACACTGCAAAAATATTAGAGGTGTTTAATCCATTGCCACCCACAATGATTTTTTTGTAGCCTAGTTCACGAATTTGCCTGATCAAGTTGCCTCCGTCAGCAGCCAGTCCTGAAATAATTACTAGGTCTGGATTTAAATTGATCGCATTGGTAGCCTGAATTTGAAAATCAGTATCGGTAGTTTGAAATCTCTGAGTAGTTATT
Organism: Pseudanabaena sp.; assembly: GCA_003249035.1. GTDB lineage: Bacteria > Cyanobacteriota > Cyanobacteriia > Pseudanabaenales > Pseudanabaenaceae > Pseudanabaena. The sequence goes on from QBMK01000008.1 coordinate 77,376, forward strand.
AAGTTTAGTCGTTCGTTTTTAACTGCTTGTTGAAATATTTCAGTTTCAGATTTAGTAAATGCATCGTTTTGAGCATAGAAAATCGCTACTTTCTGTAAATTGGGATTGAGCCTTAATGCAGCTTTTATTGCTGTGGGAGCTACTTGAGAAATGGGAGCTGAGACACGAGAGATATACTTACCAATTTCTGGAATACCTTTAGCCGTATTTGAAGGGCCAATAACTGGTACTTGAGCGCGATCGGCGACTGGGTCAGCACTAAAGGCTTGTTGAGAAGATGAAGGGCCGATAATGCCTACGACTCGATCTGTAGCGATTAAAGTCTGAAAAGCATTGATAGCTCCAGCTTCATCCCCACCTGTATCTTGGAAGATCAGCTTAATTGGCAGATTATTAAAGCTGTGATTAGCTTGGAAATACTCTTCCGCAATTTTTGCACCAGAAACTGATTCTTGTCCGAGTAAGGCTATATTACTTGTCTGTGCAAGAGCCACCCCAATCCGAATGTTATCCACAGAATTACTTGTGGAAGAAACATTCTGGTTGCAGGCAGTGATAAATATGAATACAAAAAATATACTCAGATAAACTGTTAACTTTGCAAATTTGCGAGTTTTTTTTAGCTTATCAAGACTACTGGTTTGCCATTTATGCTGGAACATCTTGCTTGGTTTTTACTTGATTCCTCTAACAAGTTATCTAAACATAATTAGCTTCGCAATTTATCAGGTATAGCAATGCAAGTTTTGCTTAGGACATAAAACCCAAATAAATGAAGGCGGCGCGAAGCACCGCCTTCATTTATTTGGGTTTTGATTTGTCCTAGCTATCTCTTTCATTGCTATAGATAATGGAGAGCTCTAAGCCTATCAGTTAAAAAATCGTTACATACTTTCGTGAAGTCCAAACGTCCTGAAGTTCCTAAAATGGCTCAAGAGATTCTTAGTTTTCAACAGACTGAAATTACTCAAATGCAAAAACGACAAAAAAGTTGCATTGGGCAATAAGCTTTCGCTGTTTTAATTTTTGTGGCGATCGCATTTGACATAAATCTCAATTTGCGCGAATATAGACAAGCTAATAAATTAGCGACTTTTTGGGGCTATAGCGCAGTTGGTAGCGCATCTCAATGGCATTGAGAGGGTCAGCGGTTCGAATCCGCTTAGCTCCATACTAAAATAGGGAAAGTGCAAAAGCATTTTTCCTATTTTCTTGCAAAAAGAAATTATGTATCAACTCATATCTAGTGCCATAGCAGCGATCGCATTTTGGGTTGCTGTTAATCCACCTCAACCAGTTAAAGCCCAGACTCCGCAGATTCGTGCTTATCAGACCAAAGCCACGGCAAGTGCCAGAAATGCTCAAATACTAGACCAACAGCAAAAAGCGCATCCAAGTAGATTTGATCTCAAGAAATATCCTGTCACCGACAGTAACGCTGGACATTGGCAAGAATCACTATGGGCGATCGGCGTTTTAGCGATCAAAGAACCCTACGCAGTCCAAGCCCTAGAAAATATTTTGCAGATGACAACGGAAGCGAATTTAACCGATCCGCAAAAGGGAATTATTGATACGGCAATGCAGGTAGGCGTTGAGCTATATACACTCAAGCCTGCGATTTATGGCAAACTGCAACCGTATTTTATACGCACAATTATTTCTAGCGATGATTCTCAATGGATAGCGCTATCTCTATCAGCGATTGCTAAATCCTCAAATACAGATGACTCTAATCAACTCGCCAAACTAAAGCTGAAGGTGCAACAGCGCTTTCCTAAATGGCAACAAGATCTCCATTTGCGAGCAACGCTGCAAAATTTTCCTAGCGATCGCCAAACGATAGAGACATCAACACCAATTCCCAATCTTGAGGATTTATTGAAATGGAACGTTGCTCCTCAACAGGCGCATATGTATGTCTTCTGCCGTCCTAATCGCGATATTTTATGTTTGTCGGTAATTAAAGATCGCAACGGTAAATTTTTAAAGCAAGGTAATCAACTTTGGTCAGCGCAATTATTACTTCAGTCTTTACGAAATCTCGACTGGTACTTTACAAATGGGCGCACACCCCAAGGTCTATATCGCATGGAAGGAGTCTCACTTCAACCGGATGATGAGTACTTTCATGCCTATGGACAATTTTCGCTAGTGAACTTATTTGTGCCGTTTGAGGATGGCGTTAATGCTTTTTTGCCAAATCAAAAAGGTAAATTTACGGGCAATCTCCAATCCTATCAAGCGCTTTTTCCTCCATCATGGCGAACTTATACGCCGATCCAACAAACTTTTTGGGCTGGTAATGTAGGGCGATCGCTATTTCGGATTCATGGAAGTGGTGCAGCGATCGATTTTTTTCGCACCAAATCCGCAGTGGTAAACACCAAAAACTTTGAATGGAACGCCACACTTGGCTGTTTATCGGCGCTAGAAATCTACGACAATCGCGGTAGTTTGATCAAAGCTGATATGCCAAAAATTCTCAATGCTTTAAATTCTGTGGGCAAAGGGAAAATCGATGGCTATTTAATCGTTGTGGATATACCAAGTCCATCGGCTGAGGCTGAGCCTGTTACAATTGCCGAAATTGCTAAATATCTCAACTAATACCAAAACACAAAATGGCTACGCCATTTTGTGTTTTTAAAACCTTTACTGGGCTTGATTTTTAATTCACAAAAGTGTTGTCACACTTTTGTGAATTGGTATTAAGATGAGTGATCTGCACCGCTCATCCTAAACACTACCTGCACGAAATACACGACCGATCACTTCTTCGATCGCAGGTTCATTTACCGAAAGATCTAGAATTTCTAATTCGGCAAGAATTTGGGAAACCACCTTAGTCAATTTTTCTCGCGGCACTAAAAAACAAACTGCTTGACCATCAATATTTAAGATTTGACCATATTTCTGTAAACTTTCGGGATCGGTAATCGGTTGAGCTAGCTCCACACGCACTTCCCGATAAGGCGCAAAATTATTATGCAGTCCTTCGAGACTGCCATCATAGATTAGCCCTCCTTCATGGATCAGCAATACCCGCTTACATAAAGCCGTAATGTCTGCCATATAGTGACTCGTTAACAAAATTGTCGCTTGGTAGCGCTGATTATATTCCCGCAAAAATTCCCGTACGCTTGCCTGCGCATTTACATCTAAGCCCAAGGTTGGCTCATCTAAAAATAGAACTTGGGGCTGGTGCAACAAAGCCGCTAATAATTCTGCTTTCATGCGTTCACCGAGAGAGAGCTTTCGCAATGGCTGTGAAAGCTTACCTTCAAGAGAAAGCATCTCTGTGAGCTCACCTAGTCGATGTTTAAAAATTTTGTCAGGAATGTCATACACCGCCGCATTCATCCTTAAAGAATCTAGGGCAGGAAGATCCCAAATTAACTGCTGCTTCTGCCCCATGACTAAGGTAATTTTTTGTAAAAAGCCTGTCTCTCGCCGAAAGGGTATATGCTCTGCTACTTGGACATGCCCCGATGAAGGATGAATTAAGCCTGTCAGCATTTTTAGGGTTGTGGTCTTACCTGCGCCATTTGGTCCCAAAAAGCCAACCATTTCCCCCGATGCGATCTCGAAAGATATATCTTTAACCGCCGCGATCGACCGATATTGACGATGCCAGAAATGTCTAATAGTGCCAAATAGTCCCGAATCTTTGACAGCAATATTATAAATTTTGCCCAAACCTTCAACCGTAACCATTGCCATAGCACTCTAACCAAGATGCATTCTGATATACTGTCAAGAATATCAATGTATTTCATTAATATTGTTTATTGGTTAAATCGAGTTGAATTAATAACTCTTTAAACATCCAATCAAAAAAACGGTTAATGTTGATTAGGCAATATTCTTAGCCTTATCTTACTTTTAAGGTTTTAGAAATTTTATGATTGCATTAGCAATTTATCGTTCTAAACTGTCTTAATCCTCAAGGGTATTGAGCTTTAATGACGATTTACGCTAACGCACAACTGGAAAACAAGGAAAGCAGTCATGGTAAAAGTCCTCGTAGTGGACGATAGTCCGATGGTGTTGGAGATGGTCTCAGCACATTTAAAACAACACGGTATAGAAGTTACGGAAGCCAATAACGGTGCTGAGGCAGTTGAAAAGCTCAAAGCTTTTACTCCCGATCTCGTTGTTACGGATGTAGTCATGCCTCAAATGAATGGGTACGAATTATGCCGTTGGATCAAAAGTAATGCCTCTACGAAGAATGTACCCGTAATTATGTGTACAACCAAAAGTGAGGAATTTGATAAGTACTGGGGCATGAAGCAGGGGGCAGATGCTTACTTAACTAAGCCCTATCATCCACCCGAATTAATCAAAACAATTAAGCAGCTACTTAACCAAATTAGGTAAAAGAAAACAGGGGCGCGTTGCGCCCCTGTTTTCTTTTACCTAATAAAATAGGGGCGCATTGCGCCCCTATTTTATTGGGTAGGTTTTATTCTGCAGCTATTTTTTCCTTGCGTCGTGAGGAGGCTATTTGTTGAGGATCAACGCCTTCAAAAGTAGGTGGCAGCCAGACCCGAACCACTAATAGAAGAGCTAAAGCAATTAAAAAAGCACAGGTAGCCATAACTTGCTTCCATTCGACTTCTAGCAATCCTTTAACAATCACTTCTCGCAATACGGAAACGATAGTAACTTCTACCGAAACTCCTATCGACACTCGCTGCTCTTGAAGATAAATAATTAATAGCCGAAATAATTCCACTAAAATGAGGATAAATAAAATATCTGCTGTTATGTCATGAAAGCGCAGGGTAGTTAATAAAGACTGAAAAATCTCTTTAAGTTGCAGCACCATGACGCAAAACAGCCCAATACAGAGAGAGATCGCAATAACGTCTTGAACAAACTCTAAAGTTTTGACAATTCGAATACGCAAAACTTTGCCATACCATGGAGTGATTGTCTGATCTTTATCTGAATCAACTGAATGCTGCATATTTGATTCAACGCCATTCAAGGGAATGGTTATCTGCTCTTTATCTAAGTCAACTGAATGCTGCATATTTGATTCCCTGTATTAAGAAACTTTGGGACAAATTAGCATAGTTTATACTTATAGAACAATCATTTTCTTATCATATATTCATATGTAAAAAGGCTGATTCACTTATGAGACTAGATTGATTGAGAAACTGTGTTCTAAGTGGCACTCTCTCAATCAATCTAGAATTAATGTCGTTGTTCCAGTCTGAGAGCAGAATTAGCTCATATAGCCATGTAAGTTTTGCTTATGACATAAAACCCAAAAGATGAGTTGCGGCGCTTCTCGCCGCAACTCATCTTTTGGGTTTTGATTTGTCCTAGCCATCTCTTGCATTGCTATAGCAGGTATTTGATTCTCTCGGTTTAAAAAATATGGACTTTAAATTTTATTTAGGCTGTGCGGTTTGGGCTTATAAAGGTTGGGTTGGTGATTTTTATCCTAGGGGTAGTCGCTCAACGGAGTTTTTACAGCTCTATAGCGATCGCCTAGCGGCGGTAGAGGTAAATTCAACTTTTTATGTGCTGCCCGATCGCCAGACTGTTGAGCGCTGGGCAAAGGATACTCCCGCAAATTTTAAGTTTTGTCCAAAGTTCCCAAAACAGTTAACCCATAATGGTTTGCTCCTGCCTTATCTGGATCAGGCGTTACATTTTTTAGGTTTAATGTCTGGATTTGGCGATCGCTTAGGGGTTGTATTTGTTCAACTGCCGCCGAGCTATAGCCCCGCTAATTTTGTTGATTTAGAAAGTTTTCTCAGCGCTTTACCGACAAAAAACTATCAAATTGCTCTGGAAGTACGTCATGGTGATTGGTTTAGAGCGCCTCACAGAGATCGCCTCAATACACTATTAAAAAATCTTGGTATTGGACGAGTGTTACTCGATTCTCGACCAATATACGATCTGCCCTTAGGTGATGAAATTGATCCCGCATTGTCGCTACCTGTGCAGCAGGAACGTCGCAAGCCAAATTTACCTTTGCAACCTATGGTGACAGCCCCCTTTAGCATTGTGCGTTTTATTAGCCATCCCGATCGCGATCTAAATATTCGCTTTTGGCAAGAATGGGTGATTTATTTGCAAGACTGGTTAGTGAATGGAACCCAAGTTTACTTTTTTGTACATTGTCCTATTGAAGAGCGATCGCCACACAATGCTAAATATTTTCAGGAAATGTTAGAAAAAGCAAATGTTCCAGTGCCAGCATTGCCTTGGAATGATCTAACTCCGCCACCGCAACAATTAACACTATTTTGATATGCTCACAATTAAATCAGTTTTACGGGTCTTGCTTGCGATATTCATGATCACCGCAGGGACACTTCACTGGGTAACGCCCGATCCCTTTGTGAAGATCGTTCCTTCTTTTTTACCTTATCCTTTAGCTTTGGTTTACATTAGTGGCGTATTTGAAATTTTAGGTGGAGTTGGCTTGTTAGTTCCCCCAGTCAGTCAAGCAGCAGCATGGGGATTGATCGCCCTATTCATTGCTGTATTTCCTGCCAATATCAACATGGCAGTTAATCGTATTCAAATGGATGGAATTCCCGACTCAGACTTATTACGATGGGGGCGGTTGCCACTGCAAGCAGTACTCATCGCATGGGCTTGGTGGTACACCAAGAAGATTTGAGAAGCGATACTTTGTATCGCTTCTCAAATCTTTTTGTCTCGTACTTAGTGCTTAGCAATAAAAGCGATCAATGATTGGCGATTGCTTAATAATTAGCCCTGTTGGGAAATCAAAAAGTCTTGTAACCTAGTCTGGGCAAAAGTTTCAAGGACATTTAATCAAAAGGCTTGAAAGCTATTTTCTGTGCGGGTTTCAGCGATTCTAGTCGTTATTATCCAACAGTGCTATTATTTGACTTTGCGATCGCAAATAACTTATCAGAACTCATCAACGAAGCCAACCATTTTTGCTTGTCTAGTCTCGGCTAGAAATAGACAATCTCATCGGGCGTATCAGCTTGGCAGAACGGTGAAGTTGAGCCGCAGTCAAACTTGGATTTTCACAGATCGCACTTTTGAAATGTCGGCTCCAACGCAGTGTTAGAGGGCTTTCACCGATAACTTTTTACTGAGTCATAGCGCTTCAACCCTCACGATACCTCCTTCAACTGCATCTATTCGCAATCCATACTTGTAGAGTAGTGACATTCCAATCAAAGGATCGGTCTCTGACTCAGCAACATCAATTTCCCGAAACTGTCCATCCCAAATAATTGTTACTGAATACAGATCAAACAGAGTCTCGCTACCGTCACCCAAAGTAACAATATCGGAAGCGTTCCACGGTAAATCAAGAGCAGTAATGATTGAGGATGGCAATGTCAGAAATCCGTTGAACCCTGTATCAATGACTGCGTCGATAACTTGCCTTTGCTCGTTCGATTTACCAACAACCAATGGAAGTGTTGCCTCACAATGTCGATTCACAACTCCCTGCATCATTTAGGTTTCACCAAACTCCGTGAGCCAAAGTGATAAACAGCACGATGTCCAATGCGGATAACCCAAGGTTGAGCATCAGGGTATCGCTTGAACAATTGGTTGGTTGCTGGCAAAACATGATCGGCGAGTTCAAAGGCTCCAGTTTCAATATCAATCGCTACGATTTTGCCTGTATTGTCCAATTCTACTTGCTGCCGAATGCTAGATTCATAGAGTTCTTGCCCACGTCGAGCTAATTCTTCTTTGCTGTAACGCCGTTGACGAACTGCCATAGCTTTTGTGTTGTTAATTTACAGTGCCATTATAACTTTGGGTAACAATGAATCTCTATATTACGATTATATTCATCGTAATTTCGTAAAATATGGTTTATGCTCAAAGCCTAAGATTTTGCAATTTTCCAGTATCCATCATTTAAAGTGCTTTATATTTAAGCGATCGCTCAGCAAATCCTCATTTTTGAGATTCTATTGCAATTTTCAAGCAGAAGTTTTGGAAGCAGGTGAAGAAGAAATTTTGCAGCTAATGAGATTGCCCCAAGTATCAGAATTGGCTTTAAGTAATGGCGATCGCTTAACTATTATTTATCTTTGCGATCGCCAATAACCTTTCGGAACTAAACAACGAAGTCAACCATTTTTGCTTGCCTATTTTCGTCTAAAAAAAGACAGCTTTAACGGGCGTGTCGATTCGGTATAACGGTTCTAATCAGCGGCGCGCACGAGCCTTTGATGATGATAGACACGCTGGATGCGCGTCCGCTGCATGACGTTGTTAGGCCGCCGGGCTTAATCGTAGCCTTCGCCTTTCGTCACGTTGCGCACCGCCAACTTGCAGAGCAAATCGCTAAAGACGTTATCAATCGCTGCCCTCTCGGTCTTATACCCACCCCCCAGCTTGAAGTCCGCTGTATATGTCGGCCCGTTGCTGTAGTAACCGTCGAGGTCGTATATCCTGGCGCGCACGCCTTCGAGGGGCACGGAAGAGATGTACGGTCCGAAGGCGTCCTTATCCCTCCACACCCACTCCCACGGCCCTGACTCGTTGAGAGTCGAGATGATCTCCGCCATCGTCTTATCACATTCGAAATCATAGGCCCACATAGAATCTCTCACCTCAGCAGGATAACGGCTTAATTGAGCGGCAAGCGATCACCCCGCAACTCAACACCTAAATTTTACAATCTTGTCCGCTCCAATGATGTGTTATACATCGATCGCTTCACAATTATTTTACGATCGCCCTTTCGCTGTCGGCACAAAAGTCGAAAATAGACTCGCTATGCTTGCCTAATCTCGAACTGCTTACTGCAATTGTGCCAACCATTTCGATGATTGTGCTGATTTTTATTGGTTTTCCTTCTCTATTTTGTAAGTCAGATGCCAAGACCTTTTCCCACAGTTCGGGCATCTCCTCAAATTTCTTGAATTGCCCGCCGCCTTCCGGCGAATTCCACCCAAATCCCAATATGATTCTTCAAAATCACATTCCAAGCATTTCATAAACCATCGGCGCGAATCCGCTTCCATTGACCTCGCCCACGAAGCAGGCAAAATTGACGTGAAAAATTTTTGGATAAAGCTCATAGTCTAACAATTCACACTACTTATAAAGAAGCTGATTCGCATGGGTTCTTTACCGCGATCTTCGCCAAACCCATTTACACGTTTTTTAAACTACCGCCACAGCCTGTGAACTAAGCAGGATAACTTATGATTCATACGCAAATGCGGCACAAAACATCGATCTAACCTCAAACTACCGCAAAACCCTATATCTATTGAATAAATTTTAAAATCTCGTATTTTAAAATTTATCCCTCATGATTTTACCTATATTAAGCTTTTGCTTTTTCCAGCAGCGTCACAAATTTTCACAATTCGCATTACTCACGTCAATTTATTCTCAATATACTACTAAAATCCAGATTAGTTCTGGACTGACTTTACAACGCGCTTTGTACTTAAATGAAAAATCTAAGTACAGGACAAAAAACTTGAAATATCCTCCCAGTAACGACTTTAGCTTTCAAGCCTAAAATGGCTGCTGGATAAAACTTTTAGGCTGATTTAGCGTTCTATTTTTTGATTTTTTATCCTGTGCTTATACTTGAACTACAGCATTTTGCGCTCAAACCTGAATCAATAAACTTGTGAAAAGTGTCGCGAAGTAACCCTTTTCACAAGTTTATTGATTCGTTTTACTTAATTTAATCAACAGTATCAAATCATGACTCAATCCCAAGCATATTCAAGCGATCGCTATGAAGATTTCATCCAGCCTGTGGATGCTTATAATCGTGATTTGATCGCCAACGTTCATCCCCTAGATTGGATAAATCCTCAACCAGCCGCTATTTACGATCTGGTGGTAATTGGGGCAGGAACGGCAGGACTAGTTGTGGCGGCAGGGGCAGCAGGTTTGGGATTGGGGTTAAAAGTCGCCTTGATTGAAAAAAACTTGATGGGTGGTGATTGCCTCAATGTCGGCTGTGTTCCTTCTAAATGTGTGATTCGTTCGTCACGGGTTGTTGCGGATATGCGTGACTCGACTCCCTTTGGCATTAATCCACCCAGCCACATTGATATTGACTTTGCAGCAGTCATGGAAAGAATGCGGAAAATCCGTGCTGGTATTAGTCACCACGACTCTGCCGAGCGATTTCGCAATCTTGGCGTTGATGTGTTTTTTGGTTCGGCAAAGTTTGTTAATGGGAATGCGATCGCAATTAATAATACGCAACTACGCTTTAAAAAAGCTGTCATCGCCACAGGCGCAAGGGCTGCCGATCCGCAAATTGCAGGACTAGCCGAAGCTGGATATTTAACTAATGAGACTGTTTTCTCCTTGACCGATCGCCCTAAAAGATTGGCGGTGATCGGTGGTGGCCCAATTGGTTGTGAATTAGCCCAAGCTTTTCACCGCTTAGGCTGTGAAGTGACATTACTGCATAAAAATCCGCATTTACTCGATCGAGAAGATGCTGACGCAGCGGAAATTGTCCAGCAGAAATTTATGCGCGACGGCTTAAATTTAGTGCTTGGCTGTGCGATCGCCAAAGTTGAAAAAACTGACAATGGGAAAGTCATCCATTACAAGCAAAATGGAACTGTAAATCAAATTGAAGTCGATGAGATTCTGGTTGGTGCAGGGCGATCGCCAAATGTGGAAGGATTGAATCTGGAAGCTGTTGGTGTGAGCTATGACAAGCGGCGCGGTGTAATCGTAAATGATTATCTCCAGACTACGAACCCACTCATTTTTGCCGCAGGAGATATCTGCATGAATTGGAAGTTTACCCATGCCGCCGATGCCGCAGCGAGAATCGTAATTAAAAACACATTATTCTCTCCCTTTGGTCTGAGCAAAAGCAAACTCAGTGATTTAGTAATGCCTTGGGTGACTTATACTGATCCCGAAATTGCCCATGTGGGTCTATATACAGCAGAAGCTAAATCTAAAGGTTTAGAAACCGATGTGATTAAGATTCCTTTCTCTTCTATTGATCGGGCTATTTACGATGGCGAAACGGAAGGTTTTGTGAAAGTTTTGCATCAGCGCGGCTCAGATCGGATTCTTGGCGCAACAATTGTGGCGCGTCATGCTGGCGAAATGATTAGCGAGATTACTTTTGCGATCGCCACAAAACAGGGCTTAAATGCACTTTCTGGCGTGATCCATTCCTATCCTACTCAAGCAGATGCGATCAAGAAGGCTGCTGATGCTTATCGCAAAACTTTGCTGACTCCTCGGACTCAGTCAATCTTAAAGTTTTTAACCAAATTTAGTTAGGAGAGTTATTTCTGTTCCTTCAAAGATTAATTTGAAATACCAGCCACCTTCACAAGCTGCGATCGCCAACTTCTAGGAACTATGCTTTAAAGAAAGCTAATCTCCATCACCAAGAAACAAGCTCAGGAAATTTGCGAGCTAATTCGGTAACCGCAGGACAAATCGCTGCATTTTCAGTGCGATTTTCTAAGGTATTCCAACTGAATGGCGCTGACTGAGCCGCCGATAGCCATAGTAGTTTCTTGGCGCGGGTCATACCGACATAGAGCAGACGAAACTCCTCGGCTTGCTTGAGATAGTTGCATTGCTTCCAAGCTTCCTCTGCATTGGGCAGGCGATCGCTATGGACGATCGCTCTAATCTGCGCCCGAATTACTTCAGGCAATCCAAAATCTCCTAAGAACTTTACAGAATCAGGAATATAAGCTTCCCCTGGGCAAATGCGTTTATGCAGAAAAGGCATGAATACCACATCCCAATCTAGTCCTTTAGATTTGTGCAAACTGATTAGCGTCACCTGTCCACCAGTCATATAACGCCCTTCCAGATTCTCATCTTCGACTGCTTCAAAGTTTTCTGATTCGACAATTTCTCGTAGCGTTTCGATTACAGTTTGCATCGAATAACTGCCCACAAGTTGTTGATTGAGGCGATCGCCTAATTTGTCCGCCGTTGCTAATAGTCCTGCCTCTTCGTCATAGAGGGTAAACGCAACAAAGGGAATCAGGTTATATAGCGGAAGTTCGATTTTAGCGCGAAGTAAGCCGATACATTTTGCTTGAGTTTCCTGAGCGAGTTGCGATATTGCAGGATCTAACAAGGTCGGATAGAGAAACTTTTCGGGATTACTGGCGAGGGCATTAAGATCTTGCTGTGATGAAATTTTTTGGCGATCTTTGAGAACTTCTAATGCTGATTTAAGATTGTCAGGCGAATGGGGACGTTCCATAAATTGCAAAATCGCCAACATATCCATCGGGACGCGCGATCGCCGATCGCTTTGTTCGACATCGTAGATTTTAATTTCATGCTCTTTGGTTAGCCATGCTAAAGACTCAGCAACAAAGCGTCCTTGATTATGCTGGCGCACTAAAATCGCCATAATTAATTTGGGGTCTTGATCGTGCAATTGTTTAATGCGATCGCCGATCATCGTAATCTCATGCTCAATATCATCGACAGCATTGGGCATATAGATTTCTACGCCCTTGCCAATTGGTTCAGGATTCGCATTTTTTTGGGGATCACCAGCATCGACAGGATGAATTCTTTGCATCCGAAAGGGCTTCTCAATCTTGGCATATTCCGAATGATTGACCCAATGCAACAGATAGTTTGCAGTACGCATCACGTTTCTGGTGCTGCGTCCTGCTTGATCGAGAGTCGAGAGTTGAGAATTGATATTACAGCGATCGCAAAATTCATTAAAAAAGCGCGGATCGGCAGGTGTAAATGTGGAGTTAATCGCTTGATTAGGATCGCCAACCCGCATCAGGTTTTTGCCCTCAAGAGGATTCTGAGCCAAAATCTCTAATAACTCTGTCTGCAATGGTGAAGAATCCTGTGCTTCATCTTCAAATACCGCAAAAATTCGCTCTTGCCAATATTTGCGAACACCTTCATTTCTTAATACGCGCAACGCCCCCAAAATCATATCGTCATAGTCGATCGCACCTTCCTGCCGCAACAATCGCTCATAGGTTTCATAAAGTCCCGCCGCGATCGCCAAAATATCGCCGCCATCGGGCGCTTCGGCTTCACGTAACTGTGTAGCACTTAATCCTGAACTTTTAGCCGTAGCGATCGCTTCTCTCGCTAAGCTCGGTAACACATCAGTGCGCAACACCGTCTGTCGCCGCAGCCGTTCCGTATCTTCGCCGTCAAAATTTTTGCCTTCTAGCAATAGGTCATAGAGCTTGGGATTCTCTTTTACCCAAATATTTGTAGCATTACGAATCAATTTCTGCTTGAGTGATTCAGAAATAATCTTAGTTTCGCCCAAGCCAAATCCTGATAGCTCTCTATGGGTACTTGCAATGTTGTATGCCAAGCTATGCAAAGTACTAACTGTAAAAGAACTTTGCGGCAACCGCAGATTTTTGAGATGCTCAGATACTTTTTTGCGAATGTTGCTTACTGCCGATCGCGTAAACGTGACGATGACTAATTGCTTTTGACGATGTAGATTGAAATTAGCGATCGCGATCGCGGCGGCTACTGCCATACCTGTCGATTTGCCAGCCCCTGGCACTGCGGACACTGCCAATTCGCCACCACGCCAGTCCGCCATTGTTTGCTGTCCTTTGCGGAGGGTTTCGCGTAATTCATGGAGAGCATCAGAGGTGACCATAGCAACTTTGACAAATGTACATCACGCATTTTATAGCAAGCGAGGTAGGGGTTAGTGTTCTTGCATTTGGCGATATCCCAAACCCGTACTTCGCTCGGCTGGGAAAGGCTATAGTGTTTTTTAAGCAATCAAGCTGTATTAAAACATGATAGAAACTGCTCGCGATTTTTTTGCCCAAATCAATAATGTACCGTCACTTGAAAACAATTTAAATACTAATGATCGCGCTCTACTTATTCTCTACGATCAGCTTAATCTCGATGTATTTCCTAAGGAATTACTTGATGAAAAGCCATTATTAATCTTTGTCGAATCCTTAAAATATGCGACAGTAATTCCACATCACAAGCAAAAGTTGGTCTATATCCTTAGTGCTCAGAGACACTTTGCGATCACTTGTCATAACCAAGGCTTTCCTGTATCGAATATATTTACGCAAGGCTTTCATGCTGATGCGATCGCAGAGTTTTTAGAGCAATATCCCCAGATTAATCTTACTTACATGCAGCCATCGGAGTGGGATACGAGATCGCAGATGGCGGCATTAGCAGATAAATTTGGCGATCGCATTGCTACAATTCCTAACAACTTTTTTATTGCGGATACTAAGAAATTCAAATCTAAAATCAAAAAAGGTTATCGCCTAGAAAATTTCTATCGGGAACTTCGTAAGCAAACTGGCTACTTGATGGCAGATGAAAAGCCCGTAGGTGGTACATGGAATTATGACAAAGAAAATCGGAAGTCTCTACCAAAAAATGTCTCTATTCCTAATATTCCTGTAATTGAGCCAGATGTAATTACGCAAGAAGTAATCGAGTTAGTCAAAAACTACTTACCCAATAACTTTGGAAGACTAGACCAATTTGACTATGCCGTAACTCGCGATCGCGCCTTAGGACTAGCTCAAGCATTCATCGAAACTCGCCTAGCAAATTTTGGAGCCTATGAAGACGCAATCAAAGTTGGTGAGCCATTTTTATTCCATTCTGTACTTTCGCCCTATCTTAATAATGGTTTGTTATTGCCACAGGAACTTTGTGAAATGGCGATCGCAGCTTATGAACAGAAATTAGCACCTCTGAATTCTGTTGAGGGTTTTGTTCGTCAAATCTTGGGATGGCGTGAATATATCCATGTCTATTACGAAGCACAGATGCCACAAGTTAGAGAAAGCAACTATTTTGGGTTTACTAACGATTTACCACAACTTTATTGGGATGCAAATACAGATTTACTCTGTCTCAAGGATGCTGTTACTCATGTCTTAAACCATGGCTATTCCCATCATATTCAAAGACTGATGGTTTTGAGTAACTTTAGCAATCTCACAAACACAGATCCTCGTCAGCTAAATCACTGGTTTTGGTTTGCCTATGTCGATGCCTACGAATGGGTTGAACTTCCTAATGTTATAGGCATGTCTACCTTTGCTGATGGGGGCATACTGGCTTCTAAGCCCTATGTCTCAGGCGGTAGTTATATCAATAAAATGAGCAACTGCTGCTCACAATGCAAGTATGATGTGAAGCAAAAGACAGGCAGTTTTGCTTGTCCATTTAATTATTTATATTGGAATTTCGTTGATCAGCATCGTGATAGCTTTGCCGAGAATGGAAGGGTGTCACTAATGACTAATGTTTATGAAAAGAAAACTGAAGATGAAAAGCTAGCTATCCGAGAATCATCAATTCATTTCATACAAAATCTAAAACGTGGCTATTCTGAATAGTCATGATTTGAATTGGTGGGGATTCTCTACTGTCTAAAGACAATCCCTTTGAGGATCTGGTCTATTCTTTTATTTTATCTGCTTAATTTCGCAAATTCTTTCTTAGCAAATCCCCTTAATTCCTTATCAGGATCTTAGTTAGATATCGCATTCAACAACTCCAATGTTTGAGGATTATCATAGAAATGAAGGGGCATATCATTCACGTAGAAATCTATAAATTTTCAGGTCGCCTTGATTTGGGAATGCTTTGCCCACAACCTCACAACGCAGGGACAAAAGCGATCGTTGAAGGCATAGAGGTCAAAGCATTTGCAGATCGATATTGTTGCGGGTTTTAAAAATTGTGGCGCAAATGCTATGTTCCTACAGGCTTCTCATTCAATTTTGCTAATTCCTTCTTCGCAAATTCCTTTAATTTTTCATCAAGATCGTTGTTAGCGATCGTTTCCAATAATTCCAATGTTTGAGGTTTATCGCGGTAATATTGGAGGATTGCTGCTAGCGCAGTTTGACGGGGGGTAGTCTCCCAACTTTTTGTTAGTTTAAAGGGATCTTGGATGGCGCGATCGCATAAAAAGTCAAACGTTTGTGGGTCATCATTCCAGCCTTTGGCAATCTCTTGTACCACCGCCCTTCGCACAAGTTCATTCTGATCGTTAAGAGCGCAGTCTTTTAGCTAAGGAAGGGGATCAGAGTCATCTTTCCAGCCTTTGGCAATCGCTTTTACCGCCGCCCTTCGCACAAGTTCATTCTGATCGTTAAGAGCGCGGTCTTTTAGCCAAGGAAGGGTATCAGAGTCATCTTTCCAGCCTTGAGCGATCTCTTGTACCGCCGCCTTTCGCACATTATAACTCTGATCATTAAGAGCGCGGTCTTTTAGCAAAGGAAGGGTATCAGAGTCATCTTTCCAGCCTTTGGCAATCTCTTGTACCGCCGCACTTCGCACATCTGCATTCTGATCATTAAGAGCACGGTCTTTTAGCCAAGGAAGGGTATCAGAGTAATCTTTCCAGCCTTGAGCAATCTCTTGTACCGCCGCACTTCGCACATCTGCATTCTGATCATTAAGAGCGCAGTCTTTTAGCCAAGGAAGGGTATCAGAGTCATCTTTCCAGCCTTTGGCAATCTCTTGTACCGCCGCACTTC
>QBMK01000008.1:93884-102829 GCA_003249035.1 Pseudanabaena sp.
AGGGTATCAGAGTCATCTTTCCAGCCTTTGGCAATCTCTTGTACCGCCGCACTTCGCACATCATTATCCTCATCGTTAAGAGCGCGGTCTTTTAGCAAAGGAAGGGTATCAGAGTCATCTTTCCAGCCTTTGGCAATCTCTTGTACCGCCGCACTTCTCACAAATTGATTCTTATCGTTCAAAGTTTGATCTTTGAGCAAAGGAAGAGTACCAGAGTCATCTTTCCAAACTTGGGCAATCAATTCTACCGCCGAAATTCGTACATACCATTTGTCATTATTAAGAAGGCAATCTTTGACGAAAAGAAGGGTCGCAGGAACGTCTTTCCAAACTTCGACAATTACTTGTAATACTGAATAACCTACAAATATAGATGATGTATTCCTAAGACAATTCTTTAACCAAGATAAGATCTCAGAACTCTCTTTCCATTCTGTTGCAATATTTTTTGTAAGTAAGTATGCCGTTTCATAATTAAAATCATAGGAAAATTCGTCCTCCAATTCAATTTGTAATGCTTTCAGTAATTTATTTGATAAATCAGAAATCCCATTTCTATTTCTCACCTCTACAAAACAATCCGCCGCTAATAAAAGATTCGATAGTCCTTCTTTTTTAAGATAATTTTCCTCATTTAAATATGCACTCTTATCAACTTTCTGATCCAAAAGAAAATCAATGATCTCTGCTACAAATCTCGGTTCAATCATCCCTGAAATTAACCGCAAAACCTCATGCCATGACTCATCCTGCCAATGCTGACCAAACACATCATGGATTAAATGCTCAATCGTCAGCGTCTGTTCCTCCTTAAACTGCCAAACAAACTCCCACGCACAAAAATATTCCAAAAAAGTGCGATGCACAAAACCATAGGAATCCCCACCCAGATCGCAGAGGATGAAATTGCGCGTGCGAAGCTGACCGATCATGATGCGAGCGATTTCCCTTGGCTTCTCTACCTCAATCGTCTTTAGGTAATCGGTCAAAATACCCTCCAACTGCGCCGCACTAATCAAATTCCCCGCCAAACCCTTCGCGCTCGACTGCATATAATGGGCAATCTTCCGCAACATCGCCTGCTTATCACGATAGTCAATCGTTTTCGGATCAATCCGATGATCCTCCACTAGCGCCCGTTCCACATCCCACTGATGCAACAACACCCTAGAAGCTTGGTTATACAATTCAGGACGATCCCTCGGTAACTCCTGATTACGATTGAGAATCGCCATCATCGTTAATAACAAAGGATTACCCGCCAACTCCTTAATTGATCGCGACTCCCTAATCGCTTTCTGCAACCGCTCCCGCTTGCGATCCTTATCCGCACCCTCCGCAAAATTCAGATCGTGCCAACGCACAACAAACTCCTGCATCTGCTCATCAGTCAACTCTTGCAGCATAAAGTGCAGAAATCCCGCATCCCTTAAACGTTGCGCCTTATAGCCCAACCACCGCGAAGTCGCAACAGACCTCACCGCAGGATACTCATTCGTAAAGCGATGGATATCCGTCACCACCTCATCGCGCAACGCAGGATCGAACACCTCATCAATCCCATCAAATAGGGCAACCACATCACCCCCATTCAGCTTTTCATTCAACTCCTGCTGATTAAGCCGACAGGTAATATTCCCACCATGAATAAACGAAACAATATCCTTACATTTCCCCGCTTGCTTATCATGGGCATAGGTTCGCAACTCCAACAAAAGCGGCAACGGATACAAGGGCAAATCTCGCACAGGTCGCTCCGCCCAAATCAGCGCCAGATATTGCAACAGCGTCGATTTCCCCGATCCAGGATCGCCCAAGATCACCGCATATTTAGCAACCCCATCCTTCGCCAACTCCTTCGGATCGCCTAATACCTCAAACACGCCCCGAATCGCTTGCTCGACATAGCGCTTACGATGATTCTCTAATTCTGCTTCGGCAAGTTCCAACACATCCAACTGTCCACTCTCCTGCAACAGCCGCGATCGATCCTTCGGCAACTCATACACCTGCGGAATAAACTCCTGACATTCCCGCAAATTCTGAGGAATAAAGATCTTCCACAACTTCAATTCGTTGTAATAAACCCCAGTCGTATCCAAAGATTCCAGCTTCAAATTCCCATACTGCTCCCGCAACCCTTCCGCATACTTCTCCAAATCAAACGCTGGTGCAATTCCCGCCACTTCCTGAACAGCATCCGCCATTTTATCTAACGTCTGCACCTCAAAAATTGGACGCAACTTATCCGAATTCTGGACAATCTTCTTCACGGCTCTAATGTAGGACTTGCTCAAAAAGTCCCAATTCATACTCTCTGGCAAAAGTGGCGAGTTCAAATCTGCCCAAACTCTTACCAATAGCGCCGTATCGATCGCCTTACATTCCACATCAAACGCCATCCCTAGAGCTGCCCCGACCTCTTCGCGCTTGACAAACTTTTGTAAAAAGGGAATGTATTGTTTAATAATTGCTTCTTGATAACCCGCATCCTTGAGTTCCTCTTCAATCAACTCCAAAAATTCTTTGAGCGCTTTCCCATAGGCTTCCTTCAGTACATCAGGTTCAGGCAGACGAATTACCTTTTTCAAGCAATCTTTAAAAAAGTCCTTACCATAATCCTTTGCCGCATCTTGAGCCAGACTCTGCAAAATCGGATAAACGACTACACCCGCCGCCTGTGTCACACCCCAAACCATTAACCAATCAATGATCATTGCCCTAAACTCCAAGGATATGACTCAAGGATCTTGCCAGCTAGAGAAAATTCTTAGATCCTTCTTTATGTGGTTATTGTATCAAATTAGCTAAAGTTTAGCTGAGATTTGTCGCATTACTCAAATTTTGGCTTTTGAAGCGATCGCAAAAGAAACATAGAGGCAACTCATAACTTTGCGGCGAATCTCATAGTCATATTCTATGCAGATCGCCATAAAACATGACTATTGCAATACAATAAATGCAAGTTAGTCAAAACTGCTTTATCGCGTTTCACCACCAAAGGAGTGGGTTTCATACTCCCGTATTTTTTGTAACAAGTCATAATCCGAGAAAATTTATGCCTATTCAAGTTTACGGTATACCCAATTGTGGGACTTGTAAAAAAGCGATCGCTTGGTTAGAAAATCAAGGCGTTGCCTACGAATTTATTAATACCAAAGACTATCCACCGAATCGAACTGCGATCGCCGAATGGGTAAATGCATTAGGGGAGAGAGCAATGCGAAATACCTCTGGACAATCCTATCGATCGCTAGGCACTGAAAAAGATACATGGTCGCATATCCAATGGATCGAAGCCTACGCCAAAGATTCGATGTTGTTGAAACGTCCTTTATTTGTCAAAGATGGCAAGGCGATCGCGATCGGATTTCGAAATCCCGAAGAAATCAAGAAAAAACTGGTCTAAATGAGGAAGAGTAGTCTGAACGCTCTCATTCTCAAGAATGATAGTAATTCTTGAATGTTCAACGTATATTAATCAAGTAATTTGCTAAACATTAAATTACTTGAGGAAAACCTAACCACATTGGTATAAAAAATATGAGCCAGAGACTAAAGCGCTGGGAATCCCCACGCAACGAAGGCAGAAACGATAAAGGTAAAGGTGGATCTGCCCGCCAACGCCAAAAGAAAAAACAATTGCAGATGCTACGTAAAAAATTAAAAGAAGGAATCAATCCTACAACAAAAAGAGATGGCGATATCGCCATCTCTTTTTGTTATTTAGTAAAGAATTCTCCAGGAGAATTGGTTGAGGTTCAATATTTTGGGGTTCAACAAATACGATAAAAATAGCAAAGTCTTACCAGATAAGCATTGCTACTTTGTAACTCTTATTTACTTTTTAGTAAGTCTGGAACATTGCTAGGAAGAACTTGCAATATAGATGGTTTATTTTGTGGCTGACTGCGAATTGGTGACGGCGAAGGCAAGAATGACAATATCAGCGTTAGAGCTGCTATTGATACCATACTGCCTATGAAAAACTTTGCAAACCAAAATTCATTATCATCATGGTTTGGATTCAGATTTTGAGAAGACATAGTGATACAACCTGAAATGTTTATTAGATATGTGCACTAAACCCAAAACTGTTACTTATTTTCCTCGGTTTAGTTGGGCTTCACGCTTACGAGAAATTTTTGTAGTGAGCAAGGCAACAACAAACTTCAAAATCATTTTTTCTTACCGGCTTAGTTACATAAACAAACGTAACAAAATATAACGGAATGTTAATCACGCTAAAGATAGGTATATGCGATCTTTTCTGTATGTCTTATGGTTATGACGTTCCTATGCTTTGAGAAGTTGAGATCGCTCAGCAGCAGTTGCTTATATGCGCTTCTAGAAATTCGCATTTACAGAAAAATATAAGCCTGAATTTTGTAGGTTATTACTTACATTAGAAATATTCACTAAGGGAATCCCATAATCAAAACGTAGAATAAGATTGCGAATTGGTTGATAGGTTGTGCCGAAGCCAATTCCAACCAAAGTTTGAGGATTGGGATTAAATCCTTGAGAATTCCACACAGTTCCAGCATCTATAAATGGGAGTATCTTCACAAGGGATATACCCTCGCTATCTCGTACTAAAGGAAATTGGAACTCTACCGAAGCCTGAATACCACTATCTCCTGTAAGTTGATTTTGTTGATAGCCTCGAATAGACTGAGGTCCACCAATACTAAAACGATTAACAGATAGTAAAGGACTTCCAGCAAGCTGCGTATTGAGACGAAAGGTTACCAAAGTATCGTTGTCTGAACCGAGGCGTTGTATTCTCAAAAGTTGACCGACCCAATAGAAAAATCTACCATCAGGCGAACCATCATCACGAATCGTTGCTCCTAGGAAATTTAAACCAATATTTAAAGTAGAACGCAATGCCCAAACTCCAGATGTGTCGCGACTGACGTAATCTTGACTCAATCCTAAAATTCTTGCTTGCGATTTTCCGTCGTCAAACTTGAAATTCTGGAAATTAAACGATCGATTGCCAAAAAAGGAATTGTTATTCTCAAAGGCAAGACTAAAGCCAAACGCAAGCTCTTCGCGCGGCGATCGAATCATGGGCTGACGGTAGGTGAGCTGATAGGTTTGCGAATCCGTGAGAATATTTAAAGTATTGAAAGGTGGTTCGGTTACAGGGTTTTGTTGCGCAAAAAAGTTAAATCCTATAGTTCCACCTTTAGCGTTAATCGGGTATTGATAATTAAATTGATAATTATCCGAACTGCCAGAGCGAATGTAACCTAAAATTATTGGGTCTCCATTGCCAGTTGTGTTTAGCTCTTGCAAGTTCACTCCGATTCGATAGATACCTGTAGAGGGGTTACCATAGTCATCAAAAAATGGACGGATACTAAAAGATTTTGCCTCGCTAAAAGTAACCTGTAAGACACTCTGATTTGCTTGGCTGCCAGTAGTTAAGTTGGCTCTAATGTCTCCGATTAAAGGATCGGAACGCAATAACTGGAGCGCATCCTCTAATTTTGTAAAGTTGAGCGGTGTCGATCCTGCAATCAGAATGCGATCGCGGATATAGTTATCATTTAATCTGCCTGATACATCTCCTGCTCGTTTCACATCAACACGCTCTAAAGTGCCTTCTCTCACTTGAATTGTGACCACGCCATCTTTGACATCCTGCGGCGCAAGTACAGCGCGAGAAGTAATATAGTTGCGATCTTGATAAATTTGAGTGATTTTATCAGTGACCTCTTGCAATTGGCTGAAGGTAACCAATTTATTTTGTAGTGGTGCTACAAGGGCTGCAATTTCCGCTGGTGTGAGAAGTGAACTTCCCAGAACATCAATCCGCTTGATTGGAATCAAGACTTCATTGCTAGGTGCTTGAGATGGTTGGGTTTGGGTTGGTTGTTTCTGTGTGTCTACGGGAGTCTTCGATTCTGGAGCTTTTGGACTTGATAATTGGGAAGGATTGAGAATCGGATTTGTAGGTTTAACTGGCGGTTTTGGTGTTAGAGGTTCTGGGGGACGGGTTAATGGGGAAGATATTGGGAGTACTTCGGCATAGCTAGCCAATGCGCCAAAGCTTATCAATAGGCTTGGTATTGAGAAAAGTACAATTTTTTCGCTAGCCTTGATTAGACCTTTTAAATTTTTATTCACCTACACACCTCAAATTTCTAACTTGCACTAATTTCGGAGACTAACGTTGATAATCGCATCGCAAAACACAACAATTAATTCATAACCAATTGCCCACCAAAATAAAAGATGACCAAAAGAAAGGATGGCTGACATCTACATTTCCAGTTCCCTTTGGCAACGCGATCGCCGCAATACCGTCAACGCCAACAATTTGATTATTCTCAACCTTAACTTTTCCTTTTAACAAATCGAGTTGAGCTTGCCTTAAAGCCGTAGCCTTACTAAGCGCATCGGGGAAAGCCTTATAAAAGCTAATCATCAAAGGAGCTGTCCCCACATCTGAAACTGCCCATAGGGACGCAAGAATACTTCTAGCTCCTGACTCAACCGCCAAGCCACTGATGCCGAGATTGTTGCCAACAGCAGTTTCACAGGCACTTAAGGTCAACATATCGATTACAGGTTGATCGAACCGTAGACCAGGGATTTTATCCGCCAGTAGGCGACTATCCCAAAACTGAATAAAAGAACCTTTAGAACGATCTTCCAAGAATTTACCATGAGTTCCCAAATGGAGAATTCCATACTTCGCCTTACCGCGTTGCTCTTGAAGATTATTGACTGTAAAATCTTGATCGAGAAATTTAGTCCCAGCTAAGACCTGAGTCGAAATTGTCCTAATCTCAACTCCTACTGTTGGCAATGCACTGAATCCGCCTCTTGCCTCTGTTAGCCCCATTGCTAAAACTCGCGTGTTTTGGCGATCGCGTTCTTCTAATCTCGTCACTCGTAAAGAGGGAATATTTGCTGAAGCGTAGCGCTCTACTAAGAACTGTTTACCATCATGAAGGGCGGCAGGAGGAACCACTCGCAGCCCTGAGTCCATCACAAATACAACAGTTTCAATCTTTAGTGCTTGTAGTTGGGCATCAATCGGGCGCATCACCCAGTTATAGAGCTTCTGCGCTTGCTCTAAATAATCCAGCGAACCTGCATCGCGGAGACTGGCTCGGTAATCATTCAAAACTGTAGTGATTTCCTCTTCATTAGCATAGTTTGTATAGCGATGGAAGGGTTTGCCAAGTTCTTTGGGTGGAATGACTAGAATTTCGATACGATCGTTCAGCATGATCGGATAGATCAACACTGAAGGACTTCCAGATCTTCTTGAGACATCGCTGACAATATCTTGGGCCTGATTCATATTCAATGTGGGCGGTTTGGGACTTTCTCCTAAGAAAATCCCTAGCTCGGAGATATAGGCTCTTTCGATCGATTCAAAAGCTTTTTCTAGGTTGTCTTCTTTTAGGAAGCGATCGACCTCGCGCTTCATTACATCTCTAATTTGCAGTAGCTCTTGCGTATCTGTATTAACGACCAGTATGTCACCTCGTGACTTTGGAGGCGTAAATACGGTATTACCTGAGGGCGCAACCAGAATATTACCTTGAGTAAATATACTTGTGCCGACGGGAATAATTGTGCCGAGAGTTAAGGAGGAAGAACCTGTCGTCGCGATACCTGCGGTTCCATTAATACTAGAATTACCAATGACAAATGGATTGAGTCCACCATGACGCAGAAATATCTGACCACCTGTACCGCCACTGTTACTAGCGGAGCAAATACTCGATCCTGCACAAGCTGGAAATTGACTAGAAACAAAACCAAGTACTCTAATATTGCCACCCGTAGAGGCTGCGAAGAAATTACCACCCTGAATAGATCCTGACGTATTTGCGGAATTTAGAACAATGTCACCGATAGGATCGAGGCTAATATTGCCACCGATACCGAAAGCGCTATTAGTATTGAGATTAGTAGTGTTAATTCTATTGCGAGCTTTGAAGTTGATATTGCCACCGTTGCCATTGGTAGAACTAGCATCAATGTTTCCAATAACTGTGTTAATCGCTCCATTATTACTAGTCAGGTTGATAGTGCCACCGCCTAAGCTGCCTGTAGCTAAAATCTCATTTGTATTGATGTCACCAGATGATTGGAAATTAATGATTCCACCATTCCCATTCCCTCCACTTATCCTTGCCCTAACACTACCGAGGGTCGTGTTTATCGCCCCTCCAGTGCTGGTCAGAGAGATTGAACCTGCGTTGCCTATTGACGAATCACTTGCAAGAAGATCTTTAGTGATAATGTTCCCTCCTGCTTGAAGTGAAATACTGCCTCCGTTACCCGCGAAACCATTAGAATTCACAACTGCGGTCACTATATTATTTGCAGCTAGAAAGGAAATATTTCCACCATTACCAATATTTGCATTTGCTGCGCTTACGTTTCCTAAGCTTGTATTGATCGATCCATTTGTACTAGTAAACGAAATATTGCCAGGAGTGCCATTACCACCAACGGCAATAAATGAACTCACGGCAGAGAAAGGAGAATTGCTACCAGTAGTAATATCCCCAAATGCCTTAAATGTAATGTTACCTCCATTTCCTACCGTCGTTGTAGAAGCGACTCGCCCAGAACTAACGTCGATCGCGCCGTTTGTACTCGTCAGGGAGATATTCCCTCCGTTACCGCTAAAAGGAAATCCCACATATGTGGCAATACTTTCTCCAAAAATATTGGTTCCTGTTGTTTGAATGTTACCCCCTGCCTTCACAATTACATTACCGCCATTTCCATTTGTCTGAGCAACTGCTTGAAAGCTATTTACACTAATATTCCCCCCTGCTTGGATCGTAACATTACCACCACTGCCGCCGCTAGTATTGAGATTAGTGGTGGTAATGTTGCTGTTGAGGGCTTTGAAGTTGATATTGCCACCGTTGCCATTGGTAGAACTAGCATCAATGTTTCCA
>QBMK01000008.1:102929-134385 GCA_003249035.1 Pseudanabaena sp.
TTTGAAGTTGATATTGCCACCGTTGCCATTGGTAGAACTAGCATCAATGTTTCCAGTAACTGTGTTAATCGCTCCGTTATTACTAGTCAGGTTGATAGTTCCACCGCCTAAGGTACCTGTCGCCAAAATCTCATTTGTAGTGATGTCACTAGATGCTTGGAAATTGATAGTCCCACCTAAGCCATTCCCACCAGGCACGATCCTTGCCCTAACATTACCAAGGGTCGTGTTAATCGCACCTCCAGTGCTAGTCACAGAGATTGAACCTG
Source organism: Pseudanabaena sp. (assembly GCA_003249035.1). Classification (GTDB taxonomy): domain Bacteria; phylum Cyanobacteriota; class Cyanobacteriia; order Pseudanabaenales; family Pseudanabaenaceae; genus Pseudanabaena. The sequence continues at coordinate 103,199 of QBMK01000008.1, forward strand.
CGTTACCCAGAACAGTGCTACCTGCTGCAAGATCGCTGGTTGTAACATTCCCTAATGCTTGAAGTAAGATGCTCCCACCATTGCCTAAAGCAGTTGCATTTAATTGTCCTAATATGGTGTTGATTGAACCAAATTGACTAATGAGACTGACATTTCCGCCATTGCCATTAGCATCAAATGTTGGAGCTGTTACATTAGACGTAACAATATTACCTGCTGCCTGAAAGAAAACATTTCCACCATTACCAATATTTGAATTTCCAGCACCTACATCTCCCAAACTAGTATCAATTGAGCCACCTAAACTAGTAAACGAAATTGTGCCAGGAATACCATTACCACCAAAAGCAATAAAAGCTCCAACAGCTGCAATAGGAGCTGCCCCAACCCCAGTCCTAATATTTCCTGCCGCTTGAAATGTAATGTTGCCACTATTTCCGATTGTGGCAACTGCATGGACACGCCCAGAGCTAACATCGATCGCACCATTTGTACTAGTTAACGAAATATTACCTGCATTACCATTTGCAGATGCATTCGCCACAATACTGTATGTATTTCCAAAAACGGTTGTTGTTCCCGTAGTTTGAATATTGCCACCAGCTTGAACATTGATATCATTTCCCTGACCGAATGAAAGGGAAACAGCTTGAATGCTATTAACAGTGATATTCTCACCAGCATTGAGATTAACAGTGCCAGCATTTGCTAAAGAAGTAGCAGATATATTGCCTGTTCCCACAGCTCCAGTGATATTCCGCCCAGCACTAAAGTTAATTGCTCCACCATTTGTACTGATAACGTCTGTGAAGTTAATATCTCGACCTGCTTGAGCCGTCAAACCCACCCCAAATATATTCATTGTCACAGGGGTATTGAAATTGATGTCATTGGTCGCCTGTAATGTGACATTCGATGTTGCGCCGTTAATCAACAAGACATCTAGGAGATTGCCAGGTTGGGCAGGAGTATCTGGATCGCTAAATAGTATCGCATTAGAAGCTGACAAGCTAAAAAATTGAGTAATAGGGACGCAAAAAGTACCACAATCGATGATAGTAATGTCTGTGGGATCGAGAAGTAATGTTCCTGTTTTTCCATTAGGAGCTAAAGTATTTACATTTCCTCTGTAATCAAGATTCTGTTTCCCAGAGACTTCCACAAAGCCGCCATCACCTGACCGATCTCCACCCTTGGCAATAATTTCCCCAAGAAATCTTGTATGTAGATCGGACCATACGATCGCAGTACCACCATCCCCATTTAAACGCGCACTAACATCAATCTTGGAATTCTCACTTACAAAAGTTCTCTGGGCATTTGGAGCGATGCCATTGCCTTGAAAACTACCCCCAACAAGAACCGTCCCACCACCAAGCGCCCCAGATGCATCAATCTGAGCATTCACCAAACCTACTTTCTCACCAAAAACTCCAACATTGCCAGCCTTTGATTCTGGAGAAGATACATCAACTTTCCCCGAAACGATCGCCATCCCATTGGTCACGGCAATATCAGTAGCCGCCGGACTTGCAACTAGAGCCAACGAACCATCAGCTTTGACCACAACCTGATTCGCTTCTGGCACTTTACCCGTAAGCAACTCCGCTAGCTTGGGTAACTCCGTAATCTTGCCATTCCAATCAGAGGGAACAGCATTATTTGTCACTTGCAAACCTAAAACCGCATCAGGCGATCGCAACTCAACCAGACTATTTCCAGCTACCGAAGTTAAAGCAACATTTCCACCAGGTGCAGTCAATGTGCCTGTATTGATAATACTTCCGCCCGTAAAAGTAATCGATTTACCAGCATCTACCGCTAAATTGCCTTGATTGATAATGCCAGCAGGTTGAGCGATCGCAAAGCGAATCGTTTTTGGATCGCCATTGGGAAAGCTGAGGGAATTCTTGTCAACGCTAAATGTGCCGCTATCAAAACCAAAGCCCGTGCCTGTGGTCGCATGAAAAGAGCCGCCAATATCTAAACGAGCATTTTGTCCAAATATAATGCCATTGGGATTCATTAGGTAAAGATTGGCATTGGGAAAAGCTTGCCGACTTTCAATCGTGCCTAAAACCGCAGAGGGGTTCTCGCCTGTAACGCGATTGATGATGTTGCGAACGTCAGCTCCATTTACCGCAGAGTTTCCAGTATTAAAGATTACTCCCGACTGCGGTACGTTAAATTCACCAAAGCTGTGATAAAGATTGCCTCCATTGACAGTGCCATTGCCTGTCGGCGCGATCGCATTGCCATTTACTTGAGTAGCCGTAGTGCCATCAGTTGCAATCTGGGCTTGAGTAGAATGAGCGATGCTTAGGGATGCGATCGCCGACAAAATCAGACAAAATCTATTTTTCATTTTTACTCACACCAGAGAGAAGCTAATAACTACTGTCAAGAAATAGAAGCGAGAACTATTTCAAAACCTCAATAGAAATTGGAAATTATATGCAAATTCATTTTAGAGCTGCCGCAGATCTTAAATGAATGGCGATTATCAAAACTTAAACAGTCTTCATACAGCGCTATGCGATCGAACCCGAATCAATAATATTTTCTACTCGTAAAATACCGTATAAATATTATTTAGGTTGATTTATCAGACTTTAGCTTTTAAACAAGAAATTGAATTCTTAGTTTAGATATCGCAAAAAGTTCGCTAATAGTGGATTCCCATTCAAAATATCATGGGGCAAAAGATTTTTAATCAGCAATTTCTAGTATTTGTTAAGCAAAAGCTAAAAAATATCTGTTAGAATTCCACAATACATTCGATAGCTCGAAATAGAAATAGTTTTTTGCCAGCAATTCTAACTATAAAAATCGATTTTGAAGCTTGCAGCATTAGGCTTACTTTTCTCAAAACCGATTTTGGAGTTTACTGCACCTTCGTCGCTGTTTCAGTATGACAATAACTCGTGTTTTGCACCACTTCTATTTTGTAAGAGTGCTTACGATAAAATAAGTGATAATCAAACTTTATTCATCACTTATTTTTTAGGATTCAACATTTAAACATGGGAAGTACATTCGGGGCTTTATTTCGCGTCACGACATTTGGGGAATCTCACGGCGGGGGCGTAGGAGCGATCGTCGACGGATGCCCACCACAACTAGAACTGAGCGAAGCCGATATTCAAATTGACCTCGATCGCCGTAAACCAGGACAAAGTAAAATCGTTACCCCACGTCGCGAAGACGATCGTGCTCAGATCTTGTCAGGGGTATTTGCAGGGAAAACCCTCGGCACACCGATCATGATTTTGGTACAGAACAAAGATGCTCGTAGCCAAGACTATTCCGAAATGGCCGAAAAGTTCCGCCCATCCCATGCTGATGCCACCTATCAAGCAAAATATGGCATTCGTAATTGGCAAGGCGGCGGCAGATCTTCCGCAAGGGAAACAATTGGACGGGTTGCCGCAGGTGCGATCGCAAAAAAAATCCTCAAACAAGCCGCAGGCGTAGAAATTATTGCCTATGTGAGACAGGTCAAAGACATGGTTGCATCTACCATCGATCCGAATACAGTCACAATGGAACAAGTGGAAAGCAATATTTTGCGCTGTCCCGATCCTGAGATGGCGGAAAAAATGATCGACTTCATCGACAAAATTCGTCGCGATGGCAACTCCGTTGGTGGCATCATCGAATGTGTGGCGCGAAATGTGCCTGTTGGTTTGGGCGATCCGGTATTTGATAAATTGGAAGCGGATCTTGCTAAAGCAGTCATGTCTTTGCCAGCCAGCAAAGGATTTGAAATTGGCTCAGGCTTTGATGGAGTGCATTTAACTGGTCGTGAGCATAACGATGAATTTTATATGGAAGGCGATCGCATCCGCACGCGCACGAATAACTCTGGCGGTATTCAAGGCGGTATTTCCAATGGCGAAAATATCATTTTGCGGGTTGCCTTTAAACCAACTGCAACTATCTTGCTAGAGCAGAAGACAGTATCAGCCTCAGGTGAAGATACTACCCTCACAGGTCGAGGTCGCCATGACCCTTGTGTGTTACCTCGTGCAGTGCCGATGGTAGAAGCTATGGTGGCGCTAGTATTGTGCGATCGCTATCTCAGCCAAAAAACAATAAGTATTTAAATCAACAGGCTGTTTCGCCCCCTAAGCGGGCGAAACAGCCTGTTGATATAATTAGATTATGACCGAGCCATTACTGCAAGATTCCGAAAAATTACAGGCGCGTTTAAAAGAGATACCTCTAGAAGCTGGGGTTTATTTTATGCGCGATCGCCATGATGGCGTGATCTACATCGGCAAATCTAAGGCTCTACGCAATCGCGTGCGATCGTACTTTCGCAGTAGCCAAGATTTGTCACCCCGCATTGCAATGATGGTGCAGCTAGTCCATGAAATCGAATTTATAGTTACAGACTCCGAAGCCGAAGCCCTCGCTCTTGAAGCGAATCTGATTAAGCAATATCAACCCTATTACAACGTCCTTCTCAAAGACGACAAAAAATATCCATACGTCTGTATTACTTGGTCAGAGGACTATCCGCGCATTTTTATTACCCGCAAACGCAAGATGGGCGGAACCAAGGATAAATATTACGGGCCATATGTCGATGTCTTCAATCTCAAAAGAACATTAGGAATTATTAAACGCGCTTTTCCCCTCCGTCAAAGACCAATACCAATGTTTAAGGATCGCCCCTGTCTAAACTATGACATGGGCTTATGTCCAGGAGTATGTCAGGAGAAGATTTCAGCTGAAGAATATCACACAATCATGCTGCGAGTTGCCATGATTTTTCAAGGTAGATCTAGTGAGTTGATAGAGGCTTTTACCGAGAAAATGGAATCTGCGGCAGAGGCTTTGGAATTTGAGAAGGCGGCCGATTTACGCGATCGCATCCAAGTTCTGCAAAACCTCAACTCGAATCAAAAAGTGTCTCTACCTGATGATACAGTTTCTCGCGATGCGATCGCCATGGCACAGGACGAGCAACATACTTGCATTCAGCTATTCCAGATTCGAGCAGGGCGACTGGTCGGACGATTAGCGTTTGTTGCTGATAGTCAAAGTGATGTGCCAGAGGCTATTTTGCAAAGAACATTAGAAGCCCATTACCAAAACTGCGATCCTGTCGAAATTCCCAATGAAGTTCATACCCAGTTAGAACTTCCTGAAGTAGAGATTTTGCAAGCATGGTTAAGCGATCGCAAAGGGCGCAAAGTTGCGATCGCAACACCCCAAAGGCAACTCAAAGCCGAACTAATCGAAATGGTGGAACGTAATGCTCAGTATGAGTTAGCGCGAATTCAAAAACAAAGCGATCGCAACTTACAAGGATTAGAAGACTTAGCAGAAATTCTCAGTCTCGATAGCTTGCCACATCGCATTGAAGGTTATGACATTTCCCATATTCAAGGCTCTGATGCCGTGGCAAGTCAAGTAGTATTTATCGATGGCATTCCTGCTAAACAACATTATCGCCATTACAAAATCCGTAATCCAGACATTCAGACTGGGCATTCCGATGACTTTGCTAGCCTCGCAGAAGTCATTGCCAGAAGATTTAGGAAATATGCAGCGTTTGAAATGGAAGCCCTCACCCCCAGCCCCTCTCCCATGGAGGGAGAGGGAGGCAAGAGTGATGGTGATTTCCCCGATGTAGTAATGATCGATGGTGGGAAAGGACAACTTTCATCAGTGATGAAGATTATTGATAAGTTAGGTTTGCGCGATCGCCTGACGGTAATTAGCCTTGCGAAAAAACGTGAGGAAATCTTTTTGCCAGAGCAGTCTGAGCCATTAATTGGTGGCGATCCAGAACGTGCAGGCGTACAGGTATTACGCCGTTTGCGCGATGAGGCTCATCGTTTTGCCATTACATTTCACCGCAAAAAACGCAGCCAAAGAATGCAGCGATCGCACCTCGATCAGATTACTGGCTTGGGACATCATCGGCAAAAGGTATTGCTAGAAAAATTTCATTCCGTTGATTATATTCGCCAAGCAACTGTCGAACAAATCTCAGAAACCGATGGTATCGGCAAGAAGTTAGCACAACATATTTATAATCATTTCCATTCAACTAGTGATTCACAATAGAGGAGTTCCTCTATCTAGCCTACCCCAGTACCAAGACATCTTCAGTGCGATCGCTATTTATTCCCATGATTCCAACTCGATCGCCACATTACGAAACAGAGCCAGAATACGATCGCGACGCACTTCAAAATTAGCGGCAACCAGAATAAAGCCAATCCCGGCAATGATACCAAGTGCCCACATTAGGAATGAATATTGGGTAACCAGAGTTACGGCTTGGGAGAGCACGAGCAAAATAAAAGTGAGCGTTCCCATAAAGAGATAGGCTCGTATTCGGAATGCTAGACCCGCAATGATGAAGGCGGCGCTTAAGCCCCAAGTTAAGAGCGCAATACTGGGATTGGTAAAGGAATAGATAAAGGCAATTAGCCCCATTCCACCGCTTAAAACACTTCTAAAAGTATGACGCAGAGCTTTAGTATGAGGCGATCTCAGGTTTGGCTCGACTTGAGCAAAATATAGTCCAGTAAAGCAAATCACACAAATATTAATCAAAAATTTGAAGCTGGAGAATTCATTCAGACCCTGTGATACATTCTGGAAAATCGCCCAATCCCATAGAAAAACAGTGATGTAAGTGGCGCGGATTTGGTCTTGGACTTTGGCATAGATACCATAGAAAATTCCGATGATGATTAGACATGGAATCGCGATCGCACTTGGAGTGATAAATGTAAAAATCAACGGCAATGCGAAAGCAGTGTTATGCCAAGGCTGTTCTGCCCAGCCCCATTCTTCCCAAGGTAGCTGATAGAGCACCACCGAAATGATACAGGCGATCGCAGCAGCATAGGGCAGGATAATGTTGTTTATCAGCCAAGGGTTGGGAAATGCTAAGAAAACGAAATAGGCGATCGCACCGATAGCTGTAGTTATGCCTGTATAAATCCAAAGTTCCGATCCGTCTAAATCCCCATTTGAGAATGTGGTTGAAGCTCTTTTGCCCTGAGCGATCGCATAGGCAGCCAAGGCGATCGCAACGCCGCCGCCGATGACACCACCGGTTGTTGCAACAGATAAGCCGCTTCCTAATAATAGAAAGATTGCGCTGGCTGTCCAGTGTAAATGAGCTGAAATGTGAATTTCCTTAAATGAGAGACGTAAGTATGGGGCGATCCAGTCGGCGAATAGCTGGTATGCATAGGCGATCGCACAACCTAATGTCGCGAGAATTACTAAGCCATCACCAAGGCTTCCACCTTGAGGATTGGAAACCATTTGATAGAAAAGTAGTTCGTAAGCAGAGAATGTCGCTACAACCATTGAGAGATATGTGAGCGCTTTAAAAACGGGATTAGATTGAGATTCTCTGCGCCCAATACCGATGCCAATTAGAGATGTACTCAGTGAAAATAAACCTGTTAGACTGCTAAAGTTGCCAATCCTTAATAGAGAACCCATCACCCCATAAATTAATGGAATGATATCCCAACTGCGAGGATATTCATCTTTGCCTGAGCGTTTCATCCACCAATCGCCGCATAGCTGCGTTAGAAATCCGAGCGCGATATTGGCGATCGCTAGCTCAATCGCAGAGCCATTGCTGACAACAACTGCACCTGACGCAAGAAGTTCAGCACTCCAAGCAATTCCCCACTCTATCCAAAAAGGTGATTTGCCTGTATCTTGCCAGATCCGATAAACCAGTCCCAGTGTGACTAAAACTGTACTGGGCAAAAGATTGACAAATAATTGAGAATCTTGATTAAAGCCAAAAACAAGTACCACTTGAGATGTTTGCAGAAGCAGTAACGCAGTAGAGAGAATCGCTGCCCAAATATCGAAGGCTTGGGAATAGGATTGATTTAAAGGTAAATTAAGGTTGGCAACATGGCGATCGCGACGATATTTGAGCCAATGATTGAGAACATATAACAGTAAGACACTGACAACTGCTCCATTAATGCCAAAGGTTAACTGAGCGATATAACCATCTCCAAATTTAAATTGCCAGAGAAGAGATGCAATAAACACGAGCCCATAACCAACTGTATTAAAGGTGGTTAGAAGCGATTTGCTTCGACGAGTATTAACAAGCATCAGGGCAAAAGCAACGCCCAATCCAATCACCCGTGAACCATCTCCATGCCATGTTAAAAACTGGGAGATCGCTAGTCCCGCAATGCTGAGTTTAATCGCCAAATCGCGATCGGCAAATTCACGCCAAGTCCCTAAGAAGGTAAGAGAAAGTGGCACAACCAACCAAATTATTCCCCAGTAGCTGGTAGTGAATAGCAGTTCGCTGTTATTACCACGCCCTGAGAATGGAGCATTCCAAAGCAGGATATAGCTAAGCGCTGCTAAACTTGCGCCAATATGCCATGCACTGTTGCGCCATGCTTGGAGATGAAGATTTCTCTCAATTCCATTGCCTCTCTCCGCAGGAGAGGAGATTAAGCTTGTTTCTGGGTTTTCTAATTCTATCTGAGAGCTGATCTTCCCCATCACCAAAACTCCACTCCATTCAATCAACATTGCGACTAAGAGGAACCCAACCCATGCAAAGATATCAGTAGAGCGAGTGAAGAAATAAACACCTGCGACGATCGCACTAAGAGTAACGATATGGGCGAAATAAACCAAACTATACAATTCCTCACTGTTTGACGATCGCCTTGCTTGAAGAATCAGTAGTGTTACAGCGGAAAGAGATAAGTTAATAAATATGGTTGACGGGTAGCCAGAACAAAGAATAGTGAGTAAAACTCCAAATCCTAGAGCTAGCAATTCACCAGTATTGGCTAAATTATATTTTTGGCGATCGCGATAAATTGCAGATAGCCATAAAGTGATAATCAAATAGGGAAATAATAGAATCCCAATCAAATTGATCTCAGATTGAGTTTGAAATAAGCTTAATAATTGTTTAGTTGAATTTTCCCGCCAAGCTTCAGGAATTAGTCTTTGACCCAACCAAAAAATTTGCAACACCCAAAAGAATAAATAAGTTAAATCAATAGATTCTTCTCGTTTTACTAAGCGATCGTAAAGCATCCATACAATCAATAAACTAATCGTAAAAGTCTGCAAGGGGTATTTGTCCCAGACCGATACCAGCCAGCCTAAGCCGAGTAGGATTTGACCTAGATTAGATTGAAATGTAATCTCTGAAGGATTTGTTGTGGTTACACTTGATGCTTCAGAAGGCGATCGCAGCTTTTCGGATTTATTAGTAATTTGGACTAAAACCCAGCCGCAAACTCCAAAAGCTAAACCTAATTTAAAAACGGAAACATTCCCAAATAAGAGCGCTCGACTAATTAGTAATACGGTACTGTAAGCTCCCGTAATCAACGCCAAAGGGAATGTCGAACTATCGGCAGTATTTAAGCTTTGGCGGCGATTAAGAAAGGTAGAGGTGGCGATGGCTATGATGCCCAGATAGACGGCTACTAATGGATAGTAAGGCGATAAGAACCAGCCAAGATGTAGCCAACCCAATAATAAAATTGCCAAAATTGAGATTTGACTAAGTTGCCTTTTTGGACGTTTTCGCGGCTTGTTGATTGATGGATCTTCAGATAAAATCTGGGTTTCTCGAAAGACAAAAGATGTCTCTAATAGAAAAACAGCGATCGCTGAAAGTAAACAACCTGCGATCGCACTAATCCCGATTCCCGCAGGATTTTTTAATAAGCCTAAGCCATCCATCGCCCAGAAATTAGCTGGCACTAGCAGTAATGTCACCAATTGCAAAGCGCGAGTAGTCATCCGTAGGCGATCGTTTTTACTTGTCCAAAAACCCACGCCAAAAAAGCCAATTGTATAGGCAAGTAGCAATAAATATTGAATTTGCGGCGAAAAATTATCCCATTGACTAGCAGCAAGCAAACCAGATGAAACCACGACCAGAAACACACCCAAAAATAGCAACCACATGGTGCTGAATTCAGAAAATAGCGATCGCACTGTTTGCGCGACTTTGCTCGGCTCTTGTGGCGCTTTTACTTTTACGGGTATTTCAACAACACGCGATCGCGGCAATCTAGAGCCAGAAATATTCGCAGGTTGCAAAGTTATTTCTGAATCTTCAAAAATATCAGAGGTCAATCTGGAAATCATTGGTTCAGAGACCTTTGTTTTGACTTCACAAACAAAGCGAGTTTCGGCTATCAGTTTTACTGACTTTTGAGTAATTAAGCCAAGCTCTAGCAATAAGTTCAACCCTTGAAGAATCCTATCATTTTGAAATGCCACAATCGTCAGACGATTTGCCGAACTTCGACCATTACGCCATTTAAAATCCACCTCAGAAATTAGTCCCCACTCAAACCAAGCATCCAGTCCTTCAAGGACAACGCTATAGGGAACTGAAATTTCCAGATCTAGGCGCAAATACTGCACAGGGTTGGCTTGCATAAGCGATCGCTCCAAGTCAAAATTCAGAGATCGCATTCATTATATGTTCAGTTGAAGTTAAATATTGTAGAGATCGCTGTCGCAAACAAAATGGGAATAGTTAGAATAGCGATTTAAATATCTAAACTAAATATTTTAGGACTGGTTAAGCAATGCGCCGACTGTCCTGTTGTCCGAGAAGCTATTGAGGACTGGAGATCAATATCTTAGGGTTATGAAAAAATTTCTGCTCTCATGCTTATTTTTTGTGGGTTTATTTTGGGCACTCTCGACCTATCAAGGGCTAGCGAATCAAGGTAAATTTGACTCAATGGTGTTGAACTTTCGCAATGACTTGTCATCAGAACAGGTGGATCGCGAACTGAAGGCGATCGCCTCAAAATATGGAATTGAGCCAAAATTTAATAGTCCTTTCTCTAAATCAAACCGTCTATATATTGTCAAAGGCGATGCTCAAACCCTAGAAAAGCTGAAACAATCAGAAGAACTTCGCAGTTTGACCGAATATGTTGAAGCTAATTTTATCTATTCCATGGACTTTATCGGTGGCTCTGCTCCGAACGATCCAATGTATAAGGAGCAGTGGAATTTAAAAGCGATCGAAGTGGAAAAGGCTTGGCAAAAAACGAAAGGTAAGGGAATCACAGTTGCAGTCATCGACACGGGTGTAAGCAAAGTGGATGACCTCAAAAACACTAATTTTGTCAAAGGCTACGACTTTGTGAACAATCGTGAAGATGCTAGTGATGACAATGGGCATGGAACCCATGTCGCAGGCACGATCGCCCAATCGACAAATAATAATTTCGGTGTGGCTGGCATTGCCTACGAAGCAAACATCATGCCCCTCAAAGTTCTATCAGGATCTGGCGGCGGCACGATTTCCGATATTGCTGAAGCCATCATTTTCGCGGCAGATAATGGAGCAAACGTAATCAATATGAGCCTCGGTGGCGGTGGTGAAAGCAGACTTATGAAAGATGCGATCGACTACGCCTACAAAAAAGGTGTGGTGATTGTGGCTGCGGCGGGTAATTCCAATCGCAATGCTGCTTTTTATCCAGCCCGATATCCTAGAGTAATAGCAGTGTCTGCCATAGGTTCAACCGGTGAAAAGGCTCCATATTCCAATTATGGTGCAGGTGTAGATTTGGCAGCTCCTGGTGGTGTGATCTCTAGAGGCAAAAATGGTGAGAATTCTGGTAATTCTGGGGGGATTTTACAAAATACAATTGATCCAAAAACAAAACAATCCGTGTTTAGTTATTTTCAGGGGACAAGTATGGCATCACCTCACGTAGCAGGCGTTGTCGCACTGATCGAGGCATCGGGAGTAAAAGATCCAGACAAAGTATTTCAAGTTCTCAAACAGTCTTCACGCAAAGTTGCCGACGATACGCTCAACTATTATGGTGCCGGATATTTGAATGCGGCGGCAGCAGTAAATATTGCTTCGCAGGGGCAATTGGGAATTCCCGATTTCTTACGATGGGCGAGAGATAATGGATACTTGAGTCCTAGGTTTTGGGTTGACGGCGGCGCGATCGCCTTGATCCCTAAATTGATTATGATGGTTGGCTCATATCTATTAGCATGGCTACTCAATCGCTGGTTCCCCTTCCGTTGGAATTGGTCATTTACTAATGGTATTTTCTTTGGTGGTGCAGGTTTATTCTTTTTGAGAGGTTTTTATTTATTTGATATCACTCAACTTCCCTTTCGCGTGGCGGGAAGCTCTCTACCTGAATTAGGCAATGCTTTTTCTAATACAAATGCGCTAAATCCTATTACGGCTAGTGTACTATTGCCACTGGGCTTATTACTGCTGCTTCTCGGACATCCACAATGGAAATGGTTTGCAATTGGTTCAACGATCGGCACTGCTGCCTGCTTAGCCACAAGTGCGGCATTATCCCCACAAATGATCTGGATTGGCGATGGAATGCCTGCGATCGCATTTCTCAGCGTCAACTCGCTACTTTGCTTCGGGATAGCCTATCTATCTATCAAATCAGAGACTTCTAACCTATAAACCAAAAAATGGGACGTGATCCATTCAATCTTTTGATCTTTTTAAAATGACTATAGTAAGTATATGAAGATCCAAATTGTCGGAACTGTAGAATATATTAATATTGGCACAGGAGCTTGGGCGATCGTGACCGATACTGATGAGCAATATGAGATTTGGCAACCTGCACCAGAAGCAATTTTGCAGGAGGGCTTAAAAGTTAAGGTTAATGCCAAAGTCCGAGATGACGTTTTCACAATGGCAGCGATCGGCGATGTGCTGGAAATTGAAGATTTTCAAAAATTAGGTTAGACTGCGCGTAGAACCATTTATTCTAATTTAGCAAGTAGTTTATGCGAGGTTACAATGTCAAATAGCAAAAAGTATCAGAATAAACCGCATAACTTGAATTTCGCAATCTTGGGTGCGATCACTTCATTTGCAATGACTTTCTCTGCGGTTGGCGTTTTGGAGACGTTACAACCAGTCCAAGCGTTTGAAAATACAAGTATCATTACAAAGCAAAAGCAGTCTGAAATAAAGATTGCGAAAATTGCCGGAACCTATAAAACTGTTTTTAGTCCTGAAGTTTTAGCTAAGGCAAAAAAACAAGGCTTAGCAGCAATTTCAGGACAATGGACGATCAAACCTAATGGTTCTTTTGAAGCAGTTATCAACACCACTTCTACTAACGGCAAAAAGGAAACAATCAGGTCAACTGGAACAGTTTCGATCAAGAAAGGAAAGGTCATATCTCAAATAGCAACCTTAAATGGGGAAGAACCTACGCCACTTCCTCCTCCTCAAACCTATTCACTTTTGGCGGATGGAAAAACCTTACAGGCTGAAAATCAGCCCGTAAAACTTGTCAGACAGTAATACCAAAGCACAAAATGGCTATGCCATTTTGTGCTTTGGTATAAGAGCGTGCCTGAGAACAGAGCATTGTCAAAGAGGGCAATTGCCCTCTCATAATTTATGGGATTAAATCGAGGAACATACCTGCGATCGCAGTTTCCGCAGCATCACAAATACCGCGTTCGGTAATTAACCCAGTAATCAGTCTGGCAGGAGTAATGTCAAATCCATAATTTAAAGCCTTAGTTTCCAAAGGAGCAACTCGCACTTTGCCAATATTGCCATCATCTTGTAGCCCTTGCATATAGAGCACCTCATCCGCACTACGAGTCTCGATCGCAATCTCTTTGACTCCATCAGCGATTTGCATATCAAAAGTGGAACTTGGCAAGGCTACATAAAAAGGAACATTATTGTCAAAGGCTGCGAGAGCTTTGAGATATGTACCAATTTTATTTGCAACATCACCGCTACGCGTAGTGCGATCGGTTCCCACAATACAAAGATCAACTTTGCCATATTGCATTAACAATCCGCCCGTATTGTCGGCAATCAGCGTATGTGGAATATTCGATTGTCCGAGTTCCCATGCTGTCAAATTTGCGCCTTGATTGCGTGGACGAGTCTCATCAACCCACACATGAATATTTAGCCCTCGCTCGCTAGCTTCATAAATTGGCGCTAAGGCACTGCCGCGATCGACGATCGCTAACCATCCAGCATTGCAATGGGTCAGAATATTTACAGGTTCGCCTTTGGGTTTAGTTTTGGCGATTGCCTCAATTAGTTCACAGCCAAATTTGCCAATATTGCGCGTACCAATTACATCTTCATCGGCAATAGCGATCGCTTCTTTAAGGGCAATTTCTACTAAATCCTGATTTGCGGCTGCTTTTTCTAATACCGCAATCATACGATCGACCGCCCACATCAGATTTACTGCGGTTGGACGAGCGCGACGGATGACAGATGAGAGAGCTTTAATCTTTTCGCGATCGCCTTTACTTTCTCTGGCGGCTAAATACACACCAAAAGCGGCGACATTACCAATTACGCCCGCACCGCGCACTGTCATATCCTGAATCGCATGGGTAGCATCGGCACTAGTTTTCAGGGTCTTGGTCACTGAACGAAAGGGAAGCTCTGTCTGGTCAATCACCACCAGATCTCCAGCTTCTAACCAAAATGCTTTATAGGTAGAATTCATATTTTCTCCTCGGCTATCCTCGGACAATAGCGCTTTCTTTCCTCAATCATGCTCTAAGTCCATCCCCAGAGCAAATTTATTATGTTGCAAAAACGATTTTATCATAAAATCTTGCAGTATAGATTGATTGAACAGTTCCTATCATTTTCGCAGAACTAAATCTAAATCGTTTGAAACTAATTTTTTAGGTAATTATCTTATTAATTAAAAAGTTTGCATTTCTCCCTTGCCTTTAATTGCAATCTTGCCGCGATCGGTAAAGTTATATTTATTTTTTAAAATTGCGTAGGTTGAATCTGAGACTTGAATATGGTCAGGTAATCCATGAGTGCTCCATCCTACCAGCATTATTCAGTTTTCAGGAATGTCAATTGCTCTAAAGTGAGTTCCATTTTTCGGCAGCGGATGCGATCGCCTGGCTGCTAGATTTCTCTTTGAGCATTGCAAGCTGCAATTCCTCGTAAATAATTTTACGGAGCTTTTCAATATCCTTGGCAGGAGGAATTAAAACTTCGGATTGAGGGAGTTGTGATGCACTGATTATTCTGGCGCGATCGAGTATTGAGGCATTTTTAGGTAGTTCAGTGAAGAAGGGATCTTTTGCGCTCTTGATTGTGGAAGGCAACAAATTCTCTACTTTCGTAAAGGCTAATTGATTTTCAGCATTAGTTAAATACAGAGCAAATTTTACGGCGAGTTCTTGATTTGTCGAGACAGTGGGTACGGCGACATTCATCACTGCCGCGCTCTTTTTACCCGTTGAACCAGTAATTTGTGAGCCAATGTCGGTTACTTTAGCCGTTTCGGGCGCATTCTGAGCCACTGTTTGGAGGAATTGCGGGCCAGTTAATAAAATTGCCAATTCACCAGCTTGGTATAGTTCAACGGCTTTGCGATGTCCTTCAGTCAAGATCTCGCGAGGAATTAGTTGTTTCTCAAATAGATTTACCCAATAGTCAAAGGCAGCTTTGCCAGCAGCATCATTAAAAGCAGCTTTGCCATTGGCATCAAGCAACTTCATGCCCATTTGTACCATCGCTTCAAGAACCTGACCTCCATCCATCGTTAGCATGAAAGCATATTTACCAGTTTTCGCTTTGATCTGTTCTGAAACCTTGGCGAGTTCATCAAAGGTTTTAGGTGGTTTGGCAGGGTCTAATCCAGCTTTCTCAAATAGCGCTCGATTGTAAATGGTAATATCCGTTGCCACATACCAAGGCAACCCAAATGTGACGTTATCAAGCTGATTGGCTTTCCAAATATTTGGGAAAAAGCTAGCTTTCTCATCTTCAGATATAGCTTTGCCCATATCAACTAGCGCTTTTTTTTCGGCTAGTTTCGAGGCGAATTGAGGATTTAGATTCACGACATCAGGAGCAGTTTTTGCTGCTACAGAACTCAAAATCTTGGTTTCCATCTCTCCCCAAGGGATATCGACCCATTCCACTTCTGCTGTCGGATTTTCTTTCACAAATCCCGCAATCAAATCCGTCATGTATTTGTCAAACTGAGGCTTTAATTGCATTGTCCAGAAAACGATTTTGCGCTTGCCTGAAGCTGTTGGTTGAGTAGTTTGTGCTCCACATGCTCCAAGTAGAAACAGGGTCGAAAGTCCAATAAATTTGCGGCGATTGAGGTTTGAGAAGAGATTAGGTGTCATATCTAAGGTACTAACTTGAGCTTGATTATATATCAAAGTAGAATGGCTGTCTGGTTTGTGATAACAACCTAAAATCCGCGCAAGTCTTGCGGCAAAAATACGCGATCGCTTGGCAACATAGCTACAGGTTCTGTAAGCGTAAATTCTCCTTTCACAATCCAATCTTTAAGAGTTTTGGCAGCTTCTTCGGATAAATGCAAACTGGCTAAAGGAGCAGTGCGAACTGTTGAACCTGAGATCGTGATTTTGCCAGATTTGAGTTGGGCATAGGAAACAGACCCAAAAATAGGGCGTACTCGTCGCGGAATTGAGAAATCAATCACCGGCGCAACTAACTCTTCATCCAAAACAGATGCTCTCGCAACTACTTCTTCATTGATCACAGGTAGTGGCACAGCGACACCCATCATCAAGGACGCACCATAATTACGGAAATAGCAACCACGCACCCAATCAGAAGTCATTTGTTTAGCATCACCGATCAGAGCCAGAGTTGCTGCAGGACCTATAGGAGTACGGTTCTCTAAGCGCTTTTGTAATGGAAAATGCTGCGTTCCTTCCCACGCCACATAGCCAATGCCACCACCCATAAAGATGCGTGTACCAATACCAATTAATTGCAGATCAGGATCGTTCCACAATGGCGAAATTGCTCCTGGATTAGAATAGACAGCATTGCCCAAGCGCGGCTGAAGTGGGCCCAGATAGGTATAGAGAGTTTCTTCGCCACCATTGACGCCGACAATAAAGTTCTGATATAGATTACGGGGATTAAATAGATAGAACTGGTTAATCGATTCTTTAGTAATTGTCGTTTCAAAATTAGCACGAGGATAGCAATCATTAGGATGCCCAATCGCTTTAAAGCTCAATGTCTTCCCCGCAATCAAATCAGCAATCACATGTCCGCCACCGCGATATTGTGGTGCTTCATCGGTAAGATCGGCTTCTTGGGTTGCTCCTAAATAAATATCGACCGCTCCAAATCCTGCATAGGCTGGAACTCCATCAACCCAGCAAGTTCGAATCTTGATCGGTGGATCGGTATGTCCTAAGTTAAGAATTGCCCCCGAAGACTCCATCGGCTCAAATGTACCTGTGACGATAACATCTACTTGTTTTGTAGCTTGAGTAACCCCGATATCTAAGACAAGAGATTTGAGTTCGGTAGCGGTGAGGACTTTAGCCTTACCCGCTTTAATTTTGGCATTAATATCTGCGATCGTTTGAGGCATAGGACTTTGCTTAATTGCAGTTGAGTAGCTACGCACAATTAAATATAAAACCCTAAAATCAGTATCCTCCGCATAATGGGAGATTCAGATTTTGGCTCAGGGTTTTTAATTATGCCAAGGTTCTAATCTAGGATATAGCGCTTTGCGCTCTCATAGAAAGCAAAAGGGGCATCTAGTGCTCCATTTGCTTTCTATAATGACCAACCATTATTTGATAATTTACCTGCATGAATACGATCTAAGGCACGTTTCCCACCCCAACGATCAACAATTTCGTCATCATATTTATCGGCAATTTCCATTACCGCCTTAACTGATGCTTCTAGTTCTTTTAAGTCACAAGTTGAGCCAACAATTGAATGTTCAAAAAGAATTTCACTATCTGGTGATATGCCAAATGCTCCAAAAATCATCTTGGAATTTTCTTCAAGTAAATATCGCATTAGATCTGGTTTTAACTCTGCCCCCACCACTACATACGATCGCGTATTAATAATTGCATCATTATCATCCCAGGGAAAAATCAGTACCTCTACTAATGCCGAGCCCACAAATATGCCTACTCCTGGAATATCTTGGCGGGCACAGGGACATTTGTTAAATATCTCTTGCATCCACGTTACTACTTTTTCATAACAGGCTTCTTGAGCAGTAGTTTGAAATTTCAAGTTATTTCCTCCATAGGTTTAGACAACTTTGTGATTTTGGCAATCATATAGTAGTAATTTGGGTTGATCAGACTATACCCATACGCAGACACATTGTCATAGGATTTTTGAAATATTTTTTAGAGTTTTGTCGGCATTGCACGATCTCATATTTCTGCTTGGGTTACAACAAGTTGTGTCTTGATACGACAAGAATTTTGTTAAAAGTCTTGTCTGTCAACATTTTTAGCAAAATTCTTGCTTTTGACAATGAAGTACAAAGCACTGAAAGTTGTGTTCACCTAGCTGAAATCAACCAAATTCAAACAAATAAATTCCCAATAACGCCTTGTACTATGATGGATAAATCTTAAGAGATACTAAAAATTTACTTTACACTTCTTGTGTCATAGGAGGAAACATAGTTGGCTAGTCGCTTCTTATTTACATCTGAATCGGTTACGGAAGGTCACCCTGATAAAATTTGCGATCAAATTTCCGATACGATTCTCGATACCTTATTGGCTCAAGATCCGCGATCGCGTGTCGCTGCCGAGGTTGTAGTTAACACAGGCTTGGTCTTGATCACTGGGGAAATTACAACTAAAGCGCATGTCAATTACGTCGATATTGCTCGTAAAAAAATTGCAGAAATTGGTTATACCAATGCTGATAATGGCTTTTCGGCAAATAGCTGTGCGGTGATGGTAGCCCTTGACGAACAGTCTGCTGATATTGCTCAAGGGGTGAATGTTGCCCATGAAGTCCGCACCGGTGCGGAAGAAGAAGCGGACATCGAAGCCGTAGGCGCTGGTGACCAAGGCATTATGTTTGGGTTTGCTTGCGACGAAACACCTGAGTTTATGCCGATGCCGATCGCGATTGCTCATCGTCTCGCTCGTCAGTTATCAGTGGTTCGCAAAAATGGTACATTGCCCTATTTGCGCCCCGATGGCAAAACTCAAGTCACAGTAGTTTATGAGAACGATAAACCTGTGGCGATTGATACGATCCTGATCTCAACGCAGCATGACGCAGCGATCGATGGAGTTAGTGAGGAAGCTAAGGTACAAGAACGCATTAAAGCCGATCTCTGGACACATGTAGTTTTGCCTAGCTTTGCCGATACATCGGTCAAGCCTAATGACCAAACTCGCTATCTAGTTAATCCGACAGGTAAGTTTGTGATTGGTGGACCTCAAGGAGATTCGGGGCTGACAGGTCGTAAAATTATTGTTGATACGTATGGCGGATATGCGCGTCACGGTGGTGGTGCTTTTTCGGGCAAAGATCCTACAAAGGTCGATCGCAGTGCTGCTTATGCATCTCGTCATGCTGCTAAAAATATTGTTGCGGCAGGTTTGGCTAGCAAGTGTGAATTACAAATTAGCTATGCGATCGGTGTAGCTCGTCCAACCAGTATGCACATCGAGACCTTTGGTACTGGCAAGGTAGACGAGGAAACTCTGCTGCGCTTAGTAAAGGATCATTTTGATTTGCGTCCTGCAGCAATTATTAAGAATTTTGATTTACAAAATTTACCCAGTGCTCGCAAGGGTCGTTTCTATCAAGATGTTGCTGCCTATGGTCACATGGGACGAAACGATCTCGATCTTCCTTGGGAACATCTAGATAAAGTGGAAATCTTGAAAAAGAACGCTTAACAAAAGAAAGGTTCGCTAAGCGAGCCTTTCTTTTTAAACAAGGAGGTAGTTTTACCCTTTCAGATTTGATGGCAAATCAAATCCTATACCAATCACAAAATTGTTGCGACACTTTTGTGAATTAAAAGCCAAACCCAGTAAGGGTTTTTAAAACTAAAAATGGCATAGCCATTTTTAGTTTTGGTATTATTCGTGCAACAAAACCTCAAACAGATAAAAAAGTAGTGGCAATTTATATTGCCACTACTTTTTATTTGGAAATATTCCAGTAGGGAAGCTGCTGATTTGGTTCGATTTTGACTCCTTGTACGCCTTTTTGAGCAAAAGCGTATTCTTTGTTTTGCCAAAGGGGAATAAATGGAACATCCTGAGCTAGAAGCTCTTGGATTTTTTGGATTATTTGCGATCGCTTAGATGTATCACTCTCTTTGCGCTGCTTGGCAATTAATTCATTCATCTCTGGGCTGTTATAAAATGACCCTTGAAACTGGCTACTACCCTTTGTGCAACGATCTCCTTTTGCTTCTTCACATTCTAAAAATGGCTTGATGTAGTTGTCTGGGTCAAGAATATCGGGAACCCAATCAAGTAAATATGCGGGATATGCTCCTTTATCTAAAAAAGCATAACCAACTGTATTATCAACTCGTTCAGTTTTAATCTGCAAAATTTTGCCAACGTTCTTCTGAATTGAAGCACGTAGAGTGCTAGCGATGAGATCGCCGTTGCCTCCATATTTTGGCGAATACCAGATTGCAATTTGAGCAGGCTTGTCGTCAGAATATCCTGCAGACTCAAGCAATTGCCTTGCTAGTTTGCCGTTCCCATCGCCATATTTTTGCTCAAATACAGGCGTAGATTCAGCAAAGGCACTGGGAATTAAGCTATAGAGTGGCGCACGTTGATTGAAAAATATTCGTGATTCTAGTAGAGGACGATCAATTGCTGCAGCTAGAGCTTGGCGCACGCGCACGTCATTTAGTGGCGCTTGCTGTGTATTTAGCACCATATAAAGTATGGTTGCGCCTTGACCTGATGAGATAGTCCAACCATTTTGTGGAGCTTTGGTTGCTAAATCCTTGACCTGAGTTGGCGTGAGTGTCTGAAATGCAATATCAACTGCACCTGTTTTAAATGCATTAATTAAGTTGGAATTAGAAGAGAAAAACTGGATATCAATTCCTTTGTTAGCAGGATCTTTGCCCCAATAGTCAGGAAATGTGTCTAGCCGCAAGTAGCTACCTTCTACGAACTGTGTAACTTGATAGGGGCCAGTTCCAACTAGTTTATCAGGTAAGAATAATAACTTGCCTGTTTTTTCATCCTTAATGTGTTTGTATACTTGTGGGGATATTGCAGCTGCTCCAGTAAATGCCAAGAATTTAGGAAAAAACTGCAAAGGTTGTTTTAGTTTAAAAACTAGTTCGGTTTCGCTCGGCGCAGAAATAGATTTGATCACATCGCTCAAGATATATGCAGGTGCACCTTTAGAATTAATGAAACGATCTAAAGCAAATTTCATCGTGTAGGCATTGAAGTTAGTGCGATCGTGATATTTGATCCCTGTTCGCACTGGCACTGTATAGGTTAAGCCATCTTCACTAACCTTGGGCATATCCGATGCCAGTTGCGGAATTATCTCGTTTGAGCCTTCTTTGTAGGTGTAAAGACGTTCAAGCGTGTTGTAAAAAATATTGCTAATAAAAAATTCGTTGGCATCAGCAGGATCTAGGGTACGAATTTTGCTGGTCGTGCCTATGATGATGCGCTCATTTGAGCGATCGCTAATCCCCATCTTATTATAGCCATTGATAATTTTGCCATTGGTACAGGCAAATAGTGTGGTTACTGTAACGAGCGCGATCGCAAACCAAGTAAAAAAGCGACGCAGCGAATATCTCATTGATCTTTTTATTGATTTATTAGCCGAAAACACAAATGTATTTCTTACTACTAAATCTTCTCATAATCTCGGATCGATGCAAGGATTGAAGTAAGAAAATCGGTCGTTTGTGCAAAGCACTATAATCTGAAATATAAGAATTCTACTGAGTAATACCAATCCACAAAAGTGTCGTCACACTTTTGTGGATTCAAAACTAAACCCATTAAGGGTTTTAAAAACACAAAATGGCTACGCCATTTTGTGTTTTGTTATAGTGAGCCCAACATGTCAGTTGGCACTGATTGGGTAAAGCGTGATCGACGTATTTATGTCTTTTTTGTCTTGATGAAATGGGCGTTTCAGTGCCTATCTCTGACTTATCTGACCAGTGCCATTAATTCCAAGATATTCAATAGAATTAAGAATTGACGTTTAAGGTAAGGCGAATATTCCCTTTAGCAGTCGATGGCAAGATCGCATTCTGAAGCGATCGCTTGATCAAGTCTATAAGATTTTTATCTTTCACAGTCGAAACCACATCATCCAGTACAAACCTTGTCAATCTACCATTTTGAATGGGAATCTCTAAGACTACAGTTCCGCTGAATCCAGCAGGAATCAGAATTGACTGCAATTGTTGGGTGATCGCCTGCTGGACAATACTAATATCAACACCCGCAATTCCTGAGATGCTAACGATTTGGACTTTTGATACAGTAGATTGTTGGCTTACCTTTGATGGTTCAGCAGGAGTGTTTCCGCTATCAACTTTAGGGCTGAGCCTAGTGTTAAGCTGATCACTTCCAGTAAATGGAATTCCTCCTTGTAATCTGACTCGCGAATTATATTGCAGAGGCACAGTCGAAGGGCTTGGTGCTGCAGGTTTGAGGCTTTGGCTATCCGCGATTTCACCTGAGGTCACACCAAAAGTTACGCCCTGAGGCATTTCCACAGGGACATTTACTGTAACCTTGCCACCATCAGGATTGACTCGCACTTCTTCACTCACGGCAACAAAGGCTGTGTATTGAGAGAGCAAGCGGTAGTTGAGAGCTGTCTGAGTCACTGCATCAACAAGTGATTTAACTTCGCCCCCAAACATCTGATTCATTAAATCTTTAATGCGGGCGCGTCCCCATAGTTGGGCAATACCGAGATTACTATTGTCTTTCCCAAAGTTCACATCAAGGGTTTGCTCGTAGCGTTCACCACCTGCCGCGATACCAGTGATTTTGAGTTTGCCATTGGCGCGATCGCCTTTTTTGCCAAATAATACTAGAGGCTGCTCCGCAAATAGGTCAGGAGCATTACTAGGATAGATTTCTGGGGCTGAGCCTTCGCCTTCCCATTTCACTTGAATATTTGTGAGGACGGGATTGTTGATTTGACGGAAGAACTTCTCGGCAACTTCTTCGGTTGGTTCATCTTGACGCACTACTCGCGATGTACCTCGACCCATTTCAGCAACTCGTTCTAACAGATAGCGATTGACAGAACTACCAACACCGAAGCTATAAAGACGGTTACCTGGCTTGAGATTTTTCTGGACAGCGGCGATTACTTCATTGTCGTTACCAATATAACCATCGGTAATTAGGACTACGCTGCGAATACGTCCATTAGATGATGAGGGGAAGTTAGTTACAGCATTGATGCCATTCATTAATTCTGTACCTCCATTAGCATCAACTTGATCGATATAGTTCATCGCCTTTTGACGATTGGCAACGGTATTTTGGAGAGGATAGCTAGAAAGCTGGCGAGTGGTGCTAGAAAAATCAATAATTGTGAAGGTGTCGTTGGGATTCAATCCATTGATAAAGCGACGCATCAGTTCCCTTGATTTGATAATCGGATCGCCAGATTGGGAACCTGATGTATCCATTAAAAACACAACGTCCTTGTGTACAATTTGATCGGCACGATAGGCGATCGCAGGAATCAGATAAGTTGCAAAGTGTGAGCCTTGGTCAGTTGTGGTTGTGAGAATAGTTGGCTGAGTGAGATCGCTACTAATTTTGTACCGCACAATCAAATCTTTATTAGGGATGTTATCGCCAGCCGCTAATTTTAGTTGCATGGTTTCGCCATTATTCTGGACATCAATGCGATGGGAAGTGGAGTAAAGATTGCGAATGGGAACGCCTGCATCAATTTGCAAGCTCACGGTAATATCATTGCCAGATCGCGTTTCAGGTTTGAGTACGGGCGGATTAATTCGCGAGGCATCAGGGACTTGAGTAGTATTTCCCTTGGGATCGATCGCTGCGCCTGGAATATAGCGTGGTCCTACGACCATGGGGAATACAAATTCATAATCGCCTTGCTCAAATTTCAGGCTTTCGGTGTAGCGAATCGTCACCTTGATTTGTTCACCTGGTTTGATATTGGCAAGAGATTGCGTGAAGATATTATCCCGTTCTTGCTCTAGTAAACCCGCTGTGCGTCCTTCCTTGCGGGCACGATCATAGATTTCCTTGGCTTCTTCACGTTTTTTGATATCCCCTTTAATTACGCGATCGCCGATCTTAATTTCCATGTCATCGACAGCCGCTTGGTCTGGCAATGGGAATACATATATGGCTTCTAAGGGTTTGTCATAGGGATTCTGAAAAGTTTGGGTGACTTCTACCCTTGAAATGTTGCCAGATATTTTCCCTTTGACATCAGTATTAGTTAGGGTAAAAGCTTGTTGCTTGCGATCGGTTGTTTGCACATACAACCCACTCACGGGACGATCTTTGTTTGTTTCGGCGCGAGGAGTGCGATCGCTAACTGGTTCGAGAATTCCTGTTCTAACCATAGTGCTAGGGTTTTGTGGAGTTTTAGCGATCGGGCTAGACTGGGCTAAGGTGCAATGTGCGATCGCACCTGCAAGGATCAGCGCAACAGGTAATGCTATATAGATAGGCTTAATTGATTTCATAGTAATTTCGCTCCTCATAGCCTGCTGCATCATTGCGATCGGTCGTTTTGCAAGCTGTTAATGTTTATTGCTTTTGAGTTTCGCACTCCTACTAAGAATTAGTTTCCCAGTTGCAGTTTTTGTAACGACAAAAATCAAAAGAGATAAGGACGGCGCTTTGCGCCGCCCTTATCCGCATACAAAAAAGCGCTTGAGGCAAGGCTTCAAGCGCTTTTTTGTATTTACGGAGAGGGGGAGATTCGAACTCCCGTTAGGTGTGACCCCAAATCTGATTTCGAGTCAGACGCATTCAACCACTCTGCCACCTCTCCAAATATTTTTTGCAGGGTCTTTGGTATGCAAAGCATTTGTAACAATATCACAGTTTGTATGCTTTTAAACCCATATTAAAGGCGACGCAAAGCGCCGTCTTCTAAAACCTGTATGCAAGTGTTACTTTGCAGGGCTTTCATGCAGATTTTAGCGAAAACCTTTGCCCTGTGAAGAAGCTGTCCATAACATTAGCTGTCCGTCGGCATTTGCTGCCGCTAATTTTTTGCCCTGTGGTTGCCATTGCATTGCTGTGATCTCACCCATTGGCGTTTCTAATGCTTGCACCCAATCCTTAGCATCTTTCCAAATCGCGATTCTGCCATTCTCATCGGCGGAGGCAAGTACCTCAGATTTGGGCTTAAAGCCAACAAAGCCGACGATACTGTTATGTCCTTTAATCACCTCACCTTCCCAACCAACATTTAGATCTGCATGTTTTTCCCATACGACCACATCGGAACCACTGGAGGATGCTAATAGCGGCGAAGTTTTGCTAGCAGACCAATCAAAAGAACGAATCTTGCCAGGGAATCCCTGCATCCGCCAAGGTGAAGCATCAAAATCAGTGCCAAGCCACTGCATCACCACAACAAGATTATCAAGGGTACTTGCCACTAAATATTCGCCTACATGATCCCAAGCCAGTTTAGAAGTAGCTGTTGGCATTTCAAACTGAATCGGATCTTCATACCAATCCTTAGCTGACCAAACTTTAATACCGCCATCGCCGCCTACTGATAGTAATTCGCCACTTGGATGCCATGCGATCGCTAATACTGTTGATTGCTCAAAATGCTGAGTTGTCACAATATCGAGAGTCTCCGCGCTCCAGACTTGGACATACTTGCCGAAGCTAAACGCAAATTCGGAGCGAGTAGGATGCCAGATCAGATGCTCAATCCATGTTGTCCCAAGATCGAGAGTAGCTGCGATCGCAGGTTGATCGCCATCTAATTTCCACACCCGTACTTTGCCATCTTGCCCCCCTGCCGCCAGCCATCGCCCGTCCGCCGAAAATCCCAGACAATCCACCGAAATTTCTGTTGGTACTTGTAATTGAATCAACTTTTGACTGAGATCATTCCCTGCCTTTGATTCATCGAAAAGAGCTATCTCACCCGATGCAGTGGCAGCAGCGAGATATTTGCTATTTGGAGACCATGCGATCTCGGTGACATATTCACTTAGTGTAATTTGCGATTGAGGTTTGGGATTTAAAATCAGCGTGGTCTTAGGCTTGGGCATGGAATTATTTTTTGTCTCTAGTTTGTTGTTTATTTAGCTCTCATGAATTTTAACCTAGCGCAAAGCGCTGTAAAACCAAAAAGAGAGAGGCGGCGCTTTGCGCCGCCTCTCTCTTTTTGGTAGCTACAATCACCGCGTGTTAGCATAATTTCACAGGTGTTTTCGTTCAGGCTATAACCCAGCCTCGCTTTAGACCAAATTAATTTCAGACAATCAAGCACAGAAGCTTAGCAAAATGACAAACTTGTTTCCCATCCTCGCTGCATCCGATCCTCTTGTCGCAGGCTTTATCGGTAAAGAAATCGAGAGACAGCGCAATAATATCGAACTGATTGCCAGTGAAAATTTTACGTCCCTCGCAGTTATGGCAGCGCAGGGATCAGTATTGACAAACAAATATGCCGAAGGGCTGCCCTCCAAACGCTATTACGGTGGTTGTGAGTTTGTAGACGAGATCGAGTCGATCGCAATTGATCGCATCAAAGAGTTATTCGGCGCATCCCATGCCAATGTCCAGCCTCACTCTGGCGCACAGGCAAACTTTGCCGTATTCCTGACCTTGCTTAAACCAGGTGACACCTTCTTGGGTATGGACTTGTCTCATGGTGGACATTTGACCCATGGTTCACCTGTGAACGTTTCAGGCATGTGGTTTAACAAAGTCCATTACGGTTTAAATAAGGAAACCGAACAGCTAGATTTTGATTTGATTCGTGATCTTGCCTTGAAACATAAGCCCAAATTAATCATTTGCGGATATTCGGCATATCCCAGAATTATTGATTTCGTCAAGTTCCGTGCGATCGCAGATGAAGTTGGCGCATACCTGATGGCAGATATCGCCCACATCGCAGGTTTAGTCGCTTCTGGACATCACCCCAATCCAATTCCCTATTGCGATGTTGTTACTACCACCACCCACAAAACTCTGCGTGGTCCTCGCGGCGGACTGATCATGACTCGCGATGCTGCGCTTGGCAAGAAATTCGATAAGTCAGTTTTCCCTGGTTCTCAAGGCGGTCCCCTAGAGCATGTGATCGCCGCTAAAGCTGTCGCTTTCGGCGAAGCATTACGTCCTGAATTCAAAACATACTGTGGACAAGTGATTGCGAACTCTCAAGCTCTTGCAGCTCAATTGCAAGAACGTGGATTCAAACTGGTTTCCAATGGTACTGATAACCACTTGTTGCTAGTCGATCTGCGTTGTATCGGGATGACTGGTAAGGTAGCAGACTTGTTAGTAAGTGGTATCAATATCACCGCTAACAAAAACACCGTTCCATTCGATCCTGAATCGCCTTTTGTCACTTGTGGTTTGCGCCTCGGTTCTCCTGCGATGACTTCTCGCGGTTTGAAGGAATCTGACTTCCGCGAAATTGGTAATATCATTGCCGATCGCCTTTTAAGTCCTGATAGCGATGCTGTCCAAGCCGATTGTCTCGCAAGGGTTCAAACTTTGTGCGATCGCTTCCCTCTCTATCCTGAACTTGAGTATCCAGAAATCAGTATGAAGGAACCTGCTCTAGCCGTTTAAGTAAAATCCAAATCAAGCAGGGAAGAGTCATTTCAGGACTCTTCCCTGTTTTTTGATTAATCGAGTATGTCTATTGGTGACAGTGATCACAAATGGGTACTGGTTCCGCACAGTGAGAAAAAGCTCTGAACCCCATTTGGCGTTTAGATTTTGACAATTTAACCTTGAAGTGACTAAAATCCTTGCCAAACGAGGATTTTAGTCACTTCAATCTCATAGTGCGGAACCAGTGCCATATAGCTATATCACCCCAAAATCATGGATCAAAACAATCAGTTTGATAAATTCGATAGATTGAAAATTATTGAGATCGCTCAAAAGTTCTCTCCTCAAAAAAAAGTTGCTGATATTCAGCCCTTTGGCAGTGGCAATATTAATCATACTTTTTTAGTCTCTTTACAAGAATCATCAGCCAAGTCTTTTATCTTGCAGCGCCTAAATACGAAGGTATTTCGCGAACCAAAGTTAGTTATGCAGAATATGCGAACCTATGCGAATCATGTACACGATCGCATTCAAAACTCGCCGCTAGATAGGCGATGGGATGTACCGCAAGTATTACACACTCAGCAAGGTCAAGACTATTGGCAAACTGAAAGTGATGAGTTTTGGCGATCGCTTAGTTTTATTGCAGATTCGCAATCCTATGATGTGATGGAAAGTATTGAGCAAGTGCGAGAAGTTGGCTATGCTCTGGGAACGTTCCACCATCTGACTAGCGATCTAGCGCCAGAGAGATTAGCGGATACTTTGGAGGGTTTTCATATTACGCCGCGCTATTTTCGCCAATATGAGGAAGTTGTCGCGAAAGGAAATATTCAGCGATCGCCTGAAGTCGATTTTTGTTTAAAATTTGTAAGTGATCGCAAGGGCTTAGCTCATATTTTAGAAGATGCGAAAGCGGCTGGGAAACTACCATTGCGAACAATGCATGGCGATCCCAAGGTGAATAATATTTTGTTTGATCGACAGACAAAATTATCGGTGAGTGTGATCGATCTTGATACGGTGAAATCAGGATTAGTACATTATGACATCGGTGATTGTCTGCGATCGGGTTGTAATCCTGCTGGGGAGGAGACTGAACAATGGCAGGATGTTCAATTTGATACGGAACTCTGTCAAGGGATTTTACAGGGATATCTTTCAACGGCGCGATCTTTTCTTACAGAGTATGATTATGCCTATATCTATGATGCAGTTCGGGTGATTACCTTTGAGTTGGGGTTGCGTTTCTTTACCGATTATTTAGCTGGGAGCATCTATTTTCAAGTCAAATATCCTGAACATAATCTATTGCGATCGCTTGTTCAATTTCGCCTACTAGAAAGCATTGAAGCTCAAAAGTCAGTTATCAATAAAATCATCAGAGATATAAAATAGAGACATTGCTTTGCAATGTCTTCATCGCTGCAAACATATATGGAATCACCATCACAAATACTAGAATTTCTCGATCGCCGTTTTGATGCGATCGATATGCCTTGTTTTGGGAATATGAATATTGACTATATTTCTTCCAGATTATTGGCATTTCGGGATGACAGTCGTTGGTTAATTCTGTTTAACTCAATTACTTGGTGTCCTGCGGGCGAAGGAATGACAACGATATTGCAGTGTGTTGGCAACTGCGTAAAGGGAAGACAAGGATTTGATAGCGATCGCTACCTAATCTTAGGACAAATTAAATACGATGAAGTGCCTAATGACTATTTTGTAACTGTGCGTGGTAAACCTATTCCTTTATCAGAGTTGAAGATTATTTCGCGTCCAGATTTATTTTCTGAGCATGAGCCTAATATTGCGATCGCATTATTAGAAAACTATCGTGAAGAGTTACTTGCTAATCGAGAAGAATATGGAAAGTTTATTCCCGATGGATTGAATGAGGTTTTATGTCTTAATGAATGGCATCATCCAGATTGGGGTTGTCCGCCGAGCCAGACTGAGAGTTTCCCGCTGATTGCTGAAGTTCTATTCACAGGTAATCCTGATTTGTACAAACCGCCAACAAATCCCAATACTGACTGGAGATTTTGGTTTCCAAAATAGCAAACGAATGGCGGCACTTTGTGCCGTCATTCGTTTGCTACTGTTCCGCAATATTATCAATTTTCTCTCGAATCGATAGCTGGACTAGAGCGCGAATGAGCGAAAATCCACAGAAAAAAGAACCGATAAATGCAGCGATCGCCCAGCCAGTGTAAGCCGTCGTCCCGACTAATAACACGGCTCCAGCTAAGGCAAAGAAACCCGTTAAGCAGGCATAGATCAAAGCTTTAACTGCAATGTTAATTCGCTTGAGAGTGCGATCGCTTTCAGAAGACTTAACCTGAATCATCAACTCTCCTCGCTCGATCCGCTCTTCCAAACGTTCTAGCAAAATCTCCATGCGACTAGGCTTATTGAGTTGATA
Source organism: Pseudanabaena sp. (assembly GCA_003249035.1). Taxonomy (GTDB): domain Bacteria; phylum Cyanobacteriota; class Cyanobacteriia; order Pseudanabaenales; family Pseudanabaenaceae; genus Pseudanabaena. The sequence continues at coordinate 133,239 of QBMK01000008.1, forward strand.
AACTAGAAAATCCTTCGCTTGTTGGGCTAAGGCTCCCAAAGTATTGCCACGTCCCTTAGTGAGAACGATACTTTTCACAAAAGGCTGGGCTGCTGTAGTGAAGTTATATTCTGGGTCGAGGATTCGGGCAATGCCATCAAGGGTAGTCAGGGACTTGAGCAAATAGGTCATTTTTGGAGGTAAGCGGAAAGGTTGTTTCTCAAAGATGGCGACTACTTCACCTTTAATCTGCTCAAACTCATAAACGTTGACAGGTCTCTCGGTGAAACGATCCAAAACAAATTTCAACATGCGTTTGATCGGACTCATATCTGCTACTGGTTCGATGAACCCCATACTCATTAATGAGTCAACAACTTCATTCGTGTCTTTACGCAACACAGCAAAGAAGGTTTTGACCATTTGATCTTTCGCCATGGTTTTGACCTCTGCCATCATGCCATAGTCGTAGAAAATCAAGCTGCCACTGGGGCTAACTGCTAAATTGCCAGGGTGCGGATCGGCGTGAAAGAATCCATCTTGAAGCAGTTGTTTGAGATAGCAACAAATCCCTAATTGATTAATTTCTTTGGGATTTAATCCACAGGCTTCAAGTGCTTGACGATCATCAATTTTAATGCCTGGCACATATTCCAAGGTCAAAACCATAGAGGTGGAATAGTCCCAATAAATTTTGGGTACAACTATGCGTGGATAGCCCTCAAAATTTTTGCGGAAGCGATCGGCATTACTTCCTTCGATCTCATAATCAATTTCCTGATAGAGAATCGTAAAAAATTCGTCAAAAATTCCTTCGAGATTATATCTTCGCGTCCAAGAAAAATAGCGATTAAAGACCTTGAGAAGCTTGCCAACAGTTAGCAAATCTAGATCGAATAGCTTTCTTAAGCCAGGACGTTGAACCTTAACAACAACCTCTTCGCCGGTATGAAGTGTGGCGCGATGCACTTGTCCGAGACTCGCAGCAGCTATAGGAATTTCATCAAAATCTCGATAGATAGTGTAAAGAGACTTACCGAGTTCGAGTTCGATGATGTCTCTAGCTTCCTTAACACTAAAAGCAGGTACTTTGTCTTGGAGTTGCGCCAAATTAGGAGATTTCTGGCAAAGAACTTACCCAAGACTTTAAAATATTCTTGTTGTACCA
>QBMK01000009.1 GCA_003249035.1 Pseudanabaena sp.
GCCGAACCAATTTTGGGTTTTATATGCACTTGTTATTTAATTTTCATTCCTTAGCGATTAATAAAGATTGCTACTTTATAACCAATTAACAAAAGTGTGACAACACTTTTGTTAATTGAAAAGCAAATCCATCAAGGGTTTGCAAATCACAAAATGACATAGCCATTTTGTGATTTGGCATAGGACTAAATCACGCGATCGTTACCGCCATCTATGGGAACTTGTGCTGCAGTCGTACATGCAAACAACGCACCACACATCTCAGCAGCTAGTTCGGCAACATGACGACTGGTAACTTCCACTTTGAGCAGATTATTTGTTTTATAATCCTCAACGGTTAATCCATAATGCTTAGCGCGAGATGTCAACACATCTTCTGTCCATATACCAGTGTCAAAAACTGCATTGGGATGTAAGGTGTTGATGCGAATGCGATCGCTACTCCATTCCAGAGCCGCCACCCGCATCAGTTGGGTTAATGCCGCCTTTGAAGCAGAATATGCCGCTGCTGCCGGTCCAGGGGCAGGAACATTCTTTGAACCGATCGCGACAACGCGACCTCCGTTGGGCGCAAGTTTTAGCAATGGATAACATTCACGCATCAGAATTAAATTTGCATCAAGATTGATATGCATCACCTTTTGCCATGTGGCTATATCAAGATTCTCAATACGGCATCCAGATGGAAATATTCCTGCATTAAGAATGAGAATATCTAGACCTCCAAAGGCTTTTACGGCTTGGTCAAGTGCTTTTGCGATCGCACCTTCATCACTGACATCACAAGTAATACCCACAAAATCAGGACGCTCATAAAGATTCTCAATCTCAGGATTGATATCTAAGCCCACGACGGCTGCACCGCGTTTTAATAGAGAGTCAACGCAGGCTTTGCCAATACCTGAAGCTGCACCCGTAACTAAGGCGATTTCACCAGTAAAAGCGGGAGATGAACCACTTTTTTTGAGTTTAGCCTGTTCTAATTCCCAATATTCCACTGCAAAGATATCGCTGGCAGGTAATGCTTGATAGCCTCCCAAAAGCTGCGATCGCTGGATGATTTCGATTGTATGTTCATAGATATCCGCGACGATTGCTGCATCTTTAGCAGATTTGCCAACTGTGACTAGTCCTAATTGGCGATCGACAATTACACGGGGAGCAGAGTCAAGTATCGTGACTGGTTGCGTGGATTTAGAAGATTCTTCCGCAAAATAGGTGCGATAGGATTTAGCATAAGCCTTGACATCTCGTCCAAACAAGGGCAAGCGCTTAGTCCGAATGACGTGATCTGGAGTTGCACAGCCCTGTTGCGAAATGATATTGACATCTTCCCTTTGTGCAAAGGCTAAACTTTTTCCGTCGGTGTGGGAACTTAAAACTACGGGAAAATCTGCAACTTGAGAAACTTCAGAGCGAAGTTTGGCGATCTCTAATCTTGCAACGCTTTCCATAATTAGAGAAGTTGGTGGCGAGATTTCCCAAGCTTGATGTTTCTGCAAATAAACTTCAGCACGATCAACTAACGCAATCATTCGTTCATAGGATTCGTGAGCCGTTTCGCCAAAAGAGAAAATACCATGATTCATTAACACCATGCCGATGGTGCGATCGCTTGCTTCTGCCGCAAACTTCTCTGCACAGACACGCGCTAGGTCAAAACCTGGCATCACGTAGGGAATAATCACCACATCATCGCCATAGATTTCTTGAATTCGTTCCCATCCATTCGCCGTATTCGTCACCGAAATGACCGAATCAGCATGGGTGTGATCGACAAATTTATAGGGCAAACTCGCATGGAGAATCGTCTCTACCGATGGTGCAGGCGCGCTTGCTTTCGTCATCTGCGTTTTCAGTTCATTCACCATTTGTGAATCAGAAAGAACTTGCAACTTGGCTAATTTCAACAAATGCGCCATACGGACAGGGGCAAAACCGGCCTCTGCGATCGTTTCTAGATCCCAGCCGCTTCCTTTAACATAGAGGATTTCTTCTTCTTCACCAACAAGATTCTGCTCAATAATCTTGACAGAAGTATTACCACCACCATGCAACACCAACGATGGATCGCGTCCCAATAGTCTTGATGTATATACCCTTAATCCCAAATCACCTTTATATTCCGCAGCTTCGCGATCGCTCCACAAACTTTTCACTGTTACCTCAAATTCTGAATGTAGGGTGGGCAATGCCCACCAATTGAAAACTGATTGAGGTGGGCATCGCCCACCCTACGTTAGATGGCAACTTTGTTTAAATTGCGACGATGCACTCAATTTCTACGCGAACGTCAAGGGGTAATTTGGCAACTTGAATTGAGGAACGCGCAGGATAGGGAGCCGTGAAATATTTGCCATAGATGGCATTCATTGCCGCGAAGTCTCCCATATCTACCAAGAAGACTGTGGTTTTGACGACATTGCTAAAATCTGCCTCCGCTTCAGCCAGAACAGCTTGAATATTCTTGAGAACCTGCTCAGTTTGCTCTTCAATTGTGGTAGCGACAACCTTACCCAAGGCAGGATCGATCGCAATTTGTCCCGCCATGAAAACTAACTTGCTGGTGGCAGGAACTGCGATCGCTTGGTTATATGGACCAACTGGAGCAGGCGCCTTGTCGGTCAGGATTACTTCTTTTTGAATCATGCTTGATAAATTTTTTAATTAATTTAATGCTAAGTATAAATTTGTTTGGTGATCGCCTTACCAAGTTCGCGCCTTAAATTTTTCCCTAATAGGAAAGTAGCTAAACATTTTAAGTCAGGTGAAATATCTATAGCAATGAAAGTTTTGCTTAGGACATAAAACCCAAATAAATGAAGGCGGAGCTTCGCGCCGCCTTCATTTATTTGGGTTTTGCCGTGCTCATCTAAACTAATTCAACAAGTTTGAAACACTACCCAACTGCCATACAACATTATTGATTCAGCTTCTTTCCACGAATGGAATAATCTAACAGTTCCATTGGATGCATGAGGAGAACATTTTTGCTTTGCAATTTCAAATGCTTGCGAATTTGAGTAATACAACCCACATTCGCTGAAGCAATTAACTGAGCCCCTGTATCTGTAAGATTTTCCACTTTCTGTTCTCCCAACTCATGGCCAATTTCTGGCTGTAAGATGTTATAGATTCCTGCACTACCACAGCATAGAGAAGCATCAACTGATTCCCTTAATTGCACATTAGGGATTTGACGAAGTAACCGTCGTGGTTCGAGGCTGATCTTTTGTCCATGTAGCATATGGCAAGCATCTTGATAGGCGATCGCTAAAGGTTCATCTTGCAAAGGCGAGAGTTTCGCTGTCAATCCAACCTGATCGAGAAACTCCTGTACATCCTTCACTTTTTGAGAGAACAACTTCGCTTTCTCGGCATACTGTCGATCATCTTTCAAAATATGACCATAATCCTTCAGTGTATGTCCACAACCCGAGGCATTCACGATTACGGCATCAAGATTTAAGTCTGAGAAAGCATCAATAGTTTGCTTGGCGAGTTCGAGGGTTTGTGCTTCCTGCCCTTGATGATGTGACAAAGCACCGCAACAACCCTGTATTTTCGGAACGACAACTTCGCAACCATTTGCCGTCAATACGCGCACTGTCGCATTATTCACTTCTGGCAAAAACACTCTTTGCACACAGCCCAAGAGCATGCCAACGCGATAACGCTTCTCGCCTTGGACAGGAATCACTTCAGGCAAATTATCCTGAAAAGCTTGGGGAGTGAGTTCGGGCAGTACTGATTCCATAGCAGCAATTTGCTTGGGCAGAAATTTTTCAAGCCAACCTGTTGATCGCATCAATTTCTGTAAGCCTAGTTTCTGATAAGCCAATAGAGGCGCAAGCAAAATCCTCAGACGATTAGGATAGGGGAAAGTTGAGAAGATAAATTGACGCAATAGTTTTTCTGGTAGCGATCGCGGATGATTTCTTTCGACTTGTGCGCGAGTTGCCTCGATTAGCTGGTCATACTGCACACCTGATGGACAAGTGGTTACACAGGCAAGACAGCCTAAACAAGTGTCAAAATGTTGTGCGATCGCAGGAGATAGAGGGATATCTCCTTCATTAATCCCATCCATTAAATAAATTCTGCCCCTTGGTGAATCGGTCTCTTTGCCAATCACGCGATAACTAGGACAAGTAGATAGACAAAATCCACAATGAACACAAGCATCGATCAGTTGTGGATTTGGAGGATTCTTAGCATCAAAGGGTTGCAAAAAGATTTGGGGATCTGGCGCATTCAAATTTGGAGTTGGGTTTTCAGAGTTGGGCTTGTCAGAAACTTGCATGGTTACTTGTTTATTATCTTGATTGATCTACAAAAAAAGGATTATTTACGAAAACATTCGGTCTGGACTCAGTAAGCCTCGTTCATCAAACTGTTGGCGAATTTTATTCATCACATCGTTTGCATTGCCTGTATATCCCCAAACATTAGCTTTAAATTTCAATTCATGGGGAGCTTCAAGAATCGTCAAAAAACCACTATGAGATTCTGCAATACTTCTCAATTTGGCAACCTGCTCTGAGAGCGTAGCTAAATCCTGTCCATCCTCTACTCGCAAGACACCTAAACCACTACCAGCATGTATTTGCAGATAATAGGATTGCAGTTTAAAAATATGTTCGCATTCGAGCAAAAATGAGACACTAGCAGATGGCAATACACCGAGTTTGCAAACCACCTGAACTTGCTCTTGAGCAATATTCCGAAGCTCATCTTGCCAGAACAATATCTCCAACAATTCCCAAAATTCCTGAGCCTCACCCAGTATCTGCACTTCTAAATTTAGTTCTTTGGCAAGCACCGCAATGCGATCGCATTGCTCGATTACACTAGCCTTAAGACTAGCAAATTGCAGGACTAAACCAATCTCCTTTCCCAACCCAAGATCGGCGATCGCAGTTGCCGACAGTAAATCGCAAGCAGTAGGCGTAAGTACGGAGGAGCTAATTTTTTGCTGCGCTTGGGCGATCGCCTCAGCAGTTCCAGTAACAACAACAACTTGCGTATACTCAGGCAAAGGGTAAAGCCGAAAGGTAATACTTGACGCAATTCCCAAAGTTCCGTAAGAACCTGTCAATAATTTCATCAAGTCATAACCAGCTACATTTTTGACTACACGTCCACCAGCTTTAACTAATTTGCCATCAGCTCGGACAAACTCAATGCCCAGACACATATCGCGCACACTATTGTAACGATGTCGCAATGAACCTGCACTGCCTGTCGCTAAAAGTCCGCCAATTGAAGATTTAGCGCTGTAAGGTGGATCGATCGCTAAAAATTGTCCCGCCTTTGCTAAAACCACTTGCAAATCCTGATACTTCACACCCGACTCAACTGTGACTGTCAGATCGCCCACACAGTGCTCAATCACCCGATTTAACTTGGATGTACTGATCACCAGATCGGCTCGACTTACCAAGCCACCCCAATCCAACTTTGTGGCATGACCACAGGGCAAAACTCGTAAACGATGTTCGTAGGCTAAAGCCATCGCACCAGATAGTTGCGCGATCGTCTGGGGATAAAGGACACAGGCTGGGGCTAGACTATCAGGTGTGAGACTACTTACTATCCGATGATGCAAACTTGGTGATAGACGATCGAATAAAACAACATTATCGACCCCGAGCAAGTCAATGAATAATTCAATCAGTTGATTATCAGCAAGTCTCACAAAATTAATTTCCGTTCATAAACTGTATTGAGAAATCACAAAGTGCTTCATCAATACATAAAATTTTAAAATAATCGTTGGCTACCATCAGGGCGAATCGTACCCCAATTGGTTTTGGCTTGAGCTAATTGTTCATCGGATATCTTAGCCCCTGTTAAATCGGCACTACATAAATTTGTGCCCCTTAAATTTGCTTGACTTAAGTAGGCTCCTTTTAAATTAGCCTTGGTTAAATTAGCTCCAGATAAGTCAGCCTTGCTCATGTAAGCCGACTGTAGATTAGCCTCGCGTAAATCTGCGCGGATCATCACAGAACTACCCAAATCGCATTTGATCAAGATGGTACGTTGCATTTTGGCTTCCTGTAAATTGGCACTATTCAACTTAGCTTGCGATAAATTGGCACCTTGAAAACTTGCCCCTGACAAGTCACAATGACAAAAATCTGCCTCAACTAATTTAGATCGACTCATCACAATGCCCGAAAGTGTTGCACTTCCAAATGCAGCTTTTGAGTAATCTTGGTTGGCAAAGTTGCGTTTACCTTGGTTATATTCAACTATAACTCTACGTCCTCCTTTCAGCTCACTAGTAACACGACTGGTATTACCTGATGTGATCATGCCAGTATTGTCAAATTGGCTTCCGCTTCCATATTTCTGCGATTGAATGCGTGAGTTAGGAGTCTGTGGAGCTGGCCTCACGGTTACCGAAGAAGGAGCAGCAGGAGGTGGATAATTTGCAGTTGGGGTAGGGGATTTAGGCGGTTCCTCAGAAATACTGCCAGATTCTAATGCGCGCAATGCTTCTTCAGATGAGCGAAATCGCTGTGATACTGATTGCTGAAGCAGTTTTTCAAAAACGACTCTGAGGCGATCGCTAAGGGTAACCTGCGATTTCCACATAATTTCCCCTGTAAAGGGATCGTGAGGCAAGTCCTTGGGCGATCGCCCTGTCATCAGATACAGACAACTCATTGCCGTAGCGTATAGGTCGCTTGAATAAACAGGACGCATTGCCATCTGCTCTGGTGGCGCAAAACCAGGTGTACCGATCGCAAAGTTAGTTAATAAACCACTGGGATCATCATCCGCCGAAGGTTTGTTAATTTGGCTAGAAACTGCACCAAAATCAATTAATACCAATTGTCCATCTTGTTTTCGACGCATGATATTCGCTGGTTTTATGTCACGGTGAATGACACCGTTTTGATGCATAAAACCAAGCGCAGGGAAAATCTCTGCTAGAACTTTCCGAATTTCAATTTCATTAAATACCCCACGACGCTCAAATTCTTGCTTTAAAGTTTCCCCATCAACAAATTCTTGAACCAGATAAAAATTACCATCTTCTTCAAAATAATCTAACAAACGTGGAATCTGCGGATGACTTCCAATTTTGCCAAGAGTAAAAGCTTCTCGTTCAAATAATTCTCGCGCCATTTTCATAACGCTGGCGGATTGCGTATTTGGACGCAATTGCTTAACAACACAAGATGGGAATCCGGGCAATCCTTCATCGGCAGCTAAAAATGTCGCACCAAATCCTCCCTTGCCTAAAGGACGACTTGCTCTGTAACGATTGCGCAGCTTTAAGCTAGAACCACAGGAAGCACAAATAATTGCAAATGGTTCGTTATTAGGATTAGTACAATTCGGATTAACGCAATAACTCACAGTTGATCGAATGCCCAAGTAATGGTTGATCAAATCAAATTGTAGGAATGATAACAGTTTAATATGTCACTGTCCAACCTAGACTGATAGCTTATACCAAATTCAAAAATTCTGTAAATTATTGAATTTGGTATAAGTTGCTGATTATGTCTGAAAATATTACCAAACTTATAATACAGCTTTAATTCAAGCGAATCTGGCGTAAGTATCAAAAGTATAATTGTGAATAACTCTAGCAAATAAATCTAAAAATCGTCAGTATTTAAGCCATCGTTATTAGGATAGGGTGTAGGACGACCCGATGGCCTTCTTCTTCGCCCAGATGTAGCAGTATCTCTAGCAGAATCATCATTACCCAAGCTGTCAGATTCACCATTGCGATTTCTGGGTCGATCTCTGTTTATATTGTCACCGCTAGGTCGAGGACGGCGCTTTGGATTAACAGGGCTAATATCGCTTTCGTCAATATCAATCACTGAGTCATTTACATTATTTTCACTGCTACTCCGCTTTGGACGGCGTGAACGACGAGTATCAGTGGTGTCTCCGCGTAGCTCGCTGGCTTCAGCACTATCTGAGATAGAACCGCGCATCCGACGGGAAGGATCGCGATCGCGGCGAGGCGCAATTTCACGAGTGGGATCAATTTCAACTCGATAATCTGAACCGATGGGTTCTTCATCTTCAACCAGAGGGTTGAAGGAAGGAGATTTTCGGGCTTGATTTGCTAAGGCTTGGCGAAGTACTAAAGACTCCACAGCAAACCAGCCGGCAAAGCCTACTACTAATACCTGTGCTAGCTGCGTAGTAATTTCCATCCGAAAATTAAAAGCAAGCAAGATGATGCCATAGACTAAGGCGATCGCCGAGAAAAAAATGTCATGGTCACGGGCTAGTTCAGGGCGAAAGTTCCGCACAAAATATAAACCCACACCTCCCAATGCGGCAACAATTGCCAAAAGAATCATTAGTGGGTTGCCACCGATGTTGATCATGGCTCTATATTTCTCCTAAAGTACCTGCATTTTTTGTTTCTAACACCGAATGTATAACTAGTTCAGTGCTTTCAGACTTTCTACGTCATTCAGTATAACAATACAGCGCTTTGCCCTAGCGCAAATTTCTCTAAATCAAAAGACAAGAGGCGGCGCATAGCGCTGCCTCTTGTCTTTTGGGTTTTGATTAACCTCGGCGGATAATGCGATCCTTACGGCTAACGAGCAAAACTGCTGCGAAGATTAGACCAAGAACTACGCCACCAGCAACAAGGCTGCCTAGAAAATTAGTTAATGATTGTGTCATATAGATATTTCGGTAAAGTTTTGATATACAGGTTAAATTCTAAACATAATTTTAGCTTAAAAAGCTATGGAGTCAGCTTTTCGCATTAAAACCAATTTTTATGTTTGCGGCGCTGTAAGCCCCGCAAACATAAAAATTGGTTTTAATGTTTGTGAATTTTGTTTTGGCTACGGACGATCCAGTAACTAATTGATAGTGAAAGTACTGCGATCGCAAGTCCTGTGAGATCACCATCGACTTTGCTATCAAAAATGACAACTTTACGAGCTACCGCAGTCAACGCGGTAATAATTACTAGCTCTAACTGAATTACATGCTCTCGCAGATAAGCCGTTATATTTTCCATGAGTTCTAAAGCAATCAGCACATTTAGAAACATGCCAAATATTTTCAGGAGTGGGGCGGCTAAGGCTGATTTAGGGTCTGTGAAAAACAAATCAACTGTCAAAAGCTTTAATAGATCGAAAAGCGCAATAAAAATCACGAACATTAGGGCAATCGACAGTATTTTAGCAACAATATTTTCGACTCTACTAATTACTCCTAAAAAGCTCTCGTCTTTGCATATATTTTTCAAAAATATATATAAATTTTTAACTTGTTGCCTTAATCTCATCACCAGAACCACACCATTGAATTTTTTGATCGCCAGAACAATCATCTAGAGATAGATGTCAAAACACTATCTATGAATTTACCCGTAATCGCGACAGCAAAGATTATATAGATCAAAGGTATAGAATAAAAGCATATAAGAGTGCTATGATCATAGAACATAATCTATGGTTGTATTGCTCTTATGAGTTACCGCTTATCTGATGCTCAATTAGCTACTCATATCACCCTGCACCAGTTGCAGGTCTTTGAAGTGGCGGCTAGACACGGCAGTTATACCCGTGCAGCTGAGGAACTATATCTAACACAACCCACTGTTTCGATGCAGATTAAGCATTTGACAAAGGCGATCGGAATGCCTTTATTTGAGCAAGTGGGGAAAAAACTTTTTTTAACTCATGCTGGCCGAGAGTTGTTTGCAACTTGCCAAGAGATTTTTGGGCGAATATCTCAATTTGAGATGAGTGTTGCCGACATGAAGGGGCTAAAACAGGGATATTTAAAGATTTCGGTGGTAACAACGGCGAAATATGTAATCCCGCGTTTATTAGGTCCTTTTTGTCAGCGCTATCCAGGGGTAGAAATATCGTTGAAGGTAACTAACCATAGCGGCATTTTGGAAAGACTAGCAGTGAATAAAGACGATTTATATATCCTAAGTCAAGTTCCTGATGAACCTGATGTAAAGTCACACCAATTTTTGTCAAACCCATTAGTGGTACTAGCAAATCACGATCATCCCTTGGCTAACGAAAAAAATATTCCCATTCAAAAATTAGCCGATGAGCCGTTTATCACGCGAGAGTCTGGCTCTGGTACAAGGGGATATGTGAAGAAGCTGTTTGATGAACACCAAATTACGCCCAAAGTAAAAATGGAACTTTCTAGCAATGAGGCGATTAAACAGGCGATCGCAGGTGGTTTAGGTATCTCAGTTTTGTCTCGACATACAATCGCTTTAGAGGGTGCTTCTGGGCAGATTGCGGTTTTGGATGTAGAGAATTTTCCAATTCCTTGCAATTGGTATGTTATTCATCTTGCTGGTAAGCAGCTATCGGTGGTCGCGCAGGCTTTCTTAGAATATTTACAAACCGAGGGTAAACAAATTGCCGAAGCTACGACTTGGTAATAAAAAAGATTGATTGCTCAGCAATCAATCTTTTTTGTACAAGGCGGCACCCAGATTCGAACTGGGGGTGAGGGTTTTGCAGACCCCTGCCTTACCACTTGGCTATGCCGCCGAACGGAGGACGATTATAACAAACTAAAGTAATTTGTTGCAAATTTTCTTTCCAGAATTGCTGCAAAGCAATGATTCAGCTTTAAAGAGATGTATTTATATCAGTACGATCTTGCCAAATCTCAATATCTAGATCGTTGAGATAGGCGATCGCTGTTTGAATTTGGGCTTGATTACCTGTAATGCTCAGGTGAAACCAACCGCTGCCAGCATTGATGCCCAAGGTCGCACTAACAATGTTTACCGTTAAGCCATGTTGCGAAATTAAGTTTGAAATCACAGGTTCGTTGTTCAATTCTTCGGGAATACGAATCTTGATATCTTGCGTTACGGAACGTGTATCGACAGTCATGATCAAACCTCCTTTTTATTAATGTTTTTGCGAATTTAAAGAATGGCAATGCCATTCTTTAAATTATGACTATTCACGAGCATTAGAATTATGAGTTCTACGTTCCAAAATCTCTTTTAAAACAAGGGTAACGACTGCTATCAATGCTAGTAGTACTGCGGCAGAATAGGCAACTTCCGTTTCATATTGCTTGTAAGATTCTTCAACAAATAAAGGTAAGCTCTGAGTCTTATTGGCGATATTTCCTGAAACTACAGATACAGCACCAAATTCGCCCATGGCTCTGGCATTGGTTAAAACTAAACCATAGAGCAAACCCCAACGAATATTTGGGACAACCACTCGCCAAAAGATTTGCCAATCGTTTGCGCCAAGCGTACGTGCGGCTTCTTCTTGGTCGGTACCCATTTCGTCAAGAACGGGAATTACTTCGCGAGCAATAAAGGGCATACTCACAAAAATGGTGGCAAGTAACATGCCAGGGAAAGCGAACACGATTTTGATGTCATTTGCTTCTAGCCATGAGCCAAACCAGCCTAATCTGCCATATAGCAAGACGATCATTAAACCAGCAACTACTGGGGAGATAGAGAATGGCAGATCGATGATGCTCAGTAATAGTGCCTTCCCTGGAAATTTGTTACGGGCGATTGACCAAGCTGCACATAGTCCAAAGATCGTATTTAAAGGCAAGGAAATTACTGCCAAACTGACGGTTAGCTTGATCGCATTTTGGAAATCAGGACGTTTTATTGCATCCAGTATGGGACCAAAGCCTTTGCTAAATGCGGTGACAAATACATTTGCAGCAGGTATGAGTAGAACTAGTACCAGATAAACAAAAGAGATCGCAATTAATATTGTCGGCACCCAACTTTTCTTTTGCGTGATTTTGACTGGCTCAGGTGGAGTTTGAGGACTATCTCCAATGTAACTATCGAGATTAGCCATAGCGTTTGCTCCATGCTTGTATTAAGTTAATTGCGAGTAGGCTGACAAAGGAAATAGCTAACATCACTACACCAATTACGGTTGCACCCACATAGTCGTATTGCTCTAAGCGTTGGAAAATTAAAATTGGGGTGATCAGATCTTTAAAAGGAGTATTGGAAGCAATAATTACCGTTGAGCCAAATTCACCAACGGCTCGTGAAAAGCCTAGGGCAACTCCTGTCAGGATGGCAGGTGTAAGTGGCGGAAGGATTACCTGAATAAAGGTTTGCAGCTTCGATGCGCCTAGCGACCATGCGGCTTCTTCCATTTCTTTTTCTAATTCTGTAAGTACGGGTTGGACTGTTCTCACGATGAAAGGTAATGAGATAAACACCATGGCAATCCAAACACCAAGACGGGTGAAGGAAATTTTGATGCCAAATGGTGCAAACCATGAGCCGATCCAGCCTTTTTCACTATAGACAGTTGCTAATGTTAAACCCGCAACGGCGGTCGGAAGTGCAAAGGGCAAATCGACCACAGCTTCCAGAAACCTCTTGCCAAAGAAATCGTAACGAACTAGAACCCATGCGATCAAAGTACCAAAGACACCGTTAACGGCGGCGGCGGCGAAAGCGGTTACAAAGGTAATTTCATAGCTGGATATGGCAATTGGACTAGTGGCAGTTTTCCAGAAACTAGCGAAAGGCTCACTTGCAGCTTTGGTAAGCATGGCGGCGATCGGTAAAATCAGTAAAAATGCCAGATAAGTAAAAGTGACTACCCATGTCCAAGGTATTTTGCCAAGAAATTTTAGAACGGGATTAGCCTTTTGTTTTCGATCAGGTAGAGAAGAAGGTGTTGTTACCATGTTGTCTTTGAATTTTAAAAAGCTTGTTTACCATAAGCAAGTGGCTGAAGCCATTTGCTTATGGTTGTTTTATTCAAGGTTTAACGCTTAATTTTTGATTGAATTTGATCGAATATAGCGTCATCAGCAAAGAACTTTTTGTTTATTGCTGACCAGCCACCAAGATCTTTAACGGTTGAGAGATCTTTGACTTTAGGGAAAAGCTCAACAAATTGTTTTTCTTTTGCCACAGTCTCATCTACTGGACGGAAACCGACCTTGGCAAATTCAGTTTGAGCTTCAGTCGAATAAAGGAATTTCACAAAAGCTTCGGCTACTTCTTTGGTTCCATGTTTTGCAACATTCTTATCGACTACAGCGATCGGATTATCAATCGAAAAGTTGACATCAGGAATAAGATAGTTAACCTTTTGACCTTTCTGAGAAGCAAGAATAATTTCGTTTTCATAGTTAATCAATGCATCGCCTTGACCTTGCTTAAAGAAGGCATCGGTTGCTTCTCTAGCGTCTTTGGTCAGAATTGGCACGTTTGTATATACCTTAGTCAAAGCCTCTACAGCTTTTTCATCGCTACCGCCTTTCTTGAATGCAGCATTCCACAGCGCGAGAAAGTTCCAACGAGCTACACCCGATGTTTTTGGGTCGGCAGTAATTAAGCTAATGCCAGCCTTTTCTAAATCCGACCAGTCCTTAATACCTTTAGGGTTTCCTTCGCGGGTCACTAGAACTGGAATAGATTTAGTGACAATTCCATCGTTAGGATATTCTTGTTCCCATCCTTTATCGATCAATCCTGCTTTTTCAATTTTGCTGGTATCCGCAGCAAGGGCGAGGTGGACGACATCAGCTTCTAAACCATCGATAACTGCACGGGTTTGAGAACCCGAACCACCATAACTTTGTTTGAAAGTAACTTTTTGATTTTGTTCTTTTTGCCACTTTTCGACAAATTTAGGAATAATTACTGCATGAGCCTGTTTTGTGACAGCAAAGGAAACAAGGGTTAATTCAACATCCTTTTTGGCGTTACCTGTTGAATTACCATCACCGCAGGCTACCAATGCGACGCTAAGAAGTATGCCTGCCATGAAGCAAGAGATAAATTTACTTGCCAGTTTGTGGTTGCATTTATGCCAACATTGACGTGCGATCGCATTTATCCCTGATTTGGCACCGTTTACTTTTAAAGGATGTTCCCTTGAACTCATTAGCTTATATCTCCAAAAAACAATCTACGATATCTTGATGGGGATACCGTACTTAAATAATACAATACTTTCTCTCTAAAAAATCCAAAAAAAAGAAAATGCGACGCAGAGCGTCGCATTTTCTTTTTTTGGATTTACCTAACCATAAAAAATCATGCCATTGTTGGAAATACCCTTTTATAGTCGCTTAGGATTATTTTTTGGTTCTTCTTCAGTTACTGATGGTGGTGCAGAAATATTAACTAGTACTTTATCTACTCGATTGCCATCCATATCCACGACTTCAAAGCGCATTCTATCCCAAGTAAAGTGTTCGCCAACCATGGGAATATGCCGAAGATAAGTCATCATCAGTCCGCCGAGAGTATGGTAATTATGCTCTTTTTCATAGGGTAGCTCTTCGACTTCGAGAATCTCTCTGAGACGATCGCTAGAAATCATGCCATCGATCAGCCAAGAGCCATCTTCTCGCTGCATTGCATCGGGATCACCTTGCCGATCGCTAGATGGCAAATCTCCAACGATCGCTTCGAGCAGATCTGTAAGGGTTACCAACCCCTCAACACCTCCATACTCATCAGTCACCATTGCAACGCGATCACCTGATTGTTTGAACTGTTCCAAAACACTTAAGGCACTCGCAGTTTCAGCAACATATAAAGGAGGGCTGCTAACTTTAACGAGATCGATTTGCTTACCATTAAGACTGGCATTGAGAAACTCTTTTATTTCGACAATTCCGACGCAATTATCAAGGTTTTCTCGCGCTACAGGAAATCTTGAATGTCCACTGTTCAAAACTTCGCGCTGTGTTTCTTCAAAAGGTGCATCAACATCGAGCCAATCTATCTCGGTGCGCGGAGTCATCAGAGATTTAATGGGGCGATCGCCTAAACGAAATACTCGCTCAACCATGTCATGTTCTGCCTCCTCAAACATGCCCGATTCGGCTCCCTGAGCAATCATTACCTTGATTTCTTCTTCAGTTACTTGCGACTCTTCAGTTACCTGAATTCCCAGTAAGCCAAGTAAAGCTTCGGTTGAAATACTTAGCAAATAAACGACAGGAGTACCAATATTGGCAAGAAATCGCATTGGTGGCGCAACTGCACAGGCAATTTTTTCAGCATTGCTCATAGCCAATCGTTTAGGGACAAGCTCGCCAATCACCAGTGACAAATACGTTATCGTACCAACTACGACCGCAAAGCTAAGAGTTTTGCTATAGGGCTGAAGAAAAGGGACAGTCTCGAAGGATTGTTGCAAGGTTTGGGCTACGGTTGCTCCACCCAATGCACCGCTTAAAATCCCGATTAAGGTAATCCCAATCTGCACGGTTGACAAAAAATTTGTGGGTGAAGCGATCAATCTTAAAGCTGCTCTGGCTTTTGCATTTCCTTCCTTTGCCCATTGCTCTAGGCGCACTTTGCGAGCAGATACGATCGCTAGCTCGGACATCGAAAAAACACCATTGACAAGAATTAGTAAAATGATGAGTAAAGCTTCAGAAGCGACGGAAGACATTGTTTTGGGTCAGAACGACTTTATAGGAATCGTTTGTGAAATTTATTGATAGTAGATATATATTCTCATACCAAATTTTGTGTCAAGTTTCTTAAGACTAATAATAAAGGGCAAAAATTCTACTTACAAAACCCAAAATTGGTTTTGCAAGTAGCTCAGCATAATTAAAACCCAAACCCAGAAGTGTGAGTCGCCCGCTAAGCGGGCGACTCACACTTCTGGGTTTCAATGGATCTACTTAGCGCCGTAGGCGCTGCAAAACCTTTTTTTCTAACGGCTATAGAGTTGGGTAATTTCGAGTAGGCGATCGCTAAGCTCCTGATTGAGTAAATCGGGATCGCTATATCGCCAGCCCCAATTTCCAGTCGCTGTACCTGGGGTATTCATGCGTCCACTGTTGTCTAAGCCAAGGACATCTTGTAAAGGTACGATCGCAATTACTGATACTGCTGCCATCGCCATACGGATCAGCACCCAGTTAATCGGCTCACCTGCGGCGAAGCCCACTATATATTTATAAAACAACTCCTTTTCGTATCTGCTTGACCTTTGCCACCAACCCACAGCCGTGTCATTGTCATGGGTTCCTGTATAAACGGCACTGTTGCGGACATAGTTGTGGGGCAAATGAAAATTGTCGGATCCACCACCAAAGGCAAACATGAGGACGCGCATCCCAGGAAAACCAAAATCATCGCGCAATTTATCGACTTCAGGGGTGATCACGCCCAAGTCTTCAGCAAGAATTGGTAACTCTCCCATCACCTCATTTAGCTTTGTAAATAGCTCAGTGCCCGGCGCTGTTTCCCATTCGCCATTAATGGCAGTTTCCTCACCTGCGGGGACTTGCCAAAAAGCCTCAAAGCCACGAAAGTGATCGATGCGAATAATATCTACATAACGATTTAAAAATCGGAAGCGATCGATCCACCATTCAAAGTGAGTTTCTTGGAGATATTCCCAGTTATAGACTGGATTGCCCCATAACTGACCTGTGGCGCTGAAATAGTCGGGTGGCACTCCAGCCATTTGGGCGACTTCATAGGTTTCAGGATCGAGAACAAAGTTTTCAGGATTTGCCCAGACATCAGCACTATTGTGAGATACATAAATGGGAATATCGCCAATAATCTGGATATTTCGTGTATTGGCATATTGCTTTAATTTCAGCCATTGATCGAAAAAGATGAACTGCACAAATCTCTGAAACTCAATTTGGTCATGCAATTCTTCGCGCTTTTGTTGTAAAGCTTGGGGTTCTCGTCTGGCGATCGCAGGTTCCCAATTATTCCAAAGGATTTTAGGGTCTTGCTCATGCAAAGCCATGAATAGCACATAGTCTTCGAGCCAATCAGCTTCTTCGTAGCAAAACTTTTTAAACTGTTCTTGCAATAGATACAGATCGTGATGGTGCTTAAGATCTTGATCGACATATCCTTGTTTGAATCGACTAAAAGCAATCTCAAGCAATTTTCGTTTATATGGCATCACTGCCTCAAAATCAATGCTATCTTGATTAAAATCAGGAATATCCGCCCAATCCTCTTCTTTGAGTAAATATTGCTTAGCTAAAAGTTCTGGGCTGATCATATACAGGCTACCTGCGATCGCACTAAAGCTCATATAGGGCGAGTTTCCATATCCCGTGGGGCCAAGGGGCAGCACTTGCCAAAGCTTTTGACCACTACGCAATAAAAACTCAATAAACTGATAAGCCGTCTCTCCTAAGTCCCCAATCCCAAATTTGCTGGGTAAGGAGGTTGGATGCAACAAAATTCCACTAGCACGTTGAAAAGCCATAAACACAAATTATTAAATCTAATTTTACTTTAGCGCTTTATGTAGCCATCACCAAAAACCAGAGCTTAGAGTTCTTATGAGGTGGCGATTATATATGATGTGTGATCTTTGTTGCCTAAGCTAAAATGAGCTATAAGCCTTTAGTTTAACTAAACCACCACAAACCAGTATGGTGATACTTTGATGAGCAATTCTCAACCATCAAATCAAAAATCGAACTCTTGGATTGGGCAAACTGTCGGAGACAGAAACAGATATCACATTACCAATCGCTTGGGTGGTGGTGGGATGGGAGAGGTCTTTTTAGCAACTGATATGCTGTTGGGGCAGCAAGTAGCCCTAAAAATGCTCAAAGAAAAGCTTCTACAGGAATCGGAAGTTAGAAAACGTTTTGAGAGAGAAGCATTATTATGTGCAGCGATCCAAGGCGAGCATGTTGTGGAAGTGAAAGACTATGGATTAACAGATGAAGGCTATCCATTCTTTGTGATGGAATATTTGCGAGGTCAAACTCTAGGATCGCTTCTGCATAAAGAGCATCGGCTTTCTATTGAACATACGGTAAAAATCATTAGTCAGGTCTGTGACGGATTGTATAAAGCGCATTCTGGCGTAATTATGTCCCATGAAGGGGCGAAATCTGGAGAAAGAGTTTATCTTGTCCATCGGGATTTAAAGCCTGAAAATATTTTTTTAGTCAACACTTCTTTAGGTGAGCTAGTCAAAATTCTAGACTTTGGCATTGCCAAAGTTTTTAGCAACGAAATGCAAGCCACAAATACAGGCTTGTTTATAGGCACTTTTCAATATTCATCACCTGAACAAATTGAAGCTAGAAAAGATTTAGATCTGCGTGCTGATATCTATAGCCTTGGCATGATCCTCTATGAAATGCTTTGTGGAACTGACCCATTTGGCTGCCTTGCTGAAGGAAGAGGCGGCTCGAATTGGTTGCGATCGCATATCTCTGATGCACCGCGATCTCTAAGATCTCAACCAAACTGTAAAAATATACCGCTCTCATTAGAATCTGTGGTGATGAGATGTTTAAGTAAATCACCTAGCGATCGCTTTGAATCTGTATTATCACTCTATCAGTCTTTGCAAGAATCTACAGGCATAAAGATTGATGCAGGAATGATGCGAGCAATTGCGGCATCTGCTGAAACTACGATATCCACATCAGATTTACTACAAGCAAAAATAACTGGTCAAACTCCACCTAGTAATGAATCCAGCAATCCACCTAGCAATCCATCACAACCACAAACGAAATCGTCACAGCTTAATGATGATACTACTTCTGAAATTAAAGAAAAATTGGTAAATGTGTTACTCAGTTACGTTGGACCAATTGCCAAATTTTTAGTCAAACAGACCAAAATAGACTCTGCTAGCTCTTCAGATACGATTGAGCGGCTGAGTCATCATGTACCGCCTTCTCAACAGACTGAATTTAAAGCCAAAGCTCAGACTGCGTTCTTAGAGATCGAGCGTAAAATTACTAGCTCAAAGAGCGATAATTCAAAGAGTGGTAATACTCCAGCACCAGAAACTCCGACTGCAAATAACCCTAACAGCCAAATCAGTCAGATTTTTATAGATCGATGTCAACAAGAACTATCGGAAATCATTGGACCTATGGCAAAGTTGATTTTAAAGAAAGCTTTAGCTCAAAATCCATCCCAAAGTCAGTTGATTGAAGCGATCGCTAAACAGATTCCCGAGCCCAACTATGCAGAGCAGTTTCGCAAAAAGTTTAATTAGGAATTTTTTAGCAAATTAAGACTTAAGTGGAGAGAATCCCTGCGATCTTAATCACATAATGCTAGCAAGATTAACATAGCCCAAAAAGAAATCAGAATTATTCATGTATGAGAAAGCCTCTAGAGGTTTCTACTGGTCATTATTCAGGATTATTTAGCATTTCCATTGCCATTGACAGGCTTAGCTTCATGCGATTAAACGCATTTGCTAAAACTCCAATCTCATCATGAGAAGTTTGTTTAAATTCAGTATCCATTTTACCAATGCTGACATCATGAGCAACTTGAGCCATTTGATTAAGTGGCTTGATCACTGTGAACCTTAAAAATAGGTTGACTACTAAAATCGCGATCGCGAACATCCCACATACAGCCAGCATCACAAACAACAAAATTTGTCTGCCACTATTAATAACATCTTGTGAAGGCACGGAAATTATCTGAGCACCAACAATTTCATTGAGTTTCCATCCGAAGCCATTATCTCTTCCATAGGTAGCCAACATACTTTTAGGGGCGGCTTCAGGAGTGCTATGACAGCGCAAACAACTTTCTTTGCTAACGCTTATCGGACGCGCTATATAAAATAAATCGCCACCTGTAAAAGAACGAAATCCTGTAAGTTCTTTTGTATTAGTATCATTCCGAAAGCGTTGCACTAACTCTGTTTCAAATCCGTCGGCTTGATCGCGTAAATTCGTTGGATTTAGTGTCGCTTCTTTATAGAAAAAGTCAGCATATTCTTTTTGTGTGCGAAAATGTTCAAATACTTCCCTTGCTGAATAACCAGGTACTGTTTGAGGCAAAAATTCTGCTTCTTGTTCTATTCTAGGTGCTAGTTGTGGTCCTACTTGTGTACTAGTATAGTTGCGAATTGAATTCATTGTCTGGAGCATAATCTGTGCTTTAGAGACAGTTTGAGATTCAGTGTTGCGATTCAAAATCACCGATAAAGTCACGCCACTAAATATAATACATATCAAAAAAGCAGCTAGTAGAAGTAGGTTAAATTTTGCACTAAGACGCAGATTATTCAGCATAATGGCTTTACAGTTCTTAGAATAATTAAATTTAGATTGTAAGCTAAGAAGAACCTATGCTATTGATGCTTTACAAAAATATGTTTTCCCGCCGTTCATTTCTTAGTCAATTTTTAGTAGGATTACTAATTGGCTGTACTCCCAAAAAGACGATTGGCGGCGATAAACTCGTCATTGGGATAGTTGGCTATGGCGAAGAAAAAAAGTCAATTGAACAATATCAACGATTTAAAGAGCATATGTCTGCGATGACTAACTCAATAATTGAGTTGGAGCCTACCTTTAATGAGGTAAAAGCGCTGGAACAAATCAAACGGCGGGCATGGTCATTGGTGTTTGCTCCACCCGGCTTAGCGGCGATCGCAATGTCTAAAGAGCAATATACACCGATATTTGCGCTGCAGGGCCCTGTTAATTTGCATTCTGTACTGGTAGTTCGCGCTGACAGCCCTGTCACAAAAATATTAGATCTCCAAAATCGGGCAGTTGCCTTAGGGCAGGTTGGCTCAGCTACAGGCTACTATCTACCTATTTACGACCTTTATGGCTTAACACTTTCTGAAATCGTATTTGCTTCTACACCCAAAAATGTACTTGAATTGATTGAAAATGGAACCGTAGCCGCAGGTGCACTATCCAAGGTCGAATTTGAATCTTTAAGTCGTCAGATTGGCAAAGAAAAGTTTCGGATTCTTTCTACTAGTACTCAGAGTGTCCCATCGGGATTAGTTTTACTGGCTCCTACGGTTGAACGAAATCAAGCAGAATTAATTGTTAATGTTATGAAATCGGCTTCTCCTACAGTTATTAATGAAGCAGGTTATATTCCCAATGTGGCAATTCCTGACTATACGTTCTTAATTAAAGTAGTTGAAAGAGTCAGACCGATTGTCACCCGTATTAAGCAAAAGCCTGCACCACTTTTCGAGGAAATTCAAAAATAAGAGACAAGGAATGGGTTAATCTGCTTTAGATAATTCCATCATCTGCCATTTCTTCACGGGTATATGTAATCGAAAAATCTAAGAAAAAGCCATAAAGTTCAATCTCAGCGACAGCAGGGAAAAGACGCAAAGTACTGATTCCTAGGGCTTTAGGATTGTCGGCAAGCCAACCGAAAGCCTCTTTAGTATGAGCTTGCACGATTAACACTTCACCATCTACGGTATGGCTAAGAGATAGATCAGCATCACCTGGTTTTAAATGCAATTCATTGTAAATTTGTCCGAGCATCCGCCATTGATGCCGCCAATAAGTCATACCTTGTCTTTCGAGCTTAATCGCATACTCAGCTAGAGTTACAATATTGCGCCAAGTAATATCTTTCCTTTGAAAAACTATACGTAGTTCGCTCATAGCTTGTTCACAGGCTTCTTCAAATTTAAGCAATGGTATTGGATCAGCTAAACGACGTGGTGTTTTACCCAAAATCATCAGCGATTGAATGACAGTTGTTTCAATCTGTCGGGATAGCTGTTCTTTCGCTTTTTGAGTTTGCCATATAACGCCTTGTTCAGTTGTGGCATACATCGCTGGCAGCCGATTCAGAACATAGGCACAAACATCATCAGCGCCAACTTTGCGTGGCAAAATATTTGCCATATGGAGTAATTGATTTTTTACTTCTTGTTCTACTAGATCTTCTAAAACATTGGTTAAGAAATAAGAAGCTGAAAGGATATAGGAGTCAAGTTCAGGATTAGGTAGTTCAGAGTTATTATGCCAATCTCGATTTTCATGCTGATGAGTGTCTTTACGCCGTAGATAACCTTTAGTTTCTCGTAATCGATGGCGATCGTTAACACTCAAACTTACATATTCTGGTGTGTGGCTGACTAGAGTAAGCGTTTCCTGAAAAGCCTGCGGAACATGTTGCCATTGCATTGAAGGCTTACTAAAAAGTTTTTGTAACCTAGTCAAAACATGAGCAGGGGTCTCTACTTTACTAGCTGCAATTTTGGTGTATTTCCGCAAAGGATCACGCTTTACCCCTAAAAGAGCTTGTTGAACAGCGCTTACAATCTGATTTTGTAGTTCATTGTGAGCACGTTTGCGCTGCTGTAACCATCCTCGACTAGTACTAGCGTAAAGTACTGGCAATCGATTTAGTGCAAAAGCAACCACATCGCTAAGGTTAATTGCTTCGCGGGCGATTGGGGTGAAATACTTGAGTTGCTCTTGCACTTCTGTGACAACGATTTCCTCAAGGACATTTTTGAGGCTAGTCATAAGTTTTTACTTCTAGACATTTTATGTTTGATAGCCCTTATATATATGATCTGCTGGGAAATAGTGACTAAAATCGCTGTAATCCCTAAACAGGTCAGCTTCCAAATCCAAATCAAGATCCTTAAAAACATTGCCCAGAATATGTTGTAAGGATTTCAGGGATTATCAATCAACAGGCGCTACTCATCTTTAGCTCTGTAAGGATTGTCTCTTCCCCAACATGAATCTAGCAATTGATTCTCCCCGACTTGGGCTAATGAGCAATCTTAAAGTTAAACAACTAAATAGTACTCCCATCAGGTCAAATATTAAGTAGCTTTTAATTTACATCAAGATGTATAACAACTTGTCTAATATACGCGATGTGCAACTATTTTTGAGCCATCGCCATGAGGTTGTTTGAGACATAGAAAATTCAAACCCCTCATTAGTGCATTACGATGAATCAAGGCTTTCAGACTTTTAGTTGCACATCGCGTCTAATATTGTACTTAATATGTTTTTTCTTCCCCTTACCAGTTGCCTTTTTCGCTTTTTTTTAGCCTTGGTTGGACTTTGCTTATATGCCTCCTCAAAACTTGACACCAAGTCTTTAAATACTTTTAGGTTTGTCCTGTCATTGTCCTCACTAGACGATCTTGCTTCAGGATGCGTTCAATGTTTAACATTATTTCTAAGCCTTAAAACCTGGTTTTTATATTAACTTATTAACCAACGGGTCTATTAAACATCGATCGCAACTTTTCCTTTGGGGAAAGCGACACAGCAGAGGATATACCCAGCATCTATTTCTGAAGGTTCGAGAGCTTCTGGATCGTATTCTTCCATTTTTACCTCACCCTCTAATTTTACCTTCTTGCAACTACCACAACTACCAACACGGCAACTATTACGGATTTTGACACCTGCTTGCTCGGCAATTTCTAGGATCGATTCTTCGCCATCACAAGGGACTTCTTTTGCTGATTTAGTAAAAATCACAGTGGCAACAGGTGCCTTGCTAGTTATAGGAGCATTTGGCGATCGGCTAGTTACGGACATCGCTTCTATAGGTAGTTGTAACTTACCAAGCCACGCCTTGATTCCAAAAGCTGGATAAAGTTCGCTTGCTGGTTCCTCTTTAACTGATTTTGGTGACTTTATCGCACCGCCAAAACTTTCTTCATGATATTGCTGCATCGGAAAGCCGATTCCTTCTAACAAAGATTTCGTGCTTTGCATGAAGCTTTCAGGGCCACAGACAAATACAGTACGATCTCGCCAATCGGAGGCAATCATTTCCAGCATAGATGGTGTCAGTCTGCCACGCATTCCCATCCACGATTGTTGAGGAGTGGAACGAGTAATTGTTACAGCCAGATGAAATTTTGGAGATCGCACTGCCATCATTTCTAATTCTTGGCGATAGATAATATCTTCTGGACTCCGCGCACAATGAAAAAAGACAACGTCACAGTCCGAATGTGTGTCATAAATCCAACGTGACATCGACATCATCGGGGTAATGCCACTCCCCGCCGAGAGAAACAATAACTTTTGAGAAGGATACTCAAAACAAGAGAACTTGCCAAATGCCCCACTTGCCTGAATCTGACTACCAATTTTTAGATTGTCATGCAGCCAATTGGAAACCAGACCCGCAGGAATAGTGGGATCTTCTGGATTAGCAGAGGGAACACGCTTAACAGTAATTTCTAGAGAATGGGGGCGGGACGGTGATGACGAGATGGAATAAGAACGCAATATTTCTACACCATCGATTTCAAGTTCAAGTGTAATAAACTGTCCCGCCTTATAGGTAAAGAGATGGGGAGGGGTAGTGCCAAAGCAAAAGGTCTTGACATCGATGGTTTCTTCAATGATTTTGAAGCATTCCAAAGTGAGAGTTCCCTTTGTCCAACGAGTAATTTGGCTGGGGTCAATGGTGGCAAGTGGCATATATTGACTGGGCACTGCTGGAGCTTTAGCAATCTCTGCGAGGCGATCTAGATCTTTGCCTGCATTAAATGGGCTATTTAAGTGGGCAAGAGATGGCTCGGTCGGATCTTCTTTCTCTTCTAAAGATTTTGTCAGGGCATGGGGTGTAATCTCTTCGATTAGAATCGCAAAGTCGCCTAGTTGAATAATATCTTTTGCTGAGAGTTGAATAGCGTGCAAAGGTTTGATTTGCATATCATTAATTTGCACTCCATTGGTACTTTTCAGATCGACAAAGTGATATTGATGTGCTTCAAAAGAAATTTTGCCATGTTCGCGGCTAACGGTCCCATTATTGAGGACTACATCACAATGAGGCGCACGACCAATCAGAAAATCGTTCTTTTTACTGATTTCAGTTGATAGTTGAATTGGTTCTAGTTCTTGAGAAATCTGTACATTGAAAATTCTAAGTTTTAGCATAAAGGTTCCTAAAACAATAATCCTTAAACAAAGAAATAATAGTTTTTAATGATGTTACTTGGAAGTTTTAAAAACTCAACCCTAGCTCCTCTGCATGCAAAGGAGAATGGCATTTTTCTTCCCATGTAACATGAGTTATTGTCGATTCACAGACATTTGTGACGAAAGCATACTTTGGAGGGAAGTACTGACAGAAATTAGTAAATGTTGTGTATACATGGGATCTTCACTTAGGGCTTGCATAAACACTTTGGCATTAATCACTAAGATCAAGGTTTGGGGTGATGTGGCGATCGCTAAATTTGTAAAGGGAGTTTGAGTTAATACTTCCAATTGTCCAATCGTTTGATTGGGAGTAATCTTTTTGACGAGCTGATGGCGATCGCCACCATTAGAACGAATCTCTACTGAACCATTGACTATCGCCCAGATTGTCTTTGGTATATCTCCTGTTTGATAGATCGCTTCACCTGTGTTATAAATCCTGATCACTGATTGTTTCGCTATTTCTGCAAGGGCATCAGTTTGGAGAGGACGAAACAGACTGTTGCGAAATAACAGTAATAGCTTGTCAAAGGTGTCTAGAACTTGATTATCATCAGAGCTTAATAAATTAGTTGCTAAATTATCGCTTGAGATTTTGTTGGATGTATTTTGGGATGTCCTTTTAGAAGCAGGTTGTCTGATAGGAATAAAGGATTTCGCTTCTTCCGATAACAATGCATGTGAATGGGGATCTCTCAAAATATGTTGGGCTTCTTCTGTGGCTTTCGGCATATCAATCTGCTTTAAAGCATACAGGCTAGCCGCTCTCACTAAAGCATCAGGATCTTCCATTAATTGAATTAATACAGTGAAGACTGATTCTCTACTCGTCGGTGGTAAGAGCAACTCTGTAACAGTCTTGATCGAGTTAAAAATTTCGATTATTTTAGGTGGCAGACGATCGTGCCAAGGGGGAGTCTCGGTTTCGTCATCAAGTAAATCGCTCAAAATATTTGCTGCTAGACCTTTATGGGTAAGAGATTCGATATCTTTAGCAATTGTGTAGGCTTCAGGCGCATCACCGAAAATTTCGAGAATTCGTAGGAGCTTAATGACTAGAGATCGCTGCTGTTGTTGAAGTTTGAAAACTAGCAAACTAATAACATCTGTTGGCAAATCAGCTGCTCTTTGTAGGATATGCGCGTAGCGAGCGAGAGTCTGAAGCTTTTGATAGGCATCTTTTGCAATTGAATCTAAAAGACTACCTTGCTCGCAAATACTAGCTAAAATTGCCGCCTCTTCTTGCGCTGTGACATTATATTCTTGACGAAAAATTAAAATTTGTTCCTCTTTAAGTTGCATCAATTTATTTAAAGGTAAATTCCTCTCAACTAACTCTTGTAACATCAGTTCTAAGGAGCGGCGATACTTACCCAATCGAGATTCATTTTCTTGGATAATTTGTCTGGAAGTACTGAGTATTTGAGTGTCGTTAATTCCCATCTCTCCAAGAATCTGATTATGCTCTTCCTCATTAATATCTAACTGCTGACGCATTAGGTCGAATACTTCCAAACTACTAGAGGAATTCATATTGCCTGCACTCAGTGACTCTTTGAGGACATCTTTATACATTTGCACACGTTTTTCATGGGTGAGTTCGGGTAGGGTTTTCGCCAAGACGTAGACTTCATCTGGCTTGAGATCTGCAAGCGATCGCCCTTCTAAAACTTTAGAAAAATCAAAGGCTAACTTGCTGAGTTGGCGGCGTAAACTCGTAGCCAGACTCTCGCGAGCATACATCTGCGAAGTGCGCCAAAAGGTTCTATAAAACCACAAGGTCGAAGCAATCACAGCCATCCAGCCAATAAACTGTTGCTCAAAGGTTGGTAGCCAGCCTAATGTGGGGTTTACTCCCATCCAAAACAGCAGATTAAAGGAAATAAACGCACATAGCGTAAAAGCGCGGTGTTGGATTTGAGAGGCAGTTAAGACAAGGTTGTGGCGCTTGCTGTAACGCTTGTAAGAGCGTTCTATTTGTCTCCCAATTACATAGGTAATCAGGGTTGTAGTCGTCAGAGTTAAAGGAACTGCAAAAATTTTGGGTATGGGAATTGCTTGCCCTGATATATAAAAACCCGGTTGTAGGAGCATGGAGAATTGATCGGTCTCGTCCCATACGCCACCAGCCAAGAAGTTGGGATTGCCAGAATATAAAGTGAAGTAAGCGTAAAATCCAATTACTAAACCGAGATAGCTATAATAAAGAAATTTGCGATCGCTACGATAGATACCATCCCAATAGGAGCGCTCGGCATCAATATCAAAGCAAGGTGACTGGCAGCTTACACAGGCGCTTTTCTCTTTACCAGCTCGATCGACAGTGCGACACATCGATTGGGTAATCCCAGATTCTTGATTTTGGTGAGCTTCGCTTGCCAGTAAACCGCGTGGTCCGGTGTACACTACCTGTACTGGAGCCATCGGACAAAAATAATGACACCAAGATTTCCCTCCATAGAGAAATCCTATAGTCACAGCCACTAGTATGGTCAGACACAAAAAGATGCCGAGGGCAAGGCGATCGGAGTTAACAAATAGTAAGCGTACATTCAATCCGAGAAATAACAATCCAAACTGCACATACAGAGAATTACGCCCCAGCCATGAATTTTTAGAGATTGTTACAGGCTCGGAGCGGACAATATTAGTTAGCGGATCAACAACACGACGACGACGTTGCCATCCCAATGCTCTAGGGATTTGTGACACAAACATTAACGGACAGATACGCCTCCATGCCTCATGTCCGAATATTAAAACCATAAAAATAACAAGCGGGACAATTATGCCCCAAAAAAGTCTTGCCCCCATAGCGTAAGGTTCGAGATTATCGCAAGTATCTTGAAATTGCACACATCCCAACTCCTTTTTGATCCGAAATGGACTAAGTAACATATTTGGATCGTTGGGATCGGTCAAATGGTAGGAGATGGGGTCATAAAACATCGAAAAGATGAGAATTAGCCATCCGATTGCGAGTAGCCACCGAACATAATGCATCTGCTTTTCTGAGACCTTTTGGAACATGCTGTGATTGCCCTCCAATGATTTCTTATGCTTAATTTGATTCTCACGGCAAGAAGATGTACTTATGCTTAAGTGTCCTTACCTTAGCGCAGATACTACCCAAAAAAGTAACTAAAGATAACTAAAAGTAACTTTTGATTTAGAAAATGTCATATGACATTTTGCTGTCACACAAAAATATTAGAATTTAATAGACCTGTTTGGACGTATCGCACAAAATCGCTGCAATCCTTATGCAGATTAGCTTCCAAGACTTTGATTTAAAACACTTAAAATTATCGCTCAGGCTAAGCTACAAGACTTTCACAGATTATTCCAACAGGCTAATTAGTTTCCCAAATTTAAGGCAATTTAAGGCTATTTATAGCAAACGTTTAAAAACTCGAAAAATAGAGAATATTGAACTAAGGAGAATTAGTATCAAAAATTGTCATTTGTGCTTGATTTCGTGAATCTTTCGTCGTTTTGGATGTTGACTTTGGTAAGCGATCGCCTTTAGTCGATCCGCTCGATCGTAAGCCCGTGGCAATATGACTATTTTTTGCAATTTGTTCTAATACTTGCTTAGCACGACCGATCACACTTGCTGGCAAGCCAGCTAAGCGACCCACTTCAATTCCATAGGAGCGATCAGCGCCGCCTTCTTGGACTTGGTGCAAGAAAATAATTTCATCTTCCAGTTCTTTGACGGTCACTTGGAAATTCGCCACATTAGGGAGTAAGCTAGCGAGTTCATTAAGCTCATGGTAATGGGTTGCAAAAATCCCGCGTGCTTTGATTTTATTGGCGATATACTCCGCAACTGACCATGCGATCGCCATGCCGTCAAAAGTTGAAGTGCCTCGCCCAATTTCATCTAGTAATACTAGGGAATGATCCTTAGCATGATTGAGGATATTTGCAGTTTCATTCATTTCTACCATAAACGTAGATTGACCTGTGGCGAGATCATCGACTGCCCCAACACGGGTAAATATGCGATCGCAGATTCCCAAAGTCGCCGATTCCGCAGGAATAAAACTGCCTACTTGCGCCATTAATTGAATTAATCCGACTTGGCGCAAATAGATACTTTTGCCGCTCATATTCGGCCCAGTTAGCACGATTAAATCTGGACATTCAGGCGCTTGATCGTCATGCCCTAAATAGGTGGAATTGGGAACAAAGAAACCTGCGGGGAGTGACTGCTCCACCACTGGATGGCGACCATTGTGAATTGAGATCGCGCGATCGCTAGTAATTTGCGGACGGCAATAATTATAGGTGACGGCTACTTCTGCTAGGCTACACAAGACATCGGCTGCGGCGAGGGCAGTAGCGAGGATTCGCATCGGTTCGATATGCTTGGCTGTAAGTAATCTCAACTCCACAAATAGATCATATTCCAACTGCTTTAATTCACTATCAGAATTGAGAATTCTTGTTTCTCGTTCTTTTAGTTCTGGCGTAATATAGCGTTCTTCATTTGTAAGAGTTTGTTTGCGAATATAATCAGCTGGAGCCTGTTCACTTTTGCCCCGTGAGATACTAATGTAATAGCCAAAAGCTTTGTTAAAGCCAACTTTGAGCGTGTTTATACCCGTACGTTCTTTTTCCTGTTTCTCGAAAGCCGCTAGCCATTCCACATCATCTCGACTCTGTTGACGCAGATGATCAAGTTGCTCATTTACTCCTGAACGAATGATATTTCCTTCGGTAATATAAATTGGCGGCTCTTCAACAAGCGTGCGTTGTAACTGCGAACCCAGTTGTAATAGTTCCGATGGCACGGACTGTAAAGCTTTTAAATAGCGAGAACTAGATTTGGCAACAACATCAGAAACATCGCGCATTCTTTCTAGTGACATTGCCACAGCAATTAGATCACGCCCATTTGCCGTGCCTGCTCCAATGCGACTGCATAGACGTTCGATATCATAGATTTGGCTCAAACAACTTCGCAAATTTTTGCGGAGAGAATGTTGTTTGAGTAATTCTGTAATTGTATCAAGGCGTTCATTAATGGCGGCGATATCCTTGAGAGGTTGTAATAGCCAACGCCGTAAAGCACGGCTCCCCATGCCTGTTGTAGTTTTATCGAGAGCCCATAATAGCGAACTATAGTAAGTGCCATCGCGCACAGTTTGGGTGATTTCTAAATTGCGACGTGTTTGGTTATCGAGAATTAGATAATCGGCGATCGCATAGGTGGAAATTCCTTGCAATGGCATTTTAGCACTTTTTTGAGTGGATTCTAAATATTCTAAAATGCCACCTGCCGCCCTAATTGCCAAAGGTAGAGCTTTACAGCCAAAACCCTCAAGCGATCGCACTCGAAATGTATCAAGAATACGCTGCTTGGCTTCTGCTAGGGCAAAAGGAGCTTGCGATCGCGGTGTATAGCAAAAGCTCTCAGGCAATGCGCTATAAGGCTCAGGCAAAATCGATTGTTTTTTCTGCGAAATCCCTTCCCAAAATGCTCCAGCTTTCTCAGCTTTGGAACCGCGAAATAATTGCGGATTTGGGACATCAATAGGAATTAGAACTTCAGCAGGTTGCAAGCGTAATAGTTCTTGAATTAGATAATCGGTACTATTCAGCTGTGTGACTGAAAACTCGCCTGTAGAAATATCAGTGTAAGCCAAGCCCCAATTCTCGCCGCCATTGGCGATCGCTACCAAGAAATTATTTTTCTTAGCCGCCAGCATTCCCTCTTCGATCACTGTCCCTGGAGTGATTACTCTAGTAACTTCGCGACGTACTAGTCCCTGAGCTTCTGAAGCGGATTCCATTTGATCGCAAACAGCGATCGAATAGCCCTTTTCGACTAATTGATTGGCATAGCGATCGAGGGCATGGTGAGGAATTCCTGCCATGGCAATTCGTCCGATCACCTTGCCTCCATCGCGACCTGTTAGCACTAATTCCAATTCCCGTGAAATTAGCTCAGCATCTTCAAAAAAAGCCTCAAAAAAATCTCCCAATCGATACAACATCACCGCGTGGGGATACTGCTCTTTCATCTCAATATAGTGCTGCATCATTGGTGTGAGATCAGCGCGATTAACTAGAGCCGACGATAGAGCTAATTCAGCCATTCCAGTTTTGGTCGTAAAACAATGTTGTCAAACCATTGTAAATGGCATTTTGCCTCTATTACATAGCAATTACAGCGCTTTGCGCTCAAACCCAAACCAAGAAACTTTTTGAAAGCGTTGCTTCGCAACGCTTTCAAAAAGTTTCTTGTGGATTGCTACTGCGGAGATATGGCACGAAGCGCCACATCTCATTTTGGGGTTTTACCTAGCTATAGCCTATAATCAAAAGGTAATTATTCATGGTTTGGATCTAGGTGGCACTTAAGTTTAAATTTGCGATCGCCTCCGATTTGCACATCGCATTGCCCCACACGATTTGGCATCATCCTTCGCGATTTCATCTCGTTGAGTACAGTATCCCCGTATTTGAAGAAGTGCTGTCGCAACTTGCTACCCTAGATTTAGACTTTCTGCTTTTACCCGGAGATCTTACACAGCATGGCGAACCAGAGAACCATCAATGGCTATCTGAGCGGCTAGCCCAACTTCCCTATCCTGTTTATGTGATTGCTGGCAACCATGATGTTCCAAGAATAGAAACTTTCAATCAATTCACTCCTTACTATACCAAATTTGGCTTTGAGTCTGGTCTAAGCGAACCAAATAAGCTCTACTATGAATGCGAAGTATTGCCTAATGTCCGCCTAATTGGATTAAATTCCAATCAATTTGATGACAATGATCAACAAATTGGCTGGATTGATGACGAGCAGTTAGACTGGTTGCAATTGGTTCTAGAAAATCAAAATTATGAATTGAATCTAGTAACCATTCATCATAATGTGTTGGAACATATGCACGATCAGTCGCGCAATGCTCTCGGCAAGCGCTATATGCTCGGAAACTCAGAACGATTGTGCAAAGTACTACATCAGGCAAATGTAAAGCTAGTCTTCACTGGACATTTGCATGTGCAAGATATTGCCTATAGCGATCGCTACGATCTTTATGACATCACCACCGGTTCTCTGGTCAGCTATCCCCATCCCTACCGCGTTCTAAATTATATGTCTGATGATTCAGGCGATCGCTTAGAAATTGAATCTTTTCGAGTAAAATCAATTCCTGAAGAAGCTGATTTGTTGCATTTCTCTAGGGAATGGATGGGCAGTCACTCACATCCATTTGTCCTAAGATTATTAATGCATCCACCTCTTAATTTACCTCTAGAACTTGCCGAGACGCTTACTCCTGAACTTCGTTACTTTTGGGCATATATTGCCGATGGCGACGCTAAGTTTGAGTTTCCCAATTTCCCCACAGTAGCGAAGGAATATTTTGAAGCGTTTAGTGATATTCCTCCAAAGGATAATAATATTACGCTAGTTCTCAAATAAATCTAAAGATTAAAAGACGACACGAAATTTTGCCATTTAATCTTTGGATTTACTGATGATTTAAGAAAAATTTATTGATTAGATAAACAAAGCTTAACCCGATAGTGTCGAAAAGCACATAGGATTACTAATGTGTACCTCACGCTTTTATGACATATACGTTCTCAAGTTTCAATCTTAACTCCGCAACTTCAGTAACTGACTGGCGTCGATCGCTTGAAGAAATTTATCGCGGTCGCACTATGCACACTTACAAAAGCGGGCAAATCATTCCCATGTATTCCCATGAAGTATGGGTGGTTTGTCGCGGCGTTGTGCAGCTTAATACCTTGCATCCCTCAGGTGATGAAGTTTTGGTTGGCTTTGCAGTTCAAGCAATGCCATTCGGCTTACCTCTAACAAACCTCGACCCATATCAAGCGATCGCCCTATCAGATATTGACTTGATGCGCTTCACTTTGATCGAGTTAGAGAATTCGCCATTGCTTTATCAAGGAATTTTGCAACATCTCAATCGTCGTCTTCAGCAAACTGAGTCTTTGTTAGCGCTAGTTAGTAACAAGCGGGTAGAAGAGCGTCTCCGCCAGATCCTGCTTTTGCTTAAGCAAGAAGTAGGTATTCCTGTCGAAGGCGGAACTCGTTTAACCGTGCGCCTTACGCATCAACATCTTGCCAGCGCCATTAGCAGTACACGAGTCACGGTAACAAGAGCAATGAAGTTATTACAAGATGAAGGATGGCTAAAGGTTGACCGCGATCGGCATATAGTTCTTGTGTAGACTTACAGAGCTTTACGCCCACATCCAAATCAAGAAAATTTTTAAAAGTGTTGCAAAGCAACACTTTTAAAAATTTTCTTATTACTGTAATAAAAAAGGGTTGTGACGCTTTGCGTCACAACCCTTTTTTTATTTCTTGAGAATCGTAATAACAAGCGCAGTGCTCTCAGTTACGGGCTTAACACCTTCAGGGTAGGCAATTTCGCTAACATGAACACCCTTGCCGATATCAAGATTAGTAATATCGATTTCAAAGCTTTCAGGAATATTGTTAGGCGCACAAGCTACACGCACATAGTTCTTGATTGTGTCAACAGAACCACCACCAACTTTTACGCCAACTGGCACACCTACGAAGTGCAAAGGAATGTCTACCTCAATCGAAGATTGAGACTCGATCGCAAAAAAGCTGAGGTGATAAATAGCATTTTTGTAAGGATGATTTTGAACTTCGCGTAATAGTGTTTTGCCTTTGAAGTCGCCATCAGTTACATTTACTTCGATCATTGTGTTATTGATCGTTGCTTCACGTAATAGAGTAGTTGCTTCTTTGGCATCTAAAGTAATCGAGATCGACTCAGCTCCTTTGTGTCCATAGACGGTTGCAGGAATTTGACCACCGCGACGTAGGGTGCGATTGTTAGCTGGAGGACGAGTAGTAGCGTTTATTTGTAGTTGCATTTTGATAATTTAGTGATTGGTAATATGGTGACTATTTTTTGATTAGCATTTTTCATGAAAACGCCAACCAAAAAACTAAGCTCTCAACAAGCCTCGTTTCGGCCCATGAATTGGGTCTTCAACGATGATGGTTTGTCCTCGGCTTGCGCCTAGAGAGATGATTGCGATCGGAGTTCCCGTCAGGTCAGCAAGAAACTTGAGATAGTCTTTTGCTGCTTTGGGCAAATCGTCAACAACTTTGCATTCGCTAGTTGATTGCTTCCACCCGGGAAGAGTTTCGTAGATGGGGATTGCTCTAGCAAAGGCTCGAGCATCACTAGGGAAGTCATGGACGACTTTGCCATCAAGTTCATAAGCAGTACAAACTTTGATTTCTTCGAGCTCGTCGAGGACATCCAGTTTGGTGACAGCAAGGCAATCTAGCCCATTAATGCGAACTGCATAACGACCAATTACGCCATCAAACCAACCACAACGGCGTTTGCGTCCTGTGGTTGTGCCAAATTCTGCACCGCGCTCACCGATATGATTGCCAATGTCATCATGTAACTCAGTTGGAAAAGGTCCTTCTCCAACACGAGTTGTATACGCTTTGGCAACTCCGATGACGCGATCGATGCAAGTTGGTCCCACACCTGCTCCGATACAAGCACCGCCCGCAACGGGGTTTGATGAGGTTACATAAGGATAGGTTCCATGATCAAGATCAAGCAAAGTTCCTTGTGCACCTTCAAACAAAATATTGCGCCGTTCACGGATAGCTGCGTCAATTTTCAGTGAAGCATCGACAACATGAGGACGTAGGCGATCCGCATAGCCGCGATATTCATCAATTATTGATTCGACATCAAGCGGTTCTAAATTATAGAGCTTTTGTAAAACAATGTTTTTTTGCTCGATCGCCCAACGCAGCTTTTTAGGCATACGTTTTTCGTCCATTAGATCGATTATACGGATACCTACGCGCTCAGATTTATCAGCGTAGGTTGGACCAATACCACGTCCAGTTGTACCTATTTTATGCTCGGCTCTTTGTGTCTCAGAGGCACGATCAAGCTCACGATGATATGGCATCGTGACATGGGCGGTTTCGGAAATAAACAGGTTATCTGTAGATATACCCAAATCTTTGAGTCGATCCACTTCTTCAAGAAGCACCTTCGGATCGATCACAGTGCCATTGGCAATGATGCATTCCGTTTTGGGATACAGGATTCCCGAAGGAATTAGGTGTAGCTTAAAAGTGCGATCGCCAACGACGACCGTATGTCCTGCATTATTACCGCCTTGATAGCGGACAACAACATCTGCGGAGCGGCTTAGCAAGTCGGTAATTTTACCTTTACCTTCGTCACCCCACTGCGCCCCAATAACAATTACATTAGCCAAGGGTCTTTATGCTCAATCAATAAAATCTCACAATCATCAATCATCTCAAAGGATTGTGTTGATTGTCAATCACTTTCTTCAAAATCTGGAATTCTCATTGTTTAAGTTGTGACAGCCTTCTAGTCAAACAAGAGATTTTCGAATTACGCCATTTTATTTTTAGTTTTAAATTTTTAGTAATTCGATCACAGATTCGGCTGCTGCAAGTCCAGAATGATAGGCAGCTTCGATATTTTTGCCAGCACACCAATCGCCTGCACATACGAGAGGAAAAGGTATTGATGTGGATAAGCAAGAAACACCTAAAGACTCTTCGGCAAGGGCATAGCGCCAACGATGAACTTGCCACCATTCAGGGCTAGATAACCATTTTGCTAATAACCTTCCCACTTGATTGAGCAATGGTCTACCTGCAATTTCTAGATCTGGCTCCTCCATAGATTGCTTGGCAAATTCAGCAGTGCTTTGCAATACAAATACTGGTTGTATGGATTGGTCTGGATGTTTGCTACTGTCATAGCTAATCCAGTCAAGAATCGGATCATCGATGCATCGGATTGCTTGCCATTCTATTGGCACAGAATTACTAGCATTGTAGCCAGCCATGATCGTTACGCTGGGTGCAAATTTAACTGATTGTAAAGCTTGTAAAAATGTTGGAGCAGAAGCTAAAACTCCTTCAAATACTGGTAAAAACTGGGGCGCGGGGATCGTTGAGACAATCGCTGAAGTTTCTAAGACTTCTTGGCGATCGGTCACTAGCTGCCATTTGATGTCGTTATGACTAACATCCACAATACGAGCATTGTTAATAATTTGAATTTCATTAGCCAGATATTTGGCGATCGCGGTCATACCCATTGGACAGCAATATCTAGGGTGACGTTCTTCAGCTTCAGGAGGGCGCAATCCAGAGGATGACAACTGGTAGACATTACGAGTCCATTCTTGGACTATGCCTTTTTCTTGCAGTTTACGGACAAACCTGCCAAAGCTATCGCTCTTAACTGAAAGCAGTTGTGCTCCATGATCGACCCAAGTACCTTGCAAACGTCTAGTTGCCATACGCCCACCCACACCTGCGGATTTTTCGACGACGGTGGCATCTAGCCCTGCTTGCTTTAGTTGTTGAGCACAGGTTAAGCCTGCCAAACCTGCGCCAATCACGATTACATCTTTCATACAGTTTCAGTTCATGCCTCTTGAAGAGCTTAGCTCATCTTTAATTAATCGCAACAACTCAAAAATAGTTTTTCGATGCCGTAGCATCGAAAAACTATTTATTTTCAAAGTGTATCCTGCATTTTCTCTCCATCATGATACGCAGCAAACAAGACAGGACAGGTTTTACCCCACGCTATCTCCCCAGTGGCATCAAGACAAATTGCCCCAAAATCGCGATCGCGGCTTTTCGCCTCATTGATTGACTTCTCGACTGCCTGCTGGAGTGTCATGCCATCGGTGACTCGAACAACAACTCTAGTCGCAAAGCCTTCATCGAGAATATCTTCGCCCACACCAGTGCAACTAACCCCTGCGAACTTAGTCGCATAGTTGCCCGCAGGAGTGGCGGAGTCGCTGACTCGTCCGATGCGCTCAAAGCCACGTCCCCCTGTTGATGTACCCGCACAAATGCTGCAATATCGATCGAGAACGACTACACCGATTGTCCCCATCGCCACATCTGCCATTTTGCGCGTGAAGTTGGTCTTGCGTTCCTCTACCCATTCAGCGAGTCGCTCGTCCGTGAGGGGATTATAAATTGGGATACCAAGTTCGCGGGTGAGTTCCGCCGAGCCGTAATCAGATAACACGCGGTCATCACTAGTTTGAAGGTGCTTAGCCAGATCAATAGGGTTTTTGACCCTTGCTGTATTAATCACGCCGCTAAAACTTTGGCGATCGCCATCCATGATCGAGGCACTCATCCGCACCTGTCCATCGGACTGCAATACAGAGCCAGTCCCCGCATTGAAACGAGGATCGTCTTCGAGCATTTGACAAGCTTTGACTACTGCATCAATCGCCTTTGCGCCATCAAGAAGCATTGGATAAACGGTTTCGAGAACAGCAAATAGCGATTTGCGGACAGGTTCATAGCCGCCTTTACTTTCGACTGTGCTACCTGCACCGCCATGAATAATGATTTTTGGTTGCATTTGCTTTGGTAATTGATGATTGATTTAAGATATTTATGTAGGGGTAAAGCATTCCCGCAGAAACTTAATAAATTCTCAGCTCCTTTGAATTTGGGTATGCTTTGCCCTTAATCTCAAAACGCAGGGAAAATTGATCGGTTAAAGCCAAGAGGGTCTAGCATTTGCGGATTGAGATTTTGGTGGAGAGCTTGGAAATGTTGGCGCAAATGCTAAACCCCTACAGATTTACAACCTATAATTCCCCAAATCCCTTTTTCTTTTTCTTTTTCTTGCCATAAACTGGATTTCCCTCTGGAGCTTGGTTTCCCATACCGCCCATTCCAGGGAAACCTCCGCCACCCATGTTAGGCATTCCAGGGAAGCTTGGCATTTTACCCTGTCCCATTTGTTGCATTAGCGATCGCATTTTTTGGAAATCAGCCACAAGCTTAGTCACATCTTGAAGTTTGTATCCAGCACCACTAGCAATCCGTTGTTTGCGGCTAGGACTTTTAGCAATAAGGTCAGGATCTTTGCGTTCTTGTTTGGTCATCGAAGAAATCATCGACTCACAACGCTTGAGTTGCTTTTCAGCCTCTTGAATTTGCGCGTCATTGATTTTCATTCCCGGAAGCATCTTCAACATTCCACCGAAGGAACCCATGTTTTTCATCATACGGGTATTCTTCAGGAAGTCGTCAAAATCAAACTTGGCGCTCATGATTTTTTCTTGAAGCTGCGCCGCATCAGTGAGATCGATTTCTTCTTGAGCTTTCTCAACCAGTGTTAGCACATCACCCATGCCCAAAATCCGCGAAGCCATGCGTTCGGGATAGAAGGGTTGTAATGCCTCAACCTTTTCGCCAACACCAATAAATTTAATTGGCTGTCCCGAAATTTGCCGCACCGATAGCGCCGCACCACCACGAGTATCTCCATCCATCTTGGTGAGAATCGCGCCCGTAATCCCAATCTCATCATGAAAAGTACGGGTCAGCGTTGCTGCCTCTTGTCCTGTCATCGCATCAACAACTAACAGCACTTCATCAGGATTAATAACATCCTTGACACGCTTGAGTTCATCCATCATGTCGCGATCGATCTGCAAGCGTCCAGCAGTATCGATAATCACGGTGTCAACGCCTAATTCCTTTGCCTTTGCCAATCCCTGACGTGCAATCTCCACGGGGTCAGCATCTGCTCCCATTTCAAAGACTGGGACATTAATTTGCTTGCCGAGGGTGAGTAACTGGTCGATCGCCGCAGGTCGATATACGTCAGTCGCTACGAGTAAAGTCGTGCGCTCTAGTTTGCGTAAATGCAAAGCTAATTTTGCAGTTGCAGTTGTTTTACCCGTACCCTGCAAACCTGCCATCAAAATTACAGTGGGGGCGTTGGCTGCCTCGGCGAGTGGCACATTTGCCTCGCCCATCGTCCTGACTAATTCGTCATAGACGATCTTGATAAATTGCTGATCGGGGCGCACACCTGCGATCACATCAGCCCCTTGCGCCTGTTTGGATATTTCTTCGACAAATTCCTTGACAACCTCTAAGTTGACATCTGCCTCTAATAGCGCCCTGCGTACTTCACGAATCGCACCTTGGATATTAGAGTCAGAGATTTTGTCCTGTCCGCGTAACTTTTTCCAAGCCGCCTCAAATTTATCGGCGATTTCATCAAACATATCTAGTTTTGCTTTTGCTTTTGGTTCTAACTACTAATTTACCGTTACCGCTGTTACATTGATCCTGATCTGAGAAAATTATGGCTGCGATCGCCTTACAGCACTTAAAAATTCAAGCTAAAATCGTGATATTAAGCCGTGAGTCTCCAAGCCATGATCCAAACTTTAACTGAGGGCGATCGCGAACATATTGTTAGAGAATTCGTAACGTGGGAGCAGTTCCAAGCGTTAGAGTCTGCTTTTGCAGATATTGATGGTGTGCGGTTAATCTATTGTGAGGGAGTTTTAGAAATTGTGGGTATTGGACGACTGCATGAAATGATCTGTACTTTGCTTGGGGCATTGTTAATTTCATATTTCACGCTCAAGCGCATTAGATTTGTTTCTACTGGTGCATATACCCAGTCATTGCAAGGACGTGCAAAGTTTCAATCAGATTTGTCCTACAACTTTGATACGGAGAAAGAGATTTCGGATTTGTGTATTGAGGTGGTGGTGACGAGTGGTAATGTCGCTAAGCTCAGAAAATATCAATTACTAGAGGTTCCTGAAGTTTGGTTTTGGGAAGATGGGAAGATTAGTATTTTTTGCTTTCAGGATGGGGATTATGTGCAGAGTTCCAATAGCTTATGTTTGCCTGATTTGGATATTGAGCATTTGGAGCAATGTCTATTAATGGATTCTCAGTTAGATGCAATGTTAGCTTTGGCTGACAGATACAAAAATTCTGATTAACAAATCATGACAGAAGAACTATTTGTTAGTATGGCAAATAAAGTATTACTAAATATTTCATTTATCAAAAAAAATATTATTCAAGGACACTTGCAGAAAATGAAAAAGAAAAGACATCACTATGTATGGAGAGATTATTTAAGAGCTTGGTCAGTGAATGAATTCATATGGTGCTATAGGGAAGGAAAGATTTTTAATTCAAATTTAATGGGTGTAGGACAAATTAAATATTTCTACAAGTTAAAAGAGATGACTGTTCAAGATATGGAGTTTATACGCATGGTTGCGATAGAGCCGTGTAGTCCACATTTACAAGAATTAAATGAAGGATGGCTAAATTGGTTCAATTATGTCTTTGACCTAAAAAAGAATATTGAAAGCCTAAATAATAGTTAGTCCTATCATAGATAATGCATTGGAAGAAGCAATATTTAATTTTGAAGAAGACTTACACACTAAAATTGAAGCTAATGCTATAGAAATCATTGACCTACTCTTAAAAGAAGATGCATCCTTCTTCAAGAAAGATGATGATTGCATAAAATTTATATACTATGTGTGTGTTCAGTATATGAGAACACAAAAAATTAAAGCTAATGTATTGGATAGCTCAAAAGATTTCGATTTCGGTGATATGCCAGAAAAGACTTGGAATGTAATTAGTCATATATTAGCCACAAGTCTAGGATATTCTATCTACTCTGATAGAAATTCTTTCAAAATAGTTTTTTTAAAGAATATGAACTCAGCTAAATTAATAACTGGAGATCAGCCAATTATTAATACATATGCTATTGGATTGAGTCCCAATCAAGTTGTCGAATATCTAGAGTTTTATTATCCTTTATCCCCTGATTTAGCTATATTGTTAACACAAAATTATTCAAATGATGAATTTGGGATGGTATATCATCTATCCGAAAAAGAAGTTGATAAATATAACTTGAGTATTATCGAGCAATCACATAGTCAGATTTATGCTGCTTCAGAGGAATCCTTATCTAGATATTCTCTAACAAAAGTATAACAATTGGGGCG
Organism: Pseudanabaena sp.; assembly: GCA_003249035.1. GTDB lineage: Bacteria > Cyanobacteriota > Cyanobacteriia > Pseudanabaenales > Pseudanabaenaceae > Pseudanabaena. The sequence continues at coordinate 40,591 of QBMK01000009.1, forward strand.
ATCGCTTTTTGATGAGATGTGATTAAGGCGATCGCAGGTTGTAGAGATTGAGTTGGGGGCGATCGCTTTTTTGTGGGTTGGGATTTAGGCGATCCACGTTAGAATGCTATAAGTACCTGTAATTAGGACTATAAAATCATGTCAACACAACAAGTCACCTTTCAAGAATGCAACACCCATTTCGCACAAATTTTTGAACGAGTATTAAAAAATCACGAAGTCATTTCAGTTTATAAAGAGCCAGAGCAGGGCATCGTCATACTAGACGCAAAAGAATATAGCAGTCTAGTCGAAACCTTGCACTTACTAAGCAATTCTGCCAATCGTGATCGCTTATATCAAGGCATCTTGCAACATCAACAAGCTCAAGTAAAAGAAGAAGAACAAAGTTTGACCATAGAACAACGCCTTGATTTTCTCAAACTACCGATCGCTGAACGTAGACAAATACTCGAAAGTCAAGCAGAGGAAATGCTTACCAACTATCAACAAGAAACTGAATGGAAAGATTTAATGGCAGGTGACATCATTGACTATCAATCCCGAAACACCCAAGCGTGGAGAAATTTGGCTCGTTAACTTTGATCCTACAGTTGGCTCTGAAATCAAAAAAATCCGTCCTGCACTTGTCATTAGCTCAGATGCAGCAGGAAAATTACCGATCAAACTCGTTGCACCAATTACAGATTGGAAGCCATATTTTGCTAAAAACTTTTGGCACGTTAAAATTGAACCAGAGATAGAAATTGGACTAACAAAGGCTTCTGCAATCGACACTCTTCAGCTTAGGGGTATAGATTTACAAAGATTTATTCGCAAATTGGGAAATATATCCAATTCTAAAATGGTAGAAATAACGATCGCTATTCTCACTATTATTGAATATGAGATTTAGCAAGGTTATAGTGATCGCTTTTTGATGGGTTGGATTTGAGACGATCGCGAGTTATTGAGATTGAGTGGGGGGCGATCGCACAACCTAAAAAAATGAAATTAGGATAATTAGCGCAGTCCTCAAAGTAGCAACATCAATAGCGCGATCGCCCAAAATAAAGGTAGGATTCCCAATGGATTATTAAAAACACTTACACAGCTACACCACAAACGTCATGGATCATCCCAAAGTTCTGGGCTATGCTCAGCCAGCCGAATGGCAACCCCACAGCGCCTGTTGGCTAGCCTTTCCCAGCCATCAAGACCTGTGGTTAGAATATCTCGATATTGTCCAAACTGAATTTGTCGCCCTCGCCAAAGCGATCGCCCAATCTGAAAGGCTAGAAATCTTGGTACTACCCGAAACCGCAGAACTCGCTCAAAAACTATTGGGAGAGTTACCCGTGCGCTTCCATCAGATTCCCTTTGGCGATATCTGGATGCGTGACATCACGCCGATTTATGTCAAAAATACTAATGGAAAAATCGGGGGATTACAATTCCAATGGAATGGCTGGGGCGGCAAATATCTGCTAGAACATGACGATCGCGTAGCCGATCAGATTCTCCAAACTCTTGATATCCCTATATTTGAATTTGACTGGGTACTGGAAGGCGGCGCAATCGAAGTCGATGGCGAAGGAACCTGTCTCACTACTAAGCAATGCTTACTAAACCCCAATCGCAATCCAAGCATGAATCAAGAGATGATCGAGGCGGGCTTAAAATCGGCATTAGGCGTAGAGAAAGTCCTCTGGATCGAAGAAGGTTTGCTCAATGACCATACCGATGGGCATATCGACACGATCGCGCGTTTTATTGCTCCTCAAACTGTCATGTGTATGCAGCCAACATCAGAGAAAGATCCCAACTATCAAGTTCTCAATGACATTGCCAACCAATTAGAATCCATGACCGATGCTAAAGGCCGCAAATTAAATGTAGTTAAAATCCCTTCACCAAATCTCGTTCTCGATGATGAAGATGAAATTATGCCCGCTAGTTATCTCAATTTCTACATATCTAACGACAGCGTCATCATTCCTACCTATGGCTCAGCAAATGATGAGCTAGCAGTATCAGAAATTGCTAAACATTTTCCCAATCGCAAGGCGATCGGTCTGTCAGCCAAACATATTCTCCTAGGCGGTGGCGCATTTCATTGCATCACCTGTCATCAACCTCAATAAAGACTTAGTTGTATCATTGCCTTTTGCTTATGATATCCAAAAAATAATAGATTGGCATCATCAATGGGTTTCATCATCTAATGTTTATGGGAAAGTGTTGAAAGCAATTGCTTACCTTAGGTGCAGCCTCTGGCAAATGCTGTTAATTTGTTGTAAAGCAAAAAGATCAAAACCTAAGTTTATAATCTGCACTCCCAAACTGTAATTCTCAATACTAGAGTGGTACAGCCTAAATCATCATAATGTAAAAATATGTCGGAAATATAAGGCTATCAGCCTCGAACTTCCTACAAAAAGCTGTCACCACCAAAAGTAACTGCATTTAACCTTGAATATCCTCATATAAGGACAACAGCCTATGTTCTCGATCACCGCGATCGCCAATTACCTATCTGGATTTCAGATACCGCAACCTCTAATTGCTACTGCTGAATCAGAAAATGCGCCAATTATTCTTTCTGGGGTATTGCTCACCCTCGTTATTATTTACATCGCTAGCAAAGTTGGCAGTGAAATTGCTAAGCGACTAGACTTACCTCCTGTTTTAGGAGAATTAGTTGCTGGCGTGATTATCGGCGTATCCGCATTGCGTCTAGTCATCTTTCCTGAAGGTGGTTTTGCCGCATCAGACTCCTTGATCATGTCAGGCTTGCAGTTGCTCAATAACCTATCACCCGAAGCTGTTAACAATATATTTGCAGAACAAAGTGAAGTGATTTCGGTAATAGCTGAGTTGGGTGTGATTGTCCTCCTCTTTGAGATTGGCTTAGAGTCGGATATTCGCCAACTCAAGGAAGTCGGTATCCAAGCCTTTGTGGTTGCCTTTATCGGAGTGACCGCTCCCTTTGCTGCAGGGACAATTGGGCTAATGTATTTCTTCCATGTTGCCGCGATTCCCGCCATTTTTGCAGGAGCGGCACTCACTGCTACCAGTATCGGAATTACTTCTAAGGTACTAGCAGAAATCGGTCAGCTAAAATCCAAGGAAGGACAAATCATCGTTGGTGCAGCCGTCATCGATGACGTACTAGGGATCATTGTTTTGGCAGTGGTAGCGAGTTTGGCTAAAACGGGTGAAGTCGATATTACCAATGTTGCAATTCTATTAGTCAGTGCGAGCGCCTTCCTTCTTGGTTCAATTCTCTTAGGTGGTTTCTTTAACAAAACTTTTGTAGCATTAGTTTCCAAGTTTACAACTCGTGGCGGCATCGTAATGACCGCCTTTACCTTTGCCTATACAATGGCATTTATCGGCAATGCGATCCATTTGGAAGCAATTTTAGGCGCCTTCGCCGCAGGATTGGTACTTGATGAAACCGATGCGCGCAAAGAGTTAGATGAGCTGATTAAACCTGTTGCGGATTTGTTAGTTCCAGTTTTCTTTGTGACTGTGGGAGCTAGAGCCGATCTCAGCGTTCTGAATCCGATGATTCCTGAAAATCGGAGTGGCTTATTGATTGCTGTATTTCTGCTGTTAGTAGCGATCGCGGGTAAAGTCATTACGGGTTGGGTAGTTTTTGGTATACCCGATATCAATCGTCTAGCGATCGGCATTGGTATGGTTCCTCGTGGTGAAGTTGGTCTCGTTTTTGCAGGTATAGGTACTGCTAGCGGTGCGATCAACAAACCTCTAGAAGTAGCAATTATCATCATGGTTATCTTGACCACCTTCCTCGCACCTCCGTTTCTAAGAATTGCCTTTGGCAAGACTGTCGAAGCAAATAGTGAACTAGTCAACGAAAAAGCATAAAAGCATATAAATAAAAAAGAAGCGACTCAATGAGTCGCTTCTTTTTTATTTAACCCTAGTTGTACTTCTCAGTAGCTGTAGATCGCACATATCCTTACTCATAGCAGGTGCAAGACAAGCCAATCCCTGACAAACGATCGCGATCGCATCAGGATTGGGTAAATGTTTATCAAGACGTAACATCACCGAAGGCAGATATTGGCGGTTAAGATATTCATACTGCGTTGGCATAGTACGGACAAGGGTGTGATTGCGGAACCAGTCAAAAGCAACTAGTAGACTGGGGCAAATCACAGGATTATTCGTAATTACATGACCGAAGCGTTTGAGTGCTAACTCAGCGCGATCGAGATATTCTAATTTTTCAGTTAGGCTAGCAAGACGGACTAGATTTGCGATCGCAATTCCATTGGGTGAAGGAGTAGCATTGTCTTGATAGTTTCGCTCCCGCAACAGCAAATGCTCGCTATATTCACTGGTAGTGTTGAAATAACCACCCGATAGAGCATCCCAAAAATCGCGATCAAACTCAGATTGGACTGCAATCGCCTGTTGTAAATAAAAATCTGCATCTTCAGGAATGGCTTGATGCATATCGAGAAGGGCTTTAATTAAGAAAGCATAATCCTCGGATTGCGCCGCTACTGCCGCTTGACCTTCATAATTAATGCGTTGAAGCTGTCCTGCAATCCATTGATTTTCAAGAATGAATTTAACAGCGTTTACCGCGAGTAGTTTGTAAATAGGCTTCTGGAAAGCACGATAGGCAACACCCAAACCTGAAATCATTAACGCATTCCAAGCAGTTATTGCCTTCGTATCAGTCACAGGGGGTACGCGCCCTTCCCAAGCAATTTCACGAATATCTGCTTGGCTTCGAGCAACAGGAAATGCATCAGTCGGACGCGAATATTCGCCGTAACGGAGGCGAAATAATTTTGTTAAACAAGCTTCAACTGCTGGTGAAAGTTCGCCGCGCTTTTTACGCTGTAAAACATTGGTTTCTTCAAAATTACCAGCTTTGGAAATCGTAAATTCTTGAGCTAGTAGATCGAGTTCTATGGTACTAAAAATCTTTTTGAGTTCCGTATAACTCCATACCCAAAACTTCCCTTCCCTTCCTTCACTATCAGCATCTTGCGAAGCATAAAAACAGCCCTCTTCCGCTAGCATCTCCCGCTGAAGCCATGTGGCAGTTAGCTGGCAACTACGAGCGATCGCAGGTTCTTCTAATCCCGCCATCCAGAGATTGGCTAGATATTCCATGATTAAGCCATTGTCATAGAGCATCTTTTCAAAGTGCGGTACTGTCCAAGTATGATCGACTGTGTAGCGATGCCATCCTCCTGCTACATGGTCAAAGATACCGCCTAAAGCCAAAGCCAAACCACGCTGTTGGGCTTTATCTTTGAGGATATTGTCACTAGATTCAGGATTTAGAGCTTCAAAACGACTCGCTCTTAATAAAAAATTGGCATAGGGAATCATTGGGAAGCAAGTTCCATAATCGCGATTAGTGACAACTTCTGCGCACTTGGCTATCCCATTTGCCAATACTTCATCACTAATAATTGGCACGGGCGTATGTTTATTAACTTGGTGCAGATTTCGGACTATTTGCTCCTTATAGTCTTGAATATCTTGATTGCGATCGTGATAGATTTCTAAAATCGATTGCAATACTCGCAAGAAGCCTGGTCGTCCATAGCGCGGCTCAATGGGGAAATATGTCCCACCATAAAAGGGAACTAAATCATCAGGAGCCAGAAACAAATTCAGGGGCCATCCACCACTTTCGCCCATGATCTGTATTGCCTGCATATAAATGCTGTCGAGGTCGGGACGCTCCTCGCGATCGACTTTAATCGCCACAAAGAACTCGTTCATGTGGTCGGCAATTAATGTATCTGAAAAAGCCTCATTCTCCATCACCGTACACCAATGACAACTGGAGTAACCTATTGATAAAAAGATTGGCTTGTTTTCATTTCTCGCTTTCTCTAAAGCTTCATCACCCCAAGGATACCAATTGATTGGGTTATCAGCGTGTTTACGGAGATAGAGACTTTGAGATTGCGCGAGACGATTGGACATAGGGCAAAATTCGATTGCAATATTTTAGGTTTACATAGCGAAGCTTCATAGAGTGTAACTGTTTCTGATAGTAGAACCAATGGGTATTTGTAGTAGGTTTTCAAGAAATGCGATCGCTTTAGAGCCCAAACAAAATCGAATAAAGTAACTATATCTAAAAATCATTTATTTTTTAGATATAGTAAACTTCGGATAACATCTAAACCTAAACCAAATTTATAACAATGAAAGAGATAGCTATGACAAATCAAAGCCTAACAATTGCGCCACCATTTACCATTTAATTGTTAGGCTTGACAGCAATAGTTGCTGACTCAAGCCAAGCTTGGAGATTATTTGGTACAGTCGTGAAATGTACATAGATTATTGTTTTAGTTTGTTGCGATCGCAGTTGGGGAATAGCTGCGATCACAAGCTTATTTTCTAAGATAAATGGCTCAGGCATTACCTGTTCTAAACCAATTTGCCTAGGTTGTTGATACTGTAAAACTTTGGCATAGATTTCCCCCTCAATTTCCTGCTGTTGGGCTTGATCATAAACTTGGAGATGGATTTTGAGATTAGTTAAAACTGGAACATCCCGCTCGGAGCAAACCTCTGCTCCATAGGGAGATAAACGCCGTAATTCTCCTTCAAATATTTCTGTACCTAAATGCTTCTCTTCTAAAATGCGATAGGTAATCGGAATCGGTGTGAGTAATACCTGCAATGACTCACTAAGAGAAGGAAGCTCTAGATTATATATACCGCCAATGCCACAGATATCATAGATCGAGATTGGCTGTGATACGCCTTTAGGCTCTACTTCCATCGAGCCATTGGTCTTGGCGATGTCTTCGATTTCCTTATAAGTGGTTTCCGAAATTAAAATCTGTCCGCCCACCGTATACGATTCAATCCTTGCGGCGAGATTCACATGATTACCAACTACAGCATATTTGGCGCGAGACTGGGAGCCAATATTACCTGCCACGACTTCACCAGTATTAATGCCAATCCCCATCGCGATTGTTGGTAATTGCATTTGGGTCAGTTTCTCATTAACCGATCGCATCGCCAACTGCATTGCGATCGCGCTAGCAACTGCCCTCGCTGCATCATCTTCACGATAGATGGGCGCACCAAAAAGTACTAGAATTGCATCACCAATAAACTCATCAATTGTGCCTTCATAAGTAGCGACCGCCTCGGTCATTGTGCCAAGAAAAACATTGAGGATTTCTACAACTTTTTCAGGTGGCATCTTTTCGGAAATCGTGGAGAAGCCGCGCAGATCAGACATTAGAATTGTAACTTTGCGGCGATCGCCTCCTAGTTTCAGTCCTTCAGGCGTTTCTAATAAACTCTTGACTACGGCATCAGTTAAATAGCGACTAAAGTAAGTGCGAATTTGTGCCGCCGTGATTGCTAGATAGCTAGTAACGATCACGCCGCTACCAAAAAAGGCGATCGCTGCTGGGACAAAGGGTAACCACCATCCATAGGTTAACGCGATAAAACAAGATGCAATTAAACATGCCGCTAAAACTAATATGCTTAGAGATCTTACAGCTAGTAACTGAATTTTTCGATTCTTGGTATTAGCATTGCGCCATTGCCAAATCAAGGTCGAGCCAGCTACTGCCCAACCAAAAATCCATAGCCATTCCCAATACTCCACCCATGACTGGATCGTGGGTCTGCCATCAAGAGTGCTGCTAAGTATATGACTGACAATCTGAGCGTGAACTTCCACTCCTGGCGTCAAAATTCTTGTACTACCAAAACCGCCATCAAGGGGAGTAAAGAACCAATCTCTCATACTTACGGCAGTTACACCAATCATCACCACGCGATCGCGTAATAAGTTAGGCGATATCTTGCCTTCCAATACATCCGCCATCCTTACAGTCTGAAAACCTTGTAGCGATCGACGGTAGTTAATTACAAATTGATGTCCACCCACATCAATGCGACTATAACCACCATCATTTAACCGTAACTTTGGCGGATTTAGAGCCTGTTCAAAGGGAACTGCTTTCTCACTATCAAGATAGAGCAAGGCTAACTGTAAACCAAAGCTAAGCCCAACTTTGCCATCAGGTAAGCTCAAGGATAATAATCCACGGCGAAGACGACCATCCCCATCATGGACAAGATTGACCGCGCCAATTTGATCGACTTCTGCAAGGGCCGGCGGTGGTTTAATGTCTGAAGCTGAGAAATTTGAGTTAACTGCATCAGGTGTTTTATAAGCACCAATCAAATTTGGTGTAGTCTGAAATAGCTTTTTTAATTTTGGATAACCAGCATTATCGGTTTTGTCACGGGCAAGATCTAATCCGATCGCACGGGGCTTTTGTTGCCGCACTTTATCTAATAATTTAGTCAATAAAGCGTCATCAATTGGCCATTGATATTGGCGTATATCGTCTTCATCAATGCCAATAATCACGATCCGACGATCTTCAGCTTCAGGCGATCGCCATCGAAAAAACTGATCGAGCATGGCTAATTCGAGCGATTCAAGCGCCCCAATTAGCCGTAACCCGATTACCAATAGGGAAATAGTTGGCGCTGCGATCGCAATTCCACGCCATTTCCACAAGCTGTTTTTCAATTGAGATCTAATCGTCATTTTTAATTTGAGCTTGCTGAAAAAGTGACTTAGGAATGATAATTTAATAAAACCCAAAATTGGTTCGGCGGGCTTCGCCCGCCGAANATTAAACCCAAAATTGGTTCGGCGGGCTTCGCCCGCCGAACCAATTTTGGGTTTAATATGCACACGTTATTTGATTTTCATTCCTTAGAGAGTGTTTGAGAAGTTAAGGCGTTTAAATGGCATTCGTTCTTTTAGGACTGACAGTTTCAACTAATGATATTGTTTACTGACTTAAAAAGATATACACTTCAGTTGCCAATAATTGTGATGATCGTGACGACTATGATAGTTTGAGGTGATGGCGGCAGTTGAGGTTTAGAGAATAATTAATTTATTTGTGTATGATTAAGTGAAGTGTTATCCATTTTAGTCCTTAGATCATGTTTAATTCATCAATTAAAATAGCTGTAGTTGGCGATATTCATGATTTGTGGCAACCCGTCGAAGATCGCTTAGCACTTCAGGCTTTGGAAGTCGATTTAGTTCTATTTGTAGGTGATATTGGCAACGAGTCAGTGGAAGTTGTCCGAGAGATTGCTAATCTCGATATACCGAAAGCAGTTATTTTGGGTAATCATGACGCTTGGTACAGCACCTCGGATAGTGACAAAAAGCCTAGTAAGAAGGAATGTCCCTACGATCGCACTAAAGAAGATCGCGTTCAGCAGCAGTTGGATATATTAGGTAATCTCCATGTGGGTTACAGTTGGATTGACTTTCCTGAATTCAATCTCTCCATAGTTGGCTCGCGTCCTTTTAGCTGGGGAAGCTCTAGATGGAAACAAGAAGCGTTTTATCGCGATCGCTTTAATGTTAAAAACTTTGCAGAATCAACGCGACGGATTACCGAAGCAGTTGCCAATGCTGCCTATGACAACATAATTTTTTTGGGTCATAATGGGCCATTTGGACTAGGGAGTGAAGAATATTCCATTTGTGGCAAAGATTGGAAATCTGGCGGTGGCGACTATGGCGATCCAGATTTTGCAGAAGCTATTTCTAAATCCTATCAAATGCTGAAAACTATTCCACTGGTTGCCTTTGGTCATATGCATCATCATTTGCGCCTCAATTCCAAACGTACTCGTGATGCGATCGCAATTAACGATATGGAAACAGTCTTTCTTAATGCTGCTTGTACACCGAGAATTGTTAAAGACAATAATCAAAGTTATCGCAACTTCTCCATTGTCACCTTAGAATCGGGACGTATTAACCAAATATCTCTTGTATGGCTAAATTCTCAATACCAAATAGTTAGCGAGAATATTCTGCTCCCGCGTAAAACTATGTAGAAGAATCATCTCAGCCCAAATGATTTTAACGCCGCCAATAATCTTTTGATTCTGGCTATGCGTTAAACCGGTTGTAAATTTTCCATAGCTAGTTGAGCGCAGTAACGCATTTCGTCAGCTCTTCGCCAAAGCTCTTGTCCAGTGTGCAAGTGACGATCATCAAAATTTAGAGTGAAGTAATTTAATTCTTCAATCCCATCACTTATCGCATTGAGACAGTGATAAAGATAGCTAGCAATCCCTGCGGCGGAAGGTGGATTGGGAAACGCTCGGAAGAAAATCTGAGCCTTAGCATAGGAACCACGACATTCATCAATATAGTCTTCAAAGTCTTCCATCAGTCCATCATCGTAAGGATCTGCGGCGAGATCGTCGATCTGCTCATCTAGACTATCGAGAATAGCTTCGAGCATTTCGGTGATCGGTTCATAAACTTGTTTAAACCAGAGATCGAGCTTTTGATCTTCATTGAGATTGGTTTCACGCTTGGATGGAGATCGCTTAAACCCCTGATGAGATGATGAGCAATTGGGGGTATGTTTAATGCCAAGACTGCGATCGTAATGGGCGCGAGATTGGGGATTGCTGAGAACTTCGTATGCAAGGTTGATTGAAGCAATATCATCGTGATTATCAAGATGATGATTACAATCTGGATGAAATTCTTTGACCAGTCCACGATATGCGCTTTTGACCTCGGTAGGAGCAGCGTTATAACTGATTCTCAGGGTTTTGTAGTGATTTACTTGTTGGGTGCGATCGCTTGTCCTAGCCATGTCCTTGTGATTAATCTACGTTTGCGATAATTTTGGGGTGTTTTTCATACTGAATTTTTGAAGATTCCGATAGTCTCGAAACATTATTTCTAAACAGAGCAAAACTTTTCTACTAAGTATTTTGTAGGGATATTCTTTGAACGTCAACCACTTGACAAGTAAGCAATTCTCGTTCTTAAAATTGGCTGTACAATCAAAATCACAGATATTCAAGATAAATGTTGCTAAAGTGATCGTAATTCTGTTATCTTGTCAAAGGATTAAATTTGCTGGTGTAGCTCAGTTGGTAGAGCAACTGATTTGTAATCAGTAGGTCACGAGTTCGAGTCTCGTCCCCAGCTTAGGTCATATATCTTAACTAAATAGGCATAAGGTCTTTTTTCAAGACTTCTTGTTTGTCTCCTGCTCTTCATCTTCGACCATTTGTTTATGACCATGGGAAAACGTGAGAGTAGGATAATACATTCATGCTAGAAAGTTACTCCCTTCCCAGTGTAAGAATAGGCATGGGAAAAAGGAAAAAAATGGATCGACTAGAAAGACTGAAAAATAAATGAAGGCGGCGCTTCGCTCCGCCTTCATTTATCTGGGTTTTGATTTGTCCTAGCTATCTCTTTTATTGCTATCAAAGCTTAAGTCTACTTCTGTGGACGACAGAATAATAGAAATTAACCCGTTGAAATAGGTTTGAGATTTTAGCCTAAACTTGAGTGCAGGGCTTTTGCCAATATCTGTTGTTTTGGCGCAAGATAGTTTCGTACTGTCTGGCAATCAGCCTGAATTTGAGCTTTGAGCGCATCAAGTGAATCAAATTTCCGTTCAGGACGGATAAATCTGATTAAGTCGGCACTTAGTTCTTGATCGTAGAGATCGCCTTGCCAGTCAAATAAATGTACTTCGACCGATCGCTGATTGCCATCCACAGTTGGACGTAATCCAATATTCATTACACCAAATATTTGCGATGGGGATTGTATTGCTGGGTCAGGATTATTGATCATTGCTTGGACTGCGTAAACCCCATCACGCGGTAAACACTTTTGTGTAGGCATCTCTAAATTTGCAGTCGGGAACCCAATTGTGCGCCCTAATTGTTTGCCTTGCACTACCCTGCCTAGAAGGTTGTAAGGACGACCAAGCAGTGAGTTAGCTAAATCAATTTCGCCTTGGGCCAAGGCTGACCGAATATTGGAGCTACTGATACGCACTGACGGCTGATCGAGATCGCCAAAACTCATCGTTTGTTCAGGAATGACCATGAGTCGATCACCCCAGATATTTTGCAAATCGCTAATATTGCCTTGTCGTTTCTGCCCAAAATGAAAATCAAAGCCAACGCTGATTAATTCGACTTGGAGCGATTCAATTAAAATCTTATGGATAAATTCGGCGGCAGTTAGCTTGGCAAGTTCAGCGTCAAAAGGTAACAAAACTAATTGCTCAACACCAAGAGATTCAAGCAAGGCTACTTTTTCATCAAATGGTGCAAGTAGCGATCGCGATTTTCGGCTAAAAAATTCTTGGGGATGCGGTGAAAAAGAAACGACCGTACTGGTTAAATGTGGATTGCGTTCGCGCAAAGGTATCGGCAAAATTGGCGCAATCACACTACGATGTCCCACATGTACGCCATCAAAATTACCAAGGGCGATCGCAGTGGGACGAGAAATTTGGGTTGGGTCAAAAATTACTCTCACGCTTAACATTTTGACACAATAGAAACCAAAAAATAGAAGACATGCAATGTAATTACAATTAAATTGTGCGGTAATACAAAAACACAAAATGGCTACGCCATTTTGTGTTTTTAAAACCCTGACTGGGTTTGGTTTTTAATTCACAGAAGTAGCGTCACACTTTTGTAAATTGGTATAACAAGGAAAAACGATCTATATTAGTAATCTCTCCCAAGGGCGAGGAAAAGTAACAGCGGGGAAATGAGCTGCCCAAAATTGGACTTTCGACAAATTGTCTATAACCCATTGCCGATCGCAAAGAATGCTGACCAAAAGTAGGGATGGTTATAATCTTTGGATTTGATTAACGCAATTTGAGATCGCCTTAATGACTCTGCGATCGCTACATTCTCTTTTTGCAGTTCACCGTAAAAAGCCGTCATCAGTAAACCGGTGCCTACGTCATTAACTGACCAGAGCGAGGTGATCGCATTTCTTGCTCCTGCTTTCTGTACTTGATAACCAAAGCCTAAAATTTCTACACCGCTACCAAGTGAAACTAACCCTGTCTGACAGGCGCTCAATATAATCAAGTCTACATTTGGGATTTGCCAATCGGTAATTTCATTGAGACGGATTTTATCGCCACTGCCAAAAATGATGAAAGAGTTATCAGGTACGCCAATATTAAATTCAGCATGCGTGGCAAGGTGGAGAATGTTATGATTTTTTAGCCTTGACTCGATTGCTTGGCGGCTAAAGTTCGCTTCAGTCAATGTTACTGAGTTTTGGAATGTATTCGCGATCGCTTGGACTTCTTTAATTGTGGCAGGTAAAGCAATTTGTCCAAATTTTTTCTCTCCTTCTTTGCCTCCAAAAGCTCCCGCTAAGATATTGGGTGATTTTTTTTGTTTCATTGAAAAATCAGAGAGGCTATAGGCAATTAGATTACTAATGCGATATTTCTCAACCAACCATTGTTTACCGTCATAGATCGCTGCAAGTGGAACATAGCGAAGTTGTCCATCAGGTGCATAGAGAATTGTTTGAGCCTTAGCTTGTTTGAGTTCGATCTCAATTGGTTTAATCAGCAAATCATATAGTTCAGCAGCAGGTACTTTGACATCTTCAGAGCTAAAATCGCGATGTCCAACCCTAAATTCAGAAATTAAGGTTTCTAGTTTTGCTTTAGAGATTTTAACAGTGCGGCTAATGGGAAGAGTGTTGGGTGAGAAGAGGATGATTTCTAGGCGATCGTCTAAAATTAGGGGATAAAGTAGCACTGTTTTTAGTGGGATCTTTTGCAGATAGTCGGGCACTCTGTTGATCTCTGATTTGGGAAGCTGCTGAATTTGATTGGCAAGTTGGCGATTAATTTCAGCACTCTGCTCGAAGCTAATTGTTTTCAACTGGTCGCTAATGGCTCTCTCTGGCTCTAAAATTCTTACTCCCTGTGCAGTCCGATCGCTCCCCTTGATGTTTTTGAGATATTCTTCAAGCTCTTGGACTTTGAGCAGGTCAAGGATTTGCAAAGCTTCCATTACTCGACCTTGTTTGAGAAGTAGATCGGCGAGACGGCGATAGGAACCCTCAACAGAACCTATATAAGATTTTTGAATATCTTGATCGAGATTGCGAATATCTTTACGAATAGATTCACTGACGTTGACAGATTGTTTGTAGAAAACGATGGACAAATCAGATTGGTTTTGTTTCTCGAGAGTTAGACCAATATTGCTCAGGGCAACTCTCTCTCCATCGCGGTTTTTGATTTTTCGGGCAATTTCTAATCCTGACTTATGATAGTCAATCGCTTTAGCGTAGTCGCCCAACTCATAATATGCTGTTCCTAGAGAACCCAGAGTTTTTCCTTCCCCACGGCGATCATTGACTTCTTGTGCAATCTTGAGACTGGATTCGTAGTATGAGATCGCCTTGTCGAAATTACCCAGAGCCTCGTACGCATTACCCAGATATCCCAGCGATTTCCCCTCTCCACGGCGATCGCTAATTTCCTGAGCTGCCTCTAAGCTCGACTGGTGATACTTAATTGCCTCGTTATAGTTCCCCAGATCGTAATATGCATTACCTAAGTAACCTAGTGACTTTGCTCTACTCAGCCGATCGTTGATCTTGATGGCGATCGCTAAGCTCTGTTTGTAATAGTCAATCGATTTAGGATAGTCACCAAGCGCACGATAAACAAGTCCTAAAAAACCAAGGGCCTGTCCTTCTCCACGTATCTCTTTAATCTCACGAGTGATGGCTAAACGCTTCTCTTGAAATTCGATTGCTTTAGCATAATTACCCTGAGAGCGATAAGCATTTCCAAGATTACCCATCGCATTTCCTTCTCCTTGACGATCATTGATTTCACGGGCAATGACTAAACGTTGCTGGTGATAGTCGATGGCTTTAGGATAGTCGCCCTGAGCATAATAGTTCATTCCCAAATTACCCAAGGATGATCCTTCCCTGCGACGATCGCCAATCTCACGGGTAATCACTAAACTCCGTTCATGATATGCGATCGCTTTGGCATAGTTTCCTAGGGCACGGTAGACGACACCCAGATTGATCTGAGATTCCGCTTCCCCTCGGCGATCGCCAATCTCTTGAGCGATCTCTAAACTCTTGGTATGGGAAGCGATCGCCTCATCGTATTTCCCCAGTGATTCGTATGTTTTCCCCAGATTACCGAGCGTATTCCCTTCACTCAGGAGATCTTTGATTTCGCGATAGATATTGAGCGCTTGTTGCAATGACTGGATCGCTGCCTCGCACTGACCAGCTTGACATTGCTGCATACCTTGTTTATTTAGTAGATCTGCCTCAGCTTTTTGGTCTTGATTTATTTGTACTTGAGCTATAACAAAAGGCAAATCAGGAGACATCACCATCAAGTTCGTATCACAATTGTATATTTTTTGTCGTGAACTACCAATCGTTCCCCATCTTCGAAGAGAGCCTAACTGAAATCACCCTTATCTATTATCAAGCTGGCGATCTATCTTACTTGTCACGTCATCTCTGAAATGCTTTCTAGGCAAGAGTTTCAGGATAAAGTTTATTTGCAATAAGTGTTGCTTAATGACAAAATATAACGCTGGAATAAAGCTTGTGGCGGTTGGAATATTGGCGGTTATGCTGAAACAGCAAGATAACGGGAAAAGTAAGCTTCAAACTCAGTCTTCAGCGAAAGAGCCTAAGGGTTAGCAATCAAAAGCTCAAATCCGCAGGATATCAGTTAACTCATCCTCAACTCATTTTCTCAAGAGTTTAGCAATTACAGATGTAGTTTTTAAAAAGAATCCTCGCAAAGCGAGGATTCTTTTTAAAACTTAGAGGCAACATTGAGATTATTAGATTGCTCAAAAGCTAAAACTTGTTGCTGCACTGAAGGAGAATACAATCGCAGATAATTCCAATAGTTACCGAAAACCTTGGACACATAATCTCTGGTTTCGTCGTAGGGAATGTTATTTACAAACTCATCAGGGTCGCCAAGTCCCTTTGCTTCTACCCATCTACCGATCGCACCAGGGCCAGCGTTATAGCTAGCAACAGCAAGCATTGAGTTGTTGCCAAATCGGCTATGAGTATAGTCTAGATACCAAGTTCCAAAATTGATATTATCCTCAGGTCTGTCAAGATTATAGCTATTCACTCCCTTTTTGCTAGCAATCCAAGAACCAGTATCAGGCATGATTTGCATCAACCCGATCGCCCCAGAGCGAGAACGGATTTGGGGCTCAAATCGAGATTCTTGGCGCATCAAACCAATGACTAGAGATGGAGAGATGTTGCGATCACGTGACCAGTTAGAGATGATATCCCAGTAATGAAAGGGATAGAGTGAACGGATATAAGCAGGATGCTGCTTGAGTTGGGCGATTTCGGCTCTTTGAGAATTAGGAACATCAATCCAATTTAAGCTTTCCAGAGTTTTGATCCCAATCAAGTTGTCTAGATTGGCAACACGCAAAACACCATCAGTAAAGATTTCCCTTGGCTCCAGATTCCGCTTGCCACGCAATTCTGTAACCCATAACGATCGCGCATCACGATCTAGACCAAGAATATAGAGCTCTTGCAGTTTTTCAGATCCAGCAGGTAAAGCCTGTCTAACGCTTGGAATAGTGATCGCTGGTGCAGTGAACCGCGCAGTTGTGAATGTTCCTACATTCCAGCCGAGGGAACTAGCCGATCGCCATGCGTAATAGGAAGCAGGGTGCTGACGGATGGTAAATTCAAAAAACTTCTTGGCTTTAGTTTTATCTCCAATTTGATTAGCCCATTTACCTGCCCAGAAGCTGGCTTCGGCGGCGGAGTCACTTTCAGGACTATTAGCAATCAATGCATCAACCGTGGCGATCGCATTCTTGATTTGTCCGCCTTTCGCTTGACCTTTGGCAATGCGCCAACGCAATTCCCCAGCATCGTTGCTACTACCATAGCGACTTAACAATAAATTGCGAACTTCGCTGGCAGCTTTGGAGTTATCGAGTTTATCCTGCAAGATGGTAGCCTTAATTCCTAGGGCTTCACCTGCGGTGTCTGGATATGCTGCCAAAATGCGATCAGTAGCAGCGATCGCGGCTTGAGGCGAGTCAATCTGCGTAATCCGAATCAGAGCGCGAGGAGCTTGGGGACTTTGCGGAAATTGCTTAACAACGCGATTGTAAGCCACGATCGCTGCATCGATTTGCTTGCCACGATGCAGACTGCGAGCGTAATTGTAAGCAGTAATTGGATTGACGGTGGCGCGAGCATAGGCATTTGCAGCTTTGCCAAATTCAAAATTATTGTAATATCCATCTGCGATCGCCCACCATTGGTCGGATGTCAATGATGGTGAACTTGCCAATAGACGATTTAAGATCGGGACGATCTCTTTGTAATCACTAAAATAAGTCGCCAAATGAGTCATCAAATCAACTCGATTTGGACTTTGAGCCAGTAGGAGTAGTGCGACTTCTTGCGATCGGGGATGAGAAGGAAATTTTTGTAAAAGCTGTTGATTTTGTCCTAACGCAAACATTGCTTCAGCAGCTGCAGGACTGTCAGGAAACTTAGCTAAGAGTTGTTGCCAAGTTGATGTTGCAGATTGGAGATCGCGCAGTTGGGTTTGTGCTTGAGCACGTTTGAGCAAAACATAGTCAGCTAAAATTGGATATTCTGTTTCCAATTTATCAAGAGCGGCGATCGCTTCACGGGGCTTGCGGTTGTTGAGATGAATATCCGCAATTACCAAACGAGCGCGAACTGGATCAATATTGGTATTACTAGAACTTTGCTGTTTAGCTTGAGTTTCTAGTTTGGCAAGCCTTTGATCAACTGGGGTATAAGTTAATGGATCAAATGACTTGTTGTTATTGGCTAGGCTGGCATTCAGACTTAGGTTAGACTCAGTGGAAGCAGTAATTAGTGGTGCGCTAGCTCCTGCTAATGTAGCACTGAGCATAAGCACAATAGACCAACGCATTAATTTTCTCATCCGGATACATTCTTGCTGAATAGCATCCTAACATTTTATACAGGATGACTTACAGCACTTTTAGTGAAACACAACCGAAAATACGAGAAGTGGCGGATTGCACCGCTTCTCATATTTTTATGATTTGGTTTTTTCAAGAACGAAGTTACTTAGCGACCGCTGTACCGAAACAATCGGAATTTGGTTGATAGCCTCTGTTGCAAAAGCATAGGTGAGCAAGTTAGCGGCACTCTCAGCATCAATTGCCCGACTTTGGAGATAGAAGATTTCCTCAGCATCGAGTTGACTGACGGTTGCACCGTGAGCGCATTTGACATTATCTGCAAAAATCTCTAATTGAGGTTTTGTGTCCACTCGCGCTTTAGGCGATAACAAAAGATTCCGGCTTAGCTGCGCGGAATCAGTCTGCTGCGCTAACTTTGCAACTTGGATTTTGCCATTAAAGACTGCATGGGAGCGACCTGATGCAATGCATTTATGTAACTGCTTACTTGATCCATAGGGATAATTGTGAGCGATTACCGAATGCGTGTCAGCAAGTTGGTCGCCATCGACAAATGCTAACCCAGTCAGCGAAGTTTGGGTTTGTTCAGCCATTTGATGCACGATCAAATTCTGGCGAGATATCTTCGCGCCGATGCTAATCGATTGATTTTTATAGCTACTATTTCGAGCCTGAGCGATCGCAGTCGTATTAATATGCACCGCCTCATCACCTTGCCACTGCACCTTGGTATGGTTGACCTCTGCACCTTCTGCTAGCCAAACTTCTGTTACCGTATTAGTAAAATAGGTTTGAGAATCAATTCCCACAAAAGTTTGAATAAAAGTCAAATTACTATGGCTTTCTGCAATCACCAAACAGCGCGGCTGAGTTATCAATCTTGCGCCAGCCTGTGGTGCAGATGCAAACAAAAGCTGGATCGGCTTTTCGACGACTAAATTTTTGGGGACGAGTACAATCGCTACATCATTCAGACAAGCTGTATTCAGGCTTGTAAAATAATCATTCGCATCGGGATGCTGAGCGAGGTGCGATCGCAGTTTTGGCAGAATGCGATCGCCAAGAGTTGCCAATGTGCCAAGAACCAAGCCTTGCACTACGCCAGTTGTATCTGAAAACTTCTCACTATACTGCCCATTCACAAATACCATCAGATTACCTAATGCTTCGGGCGCTGAATGCTTAGCAATTAATGCTTCGACATCCTCTGAATTCCCGATCTGATTAGCAAAAGTTAGATTTCCCAAAGACGAAACATCAGTATATTTCCATTCTTCATCTTTGGTGGTTGGGAAAGAAAGACTCGATAGGCGATCGCAAGCCAATTGACGGATTTCGCTCACAAACTGATCGCTATCTGGTGTGATCGCGATCGCAGAGTTTAAACCGATCACTTGGGAAGTAAACTTTTTGCTGTCAACAGCCAATTTACTGCGTGTGCTTAATGCGCCCTTCAACTCCTGTTTATCTTCCACTTGTTCAGAAACTTGAATAGCCATTATGCCAACACCGCCTCTTCTTCTTTGAGCCAGTCATAGCCCTTTTCTTCTAGTTCCAGAGCCAAGTCTTTGCCACCTGTGAGAATAATCTTGCCATTTTCCATCACATGAATGAAGTCTGGAATAATGTAATTCAGCAAGCGCTGATAGTGTGTAATTACTAATGAAGAATTGAGAGGGGTTGAGAGCTTATTCACTCCACCTGCCACGATCCTCAATGCATCTATATCCAAGCCTGAATCTGTCTCGTCTAGAATTGCCAAAGTCGGATCGAGAATTGCCATTTGCAAAATCTCATTGCGTTTCTTCTCACCACCCGAGAAACCTTCATTAACGCTACGGCTCAAGAAACTAGGATTCATTTCTACGATCTCTAGCTTTTCTTGGATAAAGTCATCAAAATCGATGATATCGAACTCTTCTAAACCTTTATGCTTTCTCAAGTTGTTATAGGACAATCGCAAGAAATCAGAATTAGTCACCCCAGGAATTTCTAATGGGTATTGAAAAGCTAAAAATATACCTTCTCTAGATCTAATTTCTGGTGCTAAATCTAATAAGTTTTCACCCTTATAAATAATCTCACCGCCTGTGACAGTATATGCAGGATGTCCCGCCAATACTTTCGAGAAAGTACTTTTCCCAGATCCATTTGGGCCCATAATCGCATGGACTTCACCTGCCTTAATCTCCAGATTTAGCCCTTTTAAAATCTCGACTCCACCAACTTCCGCAGTCAAATTTTTGACTGATAAAATCGCTTCACTATTTTCAACAATCATTTCTTTTTTCTTAACAGTTAGCTTTAATTGTAGTACTTTTTGTTCAAAATCTATATATCAGAACAGCTTAAATCAAGTCATTCCAATCATCAACAGTGATTTCTCGACCTAAAATATTTTCGATTTCTCATATCATCATTTTTAGCTGTGGAACAGAATATTCTGGGTTTGAAGGAATTGTAAGCCGACATTGTTTATAAATCATAAATTGATGTCTTGTTCTAGAAAACACGCCTTCAAATTTAAGTTTTTGGAGCTTTCGGATAAACTCTTTACGTTTACATGGCGCTAATCGGCTCACTTTTTAGCTCCTGATTTAGATCGATCCCACCAATGATTGGTAGGTGATGTCCTAGTCTTAATCCTAAAAGAACCCAGTCTTCAAAGACCGACTGCACCTCATATTCACATTCGCGTAGTGTTTCTCCAAATGCGATTAACCCTTGACAACTTGGAATGCGTCCAACAAACGAATTATCGTCTAACTTGTCATAGGTTCCTTGTTTTAGAGCTTCCTCGACATAATCACTAAGAATGAATTTAACTGCCATATCCATCACCTACATAATCATCAAGAATCCCATAATAGTTACATGGTAATTCCAGTGAGCGCTTTGCCCTCAAAATACTTCAAATCTAGCCAACGCTATTCTCTAGCTTCAAAGCCAAGAGCTTGTCAGCTTCAACAGCAAACTCCATCGGCAATGCATTAAATACTTCTTTGCAGAAGCCGCTAATGATCATCGAGACAGCGTCTTCCACTGCGATACCGCGTTGTTGAAAATAGAACAATTGCTCTTCGCCAATTTTGGAAGTAGAGGCTTCATGCTCGACTCGCGCGGTATTGTTTTGGACTTGGATATAGGGGAAAGTATTCGCTTGGGAGCAATCTCCAATTAGCATTGAGTCACATTGAGAATAGTTTCTTGCGCCTTCAGCTTTAGGAGAGATTTTCACCAAGCCGCGATAGCTATTTTGAGAGCCACCAGCGGAAATACCTTTGGAAACAATTTTACTGCGGGTATTTTTGCCGATATGCACCATTTTGGAGCCAGTATCAGCTTGTTGCTTGTTGTTGGTCAGAGCAACTGAATAGAACTCACCGACTGAATTCTCGCCGACAAGAACACAACTAGGATATTTCCAAGTAATTGCGGAACCTGTTTCTACTTGCGTCCAAGAGATTTTCGAGTTTTTGCCTTGGCACAAACCACGCTTAGTCACAAAGTTATAGATGCCGCCTTTGCCATTTTTATCGCCAGCAAACCAGTTCTGTACGGTTGAATATTTGATTTCAGCATCATCGAGAGCAACTAGCTCAACTACGGCTGCATGAAGTTGATTTGTGTCAAACATTGGCGCTGTGCAGCCTTCGAGATAGCTGACATATGCACCTTCTTCGGCAACAATCAGAGTGCGCTCGAATTGTCCAGAATCGCCATTGTTAATGCGGAAATAGGTAGACAGATCCATTGGGCACTTTACGCCTTTGGGAATGTACACAAAGGAGCCATCGGTAAATACAGCAGCATTTAATGCTGAATAGTAGTTGTCAGCGATCGGGACAACGCTACCTAGATATTTTTTGATGAGTTCAGGATATTCATGCATCGCTTCCGTGATCGAGCAGAAGATCACACCAACTTTTGCTAAATCTTTTTTAAAAGTTGTGGCGATCGAAACGCTATCAAAAATGACATCAACGGCAACATTGGTCAGACGTTTTTGCTCGTTAATGGAAATCCCTAATTTCTCAAAAGTGTCCAGTAACTCTGGATCAACTTCATCAAGGCTTGCCTTCTTTTTCGATTGCTTGGGTGCAGAATAATAAACGATATTTTGATAATCGATCGCAGGATATTCGACATGCGCCCATGTTGGTTCTTGCATCTTTAACCATTGACGATACGCCTTGAGACGAAATTCCAGCATGTATTCTGGCTCATTTTTCTTAGCCGAAATCATGCGGACGACATCTTCGCTTAGACCGCGAGGAATCGTGTCCGACTCAATAGATGTAACAAATCCGTATTTGTATGGTTGGTTGACAAGTGCTTGAACCGTTGCAGTCATGTCAGTCGAGGCTCCTGATAATTGATGTGCAAAGTTAGTGCTTAGCGCTACCTTTGTTTGAATAAAACAACTTACTTGTTTCTTTACTAATTGTAGGTTACATTAACAACATGTAAGTTGTCAAAGTCAATTTTTTTGTAACTTTGTCACTTAAATTGAGTCTTGACTCTATGCAAGAGTCAGTTGCCATCAGGAGCTTAATACTTATGAAAACTCCCATCGGTGTTGCTGAGATGATTTCAAGTGCGCCAGAACTGAAGCTAGATCATAAACATGACCACAAGCATGATGCTAAAAATGATACTAAGCAAGATATTTTGCAGCATTTGCTTAAGCGTGGTGAGGTGACAGCGCAAGACTTAGCCGAGAAACTTGATATTAGTCCCCAAGCAATTCGTAAGCATTTAAAGGATCTTGAAACTGAGGGGCTGATCTATCACACTGCCGAGCAGTTGGGTATGGGTAGACCTCAATTTATTTATGCTTTGACTACGGCAGGGCGCGATCGCTTTCCTGATAGTTATAACCAATTTGCCGTAAATTTTCTCGATACGCTAATCGATACGTTAGGCAAAGAGCAAGTGTCAGAGGTATTACAAAAGCAGTGGCAGCGCAAAGCACAGAATTATAAATTGCAACTTGGAGGAGGTTCACTCAAGCAACGATTAGAAAAATTAGCTGAACTTCGCCGTAGTGAAGGTTATGTGACAGAGTGGTTTCCTGTGGAAGGCACTAAAGGTTTTGTTTTTACAGAATACAACTGCGCGATCGCCCATGTGGCTGAGTCGTTTCCCAGTGTGTGTGGACATGAGTTGGAAATGTTTGCCACAGTGTTGGATTGTCCCGTAGAACGGACGCATTGGATGGTTGACGGTGAGCATCGTTGTGGATACTTAATCCCAAACAATTAAAACAAGGAACCAATTTTTTGTGGCGCGTCTTCGCCGCGCCACAAAAAATTGGTTCCTTATTAGATCGCACAACCATTAGCTCTCAATTATTCTGTTAGCATAGATATTAGTAGTTATGGTTGTGAGAGAGGGCAGCACTTTGCGCCGCCCTCTCTGAGCCTATAGTTTTGAGATAAATACAGGAAAAAAAATGAGTTTGACTCTAACAACAGAAAATGTCGAAAATGTTTTAGATGAGCTGCGTCCTTATCTAATGTCTGATGGTGGCAATGTGGAACTTGTCGAAATCGAGGGCCCAATTGTGAGATTGCGCTTACAAGGTGCTTGTGGCTCTTGTCCTAGCTCAGCGATGACGTTGAGAATGGGGATCGAGCGCAAGTTGAAGGAAGAGATTCCCGAAATTGATGAAATCGAACAAGTTTTTTAGATAGCAAATTCGTTAGTGTCACGATTTTTTTTGTGATCGCCCAGGGCTAAAAATTGATCGCTTCTGTGTGTAGGTTTTAGAAAGCCAAAATCCTGAACACGAATAAGCTAAAGACACTAACGAATAATTTGTGCGATCTTCTTCCTGAAAGTGCGATCGCCATTTTTATAGAGAGAGCTCATTCAAGTATGAAATCCTATGGCTCACTCTTTTAATCTCGGCGGACAGAGAGCTTACTATCATGATGAAGGTGATGAGAGTGGCTACTTTCATACCTATGATGCTTTGCAATTAGATTGCTGCGATCAGCCTCGTAAAGTACATATTTTTCTACCGCGTTCCTATGGAGATCAAAATCGCTATCCTGTAGTTTATATGAATGATGGTAATACTGCATTCTGGGCTGGGGGATTGAGTCCTTACTCATGGGAAGTACCAACTGTCATCAGAAATCTATACCGACAACAAGAAATACAACCTGTAATCATTGTTGCTATTCATCCACTAAATCGTTCCTACGAATACCTACATGTTGAAGAGTTCTCAACTCCATTCAAAAAGGAAGGTGGCGGACTGCAAGAATATTCTAATTATGTAGCTCGCTTGAAATCTTTTATCGATCTTAATTACAGAACCATAAGCGATCGCAAGTCTACAACTATTCTTGGTTCATCTCATGGTGGATTAGCATCTTTTTATACAGGATGCTTGAATAGCAGTCTTTTTGGCAATGTTGGCGCTTTATCTCCATCATTTTGGGCGGGTGGGGTTTTTAACTTGTCTAGTTCTCCTTTAATGCAAGCTGTGGGCAAATATCTTCATCAAGATAACCAATATCGTCCTAATTTATGGATTGACTGGGGATGCAAGCGTTCAGATGGGTTCCACAATTTTGTGATTGAGCAACAGGCGGCTAAATGGGGACGCAGGATGTCTGAGCTTTTAGAGAGACAGTATGGCTATGAACTTGGTAAAGATCTGTTTAAATATGAGGATAAGAAAGGCGGTCATGATGAAAGAGCATGGTCTTATCGTCTAGGATTAGTCCTCAAGCAGTTCTATAAAGCCATGTAGAGAATCCAAGAAATGCTATAAATACTGATGAGAATTGAATGTCGAGATTAAAATGAGTGATAGTTCGCTAGAGGTGAGCCAAGATAGTAACAAATGGCAGTTCTGGATCGATCGCGGGGGCACATTTACCGATATTGTTGCGCAGAGTCCTGATGGGCAGATTGTCTTGCATAAGCTGCTTTCAGAAAATCCCGATCGCTATGTTGATGCGCCGATACAGGGGATTCGCGATATTCTTGGGCTGGCACAGTCAGAGCCGATTCCTGTAGCTGAGATTGCAGCGATCAAAATGGGAACGACTGTGGCGACTAATGCCCTTTTAGAACGAAAAGGCGATCGCACAGTTTTATTAATTACGAAAGGATTTCGGGATGCTTTACGGATTGGTTATCAGAACCGCCCAAATATTTTTGCTAGGCATATTATTTTACCTGAGATGCTTTACGAGCAGGTGATTGAGATTGAGGAACGTTATAGTGCGCATGGGGAAGTTCTCATTGCGTTAGATGAGGAATTAGCTTTAAGAGAATTACAAAAAATCTATGATTTGGGGATTAGGGCTTGTGCGATCGCATTAATGCATAGTTATCGATATCCAGACCATGAGCGACGCTTGGCTGAACTAGCAAAACAAGTTGGATTCACGCAAGTTTCGGTATCTCACGAAATTAGTTCCTTAATTAAATTTATAAGTCGAGGCGATACGACCGTGGTTGATGCGTATCTATCCCCAATTCTCAGACGCTATGTAGATCGAGTTAGTGCTGAGCTTGGTAATCTCGATAGAAATTCCACAAAACTAATGTTTATGCAGTCTAACGGTGGACTCATCGAAGCAAACTCTTTTCAGGGTAAAAACAGCATTCTCTCTGGCCCCGCAGGTGGGATTGTTGGAGCAGTGCAAACCAGTTTAAAAGCAGGTTTTGATAAAATAATTAGCTTTGATATGGGCGGAACTTCTACGGATGTCGCACATTACGCAGGCAGCTATGAGCGATCGCTATCTACAGAAGTCGCTGGGGTGAGGCTTAGCACGCCAATGATGGCGATTCATACGGTAGCGGCAGGTGGTGGCTCGTTATTGTTTTTTGATGGCGCAAGATATCGTGTTGGCCCCGAATCCGCAGGAGCTTTTCCTGGTCCCGCTTGTTATCGCAATGGCGGTGCGTTGGCGGTGACTGATTGTAATGTGATGTTAGGGAAACTACAGCCCGATTTCTTCCCGAAAGTATTTGGGAAGAATGGAGATTTGCCTCTAGAGCGCGACATAGTAATTCAAAAGTTTACAGAGTTAGCGCAATCCATTGGTGAAGTCACGGGTCAACAAGTTTTACCTGAAGTCGTTGCTCAAGGTTTCTTGGAGATTGCTGTCGAAAAAATGGCGATGGCGATCAAAAAAATATCAGTGCAGCGTGGTTATGATGTAACCGAATATGTGTTGTGCTGCTTTGGTGGTGCGGGTGGACAACATGCCTGCGCGATCGCAGATGTCTTGGGAATGACACAAGTTTTTATTCATCCTTATGCGGGAGTATTGTCAGCCTATGGGATTGGTTTGGCAGATGTTCGCACTATTCGCGATCGCTCGGTTGAGTCAGAGCTTAGTTTGGAGTTGCTTGCAGAATTAGAAATGATAGCTCTAGAGCTAAGCGAAGATGCGAAAAATGAGATTTTATATGGTGCTAGTGATGAGGGTTTGCAAATCGAGACAGCTTTACGTTTGCGCTACGCAGGTACTGATTCGTCACTAACTATTGCGATCGCTGATCCTCTAAGTTTTCATTCTCAGGAGATATTAAATTTTTTGCAAACCAGCTTTGCTGCTTTACACAAAGAGCGGTATGGCTTTGTGTTTGCAGATAAAGCCTTGATGGTTGAGGCGATCTCGGTTGAGGCAATTCTTTCAAGGAAAAAGGAAAAAGGAAAAAGGAAAAAGGAAAAATCCAAGAGCCAAATGCTAAAAGCCAAAAGCCAAAAGGTGAATGTATATATGGGTGGTCAGTGGTTGGAAGCTCCAATATATCGGCGTGAGGATTTATATGTAGGCGATCGCATTGTTGGGGCGGCGTTGATTATTGATGCGACGGGAACTAATGCGATCGAGCCAAATTGGGAAGCGGAATTAACTGATGATGATTGTTTGATATTGAGGCGTTCAATAGATAGATCCCCCCCAGCCCCCCTTGTAAAGGGGGGAGAAGAGGCTCTTCCTGATCCGATTAAGCTGGAGATCTTTAATAATCTCTTTCAGTCGATCGCAGAACAGATGGGTTTTACGCTGCAAAATACTAGCGCTAGCGTTAATATTCGCGAGCGATTGGATTTTTCTTGCGCGATTTTTGATCACGAGGGAGAGCTAGTTGCCAATGCGCCGCATATTCCTGTGCATCTTGGCTCGATGGGTGAAAGCGTGAAAGCATTGATCCGAGATCGCGGCGATCGCATATTTCTTGGTGATGTCTTTGCCACTAATAATCCTTATAACGGCGGCACGCATTTGCCTGACATCACGGTAATTACGCCAGTTTTTCTCGATTCTAATGAAAAGCCTACTTTCTATGTCGCATCACGAGGACATCATGCGGATATTGGTGGAATTACGCCTGGGTCGATGCCTTCAAATAGTACAAGTATTGAAGAAGAAGGGATTTTATTTGATAATTTTCAGCTTGTAGAAAGTGGACGTTTTTGTGAAGCTGAAACTCTGGCTCTACTGACTTCTAGTCAATATCCAGCTCGTAATCCTGCTCAAAATATTGCGGATTTACAAGCCCAAATTGCAGCAAATGCTTGTGGCGCAAACGAACTTCAGCGTATGGTTGCCCATTATGGTGTCGAAACTGTCCAATCTTATATGGGGCATGTGCGGAACAATGCCGAACTTGCCATTCGTAAAGCGATCGCGAATTTGGGGAAGTCAAAAGGAAAAAGTCAAAAGGAAAAAGATGAGCGAAAGTTTATTTATCCTATTGATAATGGGAGTCAGATTGTGGTGTTGGTTAGTTTGAATGCTGAGGATAGAACCGCAAAGATTGACTTTACGGGTACTTCAGCGCAACTTCTGAATAACTTTAATGCACCTCTAGCTGTATGTAAAGCAGTTGTGTTATATGTTTTTCGGACACTTGTTAATGATGAGATTCCGCTTAATGCTGGTTGCCTTGTCCCTCTGGAAATAATTGTGCCTGAAGGTTCGATGCTCAATCCTATTTATCCTGCGGCTGTGGTGGCGGGAAATGTCGAGACTTCTCAGGCGATCGCAAATGCTCTATATGGAGCGCTTGGTGTGATGGCAGCATCACAAGGCACGATGAATAACTTTACTTTTGGTAGCGATCGCTATCAGTACTATGAAACGATTTGTGGTGGCTCTGGTGCAGGGAATGACTTTGACGGTACTGATGCCATTCAAACTCATATGACGAATTCGCGATTGACCGATCCCGAAATTCTGGAATGGCGATTTCCTGTACTTTTGGAAGAGTTTGCAATCAAAACGAACAGTGGTGGCAAAGGCAAACATCAAGGCGGCAATGGCGTAACTCGTCGGATTAAGTTTCTCGAACCAATGACAGCAGCGATTTTGTCTAGTAGTCGAGTTATTCCTCCCTTTGGTCTAAATGGTGGGGACTCAGGAGCAACTGGTCGGAATTATGTGATTAGGAATAATGGAGAAATTACCGATTTACAAAGTACTGCCACAGTGCAAATGGAAGTAGGTGATACCTTTGTGATTGAAACTCCTGGTGGTGGTGGTTATGGATAATCGCTAATTGTTCTAACTAGCGATTCCTGTCTGTAATGTTTTGAGAACTGCTGACATATCGTTTTGCAAAATTGCATTTACATTTAGCCACAAACCCCCAAATTCTCTACTACGGATAATTCCTGAATCATCAGGTTCTAATTTCTGATATTCGCCATTCTCTAAAATGAACCAATCGATCTGACAATCTAATGTCCACCAGACCATGTATTCTTTGACTCCATTGTGTTCGTAGACAAGTTTTTTGCTATGCAAGTCATAGGACACCGTACTGGCGGCAATTTCGGCAATGAGTTCAGGCGCTCCAGTAATGTAGCCATCAGCATCGATTTGAGCATTGCCGCCAATACGAAATAGAAAAGCATCGGGTCGAGGTTCGTTATCATCACCGAGGCGAACTGTTGGCTCGACACCAACTTCTAGTCCTGCGATCGCGGCTTGATATGTGCCAAGCCAAGTGATGATATTACTGTGAGGTTTACCATGCGTTGTAAAGCTTAGAGGGGATGCCACCTGTACAATGCCTTCGATTAGTTCTGCTTTTTTGATATTGGATGCAGTATAACGCCGCTCAAACTCATCTCGATTCAGCCGATCGCCTTCAGTTCACGATCCACCTGTTCTGATGACAAATCATTGCGAAAGTTAAACACCATCGAGTCAAATTTACCTTGATTCGCTAGCCCTTGATAGGTCGAGAGTGCCCAAAATAAACCCACAAAAAATAAGCATGAGAGCAGAAATTTTTTCATAACCCTAAGACATTGATCTCCAGTCCTCAATAGCTTCTCAGACAACAGGACAGTCGGCGCTTTGCTTAAGCTTAACCAGTCCTAAAATATTTAGTTTAGATCTTTAAATCGTTATTCTAACTATTCCCATTTTGTTTGCGACAGCGATCGCTACAATATTTAACTTCATCCCAGCACTTTTCCCATTTTTTGCGCCATGTAAATGTTCTACCGCATATTTTGCAGTCTTTACTTGGCAAAAAAGATTTATTCCCTTTGTGAGCCATACTTTCGAAGTTTATTGATACATATTGCAGTTTTCATTTTACCTAAGGCAGAGTGAAAATCAAAAAACGCTACTGGAGCTTATTGTTTGGTTTTTAAATTAGGACATGCTGATTTAAAAACTGAAATATAGCTACTAAGCTAAAAAGTTTCGATACAGCAAATTAGTGATAGAGAAACTTAAAAGCTGATTGGCAAATAATTATGCAGCGTTCCACTTAAAAATGAGCAATTCAATCCTGATCGAATACTTTTCCTAATGATGCAGGTGGCGTAGTTCTGACTGTATTTAATATCCCTTGTTTAAGCGATCGCGGTAATGCCGATATTAAGCGATCGAGCCATTCTCCTGAAGTCAGCGCCAACATCAAAATCATCAATACAAAAGGAGCCGTATTGAATACCTGTGTCGGCACTTCAGGAATTGCACTCTGAGCGACACTAGCTAAAGATTGCAAAATCCCAAATAGATAAGCTCCTAAGGCTACACGCAGAGGATTCCAACCGCCAAAAATGACGATCGCTAGGGCAATCCAGCCGTAACCTGCTGTGTGGCGATGGCTCCATCCCGCTTTAAAATCTAATGAGAAAGCTGCTCCTGCGATCCCCATTAATGCACCACCGAGGAGCGTGTAAATGTAACGCATTTTAATCACATTAGTGCCTCTGGCAAAGGCTGCGGAAGGTTGTTCGCCCACTGTCCGTAAGATTAATCCGCCTTGAGTGCGATAGAAATAGAACCATGAACCAAGAATTAAAATATAGCTGCTATAAACTAACAGATCGCTCTGAAATAGCAGTTTCCCTAAAATAGGAATGTTCTCTAAAATAGGGATTTTAAAACTCGGAACCGTAATTCCCTCAACTCTGACAACGGGATTACCTAAAAAAGAAGATAAATCGCTACACATCAGCGCCAATACAAAGCCAATTGATACTTGAGATTGTTTGAGGGTGATCGCGCCAACTGCGACAACTAAAGCGATCGCCGCGCCAACAAGAGCCGCCGCCGCAAATCCTAATAGCAGGCTATTCGAGAACTTCGCTACCGCAAAGCCCGTCATCGCTGACATTAAGATTGTTCCTTCGGCAGATAGGTTAATCACGCCAGCCCGTTCGGTAATAGTTTCGCCAATACTGGCAAAAATTAAAGGTGTGGAAGTTGCGATCGCTGTAGCCAGAATTGTGATGATGTCCATGAATTTATTCCTGTTTGTCTACGTTTGAGGGTGTAGACCCCCCCCAGCCCCCCTTAAAAAGGGGAGAGAATTAAAATTATCTTCTTCCCCCTTTTTAAGGGGGATTGAGGGGGATCTCTTTATTAGAAGATCAGGTTTCCTTAGATAACTTAGCTAAACCTTCGCCAAGAATGGCGAACAGCAGCAATGCGCCTTGAATAATCCCAGAAAGTGAAGAATCTAAACTTAGAGATAGTGGTAATTCCAAACTACCAACATTGAGCGAACTAAATAGAAAAGCGATCGGCAAAACCAAAAAAGGATTGTAATTAATCAACATGACTACTAGCAACGCTAAAAATCCTAAATTGCTAGAAATATTGGGAATGAGTCGATGGAATACAGCGACTACTTGCAATGATCCAGCGATACCTGCAAATGCTCCACAGATGACAAAGCTGCTAAGCATTTGCGCGATCGCAGGAATTCCCAACACATAGGATGCCCGTAGATTATTACCCACTGCTTTTAGTTTCAAACCAAAGTAAGTGGCTCTAATCGCGATCGCCGTCACAATCAAGACGAATATAGCGATCGCTAAAGCGATCGGGCTAAAGTCAGTATTACCTAAAGTTGGCAGCGATAAAACATCACTAAAGGGTTCCGTACCGCTCATTGAGGCAACTCCCGATCGCTTCCAGGGACCAAAGACGAGATAAAGCGCTAATCCCTGTACGGTGAAGTTCATTCCTAACCCAGCAAAAATTTCGCTGACTTTGCCATAGATATTTAATAGTCCTGCTAGTAAGCCCCATAAGCCGCCGCCAACAATGCCAAATAATATGGCAAGCGTAATCGCGATCGCAGGGGGAAACCCTTCGGGAATGAGTCTGAGCAATAATGTCGAGGCGATCGCTCCTGCCGTAATTTGACCTTCGATACCTAGGTTATATAAACCTGCGGTAAAGGTGAAAATCAATCCGCAGGAGGCAATTAATAAAGGACAAAGAGTAGAAATGACTCTCGCAAAGCGATCGCTACTACCAAAAGCTCCATTCCACATGCCGATTGCAACTTGAGGTGGTGAGCCACTAGATAGCAAGATCACCGTCGCAATGAATAACAGCGACACCACGAATGAACCAATCCGAAAGTAGGTGACTTTGGGTAATTTTTTGAGGATTTGGAAATTATCTAAAAAACTATGCAAACTTTCCTCCGATCGCTTGACCGAGTTTATCGACTGTTAAAGTTTTCGCATCAATGAGTTGTGAGACTTTGCCGCCGCAAAATACGAGAATGCGATCGCTATATTGCAGAATCTCATCAAGATCGGAAGAAGTGAATAAAATCATCATCCCTTTTTCGCAACGTGCCATCATCTGTTTCCAAATCCATAGAGTTGATTCAATATCTAGCCCTCTGGTTGGTTGTTCCATTAATAGCAGATTTAAGCGATCTGGCAAAAGTGCTATTTGAGTACGTTGCTGATTACCTCCCGATAATCTCTCTACTTTAGTCGAGGGTTTACCCCGAATATTAAAAGTCTCGATCGCCTGATGTGCAAATTGGCGCGTATCCCGCCAATTGATAAAAAAGCCTGAATGCGATTGGCGCAACATGAAATGCTCATGGATCGATAGACCTAGAATCAAACCATCCTGTAAGCGATCGGCTGGCAAATAACCAATTCCTGCCTTCAAGAAATTACTATATGCGCGATTAGTCATATCCACATCACTAATGCGAATCTTGCCAGCATTTGGTTTCAGCAGCCCCGCACAGGCTAGCAGTAGCAATTGCTGTCCATTGCCTTCCAAACCTGCTAACCCGATTACCTCGCCCTCATTAACCGTTAATTTATCAAGCTGCAAACTTAAGCGATCGCCATCGATCTGCAGATCCTGAATCACTAAAGCGGGTTCCGTTTGCTGAATATTAATCTCATGCTTTGCGGGTATGGCTAGCTCACGACCAAACATCATATCCACCAAAGACGCTGCTAACTCATTTGATTCTCGACCTTTGACCTCTGCTTCACCAATTACTTTGCCCTGACGCATCACCATTAGGCGATCGCATAGTTCTTCTACATCTTCTAATTTATGCGACACAAAAATGATTGATTTCCCATCCGCAGCCAACTGCTTAACTGCTATAAATAGAGCCGTTTTTTGGGATGCAGAAATACCTGTAGTTGGCTCATCAAGGATTAAGGTCTTAACCCCAAGTGACAAAAGCCGCAATATTTCTAACTGCTGACGCTCTCCTACAGTCAGATTACTTAGGCGATCATTAGGAGGTAAGTCAAAGCCAAAAGTTGCAGATAACTGCCGAAGTTCTCTAATTAAATCAGCACGATTGCTGCTAGTTTCAGCTCTTTTTTTACCTCTTTTTTTACCTAAAGCACTTCTCCCTGCCATGAAATTATCAAGTACCGACAGAGAAGGAAAGTCTAAAGGATCTTGATGCAGCATCCCAATTCCTGCGCAGATGGCATCCGCAGGAGTTTTAATATCAACTTCCATTCCATCTAATACGATCTTGCCAGAGTCTTTAGTAATAAATCCACTCAGGACTTTGGATAAAGTGCTTTTCCCTGCACCATTTTCACCCAAGATGCCATACACAGTTCCAGCTTCGACCGTCATAGAAATATCGTAGTTTGCCTTGACATTTCCAAAGGATTTATAAATATGGCTTAGTTCAACTTTCATTTTTATACCTTAACGTCAAGGTCGCGCTCAGCGCGACCTTGAGATACTTATTTACTAGCGCCCTCAATACCTTGTAGCAAGCTGGTAAAGTACCAAATCTGTTGCGGAGTTGCAGTTTCACCTTCCTTCAGAAAAGGAGTACCATCTTGATAGTTAAGAGGTCCCTTAAAAAGACTGATCTTGCCATCACCCAAGCCAGTAATAAATTCCGTCAAGAACTTATCGCTTTCAGGAGTCAGTGCCTTGCCTTTCCTAAACCCCACTCCTGAGGAGTCAGGATTATTCAAGTCTTTCCAATTAGGTGCTGAGGAAATAAATTCTCCCGTAAATTTCCCATCCTTTGCCTTTTTAGTTTGATCTAGATATGAAGGTCCCCAGTTGTAATAGGGAACGCCGACACAAATTTCTGGAGCAGCATTACATCCAGTTTTGAGACCATAGTGTAGATATTTGACCTTCTTGCCAGCTTCAGCAGCTTTCTTGCCTTGTACCGCCACTTCTGGGGTGTCAATACCACTCATTACCACGTCATAGCCACTGTTGTAAAAATCATCAGAGACCTTAGTCGGGTCAAGCGTCTGTCCGGGAATATTGAACCAGAAACCAATCCATACCACCTTAAACTTCAGATCTTCAGGGTTCTTTTTGCGGTAATTTTGCCAACAATACTTAGCTCCCAAATAAGTTGCCGATACTAATCTGCGAGTTTCGTCATTGATTAATGGTCCCACAAAGCCGATTTTACCAGTCTCTGAATTAAGAGCCGCTGCACATCCAGAAATCATTCTGCCATACTCAATTTGAGGCATGACATTGCTAAGGTTCTTCTGGTTTTTGTAATTTTTGCCTTCTTTCCAAGCATAGTCTCCAGTAGCATGAATTACGGAGACATCAGGATGTTTTTTCGCAGTTTCAAGAGCATCATCTTTAAAATCATCAGAATTAAAAAATACTAGCTTTGCACCTTTAGCAATGAGGTCGTCAGCCAATTGAGAAGCTTTGACATTTGGGCGATCGCCTGGATTAACTTTATCTACGTAGTCAAACTGGACGCCAGATTGCTTCTCCATTATATATTTCGAGGCTTCGTAATGACCTTGGTTCCAACCAGAATCATTTCTTGGACCAACTAAAATCATCGCTGCTTTAAATCCTTTCGCATCGGTCGCAGCAGTAGTTGCCGCTGTGGTTGCCGTAGTAGGTGAAGCCGTCGGAGTTGTTGGAGTGCTGTTACAAGCTCCAGCGAGCATTCCCACTAGAGTTGCCGCCCATATGTGCTTGATAGAAACTATAGAAGCAGCTCTATTAGTGATTATTCCCATGAATTACAGTTATATTTGAATGTCTTATAGCTTTTGACTATCTTACTTTAAGGCGATCGCCTATTAGACAAAGGTATTGCAGATTACAGAAATTAATAAGGCGAGTACCTAGTTCATACCATCTGCTTGGTAAGTTATTCTGAAGAAATCACCTAGTCTTCTATATTATTTAAGTATATGCGTCTTCCAATTCTCTATTCTTTCAGGCGTTGTCCCTATGCAATTCGCGCAAGAATGGCTCTTGCTTATGCTGGGATTAGCTTTGAACTTAGAGAAGTTTCTTTAAAAAATAAACCGAAAGAAATGCTCGATATTTCGCCAAAGGGAACAACGCCAGTGATGCAGATATTTACTGGACAAGATCTTACAAAGCAAGATTTTATTGTTTTAGAAGAAAGTCTCGATATTATGAATTGGGCGCTAGAGCAGCACGATCCACTCAATTGGAAAGATTTGCCAGAACAGTCTGTAGCGATCGCACAAAAGCTTATCGATACAAATGATCGCCAGTTTAAACTTGCTCTTGATCGCTATAAATACCCAAACCGATACCCCGAAAAATCGCAGGAAGATTATCGCCAACAAGCAGAAGAATTTCTCCAAGTTTTAGAACTTCAACTTCAGACGCGATCGCAAACTGATGAAGCGCAGACTTTTTTAATTAGCGATCGGCAAACTCTTGCTGATATTGCGATTTTTCCTTTTGTAAGACAGCTTGCCTATGTGGATATAGATTGGTTCCTATCGAGTTCTTATGAGCATTTGCAACAATGGTTGAAGTGGCATGAAACTAACTCAATGTTTGAACTTGTGATGCAAAAGTTTCCTGTATGGACATCAGAGCAAGAAGCGATCGTGATTACTCCTTAAAACCAAAAAATGTTTGCTCGGGCGAAGCCCGAGCAAACATTTTTTGGTTTTAATAATGCGATAAAATAGTATAGGAGTTCGGCAACGCAAAGTGTTGCCAAACCTCTATAACGAATATGGAGCTTTTTATGAAACCCCTTGCGCTTTTGAGTGTTTCTGACAAAACAGGACTATTAGACCTTGCCCGCGAACTATCGACTACCTATAACTTTCAACTAATTAGTAGTGGTGGAACTGCCAAGGCACTCAAAGCGGCTGAGCTTGAAGTTATCAAGGTTTCCGACTATACAGGCGCACCTGAGATTTTAGGTGGACGAGTGAAAACCCTGCATCCACGCATCCATGGCGGTATTCTCGCAAGACTCGAACTACCTGAACACCAGCAAGACTTAGCTGATAATGAGATTCAACCAATTCGGATTGTGGTGGTTAACCTCTATCCATTTACGGAAACGATCGCAAAGCCCAATGTCACCCTCGAAGATGCGATCGAGAATATTGATATTGGTGGGCCAACACTAATTCGCGCCTCGGCTAAGAATTATAATCATGTCGCTGTATTGTCTAGCCCTAGCCAATATCCAGAATTTCTGGATGAGCTAAAAGCAAATAATGGAGAAACAACCTTAGAGTTTCGCAAAAAACTAGCGATCGCAGCTTTTCAACATACACAGTCCTACGACAAAGCGATCGCCGATTATTTGGAAAAAGAACAGAAGGCAGCACTGGGGTTACCCAATACGCTCTCTTCTTCCTATACTTTGCTATGTAATAATCCTAAACCTTTACGTTATGGCGAAAATCCTCATCAACCCGCCACATGGTATCAAGTTGGCGCAACACCCAAAGGTTGGTCAGCCGCGCAACAACTACAAGGGAAAGAACTCAGTTTCAATAACTTACTCGATCTCGAAGCCGCACGAAGTATCATCGCTGAATTTAGTGACGATCTCCCCTGTGCGGTAATCATTAAGCACAACAATCCTTGCGGAGTTGCGATCGCACCTACTATTGCCGAAGCTTATCAAAAAGCTTTTGAAGCAGATTCTACTTCTGCTTTTGGTGGTATAGTCGCTCTCAATCGTCCAATTGACGAAGAGACTGCGCTGCTCTTAAATAAAACGTTTTTAGAATGTGTAGTTGCGACCGCCTGTGTACCCAGTGTGGCGATAATTCTAGGGAAAAAGCAAAACTTGCGAGTGCTAGTTCTATCCGATCTTAAGCATGGTTCACATGAAACGGTGAAAACAATTTCTGGAGGGATGTTAGTCCAAAAGTCTGATGATGAAGCAGTTAATCCTGATGCATGGAAAGTTGTGACCGAAAAGCAGCCAACTCCAGAACAGTTGCAGGAGTTAATTTTTGCTTGGAAAATTAGTCGCCATGTCAAATCCAATGCGATCGCTATTACAAAAGACTGCACCACGATTGGCATTGGTGCTGGTCAAATGAATCGTGTTGGCTCAATCAAAATTGCGCTAGATCAAGCAGGTCAGAAGGTGAAAGGAGCTTTCCTTGCTAGTGATGGCTTTTTCCCGTTTGATGACTCTGTGCGAACAGCGGCTGCCGCAGGAATTATTGCGATCGCACAGCCCGGTGGAAGTATGCGCGATGCCGATTCGATCAAAGCTGCTGACGAGCTTGGCTTGATTATGGTATTTACTGGCGTTCGCCACTTCTTACATTAAACAAAAAAGTAGGGGCAATTCATGAATTGCCCCTACTTTTTGAACGACAGAGAAGCTTCTTTCTATTGGTCGGCAATTAACAAAAAGCGAATATGTTCCATGCCTTGCTCAGCACGTAGAGATTGCACTTGATCAGCTAATTTTGTACTAGCGATGATCACATCTGGCTGAGAAGCGATCGCATTAGCTCGCAAATCATCTTGAGGATTAATTTTAGAAGGTAAAAAGCCTTGATTCTGCAACATTTCCATCAGTAGATCGATAGAACCAAAATTGTCATCCACTACCAAAATCTTTTTGCCGGTAGATGCCTTGCTAGATAGAAGAATATCCACTTCTCTCAACAATAGCACCATATCTAGGGGCTTAGTCACATAACTATCAATACCTAAATGGAGACCTTTAGCTTTGTCATCTAATACTGAGACAATAATAATGGGAATATCCAAAGTCGCAGGATCGGATTTGAGAATCGCCGCCACATCATAACCACTAATACCATCCATAACAATATCAAGGGTAATCAGATCAGGACGACTTTCACGCACTTGGGTAATTGCCTCTTGTCCATTTCCTGCCTCTCGCACAGTATATCCTTTAGCTTCCAACTCCTGTCTGAGTAGGTTG
Organism: Pseudanabaena sp.; assembly: GCA_003249035.1. Lineage (GTDB taxonomy): Bacteria > Cyanobacteriota > Cyanobacteriia > Pseudanabaenales > Pseudanabaenaceae > Pseudanabaena. The sequence continues at coordinate 78,400 of QBMK01000009.1, forward strand.
CGAATACTTGCATCATCATCAATGACTAAAATGTTTTTGGGGGAATCTATCAAACTCTGACCATTAGATTGGGCTTGGCTTTCTGCCCCCCCTCTTTTTTTGAGTTGCTCAATCAAAATTTCAAAATTAATTAACGGAATTTCATTTTCAGTATTGATTGGAAGGGTAAAGGAGAATGTACTACCCTTACCAACTTCACTCTCCACCCAGATCTTCCCACCGTGATGAGCAATGATTTCCTTGGAAATTGGTAGCCCAAGCCCTGTTCCTTGTGGCTTATCGGTCAGAGTATCGCCAACTTGCTTAAACTTTTCAAATACCTTGGGCTGATCTGACTCAGAAATACCAACACCTTGATCGACAACACTAACAAGAATGAATTGATTATCTTGCCTAACGCGACAGGTTATGCTTCCTTGATCTGTAAACTTTACCGCATTAGAAATAAGATTAATCACAACTTGGATCAGTCGATCTTTATCTCCAAAAACATCTGGCAAATCGGCTTCAATCTCTCGCACTGGCAATAATCCTTTCTGTTCAAAGAGAGCCGAAGTTGCTGAAAAAGCACGATCAATTACTTCGTTAATTGCCAAGGGTTTCATATCCCATTGCATTTTACCAGCTTCAATTTTGGCGACATCTAGAACTTCGTTAATCAACTTGGTAAGGCGAGTTCCCTCAGATACGATGATTTCAAGATTTTCGCTTACTTGCCGCACACTACGATTCACTTTCTTATCTTCAGTTTGAATCATCGGAAAGATCGACTCTTCTAGCTTTTTCTGAATTAATTTCGCAAAGCCAAGTACTGAAGTAAGTGGTGTGCGCAATTCATGGGATACGGTTGAGATGAAATCTGTTTTCATCCGGTCTACTTCTTTTTCGGCAGTAATATCACGAATTAGAATTACAGTACCTAAATAATGCGTTTCTAAATCCGATGTATTCATTTCACTAACTTCCTTAATGACGAAGGTCTCATCGACACCTCCGCCTCGGACTACATCACCAAACCAAGCCGATCCCTCAACTTCTCTGTAGATTGAAGTTGCAACTGCCTTTCCAATCCGGCGATCAGGTAGAGGAAACTCTTCGCTAAAGACATGTTTAGGATTCTCTCTAGTACTCGTAACTAGATGTGCGATCGCCTCATCTTTAAATATTTCTTGATAACTCTTAGCCATAGAGATAGCTTTACTACTTACGCCAATCATGCCGGCTAGAGCTGGATTAAACTGGGTGATCTCATCATCACTATTAACGACCACTAATCCATCTACCATGTTGTCAATGATTGCTTTAATTTCGCTGGTGCGCTGTTCGACTTTCTGTTCCAAAGTACGACTGTAATCAGCTAACTGTTCACCTGAAGTTTTCAATTGAGATGTCATTTGATTAAAAGCGACAGCCAAAATCCCAATTTCATCTTCAGTTAATACGGGAGCTTGTGAATCGAGGTTACCACTAGAAACTTGGTTTGCTGCATCAGCGATCGCTAAAATTGGCTGAGAAATCCGCCTAGCGATCAAATACACTGCTGTTAATAGGATTCCTGCGGAGCTTAATCCAATCAGCAAAATATCTCGAGTAAGGCGCTCAGAAGGTTCAAAAGCTTCAGACTGCGCTATTTCTGCAATTAAAGCCAGATTTAGATTGTCAATCCAAATATAACTTCCTAAAACAGGCGTATTTTTGTAGTTTTTGTACAGTCCTTCACCATCCTTGCCTAGAGCGGCTGCGGCAATACCATCACTTTTAATATCTTTCGCAAGTTCCTGTTTATCTGCTCCTGCCCCTGAAATCAGAACATTTCTAGCAGCTAATCTTCCTACCAAATACGTTTCGCCGCTAGTACCTAGTCCCGTCCTTTCACGAATGATATCATCTACTCCTTGTAGATCTAGATCGACCGCTATCACGCCAATTCGATCGCCAGATCTATTGGTTAGAGGAGCGGCAAAAGTCATTGCTGCCTTACCAGTGATAGGTGAGATATAGAAATTTGGAACAATGATCCGAGATTGGTCGCGAGTGAAGTAAGTAGTGGTATTACCGAGTGGTTGATATTTTCCTTCTTTCTGTTTATCCGTCGAAACAATTGTAATCCCGTTATTTGTCAGAATTGAAATTTGACGAATATTTGGTTTTACTGAAGATATATCCGTCATAAATCTCTGTAGCGCTTCGACGGCAGCTTTAAATTCTGGGGATTCTCGATCTTTTGTAAAAGCTACTTCAGAATTTAAGATAAAATCTGGCAACTGAGTCATCAATATCACATCACGACGTTGATTATCAACCCATTGATTAACCTGTGCTTCCTTTAGTGATGTCGCGACAGCTAAGCGATCAATTACCGATTTTTTAAGGGCATCACGACTGCGCGTATTGGCACTCAAAGCGACTACTAAAACTGTAACAATCGACAGAACCGAAAAATATGCCACAAGTTGCAGCAGCAGACGTTTCTTAAATATGTTGATCATCTTCTATACTCACTTTACTAACTTCGATGTGGAGATTTCTCTATGAGAATTTCATTGTTTATCACTCCAATTATTTCCACTGAGTGAAAATAGTCTTGATTTGGGCGATCGCAGCGTCGGCAGCTTGTTCAGGCGAATTTTTGCCAGAAGCAACTGACTTGATCGCTTGTCCCCATATTCTTTGAGAACCTACTTCTGAATAAGCGGGATTCAGAGCTGTATAAAAAGAACTAGTATTTTGGAATTGCTTGGTTGTTACCAAAATATGTGGATCTTTGGAATCCCTAAAGAAAGGATCTTCTAATAATTTTGGCATAGTCGGGAAATACCTTCCCCCTGCGCCTTTTAAATAGGTGAGTAAATTATTAGGTTGGATAATATATGACATCAAACTTTTTGCAAGCGCTTGCCTTTCTTTTTCCTTAGCAATATCTTCTTTAGTTTCTTGAACATTAGGGGCAGCAAATATAACCGCCTGTTTTACCGCTACTAAATGACTAAGTGGCTTGCCATCAGCTGCGAGCGGCCATTCTGTAGTCACTAATTTTTTGTTGTAGACCTCTTGATCGAACTGCTGGGAAGCTGGAATTGACAATCCTGGGTTTGCAGTCATGAATGAGTTGCGGCTAAGAAACACCTGATTGTTGTCAGCATCTGTCCATTGCAAAGCATTAGGAGGCACATGTTTACTCAGATAGAATCCAGTATATTTTGTCAATGCTGCGATAATTCCTTCGCGGTTTTTAGGATCCTCAGATCTTAGTTGCCCATTATCATCTAATAACTTTACTCCATAAGCTGTGAGAAATTGCTCAAACATAAAAATCACATCTGTCGCCTCTGTAGACATTGGTAACGCAATACCATAGATGTCTTTTTTTCCTCTATTATTGGCTCGGTCTTGAGCTTTTTCCCAAAATGTCCAAAAACCATCCCAATCTTTAGGAATATTTGTATCACTCAACCCCACATCAACAAGCAAATCTCGCCAATAATGCATACCGGCAGATAGTTGGGCGATCGGTACGGCATAGTAAGCAGGATTAGGATTTTGACTGTTTTTATAAGCAACAGCTTTAAGAGCGATCGGGCTAAATAAATTTTTGACAGGTTCTATAACATCAGAAACATCTACTAACTTATTCTGCCAAGCTAATTTTGGGTAAAGAAAAAACTCAGCGGTATTACTAAACAAAATGTCGGGAGGATTACCGTTATTAAGAGCATTTTCAGCATCTCGGTTGATCGCTCCATCATTATAAAATGTGATTTCCACCTTAACATTATTCTTCTTTTCCCATTCCGCCACAATTTGTGAAAGTGCTTCCGTTTCGGCAGGATAAAAGCTTTGAATCCACCAAACCCGAAACTTGGAACTTTTTTCGAGCGGTCGATAATTTAAAACGGTGGAATCACTACAGGCAGCCAAACCCAACCCGGCCAAAGATAGAGATAACTGATTAAACTGACGACGGCGCATAGATTTTTAAGATTAAAACGATAAAGCAAAACTAGAAATTTTAGGGCTCCGTGCACGACACAAAAGGTCGCGCACACCTTGTATTCTATATGACGAGTTCAACTAAGTCTGGCAAAACGACTGTCCATACTGGGAAAGGATAAGTTTCAGGATATTGCAACACTCTGCCTATAAATTTTACACCCGCAGCGATCGCACCTTCGTAATCAGCGATCGCATCGCCAACCATCAATACAAGATCTGGATCAAAATCGTGCTTCGACAAAATACATTGAATAATATCTCCTTTTTTAGCTGGAGAACCATGCAGAGAAACAAAATAGTGTGCCATATTTCGTCTTGAAACAATGCGCTTCAACTCTTGATCTGGAGTTCCTGAAGCCACAAATAGGGGGATAGACTGATAATTGCTTTCTAAAAACTCATAGGCTCCTGACACGTAGACCGCATCAACTACCGCATCTTCGACATATTGCGAAAAGCGATCGCCTAGTCGGATCTCCTCCTCTTTAGTTAAGTCTTTGCCAAGCAAAACCTCATGGTAATAACGAAACTTGTCAAATCGCGATACTCCTCCATGAAGCAGATGATAGGCTTTCACCTGCTCCACAATGCGATCGCCATATTCGGCATACAAAGCCCCAAAAGCTTGGGTTTTGACATCCACAGACTCAACTAGGACTCCATCAAAATCAAACACGATCGCATCATATCTCTTAGGGATATTTTTAGCTATAATTTCGGTCATTGTATTTTGGCTCACTTTGCTAAACCAAGATTTACGAGACTGTCAAATAGATTTTGAGCGGCTTCCTGTTCCATTTGACCTCTGGCTTCCTTAGCATAGGAACCCATGTGTGGTGTCAAAATGACCTGAGGCAAAGTCCGGAGTTGACCAGAATATGGTTCTTCTTCAAACACATCAAGGGCCGCACCTGCCAAATGTCCTGAAACTATTGCCTCATACAAAGCTTGTTCGTCAACTAGCCCACCCCTAGAAGTATTGATTAAAACGCTCCCTGGCTGCATCTTATTGATAAAATCACGATTAACTATATGATGATTGTCTTTGTTGTAGGGAATATGGAGTGTGATTACATTTGAACGTGCGATAAATTCATCTAAAGAAGAGATACAAACTGTATCCGCGAATAGCGAATCATCACGAAAAATGTCATAGGCAATTCTTTTTGCCCCAAAAGCTTTCAAAATCTGTCCGACTCGATTACCAACTCTTCCATACCCCAACAGTCCAACTACTTGAGAGGCAAGTAATTTCCCCATCAAAGGACTCCATGTTCCTTCACGCAAGATGCGATCGGCTTCAGCAGTGCGCCTCAACAGGGAAAGGATCAGGCTCACAGCCAACTCTGCCACAGCAATTACAGGGGCTGTAGGGGTAATATGTACTGGTATCCCCAACTCTTCTGCTGCTACTAAATCAACGCTATCGGTTCCAATTCCACATCGAGAAATTACCTTGAGGGATTTAGTAGATGTTAAAACATTCCGAGTTAGCGGCTCAACTCCAGCAATCATCCCAACGACATCACCAGTCAGAAGCTCTAAAACCTCTGACTCTTTTAGCTTTCTCCCATAGGGATTTAAAACAATTTCAAAGCCTTGAGATTGGAGGCTCTGCAATACCTGATTGCTTTTTACATCAAAAGACGAAGTACTAATAAGTAGTTTAGGCATATTTTTATTGGTTCCTAGGTTGACTTTATCAATTCTGCCAAGAATTTCTCAGCAAGTCTATATAACATTTCAGATGTACTCAACTATTTCTTATGCAGAGCTTAGTGAAAATTAAAGTATTTTGTTACAGCTTATAAAAAACCACTTAAACTAGGCTGGACATAGTTCCTAAGAAAATAGCCATAACCAAATAGGAATAGTAAACAGTAAAAGAACTACACCAAAAGCTAGGGTAGTAACAGTTAAATCGCGATCCAGATTGTAAGCTTGAGCAATTACAAGAGTCGAAAAAGCTGGGGGCATGCCCATCTGTAAAACCATCGCCATCCGAGGTTCTCCTGTCACGCCAAAAAACATCAGCCCTGTTCCTACTACCAGTGGGGTAAGCAGCATCTTGATTGATAGACAAGTAAGAGCTTTCTTAACATTACGTAGGGTTTTTAACTGGCTTAGCTGCATCCCAATCATTACCAATGACAGAGTTACAGTTGTCCATGCGATCGTGTTCATCCCATCCGAAATTGCTGAAGGCAGAGGAACAAATCTCATTCCTACTCCAATCGGCAAGCTCCATAATGCAGGAGTCTTTGCCATTGATACAAATGGATTCGGCTTCTTTTGATTACTAGAAGTGCTGCCATAACGACTAGCTAGAGCAATTCCGACAGAATATGCGGCGATCGTGGAGCCGATCAGATCGTAAAACAGCGACCAAGCAAAATACTGTGGTCCCACTAGAGCAAGACTAACGGGATATCCCATAAAAGCAGTATTCCCCAATGTCATAGCAAGCAAGAAACTACCTTGAGTTGGCCCTGACCAAGCACTTTCTTTGTCTTCTATAGTTGTCCCCATACTTGGAGAGGTTTCAAGTTTTTTTTCTTTAGAAGTAATTCCTCTTGATAACTTACTAAATCTTTCGTCACTCACCCCAAGATCGATCCAAATCCATGCTAATCCTGCACCCACTAAAATCGCAACCCAAGCAGTAGCTGGGGCTATAACGATCCATCCCGACAGATTTGCTTGACGCAGGAAAGAGACAATACTGATGGGAACTCCCACAAACAGTAGAGCTTTACCAAGGTATGTAGTGAATATCTTTGGGAGAAGCTTGCCTAAGACATACCCCAAAAGCGTCCATCCAATTAACCTCACGTAGAGCATGACGAGAGGGTTTTCTAGCGTGAACATAAAATTTCAACCATAAGAAATAAATTAAAGCGACATTTTAGATTTTAGAGAATTGGTGGAGAGTCTTTGCTAATCCAACAATTCTGGGTTTATGAATTTTATAACTGTCCCCCATTTACATCAACGATCGCACCCGTCATATAGCTAGATAGTTGCGATGCTAGGAATAAAATTACATTTACTTGTTCTTCCATTGAGGCAATTCTACCTAAAGGAATTGAATCAATTAACTTTTGTTCTGCTTCTGGTGGCAAAGTCGCCGCTAGCATCGGCGTGTAGGTTTGGCTGGGACAAATAGCATTGACATTGATTTGAAAAGGGGCTAGCTCGTATGCAAGTTGCCTCGTAAAACCAATCGACCCTGCTTTAGATGCCACGTAATGAATGCCTGATAATTTACTCCGAAAATGTCCTGCGATCGAAGAGACATTGACGATTTTGCCACTTCGTTGTTGCTTCATAATTGGGACTACATGCTTGCAGCAAAGAAACTGACTGGTGAGATTTGTTGCCATGACTTTGTTCCAATCCTCAAGGGAAATATCCTCTATCTTGGCAATTTGATTAATCGATGCGTTATTGATCAGAATGTCAATTTGCCCATGTTTTTGGAAAACTGTGGCGATCGCAGTTTTAACTTGAGCTTCATCAGAAACATCACAGGAAAGTGACAATGCTGAATGACCCGTTGCATTTAATTCTGAAGCGATCGTCTCTGCGCCACTGCGGGAAAGGAACACAGTATGAGATCCGTAACTAGCGATCGCCTCAGCAACTGCCTGGCCGATGCCACTACTTGCCCCAGTAACAATTGCAACTTTTCCCTTAAAATCATGTGGGAATTCATGGGGCTTGGTCATAGGCTGAAACAACTAATTTAAATGATTTATGCGTAATGGAAGTGCCACGCTATGTGGGGGACGTCCATTACTTATTTAAGTGTTAACAAAAACGTGATCTTCCACAAAGATATGATTTACATCAGGTTTGCCGATCGCCAAACGGATCGAAGGTTTATCCCCAACAACACGAATATTATGGATTACCTTGCGCGGCACAAAAATGATGTCATCCTTAGTTGCACGGTATGCACCATGTCCATCAACATCCCACTCCAGTTCTCCTTCCATTACCACCCACCACTCATCTTCATTGGCATGATAGTGAGTGCGATTACTTTCTCCGGGTTTCTGACAAATCATCACGGCACTCATCATGTCCGTATAAATTAGCCGTACCGACCAAGATGGTTCGCCCATCTCTTTTTTGATATCTTCTAATCGATTAAAAATACGGTTGATGCTGTCGTGGGTATTTGCTTTGGCTACACCATCATCTTTCATTACCGTGGCAAGGTCTCGGTCTTGTTTTGCGATCGTGTTCATAGCTGAATTACTCCATCAAATTTTTAATGTAAGTTAGAGAATGAATTATTAAACATACTTTGCATGTTTAATAATTCATTCTAATAAAAAGGCACGCTAAGCGTGCCTTTTTATTAGAATGTAAAAGTTGTTCGGATCACACCGACAGTTACTGTTGCATTAGTACTCACTCCTTCAGGATTGAAAACCCAAAACACACCAGGGGTGATGCTGATATTCTTGCTGAGGCGATAGCGATAGAAAAGCTCTAAATGATAGGGAGTTGTATTAACTGCTCCCAAGGTGGCTAAGCCTCCGGCGGAAGTACGATTAATTGGTTGTCCAAATAGAACACTTGCGGCACTGCCATCACTAAACAAGTCATTGAAGGTCAAACCTGTGATCCAACTTGTGAAGGTAGTAGAAGCTGAGTTGTTGACCGAATCAGCAAAAATTACTGTTCCCCAAGTGTGGAAAGTGATTTTTGGAGTAACTTTCCAAGCCAAATTACCACTAATGGAGTTAGCTCTGATTGAAGTAACACCAGCAGCGCTAATAGACTCAGTAGCAGGATTCACCAAACCCGTGCCCAAAGTGTTCGACTGACTATAAGTATTCGTATAGGTCACAGAAGTATCTAGATTGTCAGCAGGCTTAAATAAAAGCTGAACTAACGCAATAGTTGAGCCACCAAACAAGCCACCTTGTCCGCCTGGCGAAGGTGCTGCAGGTGCAGATGAACCATAACCTGCTTGAATTCTAAATTGATCGGAAGCCTTCCAATCAAAAGCAAATAGAGATGATGTACCAGCGATCCGCATCAATGGATCAAATCGTCCGAATCGTGAAATCGATCCTTGCCCGTTGCTTGCCACGGGTGAGAGCACAGTAAAGAATTCATCAGGGAAGCTCACAGGAGCGACATAAAGGGTTACCTTGTTGTCAAAAACTGGGAACTTATAGTCAAGAAGGCTCAAAGCAAATGTATTGTCTATGAAAGAAGAGGCTGGACTCGGTCCAATTCTGGCAGTATTTGTTCCTAATGCAAATGCAAGGCTGTTCGTGTTGCCAATACTCGCAGCGGCAAGGTTATTGCTTGCTTCCAGTCGAGTTCTCAATAAGTCTTTGCCTGTGAAACTTGTATTGAGAACAAGTCGGGTACGGTAGCCTAACACAAGGTTTGAGCTGACATTCCTAGGACCACCACTACCTGCTGTTGTAGAGACAATGACTTCTCCAGTGAGTTTTGTAGTAGTTGAAAATTGCTGGGCTTCTAACATGGCAGTTTTAGCTTCAAGAGCATCAACACGACCACGTAACATCGCTAGTTCCGCTGCAAATTCTTCTTGAAGCTTTTGTAAAGTGGCAAAATCTTCTTTACTTACTTTGTCAGCTAATCCTGCTGAGATGATTTCATTAATTTTGTCGAGGCAAGCATTTAAACCTGCGGCAAATTCATAGCGGGTAGTAGCTTGTTTACCGCGAAATGTACTATCTGGATATCCTGCAATACACCCGTAGCGCTCAACAAGAGATTGCAAAGCTGTGAAAGCCCAGTCAGTTGGTTTTACATCACTAAGTTGAGATACAGATGTAACATTTTGAGCTTGTGTGGTTACAGGATCTAGTCTTATAGCCTCATATTTGTCAACACTTGTAGAAGATGTTGATGTTTCTGCAAGTGCTAAACCTGCTGAAACAGACAATGCTGCTAAAAACGACAGACACCCTATATTGACAGTAGCAATTTTTACCTTAAACATTCTTAAACACTATCCTCCTCTTCACCTTATTACTAAAAGGTTAAGCTTGTTAGTCTTGGATGTCAAAGGAATATTTGGCTTAATTTTTTTAAAAAGCAGAAACAAAGAAGACTAAATATCCTCTTTGTTTTTTTAATTCAAGCTATCTTTTGTAGTCTAAGAAACTTAGCAAGACAAAATTAAATTCATAATCAAAACCCAAAAGTAGAGTTGCGGCGCAGCTCTCTTTTGGGTTTTGTGTCTCCACCAAAGTAGCAATAGCTATACTTATGGGAAAATATTCTATGCAGGAAAACAATCTTCAACAATGGCTAAAATCAGCGTGTCAGGAAGTAGGTAAGGGTAAATTACCAAGCTATATTCCTTTACTAGCTAAAGCCGATCCACAGGCGATCGCGATCGCCATCCAAAAAGTTAATGGCGAGCACCTAATGGCTGGTGACACAGCGCTAACTTTTCCGTTAATGAGCGTAATCAAGCCATTTCTGTTGTTTTATTTGCTAGAGACCAAAGGTGTTGATCAGGTTTTTCAGTTAGTAGACCGCGAGGCATCATCGGAGCCATTTAATACTATTCCAGAGGGAAAACCCAAAAATCCGATGATTAATAGCGGCGCGATCGCACTGTCATCACTATTAGATTCTTGTGAAATATTACAAAATTGGCTAAATCAGCGATCGGGTACAAATTTGATACTCGACCTAGAAATTTTAGCTTCAGTGCGATCGGTTGCTAATCGTCGTAATTTAGCGATCGCCGAACAGCTAAAAACTTTGGGTATAATTGCTAATCCTAGTCAAGCCCTTGCAGTTTATGAAGAAATTTGTTGTTTGCGGGGCAATGTTCAAGATCTCGCGAAAATTGGGACTTTATTAGTTGATACTCAGCAATCGCCTAATATTCCAATCGTGCTGGAGATTATGACTCAATGCGGCATGTATGAATCGTCATCAGAATTTGCTCAGAATATTGGGGTTCCGTCAAAGTCCAGTATTAGCGGCGCTTTGCTATCGATTATTCCGGATCAAGCATCGATCTCTTGTTATAGCCCTGCTCTTGATGAAATCGGGAATTCTGTCTCAGGATTATTTTTAATCCGACAAATTAAAAATTATGTTTTAGGCTTAGGGCGTGAAGCGCATTAAATGAAAATCAGCCTAAATCTTCGATCAAAGATTGAATTTTTCGATAGTTATTTGCGATCGTGTATATACAGCTACCTTTATCCGATAAAATTAAAAACGCTAAAAAGTTTTATTGGTTGTAAGCAGAGAATAAGTAAATGAGTACCTTTGAGCAAGTTCAAGACATCGTTGCATCACAATTAGGCGTTGATAAAGCCGAAGTTAAGCCTGAGGCTAGCTTTGCGAACGACCTTGGCGCTGACTCTCTCGATACCGTCGAATTAGTTATGGCATTGGAAGAAAAATTCGGCGTTGAAATCCCCGACGAAGACGCAGAAAAAATTGCCACCGTGCAAAATGCCGTTGATTACATTGACAGCAAACAAGCTGCCTAGTGAAATATGAGGGTTGCTTTGCAACCTTCATATTTCGTAAACTCTATCCCAATCATTACGAAATGCAAAACCCTCAGCCCCTCTCTCGCGTCGTTGTCACTGGACTAGGTGCAATCACACCGATCGGTAACACGGTCGAAGAATACTGGCAAGGTCTAGTCGATGGCAAAAACGGAATTACGGAAATTACTCGCTTCGATACAACCGATCATGAATGTCGAGTTGGTGGCGAAGTAAAAGATTTTGATCCTCTTGCCTATGTCCCAGCCAAAGAAGCGCGCCGTATGGATCGCTTCGCTCAATTTGGTGTGAGTGCAAGTATCCAAGCATTACGCGATGCTAATCTGGAAATAACGCCACTTAATGCGCCTCAGATTGGGGTTTTGCTAGGTACTGGAATTGGTGGCTTACAAGTTCTTGAAGATCAGCATGAAATTATTCGCACCAAGGGTCCTAGCCGTTGCAGCCCATTTATGATTCCGATGATGATCGGCAATATGGCAGCTGGTTTGACAGCAATTCATACGGGTGCTCAGGGACCAAACTCCTGCACAGTGACTGCTTGTGCTGCTGGCTCTAATGCGATCGGTGATGCATTTCGTCTAGTGCAAAGTGGTTTTGCTCAAGCGATGATCTGTGGTGGGACTGAAGCTGCAATTACTCCCCTTGGCTATGCAGGATTTGCATCAGCAAGAGCCATGTCTCGCCGTAATGACGATCCTGCTCATGCTTCTCGTCCGTTTGACAAAGATCGTGATGGCTTTGTGATGGGTGAAGGCGCAGGTATCTTGATCATTGAGAATCTGGAACATGCTCTAGCGCGTGGAGCAAAAATCTATGCAGAGATCGTGGGCTATGGATGCACCTGTGATGCTTACCATATGACCTCGCCTTCTCCCAATGGTGAAGGTGCAGTCAGAGCAATGACTCTTGCCCTTAAGGATGGCGATGTCACTCCTGAGATGGTGGACTACATTAACGCTCATGGTACAAGTACTTCAGCAAATGATAGTACCGAGACGAAGGCTATTAAAAAAGTTTTAGGTGATCATGCCTACAAAGTCGCAGTTAGCTCTACTAAGTCGATGACAGGACATTTGCTTGGTGGATCGGGTGGCATTGAGGCAGTGGCGACAGTTTTGGCAGTAAAAAATGATATTGCGCCGCCAACGATGAACCTAGAAAATCCTGATCCTGAATGCGATCTCGACTATGTACCTAACAAATCCCGTCCGATTACGATTAATGTAGCGACTTCTAACTCATTTGGTTTTGGCGGTCACAATGTGACTTTAGTATTCAAAAAATACCAATAGTTTTATCGCGATCGCCCCAAAAAGCTGCCGCGCGAAGCGCGGCAGCTTTTTGTTTTTTTATGCATCAATAAATAGGTCTGAACCTTCTTGAGTGACCGCGAAACTTTTCACGTCAGTAGAAGTTTTGCCCATGGCAATCATTTTTTTTGCAACACCAGGTAAAGGAATACCAACAAAGGATTCTACCCACTCAGTATTCTTGCCAGTACAAATTTCAAACTTGGAACCGTGAAAGGGACAAGTAATTACACCATTTTCAAATTTGCCTTTAGCTAAAGGCAGTCCAAAGTGAGGACATTTATTTGCGATCGCGCAATATTTATCTCCAACTTTTGCGACGATAACAGATTGTCCATTAGCGCTAGTTTTCAGGACTTTATCAGAAATGACATCGGTAGTGGCAGCAATTTTGACTTTAGTCATTTGTTTTGTGGGGTGATGGTTAAGACAAAAAAACTATATCACAAGCCTTGTTTGTCATTGCATCATGACTTTTAGCCCTGGTCAACTCATTAGCGATATGCGGCAGAAACCTTTGATTAGCAAGCTTTTATAAGTAAATCGAAACTAAAAGCTGAAATCTTTGCAAGATTTAGATTGTCATTTAACATAACTAATTTGTGCGAAAGTGCCGAATATTGCACGGGCGCCATCTTGGGAAATACTTAGGAATGGAAATTAAATAACATGTGCACATAAAACTCAAAACTGGTTCGGCGGGCTTCGCCCGCCGAACCAGTTTTGAGTTTTATTAAATTATCATTCCTTATCCGTTCAAGACATCTTTCTTGTGTTGAGGAGCAGCAGCCACCGCCGCTACTTCTGCCAAGAGCTCATCGTTCACTCCCATCTCTTTGAGAGTAATCATCAAATCCTCAGCGACTGCATCAAAGTGATCGCTATTCAAACCCTGCTTTTCTACCAACTCCTTGTGAGCTTGGCGCATAAAGCGACCATCATATTTATCAGTACCACCAAAGGCATATGTGAGAAATGCTTTTTGATGTTGCCTTTGCCTAACCATATCTGTGCCAGCAAAAAAGTGCTTGATGCGATCGTCCTGCAATACTCTCTCGTAGAAGCGATCAACAGCTTCGTCAATTGCTGCTTCACCGCCTAGCTTGTCAAATAAGGTTGTCATGTAATTCTCTTTTAGTTTGTTTTTGTCAACGTTAAATAAATTTACCTGAATAATCCTTTGGCTTTGGATTAGCTTACAGGATTACTTTTTGGACTAACCTTTGAAGGGATCTCTTCTCCCGCTTTTGTGCACTCAACAGAATACACAAAGTTAAACTTCTCTCCTTAGCTTCAATTTCTGGATGTACTCACCAAACATCCTAAAATATTAATCAATATTCTGTAATTTAAGCGTCAAAAATAGATCTAACTAAGCTCTTCACTACCCACACATCTATATTGTCAGTTCTTACAGCTTCAGCAATTTGGTAAGCACGATCTAAATCTGGCGCGATCGCAAATACAGTCGAACCAGAACCAGACATCATCGCGCCCAAACATTCTTGCTCCAGCAGTTTGCCTTTTAGCTGAGAAATTGCTGGATATTCTGGTAACACTACCCTTTCCAAATCGTTATACAGCAAGCGACCAATTCTATTTGGCGCAGATTCTCCGCCAGAAGCGATCGCTGCAACGATCTGGCTTGATAAATTATGATCTTTGACCTTAATAGTGGCTAGCAAACCCTGCGATCGAAAAGTTTGATAAGCCCATACGGTAGAAATCGCAATCTGGCGTGGCTTGCAAATTACTAGTACCAGATCAGTAAGATCAGGTAATGGTGAAAGCACTTCACCACGACCTGTGGCTAGGGCAGTACCCCCAGAAACACAAAAAGGAATATCCGAACCTAACTGCGCGGCAAAATCACAAAGTTGTGACTGCGTAAGCCCAAGATCCCAAAGACGATCTATCCCCACAAGAACTGCGGCGGCATTTGCAGAACCACCAGCTAAACCAGCACCCATCGGAATTTGCTTGTCGAGCGAAATTTCCATCCCCCCTATTTCTGGATAGCTGCTTTTCATCAAAGCAGCTGCTTTGTATGCAAGATTAGTATGATCGCAGGGCACTTCAGGATTAGTACAGAGAACTTGAATCTCATCAGTCCCAATTTTACGAATATCGACGCGATCGCAAAGATCAATACTTTGCAAAATCATCACTAAATCGTGATAACCATCAGCACGATTTCCCTTAATCTCCAAATAGAGATTTATTTTTGCAGCAGCTTTGAGAGAAATCCGCGAAGTCATTGGGAAAAAGTACGCTTATATATGAGCTGTAAATTTTTTTGATCGGTATCAGAACCATCACGACGAGTTGATCGCATTTGATTTTCGAGCATGAGCTTAGCATCTGCTCGAGAGACAGGTTCAAACTGAACACCGTCGGGACTATTAGTAATTAGGAAAAACAACCTTTGTGCGTAGAGTGTTGTAAACAAACTACGAAACTCATCTACTCTACATAAGCGAGATAGCAAGCCAAAAGTAGGATGATTTAGATAGTGTTCGGACATTTGGCGGGCTAGGAAATTTAATGAATTTGATGAATTACCAGAAAAATGAATTTTTTCTGTATCGTAAATGACATGCTTTTAACGAAACTATCGGGATCAAGGATTTATAAAGAAGCTTAAAACCCCCTAGACCTTAGACAATACAACCTATTCGATAATATTACGCTTATTATTTTGATATGTTTAGTGCGATTAATCAGGAAATGTTATCAAACCTTAACGTCTTTTTACCTAGACTTGGACTAAATTATGAATCGAATTTTTAATTTTCATATTCTTGCAAGACTAGTTTTAGTTATTGCGATGATTTTCACTTTCTTCATCGCACCGCATCAGGCGATCGCATCTGAACGTCGCCCTGTAATTCCTGCAAATGGTCAGCCGATTCTCAGCGGCAATATGCATGGAACCGATTGGATTGCAGCCTCTAAAGATTCAAAGCAAGCCTATTGCGAAGAAGCCTTTGCCGGCTTTCGTGGCTCGGCAGCTCAAAGCTATATCATCAGCCACAATATCCAAAGTATGAGTGCCTCTGGACTATGCGATCGCATGGATCAGTATTTCAGTCTCGAAGACTACATAGATGAGCGCCTTGGCTCTGCAGCTGCGATCGCCCCTATTTTGTTTGCTGATACCCCTCTTGGCACTAAATACTAAAACTTGAAATCACCGTGTAAATTTTCATAAACTTAAACTCCAGAAGCTTTCACAATAGTTCTAAGTGAAATTTTTGACGCAATTTGCCTTGGGAACAAGCATGGCAGTCCCTATCGTCTTGCGTATTGTCTAACAATTAATTCATAGCTAAACGATCTAAATCCGTATAATTACGCATCAGATATATTTATATGTATACAAATGTACACATGACTTAAGCTAAAATCTGATTCATAAATATTTGTGGTGTGATCGAAGCGTTTTAAAAGGAAGTATGAGCAAACAAACTGAAGCATTGACAAAAGAGATTTCTACATTGAAAGTGACCGCTAAAAAGTTATATTCCGAAGAAGTTCAAGCCGAACTCGCAGAATTACAATCTGATATTGATGTTCTTTTCCAACAATTGCAAAGCTTGAGCCGTCAAAGCCCATCCACATTAGGGAGTGCTCAGTAGTGGTTGCCATACAAAACTCCTCACACACTCTTACCTCTGAGACGACCCTCCGCGACATCATTAAAACTATCCCTTCCGAATACTTTGAGAAAAAGCCTCTCAGAGCTTGGTTGAATGTTTTATTCTCATTAACTACTGCCGCGCTTGGTTATGCCAGCATCGCCTTCTCGCCTTGGTACTTACTGCCCTTTGCTTGGATTTTTACAGGCACTGCCCTAACTGGATGGTTCGTGATTGGTCATGACTGCGGACATCGTTCATTCTCCAATAAAATTTGGGTTAACGATCTTGTCGGTCATATTGCATTCTTGCCATTGCTTTTCCCTTTCCATGGTTGGCGCTTTAAGCACGATCACCATCATTTACATACAAATAAGATGGGTGAAGATAATGCTTGGTATCCATTTACCGTCGATGAATATGAGGAAGGAAAAGGGCTTATTTCCAATGTTTATCGATTGATTCGCACTCGTTTTTGGTGGACTGGATCGATTATTCATTGGGCAAACTTACACTTTAATGCCAGCCTCTATCCTGAACGCCAGCAGTCTCAAGTCAAGTTTTCCTATCAATTGGTAATTGCACTTGCTGCAATCGTAATCCCTACTTTGATCGCCATCACCGGTTTCTTTGGATTTATCAGCTTTTTTGTAATGCCTTGGTTGGTCTATCACTTTTGGATGAGCACTTTCACGATTGTTCACCACACCATGCCAGATATTCAATTCAAAGATAAGGATAAATGGCACGCTGCATCCGATCAACTCACAGGCACTGTCCATTGCGACTATCCAGCTTGGGTTGAGTGGCTATGTCACGATATTAACGTGCATGTTCCTCATCACGTTTCGACTGGCATCCCCTCATATAATTTGCGTTTAGCACATAAGTCTCTTACTGAAAATTGGGGACAATATATGTACAAGACGAAGTTCTCTTGGGCTTTGATGAAAGATATTGGCGATCGCTGTCATATTTACGATTCAGAGAAATGCTACAAAAGTTTTGATGAAGTTGACGCTAAATCAGTCTAGCTAAATCAACAAAAAAAGAGATGCGGCGCTTTGCGCCGCATCTCTTTTTTTGATCTACAAGTAGCTTTCTAGATTTTAGAGAATTGATGGGGCGGCAAAGCCGCCCCATCGATTCTGGTTTTATATTTGTTAAATCGCACAGACCTAAGCATAAAATGCTTAAAGCGCAATGCTTTGCGCTTTAACCTGTGACTAACACTTTTAAGCTGGAGATGCAAAAATATGCGTGTCATACGAAAATTGCCAATCCTTTCTATTGCTCTAGTTTTAGTTGGCTATATTGCCTATGGATGGCTGCTTTCTATACATAAAGCTGATTGGCGGATCTGGATTCCCATTGGAGCGATCGCCTTTGGTGTGGACTGGCTATTCTCCGTAGGATGGGCGATCGCAGCAGTAATATTTGTGTTTTATCAAAAGTCGCAGTTCGTATTGTCGCTGGGGATTAGCGTAGTTTGGGTACTACTGATGTATGTTGCGAGAAATGAACTTCGCGCGTTCATGAACAATCGTGGCTGGAATTTCTTTGTTCTTGCTTTAATTGCAGGGGCTGGGCTGGGACTGGGCTGGTTTACTGATACCTTGCCCACAATTCGTACTTTTGGCGAATCGTTAGTTAAATGACGTACAAAATGCGTTGTCTTAAATCTACTTGTTACTAGCGCTACTTTTCCAAAATTCTAGAAGTTGCTTAATGATGACAGCCATAACTAGATCTATCGTTAATTTTTCATGCGTTTGGAACAGTTACAAGCATTTTTGGCAGTTGCTGAAACAGGAAACTTTCAGCAAGCAGCCCAAAAATGTGGAGTTAGCCAGTCAACCATCAGCCGACAGGTGCAGTCTTTAGAGGCAACTGTCGGTATCTCGCTGTTTCATCGTCAGGGGAACGCGAAGCTAACAGTAGGGGGCGATCGCCTGTTAATCCATGCTAGGAAAATTTGTCAAATTTGGTCAACTGCCGAACAAGAATTACTCGATTTGCAGGCAGGAAAACAAACAGAGCTATGTGTGGCAGGGATTCCTTCAGCCTGTGCTTATCAACTACCACCAATATTACAAAAGTTTTCTAGGGCTTATCCGAATGTCCAGCTAAGAGTGACAACCTTGGGAAGCGATCGCGCTCTTAAAGTTCTTAAAGATGGCTTGATAGATATTGCGATCGTCATGAATAATCCATTTTTAACCGCAAGTTCCGAAATGGTAGTTGAGAAACTCTATGAAGAAAAAATTCAACTTTTGCTGACGGTTAATCATCCCCTTTGTCGAAAAGAGTCACTTACATGGAAAGACTTACATAATGTCCCTCAAGCTGTATTTAAAGATGGCTATGGATTACAGCGTCTTGTCCAAGATCAGTTCAATCGCCAAGAGCTGCGTTTAAATGCAGCTCTAGAGCTTAATTCCCTTGAAGCTTTTCGCGGTGTAGTTAAGCAAGGTAGTTTGATCGCTTTGCTTCCAGAAACCTTTTTAGTGGAATTAGCTCCCGATCCAGACTTAATTGTCCGATCGCTCAATGAACCATGCCTAACTCGCGAAATTGTTCTAGTCACTACTAGCGATCGCATTCAAATTCCACCAATTCAATATTTTTGTAAGCTTGCTGCCCAGATGATTCAGCAGGAAATTCCCGGGGCTTTAAAAAGCGCACTATAAGCCTAGAAAGTAGAGAGTACCTGCTTTCTAGGCTATAATTCAACATCTAACCGACTTTTGCATTAAATTCACCCGTAGAGTAATGAGTAAAGAATTTCGCGAATTTTTGCGTAAAGTTGGGAGCGGTACACATACCAGCAAAAGCTTGACGCGCCAGGAGGCTGAAGCTGCCACGATCATGATGTTGCAGGGAGTTGCGACTCCTGCTCAGATTGGTGCATTCATGATCGCCCATCGGATTAAACGCCCAACCAGTGAAGAATTAGCAGGGATGCTCGATGCTTATAAGCTTCTGGGTGCAAAGGTTTCGCCAATCACATCTGACAAACAGGTTTTGGTACTGGGATCGCCCTACGACGGCAGATCGAAGACTGCACCAGTCAGTCCTGTGACGGCGATCGTCTTAGCTGCGGCTGGTATTCCTGTCTTGATGCATGGAGGCGATCGGATGCCTACTAAAGAAGGGTTGCCTTTTATCGAGATATTGCAAGCTTTGGGCTTAAATTGGCAAGACCTTACAATTGAGCAAGTCCAACACAACCTCGAAACTCAAAATTTTGGGTTTGTCTACTTACCCAAGCATTTTCCGCTTGCACAAGGGCTAGTCGCCTATCGTGAGCAAATCGGTAAGCGCCCACCATTTGCTACCCTTGAGCTAATGTGGTCGCCATATCAAGGCAAACAATTTATAGTGTCAGGTTTTGTTCATCCGCCTACCGAAACCAATATTCGTGCAGCCTTTGCTCAGCATGGCATTAGCGAATTTGCTACTGTTAAAGGCTGGGAGGGGAGTGTGGACTTGCCGCGATCGCGTTCAGCAATCATCGGCATAAATAATGGCGATCGCTTTGAGCGCGTGACCCTATCCGCAAGGGACTATGGATTTAGCTCCGAAGACCCTGCGATCGTCGATGCATCAGAAATGGCAACGAAAATTATCTCTGCCCTCAAAGCGGAACCTTCTGAATATCTGAATTCCGTATTATGGAACTGTGGATTCTATCTCTGGCTTTACGGAATGCATCACGAAATAGCCGATGCGATCGTTCATGCTCTAGAAATCATCACCAGTGGTAAAGCTTTACAGAAATTAGAGTCATTACGGGCTTAGCTCAAACTAACCTTAACCCCTTTTGTAAACAGAACAATAAAGATATTTTGGAAGTCCTGCAAAGGAAAGGATTTGTATGGGCAAGGATAGGCTGCGCTTTGCGCATCCTATCCTTGCCATTTTAGGGCTATCGATATTTTTCAGCAAAGATTCTGCGCACTATTTTAACGATTAATAAATTTCATTGATTTCAAATAAAAAAGAGCAAACCTTGGTTTGCTCTTTTTTATTTGAAATTTGATTTATCTAAATTAACAGTTGATTGATTTTCAATCTCAAGCATATAGAAAACCTCAACAAGGCAATCGCTAAGCGTGCACAAATTCGTTACTAGTTGTTTTTTTCCAACCCCTTGGCAACTTCAAATCATCAGGATCGACATAATGACAAGCATAGTCATCCAAACAGATCAAAGCCCAACCATTGCCATCGATATTAACCAGTTTATAAGAAGCCTCTAGCACAAAGAAGCCTTTGTGATTGCGTGTGTCGGGCTTTACTCTGATATTTTCTAAGATCATTTTATTAACTTCCTTTAAAATAAGAAATTGGCACTTGGCTGAAACCCAAGAAGTTATTCAGCTTCAGTTGTTTATTATTTATGTAGCCTAACATCCTTGACAAAAATCCCATGTTAAGTTTTTCTGACAAAAGAGCTATGATTATGAAGTTATATGATGTTAAACAAAGTTATTCTTTAAATTCAACTAATTATCGTTAACAAATGTTGACAGCTGACTGAAATTAGCAAGAATGCATTAACTGAATTTTAGCTAAGCACCCAATCTCTAACCTTTTCAAGGGCTTTCCAGTCTGGACGACGACGCAAACCTTCTTCAAAATTCTCAACAATTTCTGGCTTAATATCTTTCAAAATCATGAGCCAGTTCTGAGCCGCTTCAACTTGCTCTCTGACGCCTTTTTGAGATAGCTCTAACATTGCGATCGCTAGATTAATATGACCTTGGGGATCCTCGGGAGCGATTTTGACTGCTTTCTGTGCAGCTTTAAGAGAGAGCTTGGCGTTGTTGTCTAGCAGATATAACCAAGATAGACAAATCCAACCACTTGCAACTTTTGGCTGGCGTTCGCATACTTTTTCAAACACAGGAATTAATTCTGCCGCAGATTCACCTTGTTTGTAGCGTTCTAAACCTTGAGTGAATAAATCTTCTGCTATTTCTGTATTCATCGAGGGAATCAAAACTCCAAAGCCGTATTTTTGCCTTTGCGATATTAGCATAAAGCTAGCGCAAAACCCACGAAGTAAAAACAGTAATTCTCATTATGAAACTGATTTTGGTGTTTCCATCGCCGAAGGCGATGGAAACACCAAAATCAGTTTTTTGAAAGCCCGCCCAAGGCGGGCTTTCAAAAAACTGATTTTTATAATGAGAATTGCTGAAGTAAAAAGTTAAATCACATTCAATCTTGCTTCTCCTCACATTACAGTTCACTTTATGCTGACTAACCTAAAGTTTCTTGTATTATGACCTTGCTAGTTTGATTCACAAAATGACAGCAACAAATGCAGATCAGAATCCCTGTAAAATCAACGATCTCCAATATCATCAACGTTGCAACGCAAGGCATAGCGGTTTCGGCTATTAGTGGCTATCAAAAATTTATTTCACCTCATAAAGGTTTTTCTTGCGCTCATCGCGTGTTGTATGGCTGCGATTCCTGTTCGCAATATTTTAAGCAGGTGATTGCGGAAGATGGGATCTTGACGGCGATCGCAAATGCGAAGGGGCGATTTCAGGAATGTCGAGAAGCTAATGAAATTTTAAAAAAACGTAGAGAAAAATCTAAGGCGCGTCGCCAATATTATGCCAGTCGGATACTCATCACAACCGCAGCCATTGAATCAAACGACCCAGAAAATCCTGATGTGCCTGATGTGCCTGAAGATACTGGTGAATCAAGTAAACTGAAACTTGGCGGCTCGCAATGGGGACGTAATCAACAAAGAAAAGTTAACAATAACAACAGTAATAGTGGCGGAAATAATAACTGCGATTATATTGATTGTTCTGATTGTGCCTATGGACTGGATGCATTCCCCAACAATTGTGGAAGCGATCGCGATTGTGAAAATCCCTGCAAGGCAATTGAGTGTCCCAATTTAAGTTGTCCCGATCTAAGCTGCCCTGATTTAAACTGTGGGAATGCAGATTGTTTGTCAGGAATGGATTGCAGTGGGCTAGACTGTGGCAGTCTAGATTGTGGTAGTTGTGGAGACTGTGGTAGTTGTGGTTAAGCGTATATTTAAAAAAAATCTTCAAAAAATTCTATGATCGAACATGATGTATTAATTATCGGTGGTGGCTTATCTGGCTCTAGGGCTGCGCTAGCGATCGCCCAAAATTACCCCAATCATAGTGTAGGACTAATTTCTAAAGTACATCCAATCCGATCGCATTCCGTCGCTGCACAGGGAGGAATCGCGGCTTCACTCAAAAATGTAGGTGATGATGACTGGCTCACCCATGCCTTTGATACAGTCAAAGGCTCCGATTATCTTGCCGATCAGAATGCCGTCCAAGTTTTGACAGAATCTGCGCCCGAAGTAATTATTGATTTAGAACATTTAGGAGTTCTCTTCTCACGAGCTGAAAATGGCAAGATTTCGCAAAGAGCATTTGGAGGGCATACAAATAGTCGTGCTTGCTATGCGGCGGACAAAACAGGGCACGCAATTTTGCACGAATTAGTAATGAATTTGCGGCGATTGGGCGGCAAGATTTATGAAGAATGGTATGTGATGCAGTTGATCTACGAAGATGGTCTAAATGGAGCAGAAGTAAAGGGAGTTGTGGCTTATTGTTTGGAAACTTC
Source organism: Pseudanabaena sp. (assembly GCA_003249035.1). Classification (GTDB taxonomy): domain Bacteria; phylum Cyanobacteriota; class Cyanobacteriia; order Pseudanabaenales; family Pseudanabaenaceae; genus Pseudanabaena. The sequence continues at coordinate 101,518 of QBMK01000009.1, forward strand.
GCAGATAGAAGTATTTCGAGCGAAGGCAGTATTGATGGCTACGGGCGGATATGGCAGAGTCTTTAATACGACTTCCAATGATTTTGCCTCAACAGGCGATGGTTTATGTCTGACCGCAAATATTGGATTGCCACTGCAAGATATGGAATTTGTGCAATTCCATCCTACAGGTTTATATCCTGCTGGAGTATTGATCTCTGAAGCAGTACGCGGTGAAGGAGCCTATTTGATTAATGATTTAGGAGATCGCTTTATGGCAAATTATCCAATCAGCAAAAATCGGATGGAACTCTCACCCCGTGATATCACCTCACGGAATATTGCTTGTGAAATCATGGCAGGGCGAGGTATTAATGGCGGTAACTATGTGCATTTAGATGTGCGCCATTTGGGGCGAGAGAAAATCTTAAGTCGGATTCCCTTTGCTCGTGAAGAGGGTTTGCGTCTTGCAGGGGTGGACTGCATCGATCATCCTTTGCCCGTGCGTCCGACTGCGCATTATTCCATGGGTGGTATTCCCACAAATATCGATTGTCAAGTAATTGGCGTTGATAGCAAGGCGATCGCAGGCTTTTTTGCGGCAGGTGAATGTGCTTGCCTTTCGGTACATGGTGCAAATCGTTTGGGCGCAAATTCATTACTAGAATGTGTGGTTTTTGGTAAACGTGCTGGCGAAAAACTGGGTGCTTATGTTAGCGATCGCACCACGCCCAAAATCGATCCTCGTCCATATCTTGCTGACGCCGAAGCTAAGCTCAAAGGCATGTTGTCAAAGCAAGGTAATTCGCGTATTGCCGATATTCGTCAACAGCTACAAGATACGATGACCGAGCATTGTGGCATTTTCCGCGATGATCAACGCTTGAGAGACGGTTTAGAGAAATTGCAAACTATTCGAGATCGCTACGATCATGATTTACTCGTAGACGACCAGAGTTCTATATTTAATATGGAATTAATGCAAGCGATCGAATTAAAAAGTTTGCTTACAGTAGGCGAGATCATTATGTCTAGTGCCTTATCACGCCAGGAAAGTCGCGGCGCTCATTCTCGAGAAGATTACCCCCAACGGGATGATGCGAATTATCTCAAACATACTCTCGGATATCTCGAAAGTGGTAAGGTAAAGACTAGCGATCGTTCAGTTGATATGAGCTTGCAATTGCTTGATCGTGATCGTTTTACACCTCAAGAACGAAAATATTAAAATTCAAAAAGTTTAGCTTAGCTTTTTGAACCTGAAACTGTGCTAGCTGTGCGAGTAAAAGTAACTGTGGCGAAAGAAGAATTTATAAAACTGCTTAATCAAGGCGTAAATAGTTGGAACAGTTGGAGAGCGTCCGATCCTGATATGCGTGGCATTGATCTTAGCGAAATTCAACTAGAGGGACTCGATCTGACTGGCATCGACTTGAGTATGGTCAACTTGCGTGGGGCAAAGTTTCATGACGTGAATCTGTCGTCTGCAAACTTGCGTGGTGCGGACTTAAGTAAGGCAGATCTAAAAGGTATAGATTTGAAAAGTTCAAACCTAGGGACAGCACACCTTAGTATGGTTTGTCTGAGCGAAGCTGATCTTAGCCAAGCAAATTTAAGTGGGGCGGATCTGCGTGGATCAAATCTACGTTTAGCTAAACTCGATCTCGCTGACTTATCAACAACTAAGCTTAATATGTCTAGCTTGAATGGAGCTAGTATGATTGGGACAATTCTCATTGGCGCAAATTTAAGTCGTGCCGAATTAAGGGAAGCTAATCTTGCTGGCACTGATTTTAGTCGCGCTAATTTGAGCGAAGCTGATTTGTCTCACTGCAATCTCAATGTCTCAACTTTGGTAGGTACGGATTTGATCGGTGCAACTCTGGTAGATATCGATCTGAGCGAGTCCAATTTGACTCGAGCAAATTTAATTGGGGCAAATCTCTATCGCGGAAATCTCTGTGGCTGCGATCTGATTGGGGCAGATCTTCGCGGAGCAAATTGTAGTGAAGCCTATTTTATTGGAGCCGATTTAAGTCGAGCCGATTTGAGTCGGGCTGAGTTTACGAGTGCCAATCTCAGCAAAGCTAATTTTAGTGGTGCAAATACTGAAACCACTGATTTTCAAGGTGCAATTATGCCCGATGTTTGGTAATTCCAAAACACAAAATGGCTACACTATTTTGTGTCTTTAAAACCATTAGGAATGAAAATTAAATAACCTGTGCATATAAAACCCAAAATTGGTTCGGCGGGCTTCGCCCACCGAACCAATTTTGGGTTTTATTAAATTATCTTTCCTTACTGAGTTTGTTTTTTACACGCAAAAGTGTGACAACACTCTTGTGAATTGGTATAGGAGTAACGAAGTGACAGTTCATGAATTGTCGCTATATTCTAGAGATAAGCGGCGGGATCGATCGGCTCTCCATTAGCGCGCAACTCAAAATGCAAGTGTGGGCCAGTAGAAAAGCCTGTAGAACCAACAGCCGCGATTGGTTGACCTTTAACCACAACATCACCATCTTTGACATATAGGTCACTACAATGTCCATAGAGCGTGGTCATACCATTGCCATGATCGATAATCACAGCATTACCATAGCCCCCATACCAATCCGCATAAATCACTCGGCCTTTCTCACTGGCATAGATAAGACTGCCGTAATCTGCGCCAAAATCGATGCCTGAATGGAATCGCTCAGTTCCCAGAATTGGATGTGTACGCCAGCCAAAGTTGCTAGTAACTGGCCCAATCGTGGGATACATTAGTTGTCCAGTCCCAGGCGGCAGAATTAGCCCATCATAGGGCTGAACTTTTGCCAAAATAATTTGCGAGAGACGACGCGAATCTTCTGCAAGCCGATCTTCAGCTTGAGTCAAGGCTTGGCGATCGCTTTTAAGTCGTTCGATCGTATTCTGCTGAACAACCACCTCGGCTTCAATATTAGATTTTTGGTATTTCAGCTTTTGAGTTAGAAGTTCGAGCTCATTTCTTTGAGCGATTACCTGATTGCCTTGTTTTTCGACCTGATTAGATCTTTGAGTCAAGTCAGCAAGTAAGTTTCGATCTCTATCATAAATCCTCTCAATTTGGCGGCGGCGATCGGCAAATTGATTAAGATCTTGGCTGCTGAGCAGGGTTACCCACCAACGTTGAAGTTGCTGCCTTTGCAAATAGCGCAATCGAGCAGTAGTTGCCTCACGTCTTTTATTGAGGTCATACTCTAGTTCTTGCAGCTTTGTACTAAGTTTTTGGAGCTGCTCTCTTGCTAAACGAATTTTTTTCTCGTTATCCTTAATCTGAGTATCAGTGACCCGCACATTACGCTTTAAGGCATCTAGACGAGACTGAGCTGGCTTAGTAAGCGCATTAATTTGTTCTTGTTGTTTCTGGATGATTTGACGTTGCTGATCGACAAAGTTTTGATAATTTTTTAGCTCATCTACAGACTGAGCTTGGACTGGTTGAATCTGCCCCAGAAGCAAGCAGTATCCGATCGCGAATAAGACAATTGTCCTGCTCAGCCTATTTAACCAAAGCTTACTAGTTATTTCCTGCCAGTATTGGCGATCGCACATTCAGTTCACCAGATATCCACAAACTAGGGCAAGATTTTAACCGTATTTTGCCACTAATGAAACTCAATTTTGATCAAAAAGGCTTTAGCCAGAATTCTAAAGCCTTTTTGATTAGCGATCTTTACTCAAAAATCTACTACAGAAGCTGTCTCAAAGCTTCAAAAACAACTCCGAAGCGATCGAACTGATTAGAGCGTTATCCTCCGTGATTAAAACATCGGATTACTATATCTTTTCACCACTGATGATAAACATAGGACTAACGGCAGCAAAAACTTGACGATTACCGCGAGTTTCTAAACGGTTAACTGAAGACTGCACAACTTCTACATTTCGAGCTTGTAGTTTGGCAAAACTTTCTGAAATCGCATACAAACCCTCAAGACTATTGGTAGTGGCGATTGCTCTGCCTTCATTTTGCAAACGTTCCCAACAATATTCTAGAATTTCCGATACTGAGCGCCCACCTTCAATACAAATGCGATCGGGGTCAGTTGTGAGACTCGTTAGGCATTCTGGTGCACTTCCAATTTTAATTTCGACATTATTTACACCAAATTTTTGGCAATTTTTGGCAATCAATCCCGCCACGTCTTCATCACGCTCGATCGCTACAATTTTTCCCTTAGGACATAGCAAACTTGTCTCGATGGGGATTGTCCCAGTACCTGCACCAATATCCCACAGCACCGAGTCTCCCTTGAGCCGCAGCTGACCGACAATTAATAATCTCGTTTCACATTTGCTCATCGGTATTCCTGGTAAGCGTTCAAATAATTCGTCGGGTATACCGGGAGTGACATAAGACCAAATAGGTTCAGACATGAGCTTCGCGCACGAGATGATTAGACTTGATAAATATAGCGCAAATCGCAAAATAGAGACTTGCAATCAATCGCAGACAGATCTGGCGAATCTCAGAAAATACGCACAACAATTTAGTTATAGCTATAAAACCCAAAATAGAGTTGCGGCGCTTCGCGCCGCAACTCTATTTTGGGTTTTGGCATAAGTGGACTAACCAAAAGAAACAGCTTCGCGCACCAGTGCTAAAGGCAGCATAACCAATTTGCTCAGTATGATTTTGTGGCTTGACTTATAGCTTTTTTCATTCCAGCAGAATCCACCCAGCCAACGAATCCAGCATATTCACATTCGCCATTACCATTAGTGATAAAAACATGATCGACACCGAAAATATTTTTCCAGGTGCAGATGCTAGTCCCATCGGCAAAAGAAAATACAGTCTTGGCATGGCAAAAATCTTGAGAATTCGCATCAGTAATACCTGGTACGGATCGAAAATGCTCTATTAACTCTAGAGTTAGAGTAGCTTTTGGCGGAGGGAGAGGCTTTCTCGTCTTTGACCAAAATTCTTGAATTGCTCCAACCACCTTAGGATCAAATCTCAGATCGGGATGACTCACTCCGTCTAAGCACACAAAATGAGCGTGCTTAAGTTTTGTTGACTCAGTAGTGACAAGACCATCGCTACCTATATTGCCAGCCACTACCAAGGTTGGAACTACCGCAGTAATTTGCTCTGCGAGGGGTCGTCGATTTTTGCCAAGATGTTTAGCTATACCAATACCCCATCCAAAAGGATCGATAATTCGAGCAAGATCTGCGCCACCAATGGGCGAACCTAGCAGTACCAAAGATTCGATTTTAGACCACCATTCTTGATGGCGAGATAATACCTCGACCCAAATCACCCCTCCTAGAGAAGTCGCAATAATCCGAGCTGGTATATCTGAGTAAAGTTCAAAAGCCTGTGCAGCAGAACGCTCAACTTTTAAAATCAACGACTCAATCTCAAAATGTGTTTGGATAAACCCTAGATTTGGCGCAACGATATGGGAATGAAGCGGTGCAACTTGATGGGCTAAATAGTTCATTGTACGGTTGGTATCGCTCATTCCATGCTGAGAAAATATTATGAGCTTTGGTTGATTACCGTCTGGCATACTTACTCCCTTCAAAAGCCAAGAATTTATGATGCGAGGCAAAGCACCATAAATTCTTGGCTTTATAATTCTTGGCTTTATAACGTCTATAGACTTAGATATTTAGTTATCTAAGTTAACCCAGTACTACCAAACCCGCCAGTACCGCGATCGCTAGTTCCTAATTCTCCTTCAATATATTGAGCTTGAATGACTGGCTTTAATACTAACTGAGCAATTTTTTGCCCTTTAGTGAAAGTATAAGCTTCTGTTCCCAGATTAATCACAATCACTTGAATCTCGCCACGATAACCAGCATCAACAGTCCCAGGAGAATTGAGAACCGTAATACCATGTTTGAGAGCCAATCCACTTTTGGAACGCACTTGAATTTCGTAACCGATAGGAATATCGACTGCTAATCCAGTAGGAATGGCAGCGCGATGCTGGGGCTGAAGCGTAATTTCGACAACTGAATAAACATCTGCACCAGCATCGCCAGTATGGGCATAACTAGGAACTTGCGCATCTGGATGTAGCTTTTGGAACTTGATATCTACGGTTTGCATTAATTAGAAAGTAAGATTTGGTTTTGATGGCTCTGGCGCAGGCTCAGTGGGATTAGGCACTGGCGATGGCGATCGCGGCGGTTCGGTAGGAATAGCCGTTGGTGAAGGATCAGGCGATCTCGTCGGATTAGGCTGTCCAGAAGTAGGAGAAGGACTAGGCGTTGGCGTAGTTGTCGATTTATCTGTAGGTGTAGCTGTTGGACTAGGTGTTGGCGTTCGAGTTGGGGTCGGTTGAGGTTTCACTGGAGATTCTAATTGAACATCGAGCTTATAACTAGTTTCATTAGTACCAGTGGTTTTGATTTTGATATAGTACACACCATCTTTTTTCAGACGACCTTGCCAATATCCCGTGGCATTGTCAATTGCTTTACGATCTAGGCTAACTTGGTCTTCACTCTGGATGGTCATTTGCAAATCAGCACCAGTTAGAGATACAGTGACCAACTCATCTTTTGAGCCATTAAAACGGACATTGACAACTTGCCCTGCCGCAATCCTATCGCTACTGAATCCGCGATTTAAGCCTTCATTTACTGGTCTGAGATCGAGACTGGTATTGATATTGGTTACATTTGCCGCACTTGGTGTTGCAGTTGGTGAAGCGATCGCTGTTTCCGTCGGGTTGGTAGTAGTAGCTCGATTACGGCTAAAAAAGAAAGACGTGATTGCCCAAGAGCCAACTCCCGCAACCAAAATGATTAAAATACCTAAGAACCAGTTGACACCACCGCCATTGTTTGGATTGCTAGGCATACTTTGATTTCGATAATTTGCAGGGTTACGATTGCTAGCGCCAGCTACCACCGTTCTTTGGGGAATGTTTGCTGCCACATTAGATGGCACTTGTCTTCCTACCGCATAGGTTTTTGCACCCGAAAAAGAGGCTTGGGCAACTTGCATTGCCTGCGTCACTTCATCAGCAGAACGATAGCGGTTAGTGGGTTTATAGCTCAACATTTGGTTGATTACCCTTGCAAACGCAGGATTGACATTCGCAAACTGTTGCCAATTCCAAGCCAAATTGATGCTATCAAAGAGTTCCGATGGCTCACGACCAGTCAGTAAAACAATCGAAGTGACCGCAAGAGCATACAGATCGCTGTTGGCATAGGCATTGCCCGACTGAAGTTGTTCCGGCGGGGCGTATCCTGCTTTGCCTGCAACAGTTGAAGCAGGAATACCCATTTGGCTGCTTAGTTTGGCGTTAGTTTCTTGGACAACACCAAAATCGATAAGCACAGGTAAGTTATCCTGCGATCGCAACATTAGATTTTCAGGCGAGATATCGCGGTGAATAATATTGTGACTATGCAGATAGCTGAGCACTGGCAAAAGCTGCTGCATCAGTGCAAAAATTTCATTCTCTGAGAATGTTTGGCCAACTTTGAGGCGATCGAGTAATAGGTTACGGTAGTTTTTACCTTCAACATAGTCTTGGACTAAGAGCAATCTGCCCTCTGATTCGAAGGTAGCGCGAAATTCTGGCACTTGCGGATGGCGGATTTGATATAGTACCGAGGCTTCACGACGGAAAAGTTCCTTTGCTTTTTCCGTAACCTCTTGAGAATCTTGAGGCGGGATAAACTCTTTGAGTACGCAGGTTTCGTTAAAGCGCTCTAGATCTTGAGCTAGATAAGTGCGCCCCATGCCGCCCTGTCCAATCGTTGCTCTGATTGCATAGCGCCCTTTAAGTACAAATCCTTGAGGAAATGGAGGTTGCATAGTTAATACCTCACAGCCATTGCACTACCCCGAACAATATATTTGGGTCCTTCAATGTCAATTGATGTTCCGACTTTGACCTTTTCACTTGCAAATACAGCCCCGTCATTAGTGATTTGAGCAGTTGCTTCAAGGGTGATCGCAAGGTCTGATTGAGAGGTGGAGACTGCACGGGGGTCTTCAAAATAGACTGGGCTGCCATCAGCTTTGGCGGCGACAATTTTTGGGGTTGAGATTTCCACTTTTTTGATGGTGACTTCGCCGCGAGGTTGATTGCGAATAATGATCTTCACCTTGTCACCCACTTTGATGAGATTTTGGGGATCGGTAGCACTTAACCCACGTACATTCATATCAACTTGGACTGTCTTATTTTCGGCAGATAACATCTGGGCGATCGAACTACCGCCATTGCCAGGGACGATAAGTAAGCCAATCAAGACAATCAGGATCGTGGCGATCGCACCGATGTCTAGAATGCTAAATTTGCCAAATAAACGACCTTGTCGATCTAGAAGTGCCATGCGTCTCTTAGTAGAAAGTAATTTAGGGTGTAACCGTTGAAATGTGTAAAGGGTTGCTGATGCGACAAAGCCTCTTACAGCATTACATTATAGCAATCGCTTAGGCGGTTACATTGATTTGCACTGATTATTTACGTGGCTGCGCATTTAATCGCTCTTCAGCAATGATTTCATCCATGATGCTGGACATTTTGGGTAACAGAATGTCATTGGTGCTTTTCATTGAGTCGCCCACAATTTGAGGCAGAACAGCGATCGCCTTTTTGCCAGTTGGCGACTTATAAAATTCGACGATGTTACGCAATTCGGCGGTCGTAAAATATTTGTCATAAATCGGATAGGACACCTGCTCGATCAATTGGTTGACATCAATTTTTTTGATTACGCGATCGCGATATTTGATCGCCATCCGTGACACGATCTCGCTAAATTGCTTCTGAGCTTCAGGGCGATCGCTGTCTAGAGAAGGATCTTTTTGAAGAATCGCTGATGCTAACTTCGGCAATTCTGCCCTCACCATCGCATCCATTATTTGTTCAGCATTTTTACTTGTTTCCGTAATTTCGAGCAACTCTTTAATCAAAGCCCGTTTTTCTTGAGAAATGATTGGCGCTGTTGGCTTTGCCGACTTAGCTGAATCACTGCTCTTCTGAAAAGTTTCCGCGATCGCTTGATTAAATGACGGCAAGACTAAGGTAGTAGTAAGCAATGAAGTTAGAGTAACAGTTGTAAAAATGCGGTTTAGCATAATTTTATAAGGATGTTTTTTCGAGATTATAGGTGAGTTTGTCAGCGATCGCCGTAACCCAATTTTCATCTTGCTTAGTATAGCTTCGTGGAATATTTGCTCCTAAAACCATGACTCCTTTTTCGCCTAGAGGTTGCACAATTACACCTTGAGTATTTTCGGGTAGGTAGTCAAACTCCACTCGCCCTGGATAAAGCTCTAACTTCACCAGATAAATCGGCTTTTGAGTTTTCATTACCCTTGCCGCGATCGTGCCAATATTTACCTGATTGCTTTTGCCCAAAATCCCGCGCCGCAAAATTGTTTTGCGATCGTAATAAACTGCCACCACCTTAGTCACGGTATTAGTCAACAAAATATGTGTTGCCCAAGCCAATTCAGTTTTGATCTCATCGGGGAGCGCTTCATCAATTTCTAAACCTTCTTCGCCAATTAAATTCACTGCATCAGGAGGTTTCGGCTGCGCTTGTTGCCACAGTAGCCCCACCAAAATCAAAACCGCGCTCAACAAAACCCCCAACGCATCAGCTCGAGACTGGCTGTTTGTGAGATTTGCCGTCACCATGCGATTAGCTAGTAGGGCAAAGCCACCCAATGTACCCACCACAAGGGGCAAATATCGAATCATATTTATTCCTACGCTATAGCAATTCATCCACAAATGAGGTGCGGTTTTCCATTCTCACAAAAAATAGATGTTGCTGCAACATTTCACGGAATAGGTCAATATCTTTCAGAAGGGGTTTGTTAAAGCTGTGCTCAAAATATCAGACATAGTAAACATAACCCCAAGGAATATTTGGGTTCATTATCATTCCTATGCAATGAATTTTGGAAAGAAGCGATTACAGGAAAATTGTGGAGATAAATGCAAGCAAGAAATCACAAGATTTAGCAATGCATTTACCATAGTTATATTCCCTAAAAATAGTTGAATTTCCTAATGGTTTTGATTAAAATTCTGTCAGACTGGTTTCTCCCTGAAAGTCAAACAAAATCAGAATCCGACTATCTAAATCGGCGGAGATTTATTGAAAAAGTGGGATTAGGGAGCCTCAGCATCATGGGACTATTGGCTGGCTGCCAAACTCTCGAAGAGAAAAAAAGCATAGTCAAACAAAAATTACTTGATGAACGATTAAAAGCAATTACAACTTCACGCAATCACGCATTTACACTCGATCGCCCAATTACAGATCGATACAGCGCCGCCGTCTACACTAACTTTTATGAATTTAGCGGTGATAAGGATGTATGGGAGAAGGTTGGCAAATTTCAGCCTCATCCTTAGACATTGGATTGGGTTTCCTCTGAAATGACAAATTGAATTAGTCGAACCAAAAGCGAATGCCGCTCACGTCAAATTTACAACTTTCTTTCGACCAGTACAGGCAAGAAGACAGATTTTACAGAGCGAGCCTTGGACATATATCGAAGGATTGACTATTAAAGAAGCAATGAATGAACTTGCTTTTATGGCTGTGGGCATCTATGGACATGAGTTGCCAAAACAACATGGCGCTCCCATCAGGTTAGTTTTACCTTGGAAATATGGCTATAAAAGCATTAAATCAATTATCAATATTGAATTTAGCGATCGCCAACCTGCCACATTCTGGAATACACGCATTCCGCAAGAATATGATTTTAACGCCAACGTCAATCCAAATATTCCTCATCCGCGTTGGTCTCAAGCCAGTGAAAAAATGTTAGGAACAGGCGATCGCTATGCCACCCAAATGTATAACGGCTATGCCTCTTATGTCGCTGATTTATACTAAGAGACTTGCCTATGGGAATCCACAAGGACAGTTTAACGCTCAAAAATCTAGAATGAAATAGCCAAGAAACTCTAGTTGGATATTCTAAGAAATTGCTTTTGCAGGATTAATAAATTTGAAAGTTAGAATTGAAATAACAAAAATAATTAGAAACAAAAATACTCCAATTGCAGAAGCATATCCCATTTCTAAACTTGTAAAACCCTTGTCATACAAATAATAAACAACAGTTTTTGTACTATTCGCGGGTCCACCCTGAGACATGATATAAACTTCTTCAAATACTTTCATTGCCCCAATTGAAGAAATTACTGCCACAAGAATAATATAGGGTCGCATCAAGGGAATCGTAATATCCCAATGCTTTTGCCATCCATCAGAACCATCTATCGCCGCAGCCTCATATAAATCTGCAGGAATCGCCTGTAAACCTGCCAGATAAATCACCATATAGTAGCCAACACCACGCCAAATTACCACAGCAATAATTGCAAAGATGGCAGTTTTAGGATCGGTTAACCAAGGGATTTTGACTGATTGCCAAGAGATGGTGGAGAGAAAATAATTTAAGATGCCATTCTCTGCGTAGAACCATTTCCAAGCAATTCCTGCAACCACAACCGAGACAATGACTGGGAAATAATAAACAGCTCGGAAAAATTTAATGCTGCGTAATTTTTGATTCACTAATATCGCTAAAGCAAGCGGCAAAATGACAAGACTAGGAACAGCAAAGACGAGATAGGTTAAAGTATTACCTAATGTCTTCCAAAAAGTTTGATCTTTCCAGAGATTTAGATAATTCTTCCATCCAATAAACTCAGGACTACCAACAAAATCGTAATTTGTAAAACTTAGATATATGGCTTGAAATACTGGCAAAAAAGAAGTCAAGCAAAGAAATGCGATCGCTGGCAACAGAAATAAATATGGAGTCCAAGAAAATTTCTTGCCAAAATTTTGCTTTTTGATTTTGAAATTGAGCTTGGCATTCGGCTGCATAGAACATCTCAATAGTTGTGAACAGTAAATAAAATTTTGAAACCGGTTAGAGTTGAGATTACTAAATTCAAAGACATAGCTACTCGCAAGCAGGACAATCAATTGCTTCTACTTCTGCATTTTCTTCTACACTTCCTGATGGATTTAGATAGTAACGATCATAGTATCCATAGTGATACTCACTATCAGAGGAGTCAATCATATTGATCAACAACCCGCAAATATTTGCTCTTGCTGTCGATAAAATCCCTAAAGCATGGGAAATTCCACTTCTGGTCGAACGATTAATCGCAGCTACCAAAATGAACGTATCAACTTTAGAGGTCAGGCATAGAGCGTCAGTTATCCCAATGATGGGAGGCGTATCAACTAGTACATAGTCATACTCTTGTTTCCATTCCTCTAGAAGAGTTGTCATCTTATTAGACTCTAGCAATAACATTGGATTGGGAGGAGGAGAACCTGATGTTAAAATATACAAATTATTATGATCAGATCCGACCTGAATCAGATCTTGCCAAGGACTAGGCGTAGCTAGAGCCATAGATAAACCAACTTTATTGCTTAAGCCAGCCAACTTATGAATTGTTGGTTTTCGCATATCTGCATCTACTAAGAGAACTCTATATCCTAGAGACGATAGAATGACCGCAAGATTATAAGTCAATGTACTTTTACCTTCAGAAGGTACAGACGATGTGAAAGCAATTACTTTCATTAAGTTGTCCATACCTAAGTGGCGCAAATTTAATGCCAGAGAACCCAAAGCTTCCTTAAAAGCATGGTAATTATTATTTGGGAATTGACCTTTAGCCATCGATATCAGGGCAACTGGATCCGTAAATGGAATTGATGCGAGTAAAGGCACATCAATGATTTCTCTTACTTCTCCCACGTCACGAATGCGCTGATCTAGTCGATTGAGCAACAGGGCTAATAAAACACCTAGTGCTAATCCGGAAATTCCTCCTACAAACAAATTCATCAAGATATCTGGAGAAGATGGTCTGGTAGGAATAAGAGGTGGCTCCAAAATCTTCCAAGGTGAAATCTCTTGAGCTTCAGAAACCTTTAATTCTTCAAGTTTCTCGCTAAGTTTATTGTATGTTGAGCTATCAATGGCAAGTTGCCTTTGAATTTCGACATACTTTTGTTGAATCTGGGGAATCTGAGAAAAAGCCTTAGAAACCTCAGACTGTGCATTGCGAATGCTCTGCAGTTGAGCTTGGCTAACAGCTAGGGTCGTTTGCGCATCAAATAACTGAGAGGCTAGGTTTTGTTGAATTGCGCTATTGGGTTGATTAGTAATATTTGCTGTACTATCACCAACTACTGATTGAGCACGAGTCTCCAGCAGCCGATAGAGTTCATCACGTCGATCTTTAAGTGCAATAACACTAGGGTGATCTCCGCGAAATCGAGTTTGCTCTAAGAAGTAATTAGTTTCAACTTCTTGGAATTGCTTTACCAAGGATTGGTAAGGAGCATCTTGTTGCAGAATCGCGCTGCTGATAGCAGCTTCTGGGGATTTGCCAACTTGGCGACTAAGGACTTCATATTGCTGTTGGACCTGTGCGATTTTGATTTGCAAGTCTTGAGCTTGAGTTTCTAGAGCCTCACGCATTTTATAAACGGAGGCGGCATAGATGTCTGGATCAACGATGTTGTAGGTCTTCCGAAATTGGGTAACTGCTAGAGCCGACTTATCAAGCTGCTGCTTAACTTGCGGAAGCTTGTCCTGAATAAATTTTATTGCTGTACTAGAATTTGTACGGCGATTATTTAAGCTATATTCAACGTAAGTCTGGGATAACGCATTTAAAACTTCCTGCGCTCGTTTAGGATTGCTATCTGTATAGATTAGACGCAGAACCATCGCATTTTTCTCAGGTTGAATGTCTAATCCATCCATGATGGCTAAAGTATCTATATCTTTGTAAGGGATTGCTGTTGGGGATTGCTGCATTTTGCAGACAGCAGTCTCAATCAAAGGACGACTCTTCAGAATAGCGATTTCAGTGCCAAGATCCACCATGGAGCTGGTTGATGCTCCTGTCGGTTGAATATTAGGTGCAGAGATTGTTGAGTTGATTAGAAGAGAAGCAATTGATCTGTATTGCGGAGTTCTCGTAAATGTGTAGAGAGCGCTTCCAGCAAGCATTGTGACCGAGACAGTTGCGATGACTGTCCAGCGATCGCGGAATACCCTCAAGACTTTGGCAAATTTAAATGAATTATCGACATACTTGCCTACATAAGTAGCTTTAGGATATGCAGGCATCGTTATTTTCCCTAATTAGCTTTAATCGTTACGCCCTTAATCGTTAATCTTTATATCAAAATCAGGATAATATATCAAATTAAAAAATTTTGTGCTTATGCATTTATAAAGTTGCTAACTATAATAAGTGATTATTAAGTACCTCGGCATAATTAAAAAAACAGAACCAAAATCTGTACCACCTGCTACGCGGGTGGTACAGATTTTGGGGTTTTATATTGAATTGAGCCTAGGTACTTAGACTATAACTAAAGCAAATAACATCTCAGATCGAATGCCTGAAACTATTCCGACAGTATATTCCACCCTATTCTTAACAATCCTGTTGTTTTATGGGTTAGTTTCTTTTTTGCGTGGTTCAATCCGCGATCGCACAACTGATGCATTGTTCTCTGTTGGAAACCTTACGGATGATCGCCTTTTGAAACAAGTTCGCGATCATTTTCAACAAAGAGCTTATAAAGTAGTTGAGATTGATCCAGAACGGGATGTTGCCAATCTCTCAGGGCAAGTCAAACCAAGTCTTTTTTTGGCAATATTTCTGACAATACTAGCGGCAGTTGGTTTAATTTGTTTGGGGGTAGTTTTGGGTATTTTAATTCCTGATCTAGTAAATCTTTGGTTATGGTTGACAATCTTGTCTCCAATCGCTGGCGTGTTTTATTGGCAAGGTACTCCGCGAGAGCGTAAAGTTAGTTTGCAACTTTTGCCTGAGACGAGACTTAAGGTTCGTGCACACAAAGACGAAATCGAAGAATTGCAGCGATCGCTAAAACTAGAAAAAATAGATCATTAAAAGATATTGGGCGATGCCCACCCTACCTCCTACTAATAAAAATAGCGCCAAATAAAATTGCAGCTATTTTTTATACTAGATATTAGATAGTTATACAAAAAATCATTGGTACTTCATGACTACTGTTTTAACCAGTCAAAAATCAGAGACTGTTCTTACGAATTCACTGAAAAATACTACTTCAAGCTTAGATAGCTTGTCACCTAATCAACAGCTTTTGCCTTTAACTACTGTAGTTAATTCTAGTGATCATCTAGAAATTGGTGGTTGTGATGTGGTGGACTTAGTTCGTCAATATGGTTCACCACTTTATATTTTAGATGAAGTCAGCCTCAGAACTGCTTGTCAGCAATATCGGGATGCCTTTTCTAAGCATTATCAAGGGCAGTCACAAGTTTTATATGCTTCAAAAGCTTGGAGTTGTCTAGCAGTTTGTGCGATCGTTGGCTCTGAAGGGTTAGGAATCGATGTCGTATCAGCAGGTGAAATCTTGACCGCACTAGGGGCTGATGTTTCACCAAGTTTGATTTATTTTCACGGCAACAATAAATCTGCCGATGAACTAAGCTATGCCCTAGAATCTGGCTGTACGATCGTAGTTGATAACTGGCATGAGCTAAAAACTTTGGATCTCCTTGCCAAAGAGCAATCTCTTGCAGTGAATTTTACTGCGCCGCGCACCATGTTGCGTCTTACCCCTGGGATCGAATGTCATACCCATGAATACATCCAAACAGGACATATTGATAGCAAATTTGGCTTTGATCCCAATGAAATCGAATCGGTATTTGCTTTTGTAGCCAAGTCTAGCCTTAACTGTATTGGTATCCATGCTCATATTGGTTCGCAAATCTTTGAACTGCAACCACATCAAGATATTGGTGGTGTGATGGTGCAATGGTTTAAACTTGCGATTGAAAAATATGGTTTGAAGTTTTCAGAGCTAAATATTGGTGGTGGACTAGGGATTCGCTATGTTGAATCCGATGATCCCCCTAGCATCGAAGACTGGGTACAAACTGTCAGTGCTGGTGTAAATGATGCATTTGTTGCCTCAGGTTTAGCCTTACCAAAATTACTCTGCGAACCAGGGCGATCGCTAGTGGGATCGACTTGTGTGACAGCTTATACAATCGGTGGCAGCAAGACTGTTCCTGATATTCGCACCTATATAACCGTAGATGGCGGAATGTCAGACAATCCTCGTCCGATCACCTATCAGTCTAAATATCGGGCTGTGGTGGCAAATCACATGAGTGCTGGCTTGTCGCAAACTGTGACAATCGCAGGTAAGCATTGCGAATCAGGTGATATTTTAATAAAGGATATTCAACTACCTGCGACTAATGCTGGAGATATTCTCGTTGTATTTGGAACAGGCGCATACAATTACAGCATGGCATCAAATTACAATCGTTTACCGAAGCCTGCGGCAGTCATTGTTGGAGCTGGCGAATCCAGTTTAATCATTAAACGAGAAACTCGTGAGGATTTATTGCGTCAAGATTGTCTGCCCGAGAGATTACGGAAGTAGTTAGTTGTATTTCAGTTGTGAATGAGAGGACTATGAATGCAGTGGTTTAATATCAGCTCAATTGCATTCATTATGAGGGCGATCGATATCCTTGCGGTATTGGGATTGATCTACCTGATGCTCTCTCTCAGCAATGATCGCCGCACGCTACTAATGGTGCGAGGGATCATTTTTTTGCTAATTGCTAGCGTTTTGAGCGATCGCCTTGGTATGCGATTGCTCAATTTTGTTCTCGATAAATTATTGGTTGGTGCAGCCGTGGCGATGGCGGTGATTTTGCAGCCAGAGCTACGGCGATTTCTAGAAAGGCTGGGACGAGGAGATCTACTTTCCTTAATTCAACCGACAATTAATCGGCGATCACCTGTTGAGACAGACTCAGTAATTGAAGAAATTAATGATGCTGTGATTGAACTATCGCAAAATCGTACTGGCGCATTGATGATTATTGAGACGGGTGAACCCATTGACGATCGCGATTTTTCAGTACCAGGGGTGAGACTTAACGCCTTATTATCAAAAGAGCTGTTGCATACAATATTTCAGACTTCGACGCTTTTGCATGATGGAGCGATCTTGATTCGAGAGGATCGGATTCTGGCGGCTGGTGTGATTTTGCCGATTTCTGAACGAGCCGCCTCGCGCGAAATTGGTACTAGACACCGTGCGGCGATGGGCATTACCGATCGCGTCAGAAATTGCTTTTGTATTGTCGTTTCGGAAGAGACAGGATCGATCGCAATCGCGGAAAATGGCATACTAGATCGTCCGATTTCCAGTAGTCGGCTGCGAGAAATATTAGAAACTAAACTTGGTAATAATCGTCCAACTTCTTTAGGAAGAACAGTACCGCGCTTTAATTGGCTCTGGTCAGACTCGATTCTCAAAAATATGGTAAGTCGAAAATCATCAGAAAAGAAATGACTGCTAAGCTATTACATACTTTGCCACAAGACCTTGATCACCAACGCTTACCAAAACATGTAGCCGTAATTATGGACGGTAACGGTCGTTGGGCAAAGCAAAAGGGTATGCCCAGAATTGCGGGTCATCGTCAAGGCGTAGATGCCTTAAAGGATTTATTGCGCTGCTGCAAGGACTGGGGAATTGCCGCACTAACGGTCTATGCTTTTTCTACAGAAAATTGGAGCCGCCCCGCGCAAGAAGTTGATTTTTTGATGGTTTTATTTGAACGGATGTTGCGCCGAGAATTGGAAGAAATGTGCCGTGAAGGAGTACGCATTTCCTTTGTGGGTGATCTCGATTCTTTGTCGAAGTCTTTACGCAATGAGATTGAGCGATCGCAAAATGCGACGGCAAATAATCAAGCGATTCATTTTACGGTGGCAATCAACTATGGCAGTCGGCGCGAAATTGTGAAGGTATGTCGCCAAATTGCTGAAGCAACTTTAGCTGGTGATGTTAATCCTGAAAATATTGATGAAAATCTCTTTGAGCAACATCTCTATACTGCAGGAAACCATAACCCTGACCTATTGATTCGCACTAGTGGTGAAATGCGCTTGAGTAATTTTTTGCTCTGGCAAATGGCTTATACAGAGATGTACTTTACGAATACGCTTTGGCCAGACTTTAATCGAAGTGAATTTCATCGAGCACTGGTTGACTATCAAGACCGCGATCGACGTTTTGGTAAAGTCTAAAAAAGAGGGCGCTTCGCGCCCTCTTTTTTAGTAATGGTTTCCAACTTTGCGATGGTGAGCTGCAGTGAGAGATTCAGGTTTAGAAACTCTGCCTTCCTCTGCGATCGCATAAATAATCCAGTGATCGCTGCATTCCATACGGCTCATAACTTCACACTCCATGAACGCGAGAGCATCAGTAAGGATTGGTGCACCATATTTCGATAACTGGGTTTTGACACCCTCAAAGCGATCGGCACCAGGGGCAAATCGTTTTAAGAAATGCTGCATCAGTTTTGAGTAATTGCCATCTTCAAGAACGTTTAAGACAAAGCGATCGCCTACTTGCATAAATGACTCGATCGCCCGATCCTTAGCTACCGCAACGGTAAAGCCAAGAGGCTTGAAACTAGCTTGAGCCACCCAAGAAGCAAGCATCGCACTGCGAGCGCCACCTTTAGCAGCAGAGATGATATATAAACCACCTGCTAAACGCCCTAAAGCTTTGTCAAGATCGGCATCGATCGCTTTTAACTGTTTGATATTTTCCTTACGCGTGAGCAATTGTCCCAAATCAGTACCTGCCTCATCACAGGTTTGATAAGTTGCCTCATTTGGGTTTTCGCGAACACGAATCGCTGGAAACGCAGTGACAACACCCAAATCTTTAAACCTGTTATTGAGCAAATCGATCGAGGAATCTTGATCGCCGTGAGGTTCATATAAACCAATGACTTGCTTTTCACTCGCGGCAGCAAGAATTGCGCCGATCGCAGTTTCAGCGTGACTACTCGATGCTGGCGGTGTGCAGACGACTAAACCCGAAGCATGACCAACCAGTTCTCGTAATTCTTGTAAATCGATCGCTTTTAGATCTGCCATTTCTACTGCCACACCAGTTTTGGCGATACCACGGGCGATCGCTTGCGATAGGCGATCGCAATAGCCATAGTCAGATACATAACAAACTACGACATTCGTTTCGCCCTTAGTTTGCGCTTGGCTCCATTGGCGATAGTTTTCCGTCAGTTCTTTGATGTTGTAGCGCAGCAAGGGCCCGTGTCCATTGGCAACGATTTCCGCCTGTGGCAAGTCATCCATCCGTTTCATCGCCGCAATTACTGACCTTGCATTGGGAGCCATCAAGCATTCGTAATAAAAGCGATAGTCAGGAGTAATTCGTTTTAAATCCTCGTCGTAAACAGCATCACTGCAATAATGCATTCCAAAAATATCGCATGTATACAAAATCGAGGTACCAAGATCAAAGGTCATCATTGTGTCGGGCCAATGCAGATTTGGTGCGTTCACAAATTGCAAAATATGACCATTGCCCAAGTCAAGCTGATCGCCGTTTTTAACAGCTTGCTGCTTAAATGGCTGATTGATCAACTCAGCAAGAAATTGCAAAGCTACTTTAGTCGCAACCACGGTGACATTGGGGGCTAATGCCAATATTTCTTTTACCAAGCCACTATGGTCTGGCTCTGTATGGCTGATTACCAAATAGTCAATCTGGGCAGGATCGATTAGCCCTTGCAAGGTGTTGAGATATAGTTCACGAAACTTGGCGTGAGATGTATCGACTAGCGCCAGTTTTTTGCCTCGGATGATAAAAGAGTTATAGGTCGTACCATTTTGCAAGCCAAACTCGATATCAAAACGATCTCGATCCCAGTCAAGCGATCGAATCGTGGTCGTGTCAGCCGCAATTTCGGCAACTTGTATAGTGAGTCGGCGCTCAATCGGCTTCTCTGCTACATTAACAATAGAAGGAATCTCAACAGTAGCTACCACGATCTTGTCTCCCTATCAGATTTTCAACTATCTCCAGTTTAATGCTTACTTTTCGACAAGTCCAATTGAATGTGCTAATTGATACTATAAGTAACTAGTCAAAAACCAAAAATTAAGTAGGTGGACTAATTCCCGCTATTTAACTTCTGGTCTATACTCCAAACCTAAATATGTCAGATCTTTATGTTTCTTGGGAAGAATATCACGCCAATATCGAGAAATTGGCAGCCCAAATCTATCAATCCCAGTGGGAATTCGACCAAATCCTCTGTCTCGCTAGAGGTGGTTTACGCATTGGTGATATGCTTTCGCGGATCTATGACAAACCTCTTGCCATTCTCTCGACATCTTCTTATGGTGGCAAAGATTTTCAAGAACGAGGTGATTTGACGATCGCTAGTAATATCACTATGACCTCAGAGACACTCGGCAATAGGATTTTGCTAGTTGACGATTTAGTTGATTCGGGTGTTACCCTTGTGCGTATTCTCGAATGGCTTAAACAACACAAAGAATTTACAATTACCGAAGTGAGATCGGCGGTTTTATGGTTTAAAGCTTGTTCTGTGGCAAAGCCTGACTATTACGTAGATTTTTTGCCCGACAATCCTTGGATTCATCAACCTTTCGAGAAATACGAAAAGCTTCAGCCAAGCGATTTATAGCGATCTCCAAAACCTCTGAAAACCCTAAAAGTATTGATCATGTTTCTGCTACAAACTTATACAAAAGCACAAAATGGCTACGCCATTTTGTGCTTTTAAAACCCTTACTGGGTTTGGTTTTTAATTCACAAAAGTGTCGTCACACTTTTGTGAATTGTTATTCGGAAGATGGTTCGATGATACACCGATGTCGAAACTCATAACGCAAAAGTAATGAGCTTCGACATTGACGTTTTATCTTTATAAAGCCAATCTAAAAGCCCATTACTTTGGCGACGCTGGTAATGTCTGGGGCGATGCCCTTGTGCAATTTAGACTCGGCACAGGCGATCGCAATGTCTGGATCTTTAATACCATTGCCAGTTAACACACAGACAATCGTTGCCCCCGAAGGAATCTGATCGCTGACTTTCAGCAAACCAGCTACAGAAGCAGCACTCGCGGGTTCACAGAAAACACCCTCTTCACCCGCTAAGAACTTGTATGCCGACAAAATCTCCACATCAGTGACACTATTAAAAGCACCACCACTCTCTTCTCTTACCTTGAGAGCTTTTGCCCAGTTTGCAGGATTACCAATTCTGATTGCAGTAGCGATCGTTTCGGGAGTATCAAAAATTTTGCCAGTTACTAATGGCGCGGAACCAGCCGCTTGAAAGCCCATCATGCGAGGTAACTTAGTAGACTTACCCAACGCATGATATTGCGAAAATCCCATCCAATAGGCGGTGATATTTCCCGCATTACCCATTGGAATGCATAGCCAGTCAGGAGCATCGCCGATCGCCTCGACAAGTTCAAAAGCAGCTGTTTTTTGTCCTTCTAAACGATAAGGATTGACTGAATTAACCAACGTGATTGGGAATTTTTCAGATATCTCCCGCACAATTTCTAGAGCTTGATCAAAGTTTCCATCGATCGCAATTACTTCTGCCCCATAAATTAAAGCTTGGCTCAATTTCCCAAGAGCAATTTTGCCATCAGGAATTAATACAAATGCTTTAAGTCCACCACGTTTTGCATATGCTGCTGCTGCTGCCGAGGTATTGCCTGTACTTGCACAAATTACTGCTTCTGAGCCATTTTCCTTCGCTTTAGAGATCGCCATGGTCATACCGCGATCCTTAAAACTGCCTGTGGGGTTGAGTCCGTCATACTTAAGTAGGACTTTGATATTGCGTCCGAGCCTTTGACTCAGCGCGATCGCAGGAATTAATGGTGTATTACCTTCATGCAAAGTTACGATCGGAGTCTGATCTGTAACTGGCAAGTAATCGGCATAGCGACATATCAGTCCTGGCCAACCATGAGGAACCGTAGAGGCAGGGTAAAGATCGAGACGAGTATCAATCACGCTTTCTTCTATAAAATATTTATAAACTGTCAAATCTAGTTTAGCCTTATAGCAATTTCAAAATCCCTGCTGGGTTTGAGTTGTGCTGGCAAACAAGTATAAGCTTATATATTACTGCAAATAGTTGAAGCGATCACCAAAATAATATAGGCACTAAGAAAAACTCCAACATGAAAGCTAGAGCGGTTCTCCGCCTTTCGTGTTGGAGTTTTTATGTCGTAGCAAAAGCGGCGAAGATATCTAATCTGTTTAGCCCAAATATCGATTTTCGCAAAATGATCGAGCATGATCTTGCAGCCGAACAAGCGACATTTAATTACTACTTCTAAAAGCTTCTCAATGCAGAAGTTTAAGCGATCAGGCTACCAGTTAACTCTATGAGAAAATTATAAGTACTTGTGCATTACCCAAACGCGTAAAATTGCGCCCCTACGGGGCGTAATTTTACGCGTTTGGATGTGTAATTAGTCATGTACATCTACTTTTGAAAACAGAATAGCAAGCCTATCACCTCGATTACTTCCTCGCTTCAGACAAGTTTAACAATCACCTTTGCCTTTGCTGGCAAGTAAAAAAGGACGCTTTGCGCCCTCTTCTTTTATGGTTGATATTCTGGCTTTTCATGCTCAACTACAAAAACATTGGAATAGAGATGTGCCACAATCTCTTGACCTTGCTGAGTCAGCGATAAATAGTACAGAGCGTCTTTGACAAATGGATATACATTTGTCCAATAAAACTTGGGGTAGTTGCGGCGTAAGTCTCCTGGATGAGCATAACCAAGCGCTATATTCACGCCAGTTTCTTCAAACTCATAAAATAAAGCCCCTATTTTCTTAAGATAGCGGGGATCACTTAATTGGCCGATCAAATCTGCCGATCGCACCAAACCAGCAAAATTCGTCGTATCTTGGTGGTCGCCAGTTTTTGGCACTGGAAATCTGGTCAACTCAATATTGCGGCAAATCTTCTCAGCATTAATCAAAACGTGATTAGCAAAGCGTTGATTGACAAATAGTTTAGCGCGATCGACATGGTAGGGAGTTAACCCTGCATCAGAGGCTCCTGCGGGTAACTCCACCATCGCATCGCCAATGCCAGTCGCAAACTTACCACCTCCATCTTGAAGGCAAACTCCTTTAACATAGCCAATGTCATGACAAACAAGAGAAATAATGTAATGCAACCAATCTTCAGGAGATACTCGTCCTTCACGAATATGCTTACCGCGTAAAATTTCTTGACCGACCAGTGTTACTAAGATTGTATGTTCGACATTGTGGTACAGCGCATCACTATTTGCGATATTTTCCAGCGCCATGCTGCCAGCCCAGCCAATGATATCTTCATAATCGTGTAGATAGCCACCATAGGTTCGACGATATCCTAGCTTTAGTTGTTCAACAAAGTTACCGATCAACAGTTCAGTTGCATTAAACATAAATCTTCATTTACCTATGTAAAGCCAAAATCTAATCTAAATAATAAGCCCAACTATTATTTTCAGTGAAATCGGCAATTAAATTTCCGTAATTCTGAATTATCAAAATTGGTTTTGATAATTCAGAATTACAGAAAAATTCTTAGTAAATAAAGTGATCGCGTTACGATGGCAGCTTTACTGCTACATTTTTCAGCTACCGCAAAAAGTACTATACGAGCAATTGATAGTTAGCGTAGTATCATTAGGTTGATAAATTTTATTTCTAAATATCAAATATGCTTAAACGCTTCGCTGGTCGTTTGCTATTGCCTGTATCGATTGCATTGGCATTAGCTTCATGTCAGCAGCCTAGTGCTACAACAACTCCTTCACCATCAGTGGCAGCTTCAGCATCTCCTACCGCCACCCCTTCCGAGTCACCCAAAGCAGATGCATCACCCAAAGCAGATGCATCACCCAAAGCAGATGCATCACCCAAAGCAGACGCATCGCCCAAAGCAGATGCTGCTCCTTCTTCGAGTAAAACTAAAGATATTGATGCTTTGGTAAAAGAAAATGCTGAGTATAAGGAAATGTATGAAGCAACTGGTGGGATCAAGTACATCGGTTTAGTCGAAACAGAAACCTGTAAAGCTTTGGACTCAGGTGTTCCCTTTGCAACTTTAATTGACGCACTTGAAAAGGAGTTTGACAAGCAGGGCAGTTCAATGCCCGCTGATAAACTCACCAAGTTGAAAGAGTATACTGGCTTTGTCGTTGGAGCTAGTGTGGTAATCGCCTGCCCTCAACACAAAGACAAGATTAAGTCATAATCACCTCAGTAAACCCCAAAAAAGAAAGGCAGCGCTATGCGCTGTCTTTCTTTTTTGGTTCACTATAATCGAATATATGAAATCTGGTTACACTCTTCCCGTATTTGCGATCGCTGCTGCTAAGGCTGCAATTCTTGCCATCCAAAGAAAGAACGCAACTTCTATAGATCTCGATCTACTAGAATCTAGGTCAGGCGAAGTGGAAATCATTCAAAGTGCAATTATTGATGAAAATACTGCCCTTGCGATCGCTGTCAGTGACCCAGGCGACAATCTCGATCTGACCGCAGGAACTCCTGTCTGGGCATTGGTAAAATTAGAACCTTTAGGTACAAAACGAATAGTTTTAGAAGCAGGAGAAGGCTTGGGGCGAACCGCGAGTGGAGAGCCCGCTATCTATCAATTAGCGCGAGATCTAGCAGAAGTTAATCTCTTACCGCTACTTCCAGAGCATCTCACTGCTAGAATTAGATTTGTTTTGCCTGAAGGGAAAGCATTAGCTAAACGCACTTCTAATGCTGCTTTTGGCATTCTTGAGGGGCTATCATTATTAGGAACTTCCGCGATATCAAAGCCTCTTTCTGTGGAAGATAAGCTCGAAGAATTTCGCGTCGATTTACGTTCTAAAGCTGAAAAGTCTCATGAGATCGCTTTCTATATTGGCGCAAATGGTTATCAAGTTGCTCAAAATCTTGGTTTTCTCAATTCGCAATTAGTCCAGACCGCAAATTGGGTTGGAGCGATGTTAGTAGAAGCTGCGCTCCTAGGTGTAACTTCGATTACTCTTGTTGGCTATCATGGCAAGTTGCTAAAACTTGCAGGGGGAATTTTTAATACTTCTAGCCACTTAGCTGATGCCAGAGTTGATATTTTAGTTAGAGCAGCAGTTCACGAGAATTTACCGATCGCATTAATTCAAGAAATAGAGAGATCTCCTACTGCTGAATCCGTTCATAAGTTATTAATCAAACATGGCTGCGATCGTGTGATTTTCCAATATCTCACCGAGCAAATTACGCAACGGGCTACAGCTTATGTGCAGAAATATACGGATCGCAAAATAGAGATCAAAACGATCTTGTGCGATCGCTTAGGACAGTTAGTTGTCTAAGATAAAGACAGCACAAAGCACTGCTTTTATCTTAGAGATTTGTAATGAACCCAGTCTATATTGTCGGCGCAGGGCCTGGTGACCCTGATTTAATTACAGTTAAGGGCCGTAACCTCTTAACCAAAGCCGATGTGATCGTTTATGCTAATTCGCTCATTCCTGACTCTATGCTGCAATTTTGTCGTGCTGATGCCGAAATCATTCCCACCGCTAGCAAATCTCTAGAAGAGATTTTAGAAGTTATGATCGACAGAGTGCGATCGCATAAATTAGTAGTCCGTTTGCACGATGGCGATCCTAGCTTATACGGTGCGATTCAAGAACAAATAGTAGCTCTAGCTGAAGCCGAAATTCCCTTTGAAATCATCCCTGGAGTTAGTGCATTTCAACTAGCAGCAGCAAGATTACAAGTAGAACTAACTGTTCCTGAACTGGTACAAACGATTATCCTCACGCGCATTAGTGGACGCACTCAAGTTCCTCACAAAGAAGAATTATCGAGTCTTGCGGCCCATCAAGCCTCATTATGTCTATATCTCAGCGCTCACCATGTAGAAAATGCTCAGTTAAAATTAATGGAGCATTATCCAGCCAATACCACCGTAGCAATTTGCTATCGTTTAGGATGGGAAGATGAAAAGATTTTAACTGTTCCTCTCTCAGATATGGCAGCTGTCACGCAGAAAGAGAACTTAACAAGAACTACACTATTTGTTATTAGCCCTGCATTAAGCAATTTAAGAACTAGAACGAAAGAGCGATCGCAGTTATATAGTTCCCATTACAAACGTCTTTTTCGGTAAAGTTAAAGGGAGAAATTATTCAGTAAGATCGCCATAGCGCTTTTCCAGCAAGCGATGAGGTTGTTGCCCCCACCTTTGGCGGGGCAACAACCTCATCGCCAAATAGATTTGTTGATAGATACTAAATGATCGTTTAAATGATCGCCTTATGCCAGATTTGCCCCAAACAAAAAAACAACTTAGACGAACATTGCTTACTCAACGCTGCCAAATTCCTAATGAAATTTGGCAACAAAAAAGTCAAGTACAATGTGATCGCATTGCAAATTGGCATATCTTCCAAGAGGCAAAAAAAATTTTAGCTTTCACTAGTTTTCGCCAAGAGCCAGATTTAAGTCAGCTTTGGCAAAGATTTTCTGACAAAACTTGGGGGTTTTCGCGTTGCGTGGACAAAGATCTCATTTGGCATAAAGTCGCGATCACAGATTTTGAGAGCAATATGCGATCGAGAGCATTTGGCATCCTTGAGCCTTGTCATGACTTACCCCTAATGTCTTTAGAAGATATCGATTTGATTTTGATACCTGCTGTAGCTTGCGATCGCCGAGGTTATCGATTGGGCTATGGTGGTGGCTTTTACGATCGCTGGTTGCCATGCTCGCAAGGCATTAAAGCAGGAATTATTTTTGATCAGTTTTATCTAGAGGTGCTTCCCACTGAGCCTTGGGACATGCCACTAGATACGATCATTACCGAAATATAAAGGCGGTGCGAAGCGTCGATCTTTATATTTCGGCTGCTTCGCACCGCAAGCAATGTACGGTAAGCCGATCTAGTTCCATAGTCATTTCGCAGTATATTAGCACTCAGTGAGACAGAGTGCTAAAGCACGCAACATGTGACAAAATTTAACCCTTGAGTCATTGCTTGCAAAGTCTGCTCTGATTAGATTTTAAGGAGGTATAGCATAGTGGCATCGTTAACTCTAAATACTGGTACATTACAACCCCTAGGCGATCGCCTATTGGTTAAAGTAGCATCCAAAGAAGAAAAGACTGTTGGCGGTATTTTCTTGCCAGACACTGCCCAAGAGAAACCCCAAGTCGGCGAAGTAACTGCTGTTGGTCCTGGCGCACGAAATGACAAAGGTACGCGCGTTGCTCTAGAAGTCAAAGCAGGTGACAAAGTTTTGTATTCCAAGTATGCAGGCACTGAAGTCAAAATTGATAGCGTTGATTATCTACTACTTGCAGAAAGAGATATTCTCGCGATCGTTGAATAAGTGAATTGACTTGTACAAATCTTAAGTCAAAACAATCAAACCAATTACCAAACTAAAAGAAAATGGCAAAAATCGTAGTATTTGATGAAGAGTCTCGCCGCGCCCTTGAGCGTGGAGTAAACGCTCTTGCTGACGCAGTTCGTGTCACCCTAGGTCCAAAAGGTCGTAACGTAGTTCTCGAAAAGAAATATGGCGCTCCTCAAATCATTAATGACGGTGTGAGCATCGCCAAAGAAATTGAATTAGAAGATCCATTGGAAAATGCAGGTGCTCAACTTATTCGCGAAGTGGCTTCCAAAACCAATGATGTAGCAGGGGACGGAACTACCAGTGCTACAGTTTTGGCTCAAGAAATAATTCGCGAAGGCTTGAAGAATGTAGCGGCAGGTGCAAACCCAGTAGGGTTGCGTCGTGGTATCGAAAAGGCAGTTGCTCATCTAGTTGATGTCATTGCTCAAAAGGCAAAGGCTGTTGACTCCAATGCCGAAATTGCACAAATCGCCACAATCTCATCTGGGAATGATGCCGAAATTGGCGAAATGATCGCTCATGCCATGGAAAAAGTTGGCAAAGATGGTGTAATTACCGTTGAAGAATCGAAATCCCTCACAACTGAATTGGAAGTTGTCGAAGGTATGCAACTCGATCGCGGTTATATCTCTCCTTACTTCGTCACTGACAACGAACGTCAATTGGTGGAATTTGAGAACGCCAAAATCTTGATTACTGACAAGAAAATCAACGTAATTCAAGACCTCGTCCCTATTCTTGAGAAAGCAGCTCGTTCTGGCTCTCCTTTAGTTATCATCTCTGAAGATGTTGAAGGTGAAGCTTTGGCAACTCTCGTTGTAAACAAGCTCAGAGGTTCTCTGAATATCGCGGCAATCAAAGCCCCAGGTTTTGGCGATCGCCGTAAAGCGATGTTGCAAGACATTGCTGTTCTCACCGATGGTCAAGTTATCTCTGAAGATACTGGTTTGGAACTCAGCGCTGCAACCCTCGAAATGCTTGGTACTGCTCGCAAGATCACCATTTCGAAGGACAAAACCACGATCGTCTCTGATACTTCTAACAAAGCAAACATTGACAAGCGTGTTGCTCAAATCCGCAAGGAATTGGATCTTAGCGACTCAGACTATGACAAAGAAAAGCTGCAAGAGCGTATTGCTAAGCTCTCTGGCGGCGTAGCCGTGATCAAGGTCGGAGCTGCTACTGAAACTGAGCTTAAGGATCGCAAGCTTCGCATCGAAGATGCTCTTAACTCCACCCGCGCGGCGGTTGAAGAAGGTATCGTTCCTGGTGGTGGTGCAACCCTTGCTCACCTTGCAGTTGAGCTTCTAGAGTTCAAAGCAACCTTGAAAAACGAAGAAGCGATCGGTGCTGAAATCGTATCTCGCTCTCTGTCAGCGCCTCTTCGTCAAATCAGCGATAACGCTGGTCTAGAAGGTACTGTTGTCGTTGAGAAAGTCAAGGGCATGAGCTTCAATCATGGATTTGACGCGCTCAAAGGTGAGTATGTTGACTTGATTGCGACTGGAATCATCGATCCTGCTAAGGTTGTTCGTTCTGCATTGCAAAATGCTGCTTCTGTTGCTGGCATGGTCTTGACAACTGAAGCTCTAGTCGTTGAGAAGCCTGAGAAGAAGTCTGACGCTGGAGCTGCTGGTGGTATGGGCGGCATGGGTGGCATGGGCGGCATGGGTGGCATGGGCGGCATGGGTGGTATGGGCGGCATGATGTAATCATCGTCCACACTTTCAAAAAAAGGCAAGGTTGTACTTTAATGCAGCACAGCCCCCTTATATAGTTACAGTCACTTGTCTTTGGACAAATCAAAACATAAGAAATGATTAGCGGCGCAGAGCGCCGCTAATCATTTCTTATGTTTTATGTCTTATTCCATTTTTTGAAAGCTTTAAATGCAAGTGAATTTAATAATTGCTAAAATTTGCAATGAATCTTCTAATGCATATTTTCTGGCTTCATTTTTATACGATACAATTGCCTAGATAGTAGGTAATGTTCGCGAATTATGGCAGTAATTATTGACGGCAAGGCTCTTGCTAAGAAGATGCAAAAAGCGATCGCTGAGGAGGTTGCCAAGTTACAGACAAAATATGGACGTCCTCCGGGGTTAGCGGTGCTGATGGTAGGCGACAATCCTGCTAGTGCTGCCTATGTGAGAAATAAAGAAACTGCTTGCCATAAAGCGGGGATTGCCTCCTTTGGCAAACATTTTTCTGCTAGTGTCACTCAGAATGATTTAGAGCAGGTTATCGATGAGCTAAATGCCGACGATCGCGTAGATGGTATTTTGATTCAGTTGCCTTTGCCAGAAAATTTAGATGCCATCTCCTTATTAAATCGCCTCGATCCTGATAAAGATGCCGATGGATTACACCCAAATAACATGGGTAAATTAGTAAGAGGTGAAGTTGGCTTGCGAAGTTGTACTCCTGCTGGAGTAATAGAGTTATTAGCCGAAGCCAAGATTGATATTGCAGGTAAAAATGCTGTTGTCCTCGGGCGCAGTATTCTTGTCGGGAAGCCAGTCGCCTTAATGCTGCTCGAAGAAAATGCTACTGTGACCATTGCCCATTCGCGTACTAAAAATCTTGCCGAGATGACCCGCAAAGCAGACATCTTAATTGCCGCGATCGGTAAACCTGAGTTTGTGACTGCTGAAATGGTCAAGCATGATGCTGTCGTAATCGATGTAGGCATTAACCGCATCACTGACTACGAAGGTAAATCTCGCTTAGTAGGTGATGTGGACTATGCCAGTGTCAGTGAAGTTGCCTCATATATTACGCCCGTCCCAGGTGGTGTTGGCCCCATGACTGTCACCATGCTCCTGCATAATACGGTTTGGAGCTACAAAGAAAAAGTAAAAAAGACAAACTTGGGGTTGCGATCGCAAGTCATTGCATAATATACATTCTGGATATTGTCTGGAGTTTTTGCCCCAACTCCAGTAATTAGTTATTGTTGAAACCACTGAAGCCAGCCATGCCCCAAACATTGACCGAAACAGTCGCATTTAATTTAGATAAGTATTTACGCGATCGCAAACAAGATGTTGAAGCCGCCCTTGATGCTTCGATCTCTATAACCTATCCCGAAAAAATTTACGAATCCATGCGTTACTCGCTTATGGCTGGTGGTAAGCGCTTACGCCCTATTCTTTGCCTTGCTGCAAATGAATTATTGGGAGGCGATCGCGCTTCGGCAATGCCCACTGCCTGCGCCATGGAAATGGTACATACCATGTCTTTGATTCATGACGATCTGCCAGCGATGGACAATGATGATTTTCGACGTGGCAAACTGACAAATCACAAGGTTTATGGCGATGATATTGCGATTTTGGCGGGGGACGCTCTACTTGCCTACGCTTTTGAATTTATTGCGGCACAAACTAAAAATGTCCCACCTGAGAATATTTTAAAGGCGATCGCCCATCTTGGTCATGCTGTCGCAGCGACAGGTTTAGTAGGCGGTCAAGTTGTTGACCTAGAATGTGAAGGTAAGTTAGATGTGACTGCTGAAACTCTTACATTCATTCATATTCACAAAACAGCTGCTTTGCTTGAGTCTTGTGTCATATGTGGAGCATTATTAGCAGGTGCAAATGATACTGACATTAAGCGTTTATCTATCTATGCTAATAACATCGGTTTGGCTTTTCAAATCATTGATGACATCTTAGACATCACTGCCACTTCTGAACAACTTGGTAAAACTGCTGGTAAAGATATCGCCGCCCAAAAAGTTACTTACCCTAGCTTGTGGGGAATCGAAACCTCTCAGCAAAAAGCTCAGGAACTGGTGGAGCAAGCCAAAGCTCAACTTGTCAGTTACGGCGATGCGGCTCTACCACTTATGGCTCTTGCCGATTACATCACTTCTCGAAAAAACTAAACTCTAAATTTTAAGTTCTACCATTCTCTTCCCCCTAATTTTTGCAATTGATATGAACATGCATCCTGTTGGCGAAATCCTCGATAACCAAGTTCTACTAATTGCTCTATGTTCCAGCCTAACCGCTCAACTACTCAAACTGTTTATTGAGTTAGCTCAATTTCGAACAATTAGGCTTAAGGTACTATTTGAAACAGGGGGAATGCCTAGCTCTCACTCGGCATTAGTCTCGGCACTTGCCACAGGCATTGGGCGGACTCAAGGATGGGATACTCCTCAATTTGCGATCGCTACAGTTTTTGCATTTATCGTTATGTACGATGCTGCAGGTATCCGCCGCGCCGCAGGTAAGCAAGCAAAAGTTCTTAACCAAATTATGGTGGAAGTGTTTGAAGAAGAACATGATCCTCTCAAAGAGCTATTAGGTCATACCCCTGCCCAAGTTGTTGCAGGCTCAATCTTAGGGATCGGGCTTATGTGGTGGTTCCTATAGGTTGCGATCGCTACTCACTTCTAATCGAATAATCTCTATTCATATATTGGGAAATGAATAGTACCAATCCACAAAAGTGAGACGACACCTCTTTGAATTAAAAACCTAACCCTGTAAGGGTTTTAAAACCACAAAACGGCTTAGCTATTTTGTGGTTTGGTATCAAAGATTAGCTCCCCAGAAATAGAAATTTCAGATGGGTAGGCTAAGATCATCACATTCATAAATCGAGCTAAACGGGTCTCCAAACAGTTTGTAATTGATTTAGGATTGATCCATAGGGATTTGTGAAAAGTGCTGAGGTGAAAAAAGTTTGTGACTGAACTACATCAAATTGGCGAAATTATTCAGTCTCGCTACCGCATTACTAACATTCTTGGGCAAGGAGGCGTTGGTATCACATACGCAGCTCTAGATGCCCAAACAGGCGATCGCGTAGCGCTTAAGGCTTTATCATTTCGGCGAATGAATGAGTGGAAAGTGTTAGAACTATTTGAGCGTGAAGCTAAGGTGTTGGCTCAACTCGATCATCCAGCAATTCCACGGTACTTGGACTTTTTTCAGATTGATAGCGATCGCGATCGTGATTTTTATATCGTGCAGCAATTGGTGGAGGGGAAGTCTCTCGCACAGGCGATCGCCGATGGTTGGCATGGCAGTGAGGAAGACGTTAAAAAAATTGCTGAGCAGGTTTTGGAGGTGCTGATCTATCTCCATGAACTCAAACCACCCGTGATCCATCGTGATATCAAGCCACAAAATATTCTCCTTCAGTCGAACCTCAAAATTGCGTTGGTAGATTTTGGGGCAGTTCAAGACACCTATCGCAGTACACAAGTAGGTGGTAGTACAGTTGTTGGCACATACGGCTATATGCCACCCGAACAATTTCGAGGCAAGGCTGTTCCCGCAACCGATCTGTATGCGCTCGGTGCAACGATTTTGTTTTTATTGACAGGGAGATCGCCTGCGGAGTTACCTGAAATCAAGCTCAAGCTTAGTTTTCGTGACTCAGTTAATATTTCAACCCATTTTGCCGACTGGTTGGACAAAATGATTGAACCAGCGATCGAAGATCGTTTCAGTAGTGCCAAGCAATCGCTTAATGCTTTACAAAATCCGATCTTGCCGTCGCTCGAAAGCCGAATTAACGCTCTAGAAATTAGACGTTCGCTTGGCTTAACGAGCGATCTCACTACCTCTAAATATCAATATCCCAAGCCTCTCGGTAGCCGTATTGAAATAAAAAAGACGGACAGCAGTTTAAAGGTTTATATCCCGCCGGGTGGTCTGCGCGGAGATGGCATAAGCCTGCTATCATTTGCGGTTTTTTGGAATGGATTTCTGATTGTATGGACATCACTTGCCCTTAGGGCAGGTTTTTTTGCGATGCTTTTCTCAATTCCTTTTTGGGTTGTCGGAATTGGTATGGCTTATCTAGGTTTATCAATTGTATTTGGCAAAGTTTGCTTGGTAATTAGAGATCGCACTTTCAGTATTGATTGGGATGTTTTAGGGATTAAACGTCATGTCCAAGGCAAAACTCAAGATTTACGACAGATTGAACTAAAGAGTTCCTACGAAGTAAATCATCAGCCTGTAATGGAATTACGTTTAAATCAAGGCATTTATGTGCATAAATTTGGGTCGGGGTTAAGTCGTCCTGAAAAGGAATGGTTACTGCTGGAAATTAATGATTTTTTAGAGACATGGCGATCTCACCATTAATACGAAGAGAATAAAAGCATTGCTCCCGAAAGCCTCAATTTTTTCACTTTAGTATAGTAAATTTAGGCCAAAATCAAATCAGATATTAATTTCTCATTTTCAGACAAAGAATCTTTAGGAAACTTGTCTAAGTAGCAACTACAAGCAGCCCATTTCCCTTAAACTGTGACTGACAATAAATTGCAGTAGCCACCCTGTCTACCTTTTGGATCGTAATTTTTGCAGAACCGACAATTCATAACAACTCCATATACCCAAAGCCAAATTTATATTCGCCGAAATTACAGTAAACTTTTGTGATTAATCTTCCTGTTTATTGTGATCGCGATCGCTATTGGGTTTAATGGCAGGCTTTAAGCCAAAAGAGTATCACCAAATCTTATCCAAGCAAATAATACAAAACGAATATGTCAGATTCTCCCAGCAAACCATTAACAACTCTTGAGCGCTACCTTATTTTTGTCGATCGCATAATTATTAATATCGAAAATGGCAAACTGCTATCAAAAGAACATGTCTATCGCATTCTCAGTGAGAGTTTAGAATCGGGAACAGGGGAAATATTTGAACGGGCTTTAGAAGAACAAGCTAATTTACTTCAAGCAAACTTTGCTGCTCAAACTGATGAAGTAAAACAGGCGAAAGCGAATCAGAAACTCCGCGCCATGAAGATTCTCAAAGATGCTTGGGAACAGTGGCAAAATAATTATCAAGTTCAAGACACATGTACTAGAGGTCTACAGACAATCCTTAAAGCGGAGCCTCAAGAGCGTCTATTGACTTTAATGCAGGTTCTCGATCCTAATCACACACCCGTTTTTGAGCGTCAACATATTCAACTTCTCACGCAATTTTTACAGAAGTCAGCTGACACTCTGCCCGACGATTCCGAGGCGTTTACACTCCGACAGTTTGCGATCGGACTGACTCGTGGATTAGCGGCTTTTGATTTACTAGAAGGCTCTCTCGTAAGTTGGTTATATGAACCTCAGAGACAAGTGGGATTTGAACGCTCTAAAGTGACTGGCCCATGGCATAGTTGGGCACAACAGATTTCTAGTCCTTTGCCCCGCGATCTGTTTGCGGCACAGGCGAGTAACCAATCAGCAGCAGCGATCGCCCAAGCTCAGCGAAGCATTGATATTAGTGCTTGGGTAGAGCTATCAATCTTGTTGCGGTATTTGCAAAATGGCTTGGTGCGCTGGTTCGATCAGCAGCCCTACGATGCCAAGGCAGGGATGCATATGACAGGTGTTACCTTTATTGCTTTTGCAATGATTTGGGGTGAACTTAGCACAGGCTTTCAGAACTCACAACAACTATCAGCAAGCGATCGCCAATCTTTAGCTCAAATTTGCTTCCGCATTAGTTTACAAACCTTGCGAACCTTTGCCCAACGCGAAAACTTTCCACTCTATGGTGGTGTATTCGCTTCCTTTTCTGGCGAGAGTTTCCGAGAAACGATTAGTTATCTCGATCAACCGCTCAAAGAAGCAGAAAACACACAGGAGAAAGCTCGAATTCTCACAGTTTTAGGCTATTCAAAAGCTTGGATGGGACATCACAGAGACGCGATCGCCCTCCATCAAGAAGCGGTAAATCTTGCTCGCGAAGTTGGCGATCAACGCTGCGAAATTGCTAATCTCAATCATCTCAGTCGCATTAGTCTTATTCAAAAAGATTTCAACACCAGTGAATCTCAAGCCCAGAGAGCGGTGATCTTAGCGCGTCAAAATGGCGATCGCCAAGGCGAGGCGAATGCACTGGCTAATTTAGGCTATAGCGAAGTGATGATTGCGCGACAACAGGAATCAATTACACCTGAAGAACTAGAAACTGCAATTAATCATTTGGAGCGCGGACAAAAACTATCAGAAAAGATGAATGACTTGCAAAATCAGGCGCTTTGTTGGGTGGGATTGGGGACTGCATATATTGCGATCGAGCAGCCAAGTCAAGCACAGCTTGCTTTAGAGAAAGGATTAGCTCTCACTCAACAAATTGGCGATCGCGATTTACAAGCACTTAGTCACGCTTATTTAGGTGAAACTTTCTATCAACTAAATCAACTAGAATCTGCAACCTATCACGCCTGTTTGGGAATGTATCTACTAGAGCAACGCCACAGTAAAGCATGGCAACAATCAGCTTCTTTGGTAGTGATTTTGCAAGGCAAACTAGGAGCAGAGAGTTTCTCTAATCTATTGCGACAACAGCGATCGCATTTTATCGCTCTAATTGGTGTGGATGGGTTTGATCATTTACCAAGTTTAATCGATCGCTATCGACAAGGAGATTCGTAAATATTTTTATTCTAAAGTTCTGCAAAGCAGAACTTTAGAATAAAAATCATTGTCGCTTAATACGATTAATTTCGGCTTGCAATTCATCAATTTGGCGTTTCAGGCGTTCTGCTTCGCTCTCTGACTTTTTCTCTTCTTTAGGAGATGGCGAAACATCGACCGCGCCAGTTGTATCTCCTCGCTTATAATTGCCAGATTTAATATTACGATACTCTTCCGAATCCGCCCATTCACGAATATAGTGAACCCGCTCAACTGGGAATGGATGACTGAGCATCGAGCCAGCGCCAAAACCGTTATAGAGCATAAACTT
This sequence comes from Pseudanabaena sp., assembly GCA_003249035.1. Classification (GTDB taxonomy): domain Bacteria; phylum Cyanobacteriota; class Cyanobacteriia; order Pseudanabaenales; family Pseudanabaenaceae; genus Pseudanabaena. The sequence goes on from QBMK01000009.1 coordinate 137,594, forward strand.
ATAAATTTGATTGAGATTATCATTGTCCAGTTCTTGATAAGCATCCGATTGACGAATAAACTCAGGCAAGCTCAACTCATGGGCAAAAGCAGTACTTCCACCCGACAACTTCATCATAGTTGAAAGAACTGTATCTAGCTCATCGGTCACTAATAGTGCTGCGCGATCGCTGGATAATTCTGCCTTGCGTCGCCATTCAAAAAAGGCATAAATCAGACCACTACTAACAATCCCACCTAAGCCAAAAGTCATTTCGCTAATAGTCGAAACAACACTCATTACCCACATTGCCATCTGGATGAGCGTGGTGTGACCGCATTTAATATGACCAAGTTCATGGGCAAGTACAGCGCGAATTTCTTCCTCGGTAAGCAGATCTAGCAATCCCGAATTAATCACAATGTAGGGATGATCTTTGCCAAGGGCATAGCTATTAGCTACTGGGTTTTGCGAGACAAATAGTGTTGGTTCTGGCTGTACATCTAGGTCAGCAACACATTCCCGAAAGATGCGATGAATCGTTGCATATTGACGATGACTGACCTGAATACTATTACCAATGTGGTAAATCGTTTGTGGACGCTCGTACATAAACTCGACAAATTTGTTCGCCACAAGATCGAACCCTGGGACGCTGCGGAGGGTTTGTTCAGCTTGGCGATCGAGGGGATGGCGAAAGGCTTCGCTAGAAATTCCTGTATAACGTGGCATAGTTTCGTCCGTTCATTTGTTCGCTCTATACTCCATTTTATCTACAAAAATGAAATGTGGCTCTTAAGTAGTAAGTAGCTATGCAAAAGAAAACTTACAACCCAAAAAGAGAAAATCGCCCGCTACGCGGGCGATTTTCTCTTTTTGGGTTGTAACGCCGAAGTATTTAAGGGGATGGGAAACGGCGTATTAACACCACTACCCACCAGATCATGAATAAGAAGAATGCCCCAAACAAAGCCAAAGGAATAGGTAAATTTAGATCTTTTATCGGGCTAAGATTAGCCAGAAATGTCAAATGAAAAATTGCAATTACAAATAGCATGGTAGCAACACCAAACCAAGACATATGTACATTAAAAAAACTTAATGTCTCTTCTTTGCGATCGCTAGATAGCCAATATTCACGATGGGGCAAATTAATCATGGAAGTCGGCAAATACCTCAGCATTAAAGGGAGAACCAGCGTAAAAGAACTGGTAATCGCTAACGAGACGAAGTAGACGATAAAGTAGGTCAACTTAGGGGAATTCCCATTAACTTTACCTGACACATCAAAATGCGAACCAACGATGTTTGGTAATAATGGATAGAAGTAAATACTTTGGGCGATCGCTAAACCAAACAAGAATAGAACAATATACAACGGTAATTTCATCGCTGTACGCTCCTTGAGAATATTACCTAATTATCTGGGTAAATGATGGCTAAATATATTTTTTGCAAATTATTGTAATCATCTAATTAAGTAGCTATGCATAAGTAACCTTAAAACCCAGAAGTGTAAGTCGCCCGCGTAGCGGGCGACTTACACTTCTGGGTTTGGGTTCTAAGCTACCTATAGGTTTTGAGTACAGCTATACTTTCGAGAATTGGTATAAGTTGATAGACTGTAAGTATCCGCATAGCACGCGACTGCTCAAAAGTAAGATGACAATGCAAGATTTTAATTGGAAGAAACTCCAGAATGGCTCCGATATTCGTGGCGTAGCGATCGCAGGTGTACCAAATGAAGATGTCAACCTAACCCCTGAAGTAGCCAGACTTTTAGGACAATCTTTTGCTGCTTGGCTAGCTCAAAAATTACAAAAATCCACCGCAGACCTACTAATTTCTGTCGGTCGTGATAGTCGTCTATCAGGTCTAGAGTTAATGCAAGCAGTAATGGAAGGAATTAGCTCCCTCAGCACTGAAGTTTATGACTTTGCGATCGCATCGACACCCGCGATGTTTATGAGTACGATTACCGATGGATTTAATTGCGATGGCGCAATCATGCTCACTGCTAGTCATTTACCATTTAATCGCAATGGTTTAAAATTTTTCACCACGCAGGGCGGCTTAGAAAAAAAAGACATTACCGATATTCTGACCTTAGCAAAAGCGAATGAATCTGTGATCCCCTGTAATCGCGCTAATCCTTTTGGGAAGATTATCGCGCATGATTTTATTTCCGTTTACGCGCATCAATTTGTCACCAAAATCCGTGAATCTGTCAATCATCCTGAACACTATGAACAGCCTTTAAAAGGATTGAAAATCATTGTTGATGCTGGCAATGGCGCTGGGGGATTCTATGCCGACAAGGTTTTACAGCCTTTGGGGGCAGATATTACGGGTAGTCAGTTTCTCGATCCTGATGGAAATTTCCCCAATCATGTTCCTAATCCTGAAGATAAGGTTGCTATGGCTTCTATTTGTGAAGCAGTAATCAAACATCAAGCCGATTTTGGGATTATTTTTGATACTGATGTCGATCGCAGTGCGGGTGTCGATCAATTTGGCAAAGAGCTTAATCGTAATCGCTTGATTGCCATAATTTCCGCGATCGTTTTACAAGAACATCCTCAATCGACTATTGTCACTGATTCTATTACTTCAGATGGGTTAACAAAGTTTATCGAAAAGGATTTGCAAGGTGTCCACCATCGCTTTAAGCGTGGCTACAAAAATGTAATTAATGAGTCTATCCGCTTAAATCAATCAGGGCAAGAGTCTTGGCTAGCGATCGAGACCTCAGGTCATGGCGCGATGAAAGAGAATTATTTCCTTGATGATGGGGCTTATTTGGTGAGCAAGTTGTTAATTGAACTAGCTAAGTCTAAACTGGCAGGAAAATCTCTAATAGAATTAATTGGTAATTTGCAAGAACCGATTGAGAGCGAAGAGTTTCGGATCAAGATTATTGTGGAAGATTTTAAAGCTTTAGGCGATCGCGTAATTACACAGTTACATGAATTTGGAGAAACTCAATCCGACTGGGAAATAGTTCCTAATAACTACGAAGGTATCCGCATTTCCTGCAAATCTCCTAATGAAGATGGATGGTTTTTATTACGCCTTTCGTTACACGATCCAGTCATGCCCCTAAATATTGAATCAAATGTCAATGGCGGAGTTTCTAAAATTGCAGATAGATTGTCAAATTTTTTGCAATCCATTGATTCTCTGGATATCTCTGCACTCACTTCACATTAGAGCATGTTTTTGGGTAGTCCTAAGAACGACTAAACCACATAGATGCTTGGGGTTTAAGTCTTTCTGTTCGATGCACTCTCTATCTTAGGAGCCTGAGATACATTAACTTTCACATCACGCAAACCTTATTTTGAATTCTTTGGACATCGATATCGCACAAATTTTGAGTTCTCATTAGTTACGTCGGTCAACTTTGAGCGATCGGCTGAAAGACGGTATTGTCTGTAAGAAAGCCAATTTCCTCCCTCACCAGACAATTTGGAAATCAATGCAAGTTCAAACTGACCTTCAGTAACTATAGCTTTTATGGGGCCATTGCTCTCATAGAACTGAATGTGAGCGGCACTAAGAATTAACCGCGAATCGTTAAGGTTAGTGCCGCAATGCTTTAGGTTGGAATTCCATTCACCTTGAAACTGGACAGGAACACTTTTTTGCTGCTCTGCTGCCGCTACAGACATGGGGATAAATATCAAAATCAAGGCAAACCATCGGTTCATGTGATTATCTCCAATTACAGCAATTACCGAACAAACGAACCACAAGAAATGCTTTGAAAGTATCGCGTTGCAACACTTTCAAAGCATTTCTTGGTTTGGGTTTAAGCGCAAAGATCTGTAGGGTAATGTTTAACCACAATTTTACTATAGCAATATTATTGTTTGGGCTTAAATGCATCCAAACATCACACTTTTGTGCCTCAATATTTCAGTATTTATAGGACTTCATGGATGTTTCCCTATCCTCATAAAGTGAAATCGCCTCATCTCTAGCTAAAAATTGCTGACCAGAAATTACTCCTGAATCTATGATGGGAAAGTGATATTTCTAGTGTATAGCTACAGTCACTGGTCTTAGGACAAATCAAAACCCAAGAATTGATTGGCAACGCGCCGCGTTGTCAATCAATTCTTGGGTTTTATATTCTATTATACTTGGAGTCAGCTATAGCTGTTGTTATATTTGAAAATTGCCTTGAAATCGATACAATACTTGCAGTGAAGAATTCAGCATTCTCAATATTCAATATCTAGAGATAAGTAATACCTGTGGGCGCAACTAATCAGACCAAAAAAGATCAGCAGAATTTACAATCAGACTATCAACAATTAGCAAGGCGCCCAAAAATTGTATTGACGGGCGGTGGTACTGCTGGTCATGTAAGCCCCAATCTTGCATTAATCCCGAGCCTTGAAGCTGAGGGATGGGAAGTGATCTATATTGGCTCTAACAATGGCATTGAGAAACAGCTGGTTGTCGAGTTTGGTATTCCCTATCATGGTATCTCTTCTGGAAAACTGCGCCGTTACTTTTCTTGGCAGAACTTTATCGATCCTTTTAAAGTAATTAAAGGCATTTTCGATGCTTATTTTGCGATCGCTAAAATTAAGCCCAAAGTTGTATTTTCTAAGGGTGGCTTTGTCACAGTTCCAGTTATTTTTGCAAGCTGGCTGCAACGGATTCCTGTAATTATCCATGAGTCAGACTTCTCTTCAGGTTTAGCCAATCGCCTCTCAATTCCCTTTGCGACTAAAGTCTGCGTCACATTTCCCGAAACTGCTAAACATTTAGCAAAATATGGGGCTAAAGTTAAGCATACGGGGCTGCCCATTCGACATACTATTTCTCAAGGGAATCAAGCAAAAGGTAGGGAGCTTTGCGGATTTGACAATAATTTACCAGTTCTATTTGTGGTTGGGGGTAGTACAGGTTCCGCGAAAATCAATCAAGCCATACGTTCAGTTTTAGATGTTCTTACTCAAAGCTATCAAGTTGTTCACGCCTGCGGCAAAGGGAATCTGGATGTTAATCTTAAAGGATATCGGCTCTATCAACAATTTGAATATTTGGCAACAGAACTTGCGGATGTTTTAGCGATCGCAGATATAGTTGTGTCTCGATCTGGAGCAAATGCAGTATTTGAATTTTTGACTTTACGAAAGCCTAATTTATTAATCCCCCTATCGAAATTATCCAGTCGAGGTGATCAGATTCTTAATGCTAAATCTTTTCAAGCTCGTGGCTATAGCGCAGTTTTGTTTGAAGAAGACTTGACCAGTGAAAGTTTAGTAACTGCGATCGCCGATCTTAATCGTCGTCGTGAAGAGTATATTCAGAATATGAATCAAAGCGAAGATGCCAATGCGATCGCGCAAATTGTGGCTTTGATTCGAGAACTTAGAGATTCTGTCTAAATACAAGTATAAGTACCGGTACTTACATAACGGGAAAAGTAAGGACAGCTAATACCAATTCACAAAAGTGTGACGACACTTTTGTGAATTGGAAACCAAAACCAGTAAGGGTTTTAAAAACACAAAATGGCTATGCCATTTTGTGTTTTGGTATAACAATCTGTCCAGTGCCTAACACATCAAACAATAGATTAGACAACTACAAAATTCACTAACTTTCCAGGAACTGCAATCACCTTCTTAATCTCCTTACCTTCGAGATACTTTTGCGCCGCCTCGGAACTGCGGGCATATTCCTCTAAGGCTAGTTTGTCATTGCTGGCACTAGATGGCACTTGAAGACTGCCACGCACTTTGCCATTGATTTGAATAACGAGTGTAATCTCATCAACGGTCAGCGCTTCTGGATCATAGGTAAGCCAAGTTTGTAAATGAATTGAGTCTTCATGTCCAATGAGTGACCAGAGTTCCTCAGCGATGTGTGGAGCAAAGGGAGCAAGCAAAGTTAAGAGGGTTTCAATACCTTCTAGGAAAGTAGCAGAACTCTTGTCATCAGCATCTTGCAAAGCATTGCTAAGCTTCATCATTTCTGAAATAGCGGTATTCAGCTGATAACCACCATCGAAATCTTCGGAAACTTCCTTGATCGCGATGTGGATGGCACGGCGCAGATTCTTATCGACTGTTTTAGAAATACCATTCTGTTTGGTTTCTGCGAAGCTACTCACTAAGCGCCACACACGGTTTAAGAAACGTTGCTGACCTTCGACATCGGCATCTTCCCATTCTAAATCTTTTTCGGGCGGAGCTTTGAAGAGCGTGAACATCCGCAAAGTGTCGGCTCCATATTTTGCGATCGCTACCACAGGCGATACACCATTGCCTTTGGACTTCGACATCGTGGCATAGAGCGCTTGCAAAGGTTCGCCTGTTTGCGGATCTTTAGGATCTTGGGGATTGACTTGTGAAGATGGAATCCATTTGTCCTTACCACCTTTGTTCGGGTTCATGTAAGTCAAGCCTTGCACCATGCCCTGAGTCAGCAATCGCGCAAATGGCTCATCAAAATTAAGCAAGCCCCGATCGCGCAAAACCTTAGTCACAAAGCGCGAATAGAGCAAATGCAAAATCGCGTGTTCTACGCCACCAACATATTGATCGACGGGCATCCAGTTATTGATAGCATTGCGATCGCCTATTTCTCGATCGTTCTTAGCATCGGCAAAACGCAAGAAATACCAAGAAGAATCGATGAAGGTATCCATCGTGTCGGTTTCGCGCTTGGCGGCTGTGCCACATTTAGGACAGGGGACGTTTACCCAAGATTCCTTTTGGGCTAGAGGAGATGCACCTCGCCCTGTGAGTTCTACATCTTCAGGCAAGATTACGGGTAAATCAGCATGGGGAACGGGAGCGATACCGCAGCTAGGACAATGGATGACGGGAATTGGACAGCCCCAATATCTTTGGCGGGAAATCAACCAATCACGCAAGCGATAGGTAATTTTGGATGTTCCCCATTGCTTCGATTCTGCGAGTCCAACGATTTTAGTTTTTGCAGTTACAGAATCCAATCCATCAAATTCACCTGAATTGGTCATAATTCCAGATTCAGTATAGGCGGTCTTTAGTGGCTCTCCAGTGGCATTAGGCGCATTAATTACGGTTTGAATCGGAAGATTATATTGTTTTGCAAAGGCAAAATCGCGGACATCATGGGCAGGAACTCCCATAACTGCACCTGTACCATATTCAAATAGAACATAATCCGCAATCCAGATAGGAACTTCTTTTCCTGTGAAGGGATTAACCACACTTGCACCGATCGCTACGCCACGTTTGGGACGATCGTCTGATGTGCGATCAATATCGCTAAGATTTTTGACTTCTTGAATGAATGCTTCAACGGCTTCTTTTTGAGCATTGCTGGTCAATGTCTCGACTAAAGGATGCTCTGGCGCAAGCACGACATAACTCACACCGTAAACTGTGTCAGGGCGGGTCGTGAAAACTGTGATTTTCTCTTCACTGCCAACAATTGGGAAACTTAGCTCTGCGCCTGTGGATTTGCCGATCCAGTTGGCTTGCATGATTTTGACATTAGATGGCCAGTCGGTGAGCTTGTCCAAATCTTGCAAAAGCTGTTCGGCATAGTCGGTGATTTTGAAGAACCATTGACGCAATTTGCGCTTCTCAACGATCGCACCCGATCGCCAAGATCTACCCTCGTTATCAACCTGTTCATTAGCAATTACAGTTTGATCGATCGGGTCCCAGTTAACCTTTGCTTCTTTTTGATAAGCCAAACCTGCTTCCAAAAACTGCAAAAAGATCCATTGTGTCCATTTGTAATAGTCGGGCGAAGAGGTTGCTAATTCCCGATCCCAGTCGTAGGACAAGCCCACTTGCTGAAGCTGCGATCGCATATTCTCGATATTCGCGTAAGTCCATTTGGCGGGATGGGTATTGCGATCGATCGCCGCATTTTCCGCAGGCAAGCCAAAGGCATCCCAACCCATTGGATGTAAAACTTGATAGCCTTGCATTCGCTTATATCTAGCAATGACATCAGTGATCGTGTAATTACGGACATGCCCCATATGCAGATCCCCTGATGGATAAGGAAACATTGACAGCGCATAGAATTTCTTTTTGTTGGTTTCTGCCCCAATTGAGTCGTTATTTACCTTGTCAAGTTGTTTCTCTGCCCAAACTTTTTGCCACTTGGGTTCGATCTGCTGGGGGTTATATCTACTGTCCATCACTTAATCAATACTATATGAGAGCATAAAGGTGATGAGAAATGCATTGTGCCACTCACCTTTGTTCTTAATAATACTAAACATTTAGCCCAATCATTGTGAAAGCCCCAAATAATCCTGAAAATGAGAATGTTCGATTAGTTACGTTGCGATCGCTAAATATTCTCGACACTCCACCAGAGGAACGTTTTGATCGGCTGACCAGATTAGCTCGACGCTTGTTTGGAGTCCCAATTGTTTTAGTCAGCTTAGTTGATACCAATCGTCAATGGTTCAAGTCACTCCAAGGTTTGGACGTGACAGAAATACCACGATGCCACTCTTTTTGCGGTCATGCCATTTTAGGTGATGAAGTTTTTATCGTCCCCGACGCTTTACTCGATCAGAGATTTTATGATAATCCATTGGTAACAAATGATCCGCGAATTCGTTTCTATGCGGGAGTCCCCTTGGTTGTTCACAATGGTATCAAGGTAGGCACGCTTTGTATAATCGACCTAGTCCCGCGCACTTTTGATGACAGAGATAAAGAGTTACTGAGCGACTTGGGCAAGGTTGTCGAACAAGAACTAGAAGGTGTGCAAATGGAAAACATTGATCATTTGACCCAAATATCTAATCGGCGGGGTTTTCTAGCCTTATCTACTAATGTACTAAATCTATGTAAACGTCTAAATAAGCCTGCCTCACTATTCTTTTTTGACCTAGATTTATTTAAAGAAATTAATGATACCTATGGACATTCAGAAGGCGATCGCGCCTTAATTGGTTTCAGTCAAATCTTAAAAGAAGCTTTTCGTGAGTCTGATGTGATTGGTCGTCTGGGTGGCGATGAATTTGTAGTTTTATTGACCAATGCCGATCATCAAGAAAGCAAATTAATTTTGAGCCGTCTTGAGCAAATCAGAACAGACTCTAACAAAACTGCGGCTCGTGGCTACGATATTCTCTGTAGTGTTGGCATTGTTGCGTTTGATCCTAATCGTCATCAATCAACCGAAGATCTCTTAGAAGATGGCGATCGCCTGATGTATTCCCACAAGAAATTCAAACGCACAAACTCTTTACAATAGATTCAATAATAATTAAAAAAATCATGTCACCCGATTATATAAAAGCTCAACTAATTTTGCTAATTTCTATCGTTGCCGCGATCGCCTTTGTTGGCTGCATTTATGAGTTGTCATACGGTGCACCAGATTTTGGTTTTGCTGTGACTTGGGCAATTTTGCTAATCAGCGTACCTGTAGGTGTTTATAGCTTTGTCAAAGCAGTCAGTCTCGCTCGTAAATCTATGCAATAGGCTCATAAGTTAACGGGGTGCTAAGCGCCCTTTCTAAAATGTCTTGGCAAAAAAGTATGACCACTCCTCCGCTTCCTCAACCCCAACTAGATCGTGCCCCCATCACCCTCGATCAATATCAGGAATACACACCTGAAAAACTAGAGCTGCTGTATGGTTTCTATGCCTACAGCGGACAGGATGTCAAGGGTTTTCATCTTGCTATGCTCACCAATATGGGACTGCGCGAAGCAGTTAGCCATTTGCCAATGTCAAAGTGGCTAGAAGCAATCCAAGATGTTGCTTTGCAAAATCCTAAGCTTGATGATGCTATGCGCGATCGCGTAAAACGAGGCATCGAAGATTTGATGGTGTTAGTAGAGTATCTAGAGGGATGAGCTATGAGATTAGTTAGGGACAAGCGAAAAACATCTATCTAAATTAGGTAATACTCATGAATAAGAAACCCCTGAAAGAAGTTAACCTAGATGAATTTAACGAAATGATGGCTAAAGAGTCAGACCGAGCTTGCGCTCTACTCGGAGTGCACTACTTGATGCAAAGCTTGAATCTATCTTTAGACAAAGTTTGAAATCCTACGAAAAAGAACTTCTAGGAAACTTTTCAAGTCCTCTTTCAACATTCAGTGCACGAATAGTCCTAGCTCGAGCACTGAACTGGATAGATGATGCCGCCTACCACGATCTTAATAAAATTCGTTCAATCCGAAACGACTTTGCTCACAGTTTCGATCATGAACTCTCATTTGATGACCAGTCGATTTTAGATCGATGCTCAAACCTGAAAATTGTACAAGCGTACCTTGACGGATTCGATCAGATTAAAAATAGCCCTCAAAAAGCACTTCAATTTAGTCTTGCAGTTGTCAATGGCTTTAAGAAATTAAAGGAAAATTACCAGTCCGCCCGCAAACGTTATGAAATGACAACCTTTTTTATCTCCCAATACTTAGATGATATACCTACTGAAATTCCTGAATACAGTGGATCTAACATACTCGAAGAAGTTCATTCTCTCAGCGCGGATATGATATCAAAGATGTCTGTGAGTATTAGTATCCACGTGGTTCAGCCAGAGGAAAATGCTACAAGTATCGTAGAATAAATATTTGTTAGATGAATTATTACCAATCTTTTGATTCGCTTCTTGTTTTTCCTGAGTTGATTTTCAACTGGTGAGAATTATTTTAGTTGCTGTGAAAACCAGATAGCGGCTTCAGTATTAGTTTTTGTAGATAACATTTGCATCGTTTGTTCCAGCAAGGCGATCGCTAAATTTTGAAATACATGAGAAGTTTCACATTGTTGATAAGCACCAGATTCATCTAATCGAAAAGCAAAAATGCGATCGGCGCGGACATCAATTACCCAATATTCAGCAATTCCTAAAGCTGCGTAGATCTTCTTTTTTTGATCTAAATAGATCGCTAAAGTCGTATCGGATATCTCGCCAACTAAATCAGGCGATCGCCATTGATCGAGATTAATAAAACGAGATTGTCCATCTTGCCAAGAGGGAATATTATCACCAACATACACAACAATGTCAGGTGCCGCCGCCCTAGTCCCTCTTTTTTCCATCTGACAGCCACCAAAAGTACTCAACTTAAGGTCAGGGAATTTGATAGCGCAGATATATAAAATGAATGCAAATAAATCGCCAAATTTAGAGTGATTAATTCCTTCTGAACCCATTTCTATCTACAAACGGTGATTTTCAAAAAACAGCTTATAGCGATCGCTCTCTTCATCATCTCGCAGTGCCTCATAATCTTCCCAAGTTGCAAGTTGCCATTGCTGAGGAAGCTTTAGCTTTGTCGCTAAAATCATCTATCCAACTCCTAATAACCCAAGTACTTGCGTCTAATATTCAGCTTAACACTCGGCTAAAAATTCAGCTTAAATTTATAGAGCATTTTTTTAATGAGAAGAGATGCTGTAAGAAGACGATTGGCTGTATCTGCGCATTATATTCCTCGTTTTTTCTTGGATAACCATAGTTATGGCAGTTATGGCGCACGCTAAATTTACCTAAGGTATAAAACCCAAAAGTGAGATGCGGTGCAAAGCACCGCATCTCACTTTTGGGTTTAGATTTCCTAAGATTATCGTATAGACTTGCCCAATATGTCATTATTTAAGAGGAAGATAGATGTAGCGACTATCCAGATGCGTGTTTCACAATAAGGTAACCCAAGTTGCTACCTATCAAAAACCGTCTCAAAACAAGTTAAAAACAGCCTCTCTAAGTGCTAAACAACGCTTTTTTTGTATAAAAATCTAGCATTTTTTATTTTGATTTTAGTTTTGGATGAATAGGTAGCAACTTGGGTTAAGGTAAAAGATATCTTGAAGATTTTACTAGTTGAAGACGATCTACATTCTGCGGAAATACTTTCGCAGCTTCTAGCAGAGTCGCATTACACAATTGATTCTGCTCTCAATGCTAAGACAGCATGGCAGCATATCGAAACCTATGCCTATGATTTGGTCATTCTCGATATTATTTTGCCTGATAGCGATGGCATTGAGCTATGTGCCAAGCTTCGCTCCTCTGGCTACACTACCCCAGTGCTATTGCTGACCGCAAAAGATAGTACCAGCGATCGCGTGATGGGGTTGGAGGCAGGAGCTGATGACTATATGGTCAAGCCCTATGAATTTGAGGAGTTAATTGCAAGGATTCGGGCGTTGTTACGGCGCTATAGCGATCGCGATCGACTCACTCAAGAATTAATGTGGGAGCAACTGCGCCTCGATCTTCGAGTAAATACAGTTAGTTATAAACAGAAGCCTTTGCACTTAACCCAAAAGGAATATGGGCTATTAGAGCTATTTCTGAGACATCCACAACAGGCGTTTAGTCGAAGTGCTTTGATTGATCATGTGTGGTCTGCGGGAGAGGCTCCCAGCGAGGAGGCGGTGACCACGCATATTAAGGGGCTTCGCCAGAAGCTAAAGGCAGCGGGACTCCCTATCGATCCAATTGAAACCTTATATGGATTGGGATATCGTCTCAAACCTGCACCTGTTTCACCAGCAGATCTACCTGTGGTTGATTCTCCAGTTACAAATTCTTTACCTGAAGATACCCCATCGCCGTTAGAGCGAGCAAGAGTGCTAGAGGTGATTGCGATCATGTCAAAAAAATTAATCGCCGCTTTGCCAGCATCGATCGCCCTTTTCCGTCGGATTGCGGTCGCTTTGAACGAAGGCAACTTAGATCCAGATTTGCGCTATGAAGGATATATGGAGGCGCATCGACTGATTGGCTCGATGGGTTCATTGGGATTTCCAACTGGATCGGACACTGCGCGCCAGATCGAGCAAGTACTTCAAAGAGATTTCTCTTTAGGACAAACGGATACTATGCTGCTGATGCATTTGATTGCCGATTTAGAGGCAAGTACCTCTGATTTGCCAAAGCTTACAGAGCCTTTTCTTCCAATATCTCAGCCCGAAGCACATAAGCTGGAACTACCTCTATTATTGATTGTGGACGATGATGTTGATTTCATTCAAAATATTCAAATAGAGGCAGAAACTTGGGGGATGCGAGTTCAAATGGCATCGGATCTTTCAACTGCGAGGCAAATGATTGCTAACGAGTCGCCTGGTGTGGTTTTACTAGATATTGTTTTTCCCGATGCTACTGACAACGGGTTGACTTTGTTGTCAGAAATTACGCAACGGGAGCCAAAAATTTCGACGGTAGTGATGAGCGCATCTAGTAGATTGAGCGATCGCGTTATGGCAGCACGAAGGGGTAGCTGCGCATTTATCGAGAAACCGACTTCAACGGAAGAAGTTCTCAATGTGATCTCGCAGGTATTATCTCAACAAAGTAGCGATCGCTTTAAGGTGATGGTTGTCGATGATGATCCCAATATCCTAAATATCTTGAAGCACTTGCTACAACAATGGGACATAGAAGTCACTTCTTTACAAAACCCGCAACAGTTTTGGCAGGTATTAGAATTAACTGCCCCCGATTTGCTGCTTTTGGATTTGAGTATGCCTGAATATAGCGGTATCGATCTGTGTCAAGCGGTGCGAACATCTTCGCTGTGGCACGATTTGCCGATTGTGTTTTTGTCTGCCCATAGCGATCGCGAAACTGTGCGCCAATTGTTTGTTGCTGGTGCTGATGATTACCTCAGCAAGCCGATTGTGGAAGCTGATTTGTATACGCACATTCTTAGCCGTTTAAAACGCAGCCGCATGTCTCGACAGGTTGCTGATTTTGATGGACTAACGGGAGTATATACCCACCGTCGAGGCATCCAAGGGCTTACCCAACTTTTACGTCTTGCCACGCGCAACCAGCAAACGCTCTGTTTAGCGATTTTAGATTTGGACTTGTTTAAGCAAGTTAACGATCGCTATGGACATAGTATTGGCGATATGGTGCTTAAGCAATTTGGCAATCTCTTGCGCCAAAATTTTCGCAGTGAGGATGTGACGATGCGTTGGGGTGGTGAGGAGTTTGTGGTTGGCTTGTATGGAGCCGATCGCCAGCAAAGCGTAGAGCGTCTGAATATTTTGCTAGAAACATGGCGAGAACTAAAATTTGTGGCGACTGGAGGAGAATCTTTTTCGAGTACCTTTAGTGGAGGGGTAGTTAAGTATCCCGATGATGGCACGAGTGTGGAAATGTTGTATCGCAACATGGATGCGGTGCTATATCGGGCAAAAGCAACAGGTAGAAATCGGATTGTGGCAACAGATTCCCCTTCATAATACTCCCTTCCCACTATAAAACTAGACATTAAAACCCAGGGATTAGCGGTGCGGCGCGAAGCGCCGCACCGCTAATCCTTGGTTGGGAAGGGAGTAGCTAATCGGTAATCTTTACCATTTATTAATAGCTTCTGTTAGATGAAGCGCCGCCGCTTGGACAGAAGCGATCGCTCTTGTATAACCCAATCGCGTTGGGCCTAAAACGCCCACCGTCCCAACAGGCTTATCATCACAGAGATAAGTACTAGAGATAAAGGTGCAGTTTTGAATTGGCTCAATCGAGATTTCAGAACCAATTCTGATGCTAACCGAATTTGCTGATGGAGAAGGTTGATCGACAATTAGAGCCATTAACGAAGCGCGATCAGCTTCCAGTAACTGCACAATATTTTGCACCTGTCGTAGATTAGAAAACTCAGGTTGCCGTAATAACTCGGTCAAGCCACTAATAAACATCTGACCAAGTGCCGTGCGATCGCACAATCTCATTAACTGTTGCAACGACTGCTGTAATAAAACTGCATATTGCTGAAACTGCCGATCAAGATCGTCCCATTGCAACGCGCTATTTAGCTCCGACCAGTTTTTATCACGTAAATGTTCATTCAAGAAATTATTGAGAATATTTAATTCGCCTTCCAAAACTTCGGGCTTAGTTTCGCTAGGTAAATCCATCGTTACTGAGGCGGTGTGATAAGTGTCACTAACAGCGATCGCCATTACCTTGCATTCATCCACTATCACCAATTGCAAATGCCGAATCCGCATTGTCTGCATATTTGGGGAGGTAATCACCGCAATGCAACCGCTTAAAGTTGCCAAAATCTGAGCAACATCGCGCATTATTCCATCTAGACTAGATTTGCCGAGGCGCGTGCTTTTACTAGCAAGAAATTGATGGGTGCTATAAGTTAGCTCACTAGCGGGGTCGATCAACTCATCGACATAAACTCGGTAGCCAGAGTCCGAAGGTACACGCCCTGCTGATGTATGTGGTTGAAATAACAGGCCACTGCGATCGAGCATATTCATCACATTTCGAATCGTGGCAGGGCTAATATCAAAGTCATAACCTGACACCAATGCCTTAGAGCCAACTGGTTCCGCCGTTTGAATGTAGTGATCGATAGTTGCCCACAGAACTTTTTGTTCGCGATCGGAGAGATGTTGCTTCATGGGTTATGGCAGTGAAATAATGTTGAAAGATTTATAAAAAAGGGTTTTGATAAAAATTGAAAAAACAAATTAAAAAATATAGCGAAAGAAAAAAAGTAAGTAGATGTGCATAATTAATTACAAACCCAAACCCGTAAAGTTGCGCCCCGAAGGGAGCGGAACTTTACGGGTTTGGGTAATTTATTTTGCACAAGTACTTAAGTATTAAATTTTTATTGTTAAATTAAACTTTTGATTAAAGTCTAGTTACTACAATAACCAGATTCTAAAGAAATCTGGTAACAAGTTGTACAGCCATCTAATTTTTGTAGATTTGCTTGACTAGAAGCACTGAATAAATCGGTAAAAATAGTCTCTTTGTTTCGCTACAATAGCCAAATGTCTCTTGAACAAATACGCCAAACCATCTAATTTATAGGTGGATATCGCTCAGAGTCGCTTATCCTGACCTTAAAATTGTTACTGTAAAACAAATTCTAAGACACTTGAGCTTTTCACTATAGTCTTCCCCAATTCCACCACACAATTTTGGCAAGCGATCAATAATCTTCATGGAAAAACAAGAGCAAGCTACGGCAGTTGAGCAGCAATATCTTTGGGCGGTCGGATTAGACACCGAAGCATTTCCCCCAGAATCTTTGATTGGCGATCGCTATCGTGTCCTCTCCTCTCAAATTGTTGTTGATACGGATGCTTTTTCACTTCCAGAGCTGCCCCTTGAATTTCAGACCTATGTGGTGTCTTATCTCAAGTTGTCTCGCCTGAGTTTGCATTTGCCCCGTCCCTACGGTTTATTGCTGATTGGGGAAGAACTAAACCTTTCTGAAGTATTTTTATTAGAAAATGTGCCAATCGATCGCCAAGGCAATCTTTGCCCGACCTTGGCGCAAGTATGGGCGGAAGCATCAGCCCTACGTCAAGTTAATTTGCTCTGGCAAGTCCTAAACCTTTGGAAACCTCTTGCCGAGCAAAATATGGCGCGTACCTTGATCGATCCAAAATTAGTGCGGGTTGATGGGATGTGGGTGCGCTTGTTGGAATTGCAAGCTGATGTTGCCGCCGTACATATTTCACAATTAGGCGATATCTGGGTGCAATGGCTAGATTTGGCAAAACCTGAGATTACTGAACCGATCGCTGAATTCTTTTATAGTCTTGGGCGCGGCGAATATGACATCGACAGTGCGATCGCCTTTCTCGATCGAATAGCACTCAAGTTGATGGAAAATCAGCCCCTTACGGTGCGCATTGCCAGTGCTAGTGATGTAGGCCAGCAACGCGAACATAATGAGGATGCTTGCTACCCTGACATGCATCACCAAAAACGCTCAGAACAGGCGGATAATATGCGCGATCGCCTAGCGATTGTTTGTGATGGACTGGGTGGTCATGAAGGCGGTGAAGTTGCTAGCTCTCTGGCAATTAAGACCCTTGAGCAACAACTAAAAACTTTATTGCAACAGGCGGAAGCCGATCCCGATTTTTCGGCACAAGGCTTTATTGCTCAACTGGAAATGGTAGCTCGCGTTGTCAACAATCAAATTGTGGCAATTAATGACCAACAACAGCGCCACGCCCAGCAACGAATGGGGACAACTCTAGTAATGGCAGTCATGCCGAGGCCTAATGGCAATATGTGTAATGAGGTCTATGTCGTGCATGTAGGCGACAGCCGTCTCTATTGCGTCACTAAAGACAATTTGCGTCAAGTCACCCTCGATGATGATGTCGCTACTCGCGAAACTACTCTTGGCTATAACTTCTTTGCCTATTCATCCCAACGCATTGATGGAGGCGCATTGATTCAAGCTCTGGGAACGCGAGGTTCCGATATGTTGATTCCGCGCGTGCAAAGGTTTTTTATCGATGAAGATTGTCTATTACTGCTGTGCTCTGATGGATTAAGTGATTTTGAGCGAGTTGATCAAATTTATGATAGTCATCTACTGCCAGTTTTGAGTGAGAATAAGCCTCTTAGCCGCGCTTGCCAAGATCTGATCGATAAGGCAAATGAACTGAATGGACATGACAATATTACGGTTGCACTCATGCGCTGCCGATTTGCAACCGCCGATCCTGATGAGGATCATGTAAGTGAAAATGATATCCCCACGTCGATTAATCATGCTGAAGAAGACATAGATACAGAAGGTGTTCAATCCAGTACGGAAGATTCGGCAGGTGCTTTGGCATTGATATCCCCTGACTCGAAAAATTCAGATGCCCAGAAGTCTGATCTCAGCGGTATCGATTCAGCAAAAACTGACTTGGCAGTGCCGAAGCAAACCAGTAGTGCTTTTATTGTCATTTTGATTTTTGTAGCTCTGATCTTGGGTACTGGCATGGCTGCGATGCAGTTCCCTCAAGTCAAAAATTGGGTACGCCAACACCTACCGGTAAACCTCCAGAGATTTGTCCAATAATTCAGTGATTGACTTTGTCTCGTCACAAGCGATCGCGACAGCATCACAAATGCAAGCGATCGAAGATTTGATCTTTCAGGCAGGTATGCCCGTGGCTGCTCTGATGGAAAAAGTCGCTCTGCGGATTACCCAAAGGTTGACCGACCTCTATCCTGCTCAAGACTATCCTCGCATAGGGGTATTAGCTGGCTCTGGTCATAACGGCGGTGATGCCTTGGTAGTTGCCAGAGAACTACATCATCAAGGGCGAAAGGTCAAAATCTATACACCATTTACAAAATCTAAGCCATTAACCCGAGTTCATGGGTGCTATGCCAAAAGTTTAGGTATTCCCATTGTCGATTTAGCAGCTTTGCAAGATAGCGATCTTATTATCGATGGCATCTTTGGCTTTGGATTAGAGCGTGAGGTGGTTGGTGATGTAGCGATCGCAATCAATACCATCAATAATTGGCAAATCCCAGTAATCAGCATTGACTTACCCTCAGGCATACATACTGATAGCGGTGAAGTAATGGGAACAGCGATTCTCTCCTCCCATACATTTTGTTTAGGCTTATGGAAGCGCGGCTTACTGACAGAATTAGCAACGCCATATGTCGGTAAGCTTGAGAGAATCGGCTTTGATATCCCCGAGAAATTTGTGATGCAAATCATCGGGAATCAGCATCCATTGTGGAGAATTAATCCAGAAGAATTATTGCGCGATCGCTTACCAATTCCCCGAAGCTTGATCGCCCATAAATATGAAATTGGACATTTGCTCTTAGTTGTCGGTTCTCGCAAATATGGCGGTGCAGCGATTCTTGCTGCGTTAGGCGCAAAAGCAACTGGCATTGGTATGTTGTCGATCGCTGTTCCCCATTCCCTCAAATCGCTTATTCTCGCGCAAGTCCCTGATGCATTAGTCATTGGCTGTCCTGAGACCGAGTCTGGCGCGATCGCCTCATTACCAAATCTCGATTTGCAGAAATATCGAGCGATCGCCTGTGGCTGTGGACTTTCTCTTGATGCAGGGCAAATCGTGGAACAAATCATTAATTGCGATCGCCCACTGATTCTTGATGCCGATGGATTGAATTCCTTGGCAGCTATGGGAGAAGCTCGAATTATTGAGAAATTAAATCATCGGACTAATGCAATAGTTCTGACACCACATTGGGGAGAGTTTTGTCGCTTATTTCCAGATTTGCATGAAGTTGAAAGATTAGAGGCTTTGCAAACAGCCGTAAATCAAACGAAAGCGACCATTTTGCTTAAGGGCTCAAAAACGGCTATCTGCTCTCCTCAAGAGACAAAATCTCAAGTATGGATTAATCCTGAGAGTACCTCAGCCTTAGCAAGGGGAGGTAGTGGAGATGTGCTGGCAGGAATGATCGGCGGCATCATAGCGCAGGGAGTTGCTGCAAGAGATGCCGCGATCATAGCGACAGTTTGGCATTCTCAAGCAGCTATGTGGCTAGCAAGTCAGCGTACCGAAATGGGTGTTGATCCTGTAACCCTTGCTGAAAATTTATTGCCATTTTTACAAGTCAAAGCACAATTCAAGTAAATGGAATGCGAGCCGTTCTACTTACTTGAGTTGTGCTTGCAGTAACAAAGTAGCTTCTTGGGCAGGAACGGGACGACTAAATAGATAGCCCTGCACTCCGTCGCAATTATGCGATCGCAAAAATTCTAATTGCTCCTTGCGCTCTACCCCTTCAGCAACGGCTCTAAGATTGAGATTATGCGCCATCGTAATGATTGTTGATGTAATTGCAGCATCATCCTTATTTTGAGGGGTTTCGCGAATAAAGCTAGCATCAATTTTGACCTTACTAACAGGCAATAATCGCAAATAACTCAGCGAAGAATAGCCAGTGCCAAAATCATCAATCGAAACACTCATTCCTTGTGATTGTATTTGCCTAAGCATCTTAATCGTCGTATTTTGATCTTGCATCACTAAGCTTTCGGTAATTTCCAATTCCAAATATTGAGGTTCGAGATCGGTTTCCGCGAGAATTTGCATAATGCGATCGCAAAGATCGACCACTTGAAATTGTTTTGCAGAGAAATTTACAGCCATCCGAATCGGTGGTAGTCCCTGTCTTTGCCATGCTCGATTTTGCATACAGGCAGTTCGTAAAATCCATTCGCCTAGGCGCACGATCAAGCCATGTTCTTCGGCAGCAGCAATAAATTGATTCGGTGGAACCCACCCCAGTTCAGGATGTAGCCAACGTGCTAACGCCTCCATACAATCAATTTCGCCTGTGATGATATTAATTTGCGGTTGATAGAATACTTGAAATTCCGAACGATCAAGAGCTTGACGAATTCCATTCTCGATCGCCACATATTCCTTGACCTTTGCGCCAATCGCATGGTTATAAAGTTGATAATGATTGCGACCACGTTCTTTTGCCCGAAACATAGCCGTATCAGCATTTTTCATCAAAGTTTCTTCATCTGTACCATCATTGGGATAGAGACTGATGCCAATACTCGTTCCGATATAAAGTGACATTTCTTCGACAAAGAATGGTCTTTCAAAGGATTGCAAGATCATTTGAGCAAATTGTTGAATTGACTCTACGCTTTGCAATTCAGGGACAAGAATCATAAACTCATCTCCACCCATCCTCGCCAAGAATGTCCGATCAAACATGCATTCGCTCAGTCTATTAGCAACTTCAATGAGAAGGCGATCGCCTGCGGCATGACCCATTGTGTCGTTTACTAATTTAAAACGATCTAAATCAAGAAACATTACTGCTAGTATCGGCGGAATTGTTTTGATATCAACGAGACTATTGTGCTCGAGATAGATTTGCAATTGTTCATGGGCTGTTACTAATTCCGTGGAAAGGCGATCGCGAAAGCGGACTCGATTCGGTAAATTCGTAAGAGAGTCATGAAAAGCAAGATGCTCGATCTCTGCATTAGCCTGTTTACTGGCTGTAATATCTTCAACAGTCCCCTCAAAATAGAGGATATCTCCTGAAGTATCACGGACTGCATAGACATTTTCTGAAGTCCAAATGATAAATTTGTCTTGGCGACAAACCTCAGATTCAAAGAATTTTACGTCCTCTTGTTCTTCTAAAAGTTTAATTAACTCCAACCGACGTTGGGGATCTACATAGAGTTGATGCTCTATATCCGTTAGATTAGCAATCAAACTTTCAGGAGATTCGTATCCATAGATTTTCGCTAACATTGGGTTAGCAATTAGGAATCTTCCATCAACGGTCGTCTGAAAGATGCCTTCTATTGCATTCTCAAAAATGCTGCGATATTTAGCTTCAGCACGTTTAAGCGCTTCTTCAGCCTGCATTTTTTGGGTGACATCATTGATCAATATCAGTTCGCATTTACGGTTTTGATAGTCAAGAGTATGCGACGAAACATCCACAAAAATTTGGGTGCCATCTTTTTTTCGATGCCTCCATACTTCTGGCATACTAAATCCTACTGACACCTTGGCAATCGCCGCTAAGAGTCTAGGCACATCTTCAGGAGGACGAATGTCCTGCAAAGTCATTGATAGAAATTCTTCTTCACTATAGCCATAGTGATTGATTACTGCCTGATTTACTGCCAAAAAGCTCAGTGTCTCAAGATCGTAAATCCACATAGGATTAGGATTATTCTCGAATAGATAGCGAGTCCGATTTTCAAAATCTTGCTGATTCTTGGCTGTCTGTTCCCAATCAGTAATATCCTCAAATCGATTCACAAAGTGCGGTTCATTTTCGCTTCCAATATTAAAATCCGTATTTTGAAGAACCTGCACAATTTGTCCGTCTTCACGAATATATCTCACATTGAGATAACAATGATCGATTTCTCCTGAGAGTAATCTCTCTTTGAGAAAATAGTATGCGGATAAATCATCTGGATGACAAATCTGTTCATATGTGAGTTGGCATATTTGCTCAGCGCTATACCCTAACAAATCGCAAAAAGATATACTAATTTCTCGAATCTTGTCATCTAAAGTTGTTTCAAAAATACCAACTGTACTATTTTCGATACATTTAGCAATTCGCATCAAGTTTTTAAGACGCTCTTGTTTGAGAATCTCTTGATATATCGGATTAAGATTTTGATATCTTTCAGCCAACTTTTTTCACCTTGTCGGGCTTATTAAAATTGCAGTTTTGCATGGATTGTTCATTTCTGCTCAAAACATGCCATAAATTAGCTTTAAATCTTACAACAGTCTGTCGAAAATCAGCTAAATGATTTTAGTCCTAAATCTACAATCTGTTCATTTGATAATGGTACAGGTAACTGCTGAATCTGAGTGCGATCTCGATATGGATTTAGTTTATTGGCGATCGCTTCAGTAATACCACCCTCAGTCAAAAAATATGGCAACACGTCAATTTTCTGAACACCCAGCGCTAATAAATTCTCGATTTGAGTTTCGATTTTTGGCTCAACTCCCCAATAAGCAGCGATCGCTTGACTCTGCGCCGCCAAGTCTTCAACCATTTGATTTGCTCCCGCCATTCGGCTTCCATGCGACATCAAAATACGTCCCCGCTTTTCTAAATTGCTGACTTCACTATATTTCTTAAAGTGTTGTAATAGTAATTTCGAAATCTGGGGATCAGAGCCTAAATGAGCCATTGTCCTAAATATAGATTTACCTATGCACAAATTGGGAAACAATGCTTGTAAGTTGCTGTTAGCGATCGCTACTTGTTCAGGAATATCATTGCTGACATGAACCCCCTCCAGCAAAAATAAAGGTAAGATCGCAATCTCTGAAATACCTATTGGGATTGCTTCAGCCGCAAATTTTTCTAATTGTTGCGATAGGCTAAGTTCCTGACCTTCGAGACACCCACCACCAATGTAGCGATCGCTTCGTGATCTTGCTACTGTTAATAGGTTTTGCAATGCCAACCACGAACGGGGATCTCTACTGCCATGGGTTACTAAAAAAAGTGCTGCGGCGTTCATCGCATCATACTCAGTATAATTGTAGTGACAATTATACTGAGTAACGCATATCGAAACTATTTACGGAAAAACACAAGGACTGAAGGCGCATCAATTAAAGTTGCTAGATAGACTTTATCGATCTCGGTTGCCTCAGGATAGTCTCACCACTCCCGAATTAGCTCAACGCCTCGCTGCAGTCAGTGCTGAGCTAAAGGAATCTATCTGCATTTATATCAATCGTCGCGGACAAGTGATCCGAGTCGCGATTGGCACACCCAATCAAACTAAAATTCCACCCTTAGAATTACCGCGTTACGGTAGCGATCGCCTCAGTGGCTTGCGCTGTATTTGTGCCAGTCCCGATGCGGAGTACCCAAATCCAACCGATTTAACGGCGATGTTGATGCAACGGCTTGATGCAATGGTGATTTTGCCAGTAAATCCCAAAGGCTATGCTGAACGTGGATATTTGGCACATTTATTGCCATCTACAGATACTGAATTGCCAGAACAGCAAGAAGCTTGGCGCGTATCAAAGCTGATGACGTTGGAAGCGCTATCCAAGCAAGATTTCTTAGAATTAGTAGAAGGACTAGAAGAAGAATTTAGCCGCAATTTTGCTGGTCGAGCCACTGACGACAATCAAGACCGGGTGATGTTGGTTGGACTGATGCATCAAAAAGAAAAATCCGATGCCATGCCCTTTGCCATGATCGAACTCGGTCATCTGGTAGAAAGCGCAGGCGGCAAAGTGTTAGATGCTCTTTGGCAAAAACGCGAACGCCCCCATCCTCAGACTGTTCTCGGTGAAGGAAAGGTGTTGGAGCTAGCAATCGCCGCACAGACTAAAGGGGCAAATCTAGTAGTATTCGATCGCGAACTCACGGCTTCCCAAACCCGCAATATTGAAAGAATGATCGGCTTACGAGTTAGCGATCGCACAGAAGTAATTCTCGATATTTTTGCTCAACGCGCACAGTCATCGGAAGGGAAGTTGCAAGTCGAGCTAGCTCAACTCGAATATCGTTTACCACGATTAGCTGGTCATGGGCAGGCTCTATCCAGACTTGGTGGTGGTATTGGCACACGCGGGCCTGGTGAAACCAAGTTGGAAACGGATCGCCGTGTGATCCAGAAGCGAATCACATTCCTTCAGCAGCAAGTTAATCATCTGCAAGCACAGCGATCGCGCATTCGCCAAAAGCGAGTCGATCAAGAAGTTCCTACCGTAGCGATCGTGGGTTATACAAATGCAGGTAAATCAACTTTGCTCAATGCCATGACCAAAGCCGATGTCTATGCAGCTGACAAGTTGTTCGCTACCCTCGATCCAACCACGCGCCGCCTGACGCTCACTGGTGAAGACGACAAAATCCATACTGTGCTTCTTACTGATACTGTAGGATTTATCCATGAACTTCCTAAATCCCTCGTTGATGCTTTTCGCGCCACGCTCGAAGAAGTATCAGAAGCTGATGTATTAGTGCATCTAGTTGATGCTTCTCATTCTTCATGGGAAGCTCAACTCAAATCAGTAGATAAAATTCTCAAAGACATGCCGATCGCTGTCGGTCCAATTTTATTGGTTTTTAATAAAATCGATGCAGTTGAAGATCCAAAGGCAATTCTAGAGAAATACCCCGATGCGATCGCGATCTCTGCCCTCAAACGTCAAGGCTTTGAGCAAATGAGCAAGTCTTTACTTAAGCTAATTGAATATGCGATCGGGCAATTGTCTTAACCAATAGAGGACGCTTTATGCCCTCTATTGGTTAAGGGATTAAGTCGATGAATTCTTCTGAAAGCCATAATGAATGCAAGATTTATGAATGAATACAGTCTTATAGAAATGGGGCTATTTATTGTTGGAGCAATATTGCTAACAGTTTACCTTTCTGCTTGTATATTTTTACTGATTCGTCAGAGGCAAATGATATTCACTCCAACCCATGACGATTCTGGAGAGAATCCCTCAAAGTTGAATCTTGATTACGAAGAAGTCTGGATTCCAGTAGATAGTAATTCTAAAAATCAAGATAAATTACATGGATGGTTTATTCCTGCAACAAAAGAAATGTTAGAGGGAGAAACAATTCTCTATCTTCATGGAGCTGGAGGCAATATTAGCAATCTAATTTATCTTCGTGATGTTGCTCAACTGCAAAAATTAGGATTTTCGATTTTTGTAGTTGACTATAGAGGTTATGGTCTGAGTCTAGGGAACTTCCCGTCTGAGATAAGTCTTTATGAAGATGCCCAGACTGCTCTAAAATATTTGATTAATCAAAAAAGAATTCCTTTCAATAAGATTTACTTGTTTGGAGTATCTTTAGGCGGAGCAGTTGCAATTGATTTGGCGCTAAAAGAACATGTAGCAGGGCTAATTATAGTTAGTTCTTTTACCTCTATGCAAGAAGAAGTACTTTATATGGGTTATAGGATTTTCCCAATTGAACTTATACTAAATCAAAGGTTTGAATCAATTAGGAAGGTTCCATTTCTAAAAACACCAGTTATATTCATTCATGGTACTTCTGATACTTTCAATCCAGCTATTATGAGCCAAAAGCTATATGATTCTGCACCTAATCCAAAGCAACTACTTCTAATCGATAATTTTGGTCATAATAATATTTCAGAAATGATTGAAAATCCTCAATTTAAGAATGGGATACAGAAATTTATTCAGGAGGTAAAGGCAATGAACTAGAATGGTACTTCTGTAAGTTAAATTGCTTGATTATTTTGATGTAATGGGTTTATCACAAGACTCAGTAATTTTTTATGGCTTCAGGAATATCATCTTTGTATAAATGGTTAAAACCAAAACGGCTAGCCATTTTTGAAGCCTGTTTGATTGGGGTAGTGGCAGGATTGGCTGCCGTTATGTTGAAGCAGGGAATTGGCTGGATCGGTGGCTGGCGGCTCCAAATTGCTAACGACTTACCAGCATGGTTTGCATTACCTGTAATTGGCTTAACTGGGGGATATCTTTCAGGATTTTTAATCGAACAATTTGCACCTGAGGCGTCAGGAAGTGGAATCCCCCAAGTCAAAGCCGCACTTGGTTATGTTCCGATCGCTCTAAATCTTCGAGTTGCTGCTGTTAAAATTGCCAGTACAATTTTGGCGCTGGGTTCAGGCTTAGCTCTCGGTCGTCAGGGGCCAACAGTACAAATAGGCGCTGCGATCGCAGGTCAGATGAGCCAATGGATTCCCACCTCGCCTGAATATCAGCGTCAACTAATCGCCGCAGGAGCTGCCGCAGGACTTGCCGCAGGATTTAATGCCCCAATCGCAGGTGTATTATTTGTGATCGAAGAACTACTGCATGATGTCTCAAGCCTAACTTTGGGAACAGCGATTCTCGCTTCGTTTATTGGTGGGGTTGTCTCTTTGATGCTGTCTGGGCATAGCCTTAACTCAGCTATTCCTGCCATTCAATTCTCCGCACTGGAAATTCCTTTTCTCCTATTATTAGGTTTGCTAGTTGGTTGGTTTGCAGCATTCTTTAATCACAGCGTACTTGCCGTAATTAAATGGAATCGTAACTTTTTTAAAATTGGGTTTGCATGGCGAATTGCGATCGCAGGTTGTTTGTCGGGAATTGCGATCGCAATTTTACCTATTGAATTTCGTGACAGTACAGGCTTGCAAATATCTTTGGCAATGGGGCAATCAGATTGGCAAGTTACAGCAGGAACCTTTGTTGTAAGATTTATCCTCACTCTAATCGCATGTAGTGCCGAGACTTCTGGGGGATTATTTGTGCCTAGCCTGATACTAGGATCGGCACTCGGCTCACTCGTAGGGAATTTAGAATATGCGATGCTTGGTACAGGAACTCTTGCAACATATGCACTGTCAGGAATGGGCGCTTTTTTTGGGGCAGTCGCAAAAGTTCCAATTACAGCCTTTGTAATTGTTTTTGAAATCACGCGAGATTTTAATATTATTTTGCCATTGATGATTACTAGCGTAGTTGCCTACCTTTGTACTGAGAAGTATGCCCCTGGATCTTTGTACACCCATTTATTGGAACAGAAAGGCATTCATCTTGAAGCGGAAATTGTCACTGATGGATTATGGGATGGACTGAGAGCTATGGATGTGATGCAGCCGGAGGTAGAAACCCTTAACAGTGACATGATCATCAATGAAGCAATACAGACATTTGCGCGATCGCGGCATCGTGGCT
The DNA here is from genome assembly GCA_003249035.1 of Pseudanabaena sp. Lineage (GTDB taxonomy): Bacteria > Cyanobacteriota > Cyanobacteriia > Pseudanabaenales > Pseudanabaenaceae > Pseudanabaena. The sequence continues at coordinate 164,520 of QBMK01000009.1, forward strand.
TTCCGGTCGTTACTGATGAGCATCTAGTCGGCATTATCACGCAAATGGATTTAGTCAAGGCTCAAGAAAGCAAGATATCAGGAGATGTTCAGATCCGCCAAATCATGACCCAAAAGCCGATTACGGTCAGCCCTGAAGAGAGCCTTTCCCAAGTTCTCTATCTACTTTCCTATTACAAACTTTCACGTCTACCAGTAGTTGATCGTAATAAGCTCGTCGGTATTATCACTCGAAGCGATATATTACGCTCTCAGGCAAAGCGATTGCGGAGAGTAAGTTCTAAAACATCTAAATCCTCCTATCTTGTTTACCAACAGCGTGGAACTGCGACAGGTAAAGGGCGTTTATTGCTGCCTTTAAGCAATCCTCAAACTGCGATGTATTTGATTGAAATCGCCCTCGCGATCGCAGAAAAGCAAAACTACGAATTGGAATGTCTACATATTATTTCTATCTCTCCCCATCTTGCGCCATCAGAAACAGAAGTTGATCTAAATCCTAGTCTAGTCATTTTTCAGCAAGTTGCTAATGCTGCTATGAATAGAAAGGTCTCTCTACATTCGCAAGTGCGTGTTGCCCATGATGAGGGTCAGGCAATTATAGAAGTAGCTAGCGATCGCCAGATTGATTTGCTATTAATTGGCTGGCATGGTAAATCGAAATCTCCCGATCGCATATTTGGGGACACGGTAGATACGGTTGTGAGCCAAGCAAATTGTGATGTAATGTTAGTTAAATTTAGCGATCACTTACAGAAAGGCAACCCATTTAATCAAGAGTTTAAGAAACCAAGTATTTCCTTCAATCGTTGGTTGATCCCCATCGCTGGGGGACCGAATACTGAAAGCGCATTGTTATTACTCCCTGCCCTGATGACACTTTCTCCTTATCCAGAAGTTTGTCTCTGTCAGATCTTTTCTCCTGCGGATGAAAGTTATCAAGCAAGTCAGTTAGAGAAATACGCAGATTTTTTATACAAAGTGCTTCGTTTTTCTGTTGGCACGATTCCCATTTGCTCTAAATCAATTGCCGATGCGATCCTTGATCTGTCAAATCAAGAAAGAAGTGATGTGATTATGTTAGGTGCAAGTCGTGAGGGCATCATCCAGCAGATTATGCATGGAAATATTCCTGATGCGATCGCTAGAAATACTAATAGAACAATCATCATTTTTCGCAAAGCCTTCTACAGCTCGAAGCAATAAAACCAGTACCAATATTTTTGTTAAAAGTGCTGCTTTGCAACACTTTTAACAAAAATATTGCGGCTCTTTATGATTGCAAATACTTGTAAATCAGGTTTCAAAAACGTAGGTTTCAAAAATGTAAGTGCTAAAACCTAATGCAAAATCTGTATTGTCAAATCTTGATTTGTCAGCTATAGTACACCTGACGTTGAATAAACCTTCGGTGTCAAGCCGAACCACACTTGATAATAAACATTTAGATAACAGGAGGTGATGCCCATGCAATCAGATAGTAGTAGCGGTAAACGTATGGGTCTTCAGGTTTCCGAGCTGTGTGCTGGAGCTGTTCTGTAAGGTATTTATAAGGTATTTAGTTAATTATCTCTAGTTCGCTAGCCTAATTAACTAGTAGACCTGAGATCCTTCCAGCAGTTGACTGTGACCTAAAGATCCTAAAGTATTCCGAAACAAAAAGACCTAGCCAATGGCTAGGTCTTTTTGTTTTCCATAACAACTGCGCACAGCTCAAATCTTATGCATTGATGAGGAATGATTATTCTACTTCACTGCGTAACAATCCCTTAGAACAGGCTGTACTAGGCAGCTAAAGGGAGATCGACGTATTGTATTTATGTCTTTTTCATTGTTATTAAATTTGCGTTTCAGTGCGTGTCTCCGATTAGCCAAACAGTTCTAATATCTTAAAATCGGAACAACCCATTTACAAAATTTCTTGCACTATATTCACTATAAATAGACCATATATGCTATTTTTTATGCTTTAAATGAATTGTAAAAAATCCAAATAACGGCTAGCTTAAAAGTGGAAAAAAACGAAGAATCAAAAACACAGAGCTTTAATCGTTCACTTATTGCAAATATTTTGATTGTTATAGTTAGTATTGGGTTACTAGCTTGGGCAATTCGTCTAATACAATCAAGATTCACCTCGGTTACAAGTTTAGATGCAATTGTTAATGGTGTTGTGATTGACATAAAAACTCCTCAAGAAGGCATTGTCAAATCTTTGAATGCAGATACAGGTAGCATCATCGAAAAAGATAGTATTTTGCTGTCTGTTGAAAATGATCAAGTTAGCAGTCTTCAAGTAAGTCAAACTAGTAGTCGCCTCAGTAGTCAACAATCCCAACTTATTATTGCCGAAGGACAACTTAAGCAATCTCTTACTTTACTAGAATTACTAAAGTCGGACGACCAAAATCAAACGCGTCTTGAAGTTAGTGATTACAGCGATCAGATTGAACAATTTGAGTCTGATCTTAGAGGCGCAATTGCTCGTTCTAAACTTGCCGAGATTAATTATAATCGTGCTGTATTTCTTCAAAAAGAAGGGGCATATTCTCAAGCTGTTCTTGATTTAGCAAAAGCCGAACTTCTGGCACGGCAATCTGAAGTTGAAAGCCTTGAGGCTCGGAGGCAAAGCATACTTGCTAATCGAGAAGCCGCTTCTATCGGGCTAACTCTTGCAAACACCCGTAGCAACTATGATCCTAGAGTTCGATTAGAAGAGGCTCAATTGCAAATCGATAACCAACAACGTACTATTGCAGCCCTACGTCAAAGTATTTCTGACGCGCAGGGCGAACTGACTGAAGCTAAAGCCGATGTTAAGCGCCGCCGAAATGCGCAAGTGAAAGCACCAGTCTCTGGAGTGATTTGGAAATTAGATGCCCGAGCAGGTCAGCTTGTTCGCCAAGAGCAATCTGTGGGTCAGATGATCGATTGTACTAGACGCTGGGTAGATGTATATGTGGAGGAACGATCAGTTGAGGCAATTCAGATTGGGATGCCCGCCAAAATTGAATTATACGGTTTAAGAAATTTGGTCTTAAATGGAACAGTCAGCCTGATTAGATCTGGTTTAGGGCGTTTTAAAGCAGGAGAAGATGTTGCCATTACGATTCCCCAAAACTTACCTCGTACGACACAGGTCAGAGTTAGTCTTGACAAAAATTCTGATATAGGAGCGCCTAATGTTTTCTGTTATGTTGGCTTTACAGGAAGGGTAACACTCAATAGGTAATCAGATTGCCTTGACCGCTATAATCAAAAAATATACTATGTAGATATGTAAATTTTTACTGTAAGACCTTAAATTGAATATAACGACAAGTAACGTTTCGTTTTGCTTGAAAATTTGTCTCAAGTTGCAATTCTAGTTATAGTTTAAAATTAGCTTTAAAGACATGAAATCAACACTGCAGTCGGATAAGTCTAAAAAAATTGGATTTCCTGAATCAGCATTAAAATTAGGAGTAAAACGAGAGTCAGTTGCTCCACAATTAATTTCTCCATGGGTTTGGGGACTTTTCATACTTAGTATCACAATTTTTATAGCTAGCATATTTTTATCAATTAATCGCCCAACTTTACTACCATTTCAAACAGTAAATCCCTTAGTATTTAGACCTTTACCAAACTTCCTAAGATTGCCACTTTCCTTAGTCGATATAGTTATGCCAGCAATGGCGATCATAGCTTTTTGTTTAACTTTAATTTGGCTGCCAGCAAATAATTTTACGCGTTTGATTGCTCATACAGTTGTCAGCATCTTGGCAATTCGCTATTTGTTCTGGCGCGCTACTGCTACGTTAAATACAACGCACTGGTTGAGCGTGATAGTAAGCATTATTTTGCTGATGAATGAACTGTTATGGATTAGTACTTATTTGCTGTATCTTTTTCAAACAACTTGGACAACAGAATCTAAAAGGAAACAAGAAGCAGATCGATATGAGAAATATGTAATTGCAGGCGAATATCTTCCTTCAGTCGATGTATTTGTACCAACTTATAAGGAACCAGACTATGTTGTGCGGCGAACAGCCATTGGCTGTCTGGCTATGGATTATCCAAATAAAACAGTCTATATTTTGGATGATACACGTCGTCCGCACATTCAAAAAATGGCAGAAGAACTTGGTTGTAAATACATTACTCGTCCTGACAATAAATTCGCTAAGGCTGGCAATCTGAATAATGCATTGCCTCAAACCGATGGTGAGCTAATTACTATCATGGATGCTGATTTTGTTCCATTTACAAATTTCTTGAAGCGCACGGTTGGTTTTTTTCAGAACTCTAAATACGATCTCGTTCAGACTCCTCAGTTTTTCTATAATCCTGACTATCATGCGCGTAATCTTGGGATTTCCGACAAGATGCCCAATGATATGGAGCATTTCTTTGGACATTTTCAGCCCGGGCGAGATAATGGTAACTGTGTGATTTGTTGTGGAACATCTTATGTAGTTCGTCGAAGTAGTCTCGAGGCAGTTGGTGGTTATTACACTGGTTGTTGTGTTGAAGACTATCAAACTTCAATTAAGTTACTCACAAATGGAGGTTGTATTGCATATCTGAATGAACTATTGAGTATGGGTGAATCTACTCGTACGTTTGCTGATTTTCTTGATCAACGGTTACGTTGGTTACAAGGAAATGTTCAGGTTTATTTTCGCAAAGATTTGCATATATGGACTAAATTGAACTGGATACAAAAAAGCTTTCATGTTTCTTTGATTTTCTTTTGCTTTAATCCAGTTGTTAGGCTTATTTCTTTGATAATGCCTTTGTTAAGTTTATTTCTAGGAACAGCTCCTTTGATTTCATCTGTTCCTGAGTATCTTTACTTCGCAGCGCCTTTTGCGATCGCCTTCATATTTGTATTTGGCTGGGCAACAGGTAAACGTTTGTCCGCTATGTGGAATGAAGTCTATGAAACTGCATTTTGTTTCCCTGCTATTGGTCGTTTATCTTTGATTTTAAGAAATCCCTTTGCTAAAGCATCGAATGCTACCCGTAAGGGAGTTAAAACAGACAGAAAAAACTATAACTTCAGTCATACTTATCCCTTGTGGATCATGATGGGCTTAACAGTGATTTCCATAGTTATCCATTATGGAGGATATTTATTTGGAGTTTGGGAAATTAATCAACATGAATATGTAGGCAAAGAATTTCTCCTGTTTTGGTCGATTTATAACTTTATAATTATGGCAGTGGCAGTGCTTTCTTCGATCGATCAACCTGAGCGTCGTGAAGTTGATCGGTTTCCCTTATGTGCTTTTTGTAAGATAACAATTGATGATAAAGCTTACTGGGGCTATACAAACGATCTTTCTGAAGAAGGCGCAAGTCTTACGCTAAACAAAAATAATGAACTAGCCAAGATTCATAATTCCCAAGATGGATTATTAGAATTTGTGGAACATGGATTTAATGTTAAATGTACAGTAATCCGTTTTGCAAATCAAGATAGATTTGCAAATGTAGCTCTAAAATTTCAAGATGTCGCTCTTGAACAACACCAAAAGCTCATAGTCTTACTGTATTGCTCATTAGAATGGTGGAAAGAACGGAAAAAACCTAATGGGATAGATGTAAACTTGGAAATTTTTTCTGCACTTTTCAATAGTAAATCTCTATTAAGTACTCATAAAAATTAAATTTAATTTCAGATCATAGATATAACTAAATCATCAGATTGTTGGACAAAATACCATGACAGTCTTGGGTAAGTCTCGTTTGTTTTTGTTGGTATTTGTGATCGCTATCTTAATTAGATTTTTGCAACCATTCACTTTCGCAATGTTTGCTAGTCCTCGAATAGATTTAACTGAACCAACGATTAATCAACTTGATTCAAGGATTAGTAAAATTCGGATGGGTGACTTAGTGATCAAAGTGATTGATGACTGATGTTACGTGGAAGGAATAGCAAGTTTTTGGAGAAGAGAGAAACTAGCCCTAATAGCATTGAAGTAGAGTTTAGCCTTGAGAGCAAAATGATTGAGTTTA